>JAMCUN010000018.1 GCA_023381415.1 Thermoplasmatota archaeon | reverse complement strand
CATTTAATCTTTTCAAGGACCAGCGTTCTGGATAGCGTTGACGAAAACCTGGACCGGGTTCTCCTTCGTCTTCTTCTCTATTATCTCGAAGGCGAGCTTGACCGTCCTGTAGGCGCTCTGTTTCTTCCCAGTCCACCTAATTGTCCTCATGAGGTTGTTTATGAGCCTCTCCACCACGTTCATCTGGGCCTTACCCATGAACTTGTTCGCGTGTTTTCCGCCGCTGTGGAGCGTTGCAGTAGGTTTGAGGGAGATGTACTTCGTGAGACCTGGGTCCACTACAGATATGCCTTCTGTCTCCCATTTTTCAAAAACGAGAATACCTGCCATACATATCACCTGACTGGTTTCTCCTTTCTCCCCTTTACAAGCTCCTTCAGGGAAACGTTGTTTACCTTTATCACCTTGTACCTTACACCCGGGATGTCCCCCTTGGACCTTCCCATCCTACCGCCAATCCCTTCCACTACCACCTCGTCGTGCTCGTCTATGAAGTTGATCGCTCCATCTCCAGGAGCGAATGCGGTAAGCTGCCTTCCGTTCTTTATCAACTGTATCTTGACGCATTTCCTTATTGCGGAATTCGGCTGCTTTGCCTCTATCCCTACCTTCTCTATCACGATTCCTCTGGCCTGTGGGGCACCCTCCAGCGGATCGCTCTTTACCTTTAATCTGAGTACCCTTCTCTTGTAGTCCCTATCCGACCATCTTAACTTGTCTCTGTTGATTCTAACCTGTTTTCCACCCATTAGTCCGTTAGGCAATTATTTCACCTCAAGGCGCCTTTCAAAATGGTAAAGGCATATAAAAATGTGCCTATGGCAACCTCAAGGGCTGAGTCAAATGCCTGCATAGCCTGACGCTGCTTGGATGCTACTGCACCGTGACGTAAAGAATGATGACACCCCTTGCTCATTCAGAGGAGTGAGAGCACCTTCGGGAACAGCTCCTCTTCCTCCTGCTTGTGATGTTTTGCCAGAGTTTCCTTCAGGGCGTTCAGGTCGTTTTCTGTCTCCGTCCAACCGGTATATGTCGATTCTACAGACTGCTCGACCATCTTCATTATGCCTGTATGGTCCTGCAGGATCTTTATGTAGGGCTCTGATGCCTCCTTCCCTATCTTATCTATCAGGAATTTCAGCACTACCCCTTCCTCGTCAATTATGTGCTGAGAAAGCGTTTCCCTCACTTCTGCGATAACTGGAAATGCACCGCTAAGGTTCCCTGTCTTGTAGGTTATCACCGCATCATCTATAGTTGCGGGAAGTGAGGCATGTTCTTCCTTGAGCTTCTCTATGAGCTCCTTGATCGGTAGCTCCCTTGGTTTCATGTTTGGTTAGTCTCATTTATCATTTAATCTTTTCAAGGACCAGCTTTTGAAGAATGTCATTCTCACATCCCCCCTCCCCTACTCTTTGGGGAGGTTCAATGGTGCTGGCGTGAATGCATCCGGCAGAGGAAATTTCGACCACTTAATGAGATGAGATTTCCAAAAATGTTTAAATACCACCAAATCAATTTAATTTATGTCAGAAAATCTGCATCTCAAAAGAGAGCTTTCATTTTTTGACCTGGTGATTTTGGGGATAGTCGGGGCCATAGGGACCGGCGTCTTGTTTTCAACAGCTGGAATGACTGCGATAGCGGGACCGGGTAGCCTGCTGTCCTGGCTCCTGGGTGGAATTTTTTACCTTTTCATTGGATTCACTTACATAGAGCTGTCTGCGACGTACCCGGAGGCTGGCGGTCCATCAAGGTACGTCCTTTACACTCACGGCTGGTTCACGAACCTGATAAACTCCTTCGCTGACCTGATCTGGTACCTGTTCATTGCGCCGATAGAGGCGTTTGCCATAGTATACGGACTGACGATATTCTATCCTAGCCTTGTTACCGCCAAGGGGTTCCCTACTTTTCTTGGTGCCGGGCTTGCGGTGCTGCTTCTTCTCATAATGCTTCCGTTCAACTATTTCGGGACTAGGGTCTTCGGGAAGTCCACCCTTGCCCTGGGACTTGTAAAGCTCGTGTTTTACCTTGCAGTTGCATTCGGACTCGCTGCAGTGGTATTCCATGCAGTCAACTTCACGATATACGGAGGAGTTGCACCTTTTGGGGCTGCGGGAATATTCGCAGCAACACCTCTGGCGATGTTCGCATTCGGAGGCATTAGGGTCCTTCCTGACTATGCAGAGGAATCCAAGAACTACAAGAAACTGCCCCTTGCAATAGTGATAGTTGTGATAGGCCAACTCCTGATTTACCTGCTGTTCGATTTCGTATTTGTCAGCGGCATAGACTGGAGCAGGCTAGGCATCACTCCTGGTAACTGGGCAGGGGTTAGCGGGATATCTGGGAACCCATTCATAACTATGTCACACAGCTACAATGCACCTTTCCTTTTCATCCTTACATTGATCGTAGGAGTCATCGGTCCTTTCGTGGTCGGCTACATCTACGTGGGCGGAGGATCGAGGATCATGTATGCAATGAGCAGGACGCAGATAATGCCTCAGATCGCGAAATTCCTGCACAAGAAGTTCATAATACCGTACTGGGCCATACTGATAATGGTCCTGGTGGGAGCGTTCCTCGCCTTTCTTGCTGCACCACTTCCAAACATATACACCCTCATTGAGGACGCAGTGGTTGCCGGTTACCTTGGATTCTCCGTGAACCCTGTTGCACTTGTAGTAACAAGGAGACAGGGGCAGACAAAGTGGAGGGTACCTGGAGGTTCCATCCTGGCAGTGCTGGGATTTGCGTCTGCAGCACTGATCGTCTTCTGGAGCGGCTGGATCACGGTATACTACTCGGTTCTAATCCTGCTTGCTGCAGTCATAATATTCGGCATACTGGTTCCGCTGGGAAGGGGTACGTGGAAGAGGGACCTGAAGCATTTCCCCAACTCCCTCTGGTACATCTTCTACATTGCCTTCCTTCTCGTGATGACGTACATAGGAAGTGACGGTGCGCTGAACATACTTTCGTTCTACGACGCAACTGCTGTAACCGTGGCCGTATCCCTGGTAGTGTTCTTCCCTCTCGGCGTGCTATCAGGTCTGAAGACGAAGCTGGATGTCCCTGAGTACAGGGCAGATGTTGAGACGTCCACGGCAGGAGCGAAATAAATAAAGCGAAATGCTGTTAATAGGAGACCAGGACATACAGGATGACCAGGACTACAGGGTGATCTCTGGAGAGCTGAAGCTCCAGTTCATCAAGCTTGCGAGTGGTCGCTCCAGGAACCTTTACAGGACCAGGATTGAGGGTAAGGGAGGAATCCTGGACATAATGGGAGGCATAGACGACGAGGAACGCATTGGAGCCGTCAAGCAGTATTTCTTCGGGAGGAGCATAGATTTCCTCATCTCCCTCTTTTCCACAGAAACGTCTGAGGTGCTCGCAATCTTTCCGGGGAAGAAGGTGACAAGGATAAGGACTGCAGCAGCCTCTGCCCTTGCCGCAGATATACTCTCCAGGAAGGATTCCAGGGTGCTAGGCTGTATAGGTGCAGGATACCAGGCTTACGAGCAGATAAGGGCAGTTTCCCAGATCAGGCCCATAGAGAAGGTTGTAG
Source organism: Thermoplasmatota archaeon (assembly GCA_023381415.1). Taxonomy (GTDB): domain Archaea; phylum Thermoplasmatota; class Thermoplasmata; order Thermoplasmatales. The sequence goes on along the minus strand of JAMCUN010000018.1, from coordinate 19,480 downwards.
TCGCAGATACCGACCCTTCGAAATTGAAGTTCTTTAGCACAGGCTTGAAGGGCAAGATAGATGCTGACATCTTCGCAGAGAGTGAGGTGAACCACAAGTTCAAGGAGGCGGACATCCTGATCACGGCAACGACTTCCAGCACTCCGGTCATAGGCGAAGAATTCATCGGAACAGATTGTTACATAAACTCGATAGGCAGCTACACCCCCCAGATGAGGGAGATCGACAGGTCCACGATATGCGGGTCGACGGTAGTGGCAGTCGACTCTATTGAAGAGACAACCAGGAGCGCGGGAGAAATAATAGATGCGCTCTCTTGCGGATGCATCAAAATCGAGGAGGTGAATCAGTTCACTGACCTTGTGATGGGAAATGTGAAGAAGAGGAAGGGTGCCCCAAGGGAGGGTTCCTACTTCAAATCCATCGGAGTCGGGATCGAGGACCTTGCTGTCGCAAAGTATCTGTACAGCTATGTCAAAGGATGATGAACCAGCATTTCTTCATGAATTTTAAAAATCCATTCAGTAGATCGTTCCTATGCTGGTGTACTTTGAAGTGATCATCTTACCCCTGCTGAAACGATCTGGACTGAAGTTCCTCCAGTCGAACGTGGCCCTTTCCGGTTCCACTCCCGTGACCATCTCAGAAGTGATGAGTCCGTATGCCGGGGATAGCTTGAACCCGTGCCCGCTCAGTCCGGCACAGACATACACCCCCTCAAACCCAAGATCATCCAGTGGAGATATTATGGCCTGCCCGTCTGGCGTCATGTCGTAGAGTCCGGTGATTGAAGAGGCAACAGTTGCGTCCCCCATCCCTGGTATTCTGCTGATCAACCTGCCCACGTAGTCTTCTATGTACTCATAATCAGCCACTTCCGGAAGGTTGGCCTCCGGGTCAACCTCCCTGCTGTCTATCTGCGGATCGAGGCTCCCAAGTGCGAGGAGGGATGTTCCCTCCATCTTGTAATAGGCCAGGTTCGGCGGATCCCAGAGTACTGGCTTTTCCCCTTGGTAAGCGGGAGGCCTCTTTAGATAGACAACTGCATGCTGTGATGCTGTTATCCTGAGGAACCTGCTTCTTGAAAGTCCTGAGTCTCCTAGCAGTTTATTGGTCCATACGTTCGTTGCTAGGATGACCTTCTTTCCTGTCACTGAAGAGCCGTCCCTCATGGATACTGAAACCATCCCTTCCTTCGGGTCGACCCTTGCCACCTCCTTGCCGACTCTCACGACCACTCCGTCCTTCCTTGCGGCCTCTGCATATGAATTTGATACTGCCACTGGATCTGCGTATCCCGCGTGTGGCTCGAGGACAACATAATCGAAACCCTCTAGGGCGACCCCGGGGAAATGCCTCTCTATCTCCTTCGGAGTGGATTCCACCTCCTCTATCCCCAGCCTCCTGAGCATCTCCACATTCTCCTTTGCCGTCTCCCTGTACTTCTCGTCAAACGGGAAAAACATCCCGGGCTGATGGAGGCCAGAAAAGCCTATCGAGTTGAACCTTGATATTATGTCGTACGAGTACTTCCCCATCGCAGCAATAAGCTCGTTGCTGTAGTGCGTACGTATCAGCGCGCTCGATTTTCCAGTATTTCCCCCGGCGATTCCCCTGGAGTCAAGAAGCAAGACCCTGCTGCCGAATCTCCTCAGGTAGTATGAAATGCTCGTTCCCGTACTTCCTGCACCTACAATGATGAAGTCGAAGTCGGTATCCATGATAGAGAATTGCTGGTCCATAATATAACTTAGTCATCAGCCTCTCCTGTCATCCTTGCGTTTCCACCTTATCTGCAAGGTAGTATCTGTCCTTGAACCTGAAGATGTATACGGTTGCAGAACCTTCCAACCCCCTTTCGATGTTCCTCCTTTCTTCATAATATCTTGAAGGGTCGAGGGAATACCTCAGAACCACCTTGGAAGCCCTCCTTTCGATCAGCTTCTTCTTAACCCCATCCATGCTTTGTGATGAATCCACGACCGAATAGGACCTCACGATAAAGGGATCAGTGACGAACTTTTCGCCTGTAAGGATTGTTTTCTGCCTGTCCTGATAGAGAAGTTCCAGGCCTCCGTTCTTGTCCAGGAATTCCGGAAGCAATCCTGAATGGAGTATGGACCCGTCGAGGTCATACAACCATTTCCCGGGTCGTTGTGCTTGCTCCACCTTCCTTTGAATATCGCTGTTGTACAGCACCCTGTTCCCGCTTGGAAGGGAGAGTGCGCTCTTCTCGAACTTCCTGAGCCCTCCAGTATATACGCTGAGACGCTTCAGCTCACCTTGGAGAGATATGTATTCCAGCTCCCATCCTTCCGGCAGGAGGGAGGGCTGCATGAACGCTGGCACATCGAACGACTTGTTCTCCTGCCTGTAGATCCTTGATATTGCAAGAGGATTGGGTGAAAGGTCATCAAAAATCCATCCCGTCCCTCTCTTCATTCTTGAAGGATCTGAATGTATCACTTCCACATCTCCCAGCTTTTCGGCGACCGCAGCATCCGTTGCATCACCTTCGATGAACTCCATGTTCGTGATTCCCATTGTTTCTGCATTTCTGCGGCATTCTTCCAGTCTCCTGCGGTTGTTCTCCACCGCAACGACCCTTCCGGATGCCTTCGCAAAATTGAGGGCTTGCACGCCTATTCCAGAGCCAAGATCTGCAATGCTGTCTGCCTTCAGCCTCTTCGCCTTGTATTCCGCTATCTCATTTGGGGTACTCATCCTGAACCCCTCCTCGTCGAAGGCGAGTCTTTCTGATGGCTGCTTCTTTACTTCCGTCATTCCTTCAGATGTTCGTCATATCAGGGTAGCTGTTTGATCTTCCCTGTCACCTTTGCAAATCCTTCCGATATCGTTTCGTGCATATCCTTTACACCGAAGACGCTCAGGAAGCACTTCATTGCTTCTGCTGTGACCTTTGCCGCTCCCAGGCTGTATCCGGTACCCATCAGGAGGAATTCGACATTCTCCCCTTCACTCTTGAGCTCCATCTTGCCGACCGGTGTGAAGGTGGCGAACTCCCTTATCTCCTCTGGAAGCTTCCTTATATCGGGCTCTATTCCCTTTATAAATTCTCCAGTCATCTTTGCGCTTTCGCACCAAGTCTCAATTATCTTTTCCTTTGAGCCCTCGAGAGCTATATTGAGTGTTGAATCTAACAGCAAGTTCGGGATGGGAACTGCATTTATTGACTTGACCACCTCGAAGTAGCTTAGCAGCCTCATCAGGCTGCTTCTCGACAGACCCATCTCCTTAAGGTGAAGGTAAAGATCGACCGATTCCGTTATAAGGGAACTTATTGTCTTGCCATCGGAATCGGCAGAGTCCTGTATCTTCTTTGCCATCTCATTCGTGAGGGAAACGTTCAGTCTTGCCATCCTGCTTTGTGAATAATGGTGAGTATAAATGTGTTCTCTTGTGCAGGTTTGTGTTTGCTGATGCGTGATAGGTGAAATACTGTCAAGTAATCTTGTTTTGGTGACCTAAAATATGGCATGGCTGTTTACAGACCCGCTTGCGGCGAACCTATTCGTTGTAGGAATAATGTTTGCCTCTTTTGGATCTTATGCGATCTATAGGTTCCTATTTGGAAGGAACAAACCGGAAATAAACATGGGCTTCTCCTATTTGCTGATTGCTACGGGGTTGTACGCACTACTGTACGGAGTACTGTATAGCGTCATAGTACCTACCCCATTTACAGTCGCAGATGGTGAGCTTTTCGGAGATCCGCTGGTAATACTCGGAGTTGCGTCAATACTTGTCGGAATAATGATGAGCAGGAAGGTTTCACTTGCTTTCGCTGGAATATTCACGTTCTTCGGCGGAATACTGGGCGTCGTTTACGCAATTGATGGATACAGGCTCGGAATGTCATCGCCCCTTTACATACTCCTCCTATACCTTGGAGCTGGAATCGGCGGAATGCTGACTGCACCCCTGGTCGTATTACCAAACAAGAAGGCAGTTCAGGTGCTTGCAATACTGGTTGCAATAGCATTCCTTGGCGTCGCAATACTGGCATTCATCATCGGCACGACTGCAATAGGCGGACATCTAGTTGACTTTGCCAAAGCGACCGCATAAACTATTTTTTTCTTTTTTATTATGCAAACACTGCTGGTCTCCTGTCCAAAGTGCGGATCCAAGGATTTCACAGTCATGGAGCCAGCAGCAATTACATACAAATGCTTCATAAAAGTGCCTTTCATCTGCAACAACTGTGGTTACCGTGGGGATATAAGGGTCCAGAAGGACGAGAAGAAGGAGATAGAAGTTGTTGTGCAGTGACATTTCATACATTGATTTTTAAGTGAGTTGCCCTTTGACTAAAATAATTTTAGCGAAACATTTATTTTGGGTATCTTTTAATCATAAACGTGCTACTTAAGAAAGTTAAAGTTGTTATCATAATGATAATAGTCTTACTTTCTTCAGGAGCTTTTGCAGGGATAATGGTGAAGGAACTTTCCACTCCCGGGGCAGTTCAGCAGAACGTTCTACCCTTGAACCCACTAAACGGGAGTTTCGAGTTCCTATCGATATTCAATGTCACCAGCAGTTATGAGGACTATGGATGGTCCCTTGTTGATGGAACTCCTCCCCCTCCTGTATCTGGCACCCCGAACTATTACGAGGAACCGTCACTTGCGATTCAAAACGGGACTACCCTCTTCTCCAGCAGGAACGTTGTTACGGGAGACAAGCTTGTTTCGTTCCAGTTTGCGATAAACTCAAGCAACGGCAACGGTTCATTTTCAATCACTAACGCAACTGGATCCAAAATAGCAACGATGTCTGAGAATAACACCACATTTTCAGTAAGCGTGCCGGACGGGACTCCCGCAATATCTGCCGACATACCGCCAAGCTACTCGCACCAGGGTTGGACTGTTGTCACAGGAAACCTCTTCAATTACTCCAGTGGGAACGTAACGGGATGGAGGCTGCAGGTATTCGTCGATAATACGACTACGCTGTTCGCAAATGTTAGCGACCCTTCCGGGTACTCATACTCGGGGATAGAAATTTCTGCGTCGCTTGGAATGGTCTACTTCACTAACATCATTTTCACAAGCTACAGGCTGGCCCTCTTCATCCCTGGGTACAACAACATGGAAGGCTACGGGCAGGGATCAGGGGCACTTGTTAGCCTGCTTCAGCCCTTCACGATTCTCCACGCTAATTTCCTGCTCTACAACTGGTCAGTGGCAAGGTATTCAACGCTCAGCTTCCAGATTAACGCGCTCAATTTGACTGCAGCCGAGACCCAGACAGCAGAAGGCTTCTTCCAGCTTGGCGTCGATCTCGACCCCAACGGAAGGATTGCACCGTGGTATGTGCCAGGGAAGAATGCTATAGCAATCTACTACAACAATCACCCTAACCCTGACTATATGCCTGGATTCAACACCCCGAACAACACCCTACTTGGCCTCACGATTCAGTACCTACCCCAGGACCAGAGGATCTTCTTCCAGATAATAGACTACAGCGTGAACAATCAGTACAGGTTCTGGAACACCAGTATATACTACAACGGACCAGAATTCTATGCAACTTACACCCAGCTTGAAACATCTTCCATGAATGGAACGCAGCTCAACGAATATCGATTCAATGGGACGATGTTTGACTTATCCTACGGATCGTCTATACTTGACATGATACCTCTTAACAGCAGCTACATGCTCCCATTTTCCATAGATTCCCCTGGAACGTGGAGCCTGACATACTACAGCGATGCTACCTCTGGTTACAGGCAGGTCGACTGACCCTCCCCCGTTGCCGATGAGGGAAACCGTCAGGCATGGGTCTCCCGGTCATCTGAGCCTGTAAGTCCTTCCTTGAGGCCCCCTATGATCTCACCGATGTTTACTACCTCATATCTCACTCTCTTCGCTGAAACCGCATCCCTTATCCTTCTCTCCCTCGAAACAAGCCCGGACGATTTCCCGCTCTTGATTTCCAGGAACAACACCTCAACATCTTCAACATCATCGCTGAGCCCCCTGAAGGCAACAAAATCAACAGGTGTTCCAAGATGCCTGAAATCCTTCAGGTTCACCCCGAACCTGCTTGCCAGAAGGACAGGAGAAAATTCCTCACCTATCTTTCCTAAAAGGGTGTTAATGGATTTCTGTATCGCGTCGTCCCTGATCCTCTTCTCTTCCTGTTTCTTCCAAGACTCCAGCTGGACCTGATAATCCTTCTTCAGGGTCTCGGTAATCTGAGCCCTGATTGCGTTCACGCTAGTCTCAGTCCACTGGTTGAACAGTTTCTGGGCCACTTCCTGAGCGCTCCTCTGCCCTGCCACCTTCTCCTGTTCCAGCCGGACGGCCATCCTTGAAATCCTTCGTTCAAACAGGAAACTGATGATCAGGATTACTATTATGAAGGCAAGAACTATGCCCACTGTAAGAGTGACTGATGTGCTCACTAAAGGCTATGATTATGAATCTAAAAGATTTAACTAACTGCCAGATCAGAATTACTTGACCCCATAGTTCATCACCGGCGATATGTCGATGTAAATTCTGTAGTCTTCTATCAGGTTCCCTCTGTACTTCAGAACGCTTACTACCGGAAGTGATATCAGGTTACCATCTTTCATCCTATAATTTGCGACCGCCTCGACTGCATAACCATTCCCCTTCACGTAAATTCCCTTCAGGTCATGTTTCAGCCCGCTTATCTTTGAGAAAAGGTAATTCAATCCGTCCACTACTGCTTCCCTTCCCTTCCATAGATCACTATTGGCAAACCTGAAAGTCACGTCCGCTGTCAATAGCTCTGAAAAGGCCACTGCGTCCATCCGGTCCGCGACCTTAAAGACCTCCTCGATGTCCTTTGTCATCCCTGCCATGAATGGTAATGGAATTCGACACTAAATCGATTGCTTGGGGAACAGATCCATGTTGATTTCTCATTTAGCTTTGAATTTCTTTGAAGCATTCACTTGGAGGCTATCACGTCTATCTCCACCAACGTTTCCCCATTGGGGAAACCCGCGACAACAGTCGTCCTTGCAGGGTGATTTTCCTTGAAATACCTAAAATAGAGTTCATTCATCTTCTGGAAATCTTCCTTCTTTGCCAGATAGACCGTTGTTTTGACAACCTGCGCTATGCCGAACCCGCCCTCTTCCAGAATCTTCTTCACCTTAGTCATGGCATTTATGAACTGTTCCTCCAAGTCGGTCGATTTGTTTGGCACAGTCCCAACCTGCCCAGACAGAAACAGTAAGTTTCCTGTCAGCACTGCGTGTGAATAAGGCCCTGCTTTTGGTATATCTGTTACGTTTATTGTTCTTGCCATATTGAGAGTTATGTGTTGCGAAGTTTAGACTTTTTGGGGCGATCTAATGGAAGCATTCAGCCCTGAGAAATCTTTTGCTGAGCGTACAGAGCAGAGCTTTTTGGTTTTCTTGCAATACAGCTTCAGAAATGATTGATGGTCTAGACCAGAAATCATACATCACGGATTCGGAGTAAAATGAAGGACAGATATACCTTCTTACTGTTCAGCACTGCAGAATTATCTCATGAATCTTGATACCCTGTTCCAAAATCAGTTCAGTTATATTTAAAATCGAATCCAAATCAGAACTAAGTGGGACTGCCCGGATTGAGCCTTTTTTGACAGGATCTTTCGAGAGGGATCTTTGCATGAACCTCAAGAGGGTATTCCTGTATATGACCGCTGGCCTGAGTCCCCTCCCAGCCCTGTTGCTCGTCGGTTAAACTTCCGGTCTATCACAAATCGAAACAACCTCTCCCTCTTGCGTTTAAGGAGATTATCAACGAACTTTCTCGTTTTGATGTGTTGATATCCTCTAATCTCGTCGTCAAGTCCTCACAATCGTAGAGTCGGGAAATCCATTCTGGGAAGTTCATTTATATGGGATTTTTCCCAATACTTAGATTGGTTCCATCTTGATCGAAATGTTCTCTCCTATGGTTATTACATCTAGTTCTACAGCCATGCAGTTATCACCAAAGCTCGAAAGACACTTCTTTCGAAACTGTAAAGTTGTTTTTCTTGCGCCATCCGAAAGAACTCTTTCAACTACAAAATTTTGTTGCTCAGTGCTTGTAGCGGTTATTCTCATGAAATCAATTTTAACAGAGGTTACGAATGAAATAAATTCGTCTACTTTAGGAATTTGATAAGACAAAAATACATATTCCCGTTCATTCTTTCTTAGCATCCTATTCAGCGCAATGGAAATTATAGTATGTGTGTTTGTAGAAATAAGGGTCTTAAATCCAGAGCTCGGAAGCTGACCCAACTCGTCGTGACCTCTGATGTTCAGGTCATTCAAGGAAGTTAACAGTCCTACAGGGATATAGTAAGATAGCTTTTTTAGGAGCGTATCTGTATTGTTGATTACCTGTAAAAAGACAGTCACATTAACCCTCTTGCTTTCGAAACCGTATCCGATGACCATTCTCTCAAAATTTATTCCTGATGTCAACTCTGCAGACGGTATCTTGGCATACAATATTTTTCCCCCTTGACCCTCTTTCCGCACTAGACCTTTTGAGATTGCTTTCTTCAGTGCCCTGTTAAACTCCCCGTTACTGATGCTCATTTTGTAAGTTTTTGCAAGTTCCTTGATGAAAGTGGTGTATGTGAATTTGGTCTTATCCATTTTTCCTGCAATGAAGTCTTCCAACATGAGATATAAGTCCATTGCTTTATTCTTGAGGATAGGGGAGCTGGAGTAAGTAGAGTCTGTCGACAAGAAATGAAAACTACCAGAAGAGTGTTGATACCTAAAATAATAATAAATTTTACCGCTCTTTGCCTTTGTCCACCACTTCACTACGCTCGCCTCTTTCCCACAAATCTTGCACCTAGAAAATTGCTTACTTTTTCCCATTCACTATCCTTCCTCTGGCTCACTTACATTCGCTTCTAGTGATGCTTCATATCCTTCTCTTTTCCACTTAAAAATAAACATTACAAAAGGGGGCATATTCTTAGTTTCAAACCTGTGAATGAGCGCCCCATTCTTCAAAGTTTTTATAGATACTTGTTCCGACTCGTCCTCCACTTCAGTTCTTTCGGAGCGTGTTCTTAAAACTTCTAGTTTTAAGCTGTTCTTAGAGATTAATGTAAACTTCAGTGATTTCAATAGAGTGGGAGCTGTAAAAGAGTGGAAAAATGATGTTATCGGCCACGAATATTGCAAAATTAGTCTTCTGCTCTGGTTACGTAAAATGGGCGTTACAAATTTTATTATCATCCTCTTTCTTAGCGGTTCGTCTTCCAGATAGTAAATATTTGCATTCTCTCTGTTCGATATATCGTAAGCTCTAAACGATACTTGTTCCTTGTCTCTGGGGACATCTCCAACAGCCTTGAACTGAATATATTGCAAAGGGAATTCGTTGTCGTTCAGAATTTCAAGTTTGAACTCGTGTCTCTCAAAAGAGCAATCCCCATTTGTATCCTGTAAAGATATATCGATCCCTTTGACAATATAATAGAGTCTATCTAGGTGGGTTCCGTTAATGTAGGAAACTCTTTTCCCATTCTTGATAAGTATTAGTATGTTCCTGCTAGCAAGTTTTGAAACAGATTTCCTGACTTGATCTCGAGTCAAATGAAGGCCTGTTTGGTCCAATGCTGCTGCCAGGTCATTCACTGTAAACACTGCCGGCCTGAAGACAATCGAATTTAACAAACGAAGAATCTGCTGCTGGACTTCGTTCTTGTAAACCTCTCCAACGCGGGGAAGATCTTGATTTACCCAATGAGCTATTGTTCCGTGGTGAAATACGACGTAATTGTATCGTTTTCCTGACTGGTTCTTGACCCATTTTTTTGTAGTTCTACCTGACTTTCCGCAGCGAGGACATGTCTGGATGAATGAATCTCCCTGCACAGTCAACCAATGTATTAGATTATTAAAGATTGACTTCTTTCACGATAGGTTTGTCAGTTTCCCAGAGAACTTTCATCCTGTGGTTTTATAATTTGCATAAGAGTCCAAATCAGGATTCCAGAAAGGGCCATTATAGAGAAGACCATTCAACCACCTCCAAAAATAATCCCACTTGCCAATATTTTAGAGCAATGACCCAGTTAGAATCATAGATTTGCATTCTGAAGTGGGTCTATGAAATCAACCGCTTAAGCCAAACTCACCTCCAAAAGCAAGAAAGAACGAGCAATCTACTTAGGCAAGAATGTTAAATTGAGCTAAAATATGAACGATAGAAAACATTTTTGAAAAGTGATGTTTTAAATTTTGAAAATTTCCTTCCAAAGCAGTAAAGTAAAGCCTTACCACTTCATTCCTTTTTCGCGAGAGTGATTCTATGGTTTTCTTCTCGAACTATTAGGCCAGCCTATATTTGGAAACGGATTTTTCGCAGTTTCTTGGGCAAAATCAAGCATCATTTTGATTGACTTTTCTAACAAGGGCACTACTCTTATAAAGTAGAACAATAAGATATGATTGAGGCTATGTCATATGAAAAAGATTTTAGCTGTATTTTCGATTCTCGCTGCAGTGATAATGGTACTGACAATATTTTCTGGGGCAACTGCTGTCACACCTATGGCTGGTCAAAATGATCCGCAACAGCACTCTTTGTACTACTACAACAATGAGCTCAACGTAATGTTTGAATCATGGACGCAAGCAAATAATATCAACACTTCGTACCTGACCAATGCTAGCGTAAAACAATTATTCGCTTCATTCTTAAATGTCACTCCAGCTGCAGGGCCCATTATGATTAACATAACTGCGATCGAAAGGAACAATTCTGTCCAAAAGACGAGCGAAATAATAATGAATTTCATGAACGGAAGAAATGATCTGGGAAATCTGATCTCGTCGACAACTAAGAGCGTAGTTGCTTGTGGGGACAATTACACATACAACTATTCAAGGTACTCTGACAGCGTCAATGGGTCCAATTGGAATATCCTAAAAATCACAGTCTACAGCGCAAACGGTTCATTGGTAATCGACCCATACGTTTTCTGTACAGTTACTTACCTGAAGGTAGACATACTTGGATTATGGGTAACATATGGGGAAGACGATTACTATAACGTAATTTATACAGGCAGTGATGCTCAGACTTTCTATAACAATTTTGAGAATTCTTGGAACTGGGGAACCGGAGGAATTGGCATCTTAATAGGATTTCTCTTAGGGATAAGCATTCCAACTTTAGGAGTCAGCGATTTAGCTGCAGCCATAATCGGAGCTGTCGTCGCTGCTATAATGCTGGGGCTTACGGTTACTGTTGGAAACGCCTTAACGACAGTCTATGAGTCAACATATGCAAATGGTCCTAATCCTAACGCACCTCCTATATTGCAAGGACAAAAATACATCTGGCTGTACCTAGACAACGAATATATATATCCGTGGACAACCGTGATAAGCCTTGCCTCATCTATTGGGTTCTACGGTCATTTAGCAACCCCGGGAAGTATTGAAACTTTGTGGCCAAACGTGCCCTACGTTCTTACTTCTGGATTTACAGGTGTTGCAATAAGTGGCTACTTTTCTGCAGGAATACAGGACTTTATTAGTTCGTACGGACAAAACAATTGGGTCTGGTTCTCGTGAGGTGAATAAAAATGTCTCCCACATTATCGCTTGAATATATTTCGGTTTCTTTGATTCCCATCGCAATGGTGACGGCCTTCTGGGGGACCCTTTATCTCTATTCTGGACGCAGAAAAAAGATGATCAAAACACCGGTCGCAATTACCCTGATTTTCATTAGCGTAATGTGGGTCTCATGGTTCGCCATGATTTACTACCTGAAACCATCACTTCTGACTCAGTTCAACGACGCATGGCTTTCCCTTCTACTATCATTGCTCTTCTTCTTTTTTGCAACGGCCATCGAGCGTCTAGTTTTCAAAAATGGAGAGAAGAAGAAAATGGCCGAAAAAATTTGACCTTCCATTTTGAAGTAAAAATGACAACACTATATTCTTCTATTCTCCCTTATTTTTAATGGGCTGCGAGTGAGAAGTGTCTACTATGGGCAAAATAAGAAGCAATTGCATTGCAGGAAAAGAAGAAAATGAAAGTGCAACCTCATCCCTTGGACAGGGCCACACGGCCGCAGCGTATAATTACTCCTGGTAGCTAATTTTGCCATGCAGTTATAAACAACCCAAAACTATTCTTGAACGTCGGGAAGAAAATTCCTCGTTATATTCTAAGTTTTGATGGAATTTTTCGGGGCGATGAAGAAAAGAATTTAGGTAGAATGAAAAACAAATCCGAACCAAAACCAAGTGGGGCTGCCCGGATTTGGACCGGGGTCTCAGGCTCCCAAAGCCCGTAGGATACCAAGCTACCCCACAGCCCCTAGCGACCTCATTTTCACTCGGTTAATATCCCTTTTCCTCAGCCCCTTCCTCCATTCCTTTCCAAAAGAGGCATTCTCGCTCCTTTTTTTAAGACCCTATTTACCTGAAAAAATGCTCGTCCCTGACCCCTGCGATGCCATTAATATTATCTACTAATTGTCGCTTATACGATCATGAACTGCGAGCTGTGTGGAAGGGTCATGGACCGATATCATGAAGTTATAATAGACGGGGTGACAATGAAGGTCTGCCACGACTGCGCCAAGTACGGGAAGGAGATCAATAAGAGGCCTGCGGCTGTACAGAGGGAGCCCGTCCAACACACAATTCAAAGCAACAACTTCATCAGAGTGCCACCGCCGCCACTTCCAAGAAGAAAATCTTCTTCGAATGTGGAGGACTCTGATGAGTTAATTATAGACTTCGGGAAGGCAGTTAAGAAGAGAAGGGAGGAAATGGGACTGTCCCAGGAAGAGCTTGCAAACAAGCTTCAGGAAAAGAAGAACCTCATCGCAAAGATTGAGAGGGAGGAAATAAAACCAGACAGGCAGACTGCCAGGAAGATAGAAAAGATCATGGGAGTAAGGATACTTGAAAAGGTCCAGTGAACCTGGAAGTATCCCTGCCTATCGATTCCCAGATTCATCTTCAGGAGGGAGCTTCTTCATTGGAGGAAAGAGTATGACCTCCTTTATCGAAACTTGATTTGTGAATATCATCGTTGGTCGATCGATTGATATCCCTATGCCTGCAGTAGGAGGCATCCCATACTCAATTGCATCTATGAAGTCCTCGTCGAATGGTGGAGCCTCCTCGTCTCCCTTCTTCCTCTCCTTCTCCTGTTCCTCGAACATCTTCCTCTGGTAAATCGGATCAGTCAGCTCCGAATATGAATTTGCAACTTCCATCCTTCCGACATAAAGCTCGAATCTTTCTGCAAGCTTCTGGTTCCCCCTCTTGACCTTTGTAAGGGGGCACATATATGTTGGAAAGTCCAGCACGAACGTGGGCTGAACAGTCTTCTCCTTCAGGTACTTGTCAAAGAGGGAGTCGGCAACGTGGTACCTGTCGGGACGCTTCAGGCCCAGCTTTTCGGAGTCGTTTATTGCAACTGCATCCTCATCCGTCATGGATGAGATGTCTATTCCAGTCATTCCCTTCAGTTCGTCTACCCAGTACATCCTCCTGAACGGAGGGGTGAAATCTATAGTATCCCCTCTGTATTCCACCTTCAAGCTCCCGAAAGTTTTGAGTGCAAAGGAGCTCAGCATTTCTTCCATCATCTTCATGAAGGCCTCGTAGTCGCTGTACGCTTCGTAGTATTCTATCTGGGTGAATTCGGGGTTGTGAGTGGTGTCCGCATCCTCGTTCCTGAAGTCCTTTGAAACTTCATAAACCCTCTCGGCTCCGCCTATGATTAGCCTCTTGAGATACAGCTCGTCTGAAATCCTCAGGTACATTATCTTGTCCCCAAGTGTGTGGTAGGTCGTAGTGAAAGGCTTTGCGTTCGCCCCGCCATAGAGATCCTGGAGTATAGGCGTTTCAACCTCGATCGCCCCCCTTGAATCAAGTGCGTTCCTGACGTGACTCAAGAACTTAGCCCTTGTCTCGAATGTCCTAAGGACCTCCTGGTTCATTATCAGGTCTAGATGCCTGGACCTGTACCTAGTTTCTGTGTCCTTGAGCCCCTGCCACTTGTTTGGCAGGGTCCTGAGCGTCTTGGAGAGCATAGTGATCTCCTTTGCGCCAACGCTGATCTCCCCTCTCTTGCTCTTCATTACTATTCCCCTGATCCCCAGGGTGTCGCCAATGGACGAGTTGGTCAGGACGAGAAGTGACTTATCGTCTAGCTCATTGTTCCTTATCAGGGCCTGTATCCTTCCGCTCCTGTCCTGGATGTCGATAAATGTTATACCGCCCATCTGTCTCATCTGCATTGCCCTTCCAGCAATGCTAACCTCCTTCCCTTCAAGCGCTGAAAAACCTTCCTTGATATCCTTTGCGTGATGGGAGACGTTGTAGGCATAGGGATACGGCTCTATACCTGACTTCCTCAGCACATTGATGCTTTCCAGTTTCGCGTTATCTATTGAAGTTATGCTATCACCTCATTTCTTACTATAACAACAGCCATTTCAGAATTCCTGATTTCAGGTCAGGTCTGAATATTCCACGTCTATCCCGGCCCATCACTTCAGGAGCCTTGCTCTTATGAGAGCTCTCATTGGCACCCCGTCTATCTCATCCTTCGTAGTCTTGTTCGTAAGGACTACCACAAGTATCGGGTTCCCCTTCTCCTTCCTGACAGCGCTTACCGCCTTTGATATCGTCTCGCCTGTGCTTACCACGTCATCCACTATCACAACGTTCTTGCCAGATATGTTCGCGTAGTTGCTTGAGAATGTGCCTTCCCCCTTCGTTGTTATCGACCTGTATATGCCAAGTTCGGTGCCAAGGATGTCAGATATGAATGTTGCATAAGGGATGCCGTTGATAGTTATTCCCACCACTGTATCTATGTCCTTCTCCAGCCTCTGCGTTTCCTCCTCTATTATGTCAGCCATGATCTCAGCAATGTTGTAGATACGATTTGAATAGACCCCGATACTCCTCCAGCCAATCTTTACGTCCCCCGGCGCCTTCTCGATCTTTGATTCGCCGCTGAGCAGCCAGATTATGGTGTTAAGTGAAAGGTGCATCTCTGTTGCAATGTCCTTGTCGTTCATACCCTTCTGCTTAAGCTGCTTCGCAGTCTCTGCCAGTTCATCTATACTCTTCATTTATTATCACCATTCAGCACTCATAGGGGTCATCACAGCCTTAGCTCAGCTGACCCTCTTATCATCACTGTTTCTAATATGCAATGGCAATATAAACTCTTTTTTAAGGACAGGCTGCTGAAATGAGCTGAAGTTACTTCCTCTTCATCTCCAATTTCCTGTAACCGATTCTTAAGTTGTATCAAAATATGGCCACGGTGAGCACACAGTAAAAATATCAGCTGATGATACTCAATACGTGCAAACTGTTCTGGACTCCAGGATACTTGATGCGAACGCAGAAGCGTCCGGAGTGAGAATGGAGAGCCTGATGGACAATGCCGGAATGGCAGTCGCCAAACTTGTTGAATCTCTCAAGCCCGGGAAAGTACTTTTTATGTGCGGAAGCGGAAATAATGGAGGGGACGGATATACAGCTGCATCAATTCTTCGGAAAGAGGGATTTTACGTCGAATGCTTTCCGGTTGCAGAGCCTGCCAGCGAGCTCTGCAGGAAGAAATATGACGAATACAGGAAAAGCGGGGGGAGGATAGTCACTTCCCTCAAGAGTGGGAAGTATGATGTTATCGTCGATTCTCTCCTCGGGGTTGGCATTTCTGGACCGCCCAGGGGGCCGTATGACTCAGCCATCGATTTTACGAACGGATATGGCGCAACCGTTGTTTCAGTTGACGTCCCATCCGGCTTCCCGTCCGGCCATCAAGTCATCCCACAATACACAGTCACGATGCAGTTCAAGAAGGATGGGATGAATAAGTCCAACAGCGGAAGAATTGTAGTCGCTGACGTTGGTTTCCCGAAGGAGGTCGTAGAGATGATAGGCCCCGGGGACCTGCTAGCATTTCCCAGGTCGTCAAGGGATTCCCACAAGGGAGAGAACGGGATATGCGTGCTTGTAGGGGGGAGCAGTGATTACTTCGGCGCACCTCTGTACATGGCAGAATCCGCATTGAGGATGGGCCCGGATCTTGTCGACCTGTTCGCCCCGTCATCAATCCACGGATTCATAGCATCAAAATGCCATGGGGTGATCCTCAGGAAATCTGGGATAACAAACATAGAGTTCAACTACGATCTCATGAAAATTCTCAGGGAGAGAGCCGATTCCTTGGCCATAGGGCCCGGGATTTCCAGGAGCGAAAACGCTCTGGAAGAGGCATTCAGGATCATAGATTTCACCCTGTCTATAGGGAAGAAGATTGTCATAGATGCAGATGCGCTCGAGGCAGCAAAGTCGGTGGACGATTTCGGGGGGATAGCTGTTCTCACCCCCCATAGGGGCGAGTTCAGGTCTACGTTCGGATTGGAGCCTACTGAAGAGAATGCGAAGATGGTTGCAAGGAGGATCAACGCAGTCTTGCTCTTGAAGGGTGATATAGACATTGTGACGGACGGCCAGACCCTGAAGAGGAACAGGTCCTATCATCACCAGAGCATGACAAGGGGAGGAACAGGGGACCTGGTCACGGGCGCTGTTGGAGGGCTCCTGTCAAGAAAGGTGGATCCTCTGCATTCAGCGTTCCTCGCATCGTACATCATAGGCCAGGCAGGGCTCAATGCATTCAACAGGATGGGGGACAGCTACATGACATCTGAAATCGCCGACATCATCCCTGAAGTGCTGGCCCCGAAAGTGAAACAAAATTCATAACCAAGCTATCGATTTGTAATCATGGTGACCGTAGGAGAAATAATGACAACAAAGGTGATCACGTTGACTGCTGACGATTTTATCTCTACGGCAATTGCTAAGATGAGCGACAACAAGATGCATCATATCCCCATCGTCGACGAAAAGGGAGGGTACATTGGAATGCTCGACTACAACCTCCTGTTCAAAAGGGAGTCAATACCTGTTACTACAAAGATCAAGACCATCATGGAGAGGACACCTTCAATAAGCTCAGATGCGTCAATTGCGGATGCAGCAAGGCTCATGATCGATAGCGGGCTGAGGGCCCTTCCGGTGCTTGAGAAGAACAAGTTGAAGGGGATAGTTACATCAACAGACATAGTTCATTCCGTGAACTCTATACCGGAGGTGGCTAACCTTACGGCTGCCGAAATAATGTCTGGGGAGCCGATAACGGTCACAGAGAACGACGACCTGGTTGAAGCACTCAGGAAGATGAGAAGCATAGACGAGACTAGCATTCCGGTCGTGAACAAGGAAGGGAAGATATCCGGGCTGGTGAACATAAATGACATCAGTAAGGAGCTCTGGAGGGAGAGGGGAAAGATGAGACAGGGGGAATACTACAGAAACAAGTCTAGGCCCACTGTGAAAGATATCATGGCATCTCCCCTTACGATAGACGGAAAACAGAGCATATCTGCCTGCATGAAGGAGATGATAGAGTCGGAGGCGAGGATATGCACAGTTGTAAATGAGGACATGATACCTGAGGGGGTTATCAGCCAAAGCGATATCCTTGGGGAGATAGTCAAGGGTTCCTCAGGAAAGACCGTCCTAGTCAACCTTTCGGGGGCGAAGTTCGAGGACCCGGAGGTCTATGACAAGATATATTCAATAATAGAGAAATCCGCAGGATCTATTGCAAAGTTCAAACGCATGAGACCGATGCTGATCAACATACACATAGAGGAGTACAGCCAGACAGGAAAGGAAACAAAATATTCAGTAAGGGGAAAGATGGTCACGGAATCCAAGACTTTCTTTTCCAGGAGCTGGGACTGGAACCTTTTCAAGGCGATAAAGGAACTGATGGAACAGTTCGAGATGATGGTAAAGAAGAACAAGACGTACAGGTAATGGAGTGCTAAAGATGGAAGAGTTCGTTGACAAGGCTCTGGATTACGCCTCGAAGAGGGCAAAATTTGCGGAAGTGAGGCTTTTTACTTCGTCAAAGAACACGGTACTGATGAAGAACGGGACAATATCTGCCAGCGGATATTCTGTGGATTCTGGACTTGCGATCAGGCTCCTTAACAGTTCCATCGCTTTCTCGTCCATCAACATTCCTGACTGGGACAGGATCAGGGAGGAGATTGACAGAGGCATTAGGATGTCAGAAAGGCCTGGAAGAAACAGGTTTTCGGAGGAGAAACCTGAGAAGGATTCATGGAATGTCGGTGAGAAGATGAAGATAGAGGATGTCAGTTTTGAGGACAGGGTTTCAAGGATGAAACTTCTTGACGGCATTCTCAATGAAGGGAAGATATCTATGAGGATACTCTCACTTGGAGATACAATAGAAGAGGAATACAACATAAATTCAGAGGGAATGGAGCTCAGGTCAAGGCTCCCAAAGGTTTCATTCTTTGCTATGATTGGATTCATGGAGAACGGCAGCTTTGAGCAGGGAACTTTGGAGGTTGGGTACTCTGGAGGGTACGAGTCGTTTGAGAGATGGAAACTTGAGGAGAGGCTTGAACATGAATCCGAAGTTCTCAGGAAAGCAGCCAACGCAAAGAAGCTTGTCGAGGGGAAGTACGACCTTGTCGCAGGCCCAGAGATATCAGGTATAGTAGCACATGAGAGCGCAGGCCACCCCACTGAATCGGACAGGATACTTGGGAGGGAGATGGCACAGGCTGGTGAGTCGTTCATAAAGAAGGGAGACAAGGGGAGAAGGATAGGGTCGGACATAGTAAGCCTGGTAGATGACCCGACGATGAACAACAGCTTCGGTTTCTACAAATACGACAGGGACGGTGTGAAGGCTAGAAAGAGGTACCTCTACAAGGACGGACTTATCAACGATTTCCTCAGCAGCAGGGAAAGCGCCGGCAGGATGGGCTCAGCCAGCAACGGAGCGTCAAGATCATCCGAGTGGGACAAGGAACCCCTTGTGAGGATGAGCACCACATACATAGAGCCAAGGGACTACGATTTTGGCGAGCTGATAGAGGACGTGAAGGAAGGGATTTACATGAGGAGCTTCACAGAATGGAACATAGACGACATAAGGTTCAACGAGAAATATGTGGGTAGGGAGGCATACCATATCCTGAACGGCGAAATCAAGGAGGCAGTCAGGAGACCTGTGATTGAGACGACGACTATCAACTTCTACTCCTCGATAGATGCTATAGGGAGCGACCTTGAATTTTCTGCAGGAACCTGCGGGAAGGGAGACCCGATGCAGGGTGTGGACGTATGGATGGGCGGGCCGCACATAAGGCTAAGGAATCTGAACGTCAGGTGATGTCGTATGGATATAGAGAAGATTTACGCAAAATTGGAAAGGAAGGTTGACCAGGCTGCAGTACATCTGACAAGGTCTAGGGTCACTCAGATCAGGTTTTCAAACAACCAGGTGGACATCAGCAATGAATGGAACGAAGAGTTCGCTTCCATATTCCTTGCCTTATGTGCT
>JAMCUN010000017.1 GCA_023381415.1 Thermoplasmatota archaeon | reverse complement strand
ATGAAGGTAAAGATAGTCACCGACGGGATAGTAGAAAAACCCGATGTGGTGGGAGCTATTTTTGGCCAGACGGAGGGCTTGCTGGGTGATGAACTAGATTTACGAGACTTACAGAAATCTGGAAAAATAGGAAGAATAGAAGTAGACATAGAATCGAAGAACGGCAAATCCGAAGGGACCGTATACATTCCGTCGGGGGTTGACCAGGTCGAGACGAGTATCGTCGCGGCCAGCTTGGAGACCATCGACAGGATAGGTCCATGCAAGGCGAAAGTGGAGGTCCTCAGCGTAGAGGACGTCAGGGTCGCAAAGAGGGAAAAGGTCATTGAAAGAGCAAAGGAAATCCTGGAGAAGATGATGCTTAACAACAAGAATCTCGGGGAAGACCTTGTGCAGACCGTCAGGAGCAAGGTAGAGAATTCTGAAATTGCTGCTTACGGACCTGACAAGCTTCCAGGAGGACCCAATCTCAACTCTAGCGAGTCCATAATCATCGTTGAGGGAAGGAATGATGTCCTCAACCTGCTGAAATTCGGAATAAAGAACACGATCGCAGTGGAAGGGACAAACATTTCAAAGACCATCTCAGATCTGACGAGACAGAAGACTTCGACGGCATTCCTGGACGGTGACAGGGGAGGAGACCTCATACTCAAAGAGCTCCTACAGGTCGCCGACCTGGACTTCGTCGCGAGGGCTCCGAACGGATTCGAGGTGGAGGAGCTTACGTACAAGCAGGTCGTGAAGGCGCTGAGGGACAAGATGCCACTGGACCAGTACCTCGCATCCCGTGGGATGCAGGAAGAGCTGAGGGTTCTGAACACAAAGAATGAAGCTTCCGCCCCCAAGAAGAGGGAAGAGGAGCCGGCCCAAGCTGTTGCTGGCGGTGAGTCCAAGAACAACGGATCCGCTGTAAGCGCAGCAAATGCTCAGAAAACTCAGGGGGTAAAGGCTTACATGAAGATTCTTGATGAGGCATCGCAGGCGAAGGAAGTGAGGTTCTACGATGACGGATGGGAGCTTATAGGGAAATTACCGCTCAACGAGGTAATAGAGAAATTCGATACTGTGGACAAGAAGTATACGAAGATCGTTACCGGAGGGATAGTATCCCAGAGGCTGCTCGATACAGCATACTCTTCCGGAATAAGGGAACTTTACGGGATCAAGCTGGGGCACATTGCGAAGCGTCCGGCCGACATAAAGGTAATCACCAAAGAATTCGGAAGAAACTGATCTTGCTGCGTATATCCGGCTGCCAATTGCAGCTGGACATTTTTATATTTTCCAGTGAGATTTGTTGTCAGAAGATCGTTATCGGTAGCTTTGACAACGTTACATATAAAAACTGGACTTCAGCAAACTCAAATTAGAGCGAAACCCACTGCAGGCCGCATTTTCACTTCCTGAGAATTCAGCCCCGCATTTCCTTCCATTCACATGTTGAGCATCTTTCGAGCTTCGTCAGATATCATGTCAAGATTCCACTGTGGTTCCCACACAAGCTCGATATCGCATTCCTTTACCCCTGGCAGTTCCTCAACTCTCTTCTGCGCCTCCACCAGGATCCAGTCAGTAACTGGACAGCTAGGGGCAGTCATTGTCATTCTTATGCTAACTTTATCTTCGTTTATGTCAAGATTGTAGATCAGCCCCAGATTAACAATATCAACGCCTATCTCAGGATCGCTGACCGTCTTCAGCACCTCATAAACCTCTTCCTTCGTTACCATCAGTAAAAAATGTCGACACGATATTCATATTTTTTGTCATTATTGCTTCCCAAGCCTGTCAGCGCTTCCAAATGTTCCATTCCATTTAACAATTCAGGATAACTGGTCTTCTGCATTTCTGAAAGCATTCTTCTTGAAACAGGTGTTTTCCCCTGTTTTAAGGCCCTTCATGATTATATGGCCCATATTCCCATCCTGGGCCACGTGAATTTCACCTTCATTCTCTTCCAGTCCCTTCAAGTAGCAGCGGATGACTAATCACATATATATTCCCATTCCGTTTAACCGATCTGATAAAATGAGCAAGGTATCAGTTGTGATGGGCAGCACCAGTGACCTGGACGTAATGAAGGACGCTATAAACACCCTCAAGGAGTTTGGCATAAACGTTGATTATGGAGTATATTCAGCGCATCGGTCCCCAGAGAGGCTGGTCGAATACTGTTCCAACCTGAAGAAATCCGGGATTGACGTTGTAATAGCCGGTGCGGGAGGGGCTGCAGCACTGCCTGGGATGATAGCTGCGCTGAGCGATGTACCTGTGATAGGTGTCCCCATCATGGGCAAGAGCCTGAACGGACTGGATTCCCTTCTAAGCATCGTTCAGATGCCGCCTGGAGTTCCGGTCGCTACAGTAGGCATAAACGCATCAAAGAACGCTGCGCTTCTCGCAGTTAGGATGATAGCCATTTCAGACGTAGACACTAGAAAGAGGCTCGAGGAATTTATCAAGAAGCAGAAGAAGGAAGCTGCTGAAAAACAGCTCGTCCTCTGATCATTTGTACTTCTTCGGTATCATCTGCTCGTACCATTTCTCCGTCACCTCGTCGTTCTCAGGTTTCTCTAGCTTTATGTTTATCCCCTGGAGGTACTTCGATATCCTCCTCTTCGTCTCATCTCTAAGCTCGGTGGTGATTGAGAGTTTGTTCCCCGATCTCCTTCCCTTGAAGAATATTGGATCGTAACCATCCCTCAGGAGCACCATCTTCCCCTGTGGTTTCCAACCGAGAATGAGGGAAATGTGCTCCATTGCCAGCGTCCTTGGAAGCAGGACCACGTCCTCGCTTTTAGAAGGAGGGGAGAAATTCTCATACTTCCAGCTGTACATCATCTCATCCCTCGATTTCAGCGGGAATATCCTTTTGAATTTGCCCTCCCTTATTCCTTCGGAGAGGTAATTGGATATGAAGTTCCCGTTCATTGAGTTCCCCATTATAGAGGAGAGTATCCTACCGTTGAAAATGCCTAGCTCCTTCGTGATCCTGTCCATTGCCTCTGTGCTGCTATCCTTGATGGGAGTAAGCTGGTACCTCCCCTTATTGTCCTTGTAGATGATGCACTTCCTGAGCATCTCGTTCACATAGTTCAACGTCTGGTTTATCGTGAAGCAGGAACGCTCAACTATTGCCTCCCTCGATATGGATGGCATCTTCTTTATTATCTCGTACAGCTTCTTCGCATTGTCGCTCAGCGAGTTGTATTTCACCGAGGCGAGCATTGAAACGTTCTCCTTGTTCAGGTATCCCTGCGAGCCGTCCACAAGGTACCCCTGAACTGCCAGGTTGCTCATCACGAGCTTGTCCAGATCTATGCTCCTTTCGCTCTTCATCATCAGTTCGAAATTACCCTTGTAGCCAAGTATGGAATTGAGGGCAACGACAGGGTCCGAGAATTTGTAGCCGTTGAAAAGATGGTGCTTCTTTCCGAGGTAATTGATCATCTGGTCTTCGTCCATGGATAGATCTTCGACTGTTGTCCCATTGACCAGGAAATTCCTTACCATTGAATAACCGATCTTCTCCATCTTCTCACTTTCGGGGACAGGGAAGGTTATCTTCCTTATCACTAGAGAATCGAACCTCTCCATCCTTGAAATCTCCCCTATGACCTCCATCACCTGATCGAAGTTCCCAGAATAATCGCCTGTGATCTCGAAAATCTCAAGAATTCCGTTGTCTGTAGAAGTCTCTATTCCCAGCTTCACAGAACCGTCCTCCAGTAGGAAGTACGTCATCCCCTCCCCAGTTTCCCCCTCTATCCTGTCCCTGTTGACCAGGAACAGTGGGTCCCTTGTGCTTATCACCGCTCTCTGCTTAGAGAATGTGAGGTCGGTATAGAGGTAAGTTGAATGCCCGCTCACCATCTTCTTCACATCCAGTCTCCCTATTGATTTCCTCACCATGGGGCCGAAAATCTGGACGACCTCTTCTATGCTCAGCGGGCCGTAAGTGCCTATGAACCTTTCCAGCAGGCCGACCGACTCCTCAGGTTCTGCGTTGACCTTCAGCGGTTTTTTGTCCTTGAAGACCACGTAATTGTTCCTAACAAGCTTCTCGAGTGTTTTTTCCTCAACGTCCTCAACGCCGTACTTCCCCTTCCTTATCTGCTCGAGTACCTCCTTTTCCTCCTTACTTAGCACCTCCGTCCTGTTCAGATATATGAGCTGTGGGAGGTATTTCTCGTCAAAGAATGCGTTTATGGAACCTGCGAAGTGCCCGTAGACTATCCCCTTCCCTGAAATCTCACTCTCTGGATAGCCCCTTGTTATAAGGGAGTTTGAGTCACTTGCAACAAGATAGCTGTCGAAATAGCTATCACCAACCTTTTCCAGCGTCCTGTTTAGCCTTATTCTTCCTATCTCTATTTCGTCTGTAGACCTAAGCTTCTTGAGGTCTTCCGTCAGAATGTACTGCCTGTCCTTCTTCGGGAAGAACCTTCCTGAGACTATTGTCTTGCTGTTAGTGAGTTCCTCTATGACCTCTTCCAGTTCATTCAGCTGTCCTATCCTGTCCACTATCTCGTTGTACGTCAGGGGACCGTTCTGCCACAGCAACCACAGAACCACCCTCCTTACGGATTCTACCTTATCAGCCTTTTTCACGGACCTGTTGTACCACTTGACCCTGTTTCCCCTCTTGATGAAATATGCCTTGTAGGCCCTTTCCATCTTCCTGAGCGCTATTAGTGCTGATCCTGGGTCCAGGGAATTATTCTTTGCTATCACGTTGGTGCTGTCCCCATCCTTGAACTCTATTGCATCGTCGCTATCCTGCATGAACACGGATGCAAGATAAGGGACGTTTTCCCTGAGAGTGTACGTCGTTTTGCCAGTGAAAACAGGGACTATCTCCCCGCTCTGCAGGTAGCCGTTCAGTTCCTCGAAGTAGGCCTCTTGATCCTCCACCTTCTTGAGCGGCGAGAATGATACTGAAGAGTAGAGGTCGGCAAAACCTGCCTTTGAGAGGAATTCTATCAACCCGCCATCCTTGCCGATCAGCTGCTTTGATTCCTGGTAGTTCATGAGGGATTCTATGTCTACCTCTGAACTTCCTTCCAACCCCATCTTCGCAAGAAGTGCCTCCTGCAGCTCCCTGATGATCGCGCTCTTGTCCTCCATGAGCACAACGTCAGTGATTCCGGTAGATATGATGCCAAACCCGAAAGGACTGGGATAACGGGTGTAGTCACGTGTTTCCACATTGATCTCCCCATCCCTTATTGATTTCAGTATCTTTTCTGAATTTTCCAGGTCCATCACTATCCCCTCTATCTCCCTGAATGTCTCCTCAATGATGGGAAAGTTTTCCATGGAGAACAGTATGTTCAACACCCTTTCGCTCCTCAGCTGCTGCCTGGCGACCGAGACCTCCCTGCCCCTGTATCTCCTGAGGACCATGAATGAGCGGGTCGCGCAGTGCCTGAATCTCTGCTTGAAGAGCTCGGTAGATTTTACCGCATTCCTGAGGGAACCTCCGATCTCGATTGTCTTCAGGAGATCGCGTATCTTGGCGATCTCAACCCTCCTGTTGAATGTCAGCATGAATCCATCGTCAGTGAGTGATATCCTTGAGTTCACCGAGAAGTTCCTCGATATGTTGAATGCTATTATCCTGCTCAGGGCATCGTTTACCCTCCTGCCGAATGCGAAGTGGAATATCACAGAGAACTGCCCTGACCTGTCTATGTAGCCTTCTATCAGCAGGTTCTCGTTTGTCGGTACTCCGAACTCCATCTGGTTTGATATGTAGGAAATCACGCTCCTTATGCTGTTTTCGTCTGCAAAGTATTCGTTCCTCAGGAAATCCTCTGCATCCCCCAGTTTCATCCTTTCTGCCAGCTCCTTCCTGAACCTCCCCACCTCAATAGAAAGGTCGAAAGTCCTTGGCAGCATCTCCCCGACCCAGGATGGGACAGTGGGTTTCCTTCCGGATGCGTCCTTTATGAACACCTTGTTCCCTCTCATCCTGAGGAATTCGTATGTCCTAGCACCTAAAACGAATATGTCCCCCCTGTGTAGCTTCTCTACAAACTTTTCAGAAAGGGAGCCTAGGTGCCTGTTGTCAACGGAAAATGCATCGTAATCCGCCTCTTCTGGTATAGTCCCTGCATTCGTGAAGTAGATCAGCCTGGTGCTCTTCTTCCTGCCAAAGGTGTGCTCCTTCTTGTCCCACCATATCTTTGAGTATACGTTCCCCTCCTCGAAACCGCCTGAAAGGTAGTTTAGTACGTTTATGAAATCTCTCTCGCTGAGGTCAGCGTAGCAGTAAGTCCTTCTCACTATTTCAAGTGCCTCTGATTCCGTCCACTTCTTCTCAAGGGAGATTCCTGCCAGGAACTGGCTCAGTACATCAAGTGAGTTCCTAGGTATGCTTATTCTGTCAAGCTTCTTTGCCCTTGCCTCCTTTACCAGGACTAGGGATTCAACGAGGTCGTCTATGTCCATAGGTATTATTCGCCCCTTTGCGGTAGCGAACACTGAGTGGCCGGACCTTCCTACCCTCTGCAGCCCCTTTGCAATCCCCTTAGGCGATCCCACCTGGATGACAAGATCTATGCTCCCTATGTCTATTCCCAGCTCTAGGGAAGTGGATGAGACAGCACACTTTAGCTCTCCCCTCTTAAGCCTTTCTTCAACGTTGAACCTGGATTCCTTTGAGAGGCTTGAGTGGTGCGCTTCAAGGTCCAGTATGCCCCTCTCTATGAGCTTGGAGGATACCCTCTCTGCACCGCTCCTAGTGTTTGTGAATACAAGCGTCGTTGTATGTTCCTTTACCATGGATTCTATTATGTCGTAAGTCCTCTCATTGATCTGCTCCTGCGGAGCCGAGAATAGATCTGACACTGGGCAGATGACCCGCATGTCCAGGTTCTTGTTTGACTCAGCCTCCACTATGTGCACATCATTCTTTTCCGCATCCCCAACCAGGAACTTCGCAAGCTCGTCTATGGGCTCAGTCGTCGCAGATAACCCTATTCTTGTTATTCTGCCTGTGTTGTGATGTAGGAATTCAACGATGAGACTCAGCAGTTCCCCCCTCTTGTTCGATGCCAGGTCGTGGATCTCGTCAATTATGAGGAACTCTACCCCCCTGAATTTCTCCTTGAACTTTGGCGAAAAAAGCGCAAGTGCAAGCGATTCCGGGGTCGTGATGAATATGTGGGGAGGAGTTTTGTTCATTTTCTGCCTTACATACTGGCTTGTGTCCCCTGACCTTACCCCTACCCTTATCTTCGGTATGTGCATCCCCTTCTCTTCAGCTAACTTCCTTATCTCTTCCAGCGGAACCTCGAGGTTCCTGTGAATGTCGTTTGCAAGCGCCTTGAGTGGGGAGACGTAGACGCAGTATATCTTGTCCTCCAGCCTGTTCTCCTTAGCAAGGAGGAACAGCTCGTTCAGCGTGACTAGGAATCCCGAGAGCGTTTTACCCGTCCCTGTAGGGGAAGATATCAGCACGTTCTTTCTCTGGTGAATAAGAGGTATACCTATCTTCTGCGCCGTGGTTGCATTGTTGTATTTAGATTTGAACCATTCCAGCACCAGAGGATCTAGATACTGTTGCAAATCGTATTCATTATTACCTCTTATTATCATTTAGACTCCTGCGTAGTGCGAAAGGTATCTTGAGAAGCTATAAAAACATGTAGCAAGCAGCCTCCTTCCGTCTTTCCATTCCGTAATAATTTTGTCTCACCAGTTACACAGCCAACCCTTCTGGAGGGGAGATGTTGTTATCAAGACCTCGAACCGCAATAATATTGGGGGATATTGCGGTGGATGGAAAGTTGATTGATTCAGGTAACATATATCCTAACATGAGGCTTCTGGGTTGATAAAGAAACCTTGAGATGAAATGGGTGCCGAATCCACTGCAACAAGATGGTGGGCTGAAACGGATAAGACAGAAACCCGGTTGAAAGAAGAAATGATTGAACGTCTATTTTCAGTAATTCTCGATGTGGAAAATAGCCATCCTTTCAAGAAGTTCCTCCAACGTCCTTACTCCCCAGAAGTCCCTCTTCGATTGAGTGGCCTGTATTCTAGGCTGTCTACCTGATTCTTTGCCGCGTTCGACTTTCACGACTTTCCCAGAGTAATTTTTCACCCCCACCAGGTCGAATGCTTTGTGGACCTGCCTCTGCATCGAAACGTAAAGTAGTATTTCGTTCCATAGGGACTTGCTTATCATCCTTCCGTTCTGGTGATTTTCCTGCGCGTATCTTATTGCAACGTTAAGGTGCGCATTCCCTACTATCCTGTCCTCCCTGATAAGGGAGCAATCATTCGGACTACCTATATCACTTTGATCAAAAGATTTCAAGAAATAATAAACAAATTCAGCTGGGATTGGCCATCACCTGGCCGGTGGACACAGAGAAATCAAACTTCGAAAGTAGGGAAGATTTTGATTTTGTTGATGCGAGTACGAGATTCAGGACATCGCTTATTGTCTTCACCACGTGGATCTGTATCTTCGCCTTCTGCGTCTCCTCCAGGATGATATCCCCCTTGTTGCTCTCCGGGACGATAACGTTCTTGAAACCTGCCTCAATTGCGGCTTCCACCTTCGCAGTCACCCCTCCGACAGGAAGCACCTGTCCTCTTATCGACAGCGAGCCTGTCATGGCATATGACTGGTCAACAGGAATACCTTCCATTGCGGAAACAACCGCAGTTGCAATTGTGATGCTTGCCGAATCCCCTTCCACACCCTCATAGCTACCTATGAACTGTATGTGGACATCGTGATTCGCAATATCCTGGCCGGTATATTTCTTTATCACAGCAGATACGTTCTGTACCGCTTCCTTCGCTATCTCTCCCAGTTTACCTGTAGCTATGACCTTCCCGCTCTCCTTCTCTTGGGCTGGAGTCACTTCAGCAGCAACCGGCATTACTATGCCCGAATATTCCGCCATTCCAGATCCTGCGCTGAAAACTGCCAGTCCGTTGACTACCCCGATAGAATAGCCTTCGTTCGTGAAAGTCCTGTAATTCCTGTACGCTTCTATGTGTTTGTCGGCTATCTGCTGCTCAAGCGGCCTAGCCTTCACCTTTGCCTTTATGACGTGCTCACCTGTAACAACTGCTGATCCGGCCTGCACTGCAAGATCCCCTGCTATCCTTATCAACCCGCCCATTTCCCTGAGCCTCAGCGTGATCTTTCCCTTCCTTCCTGCTCTCTTCTGCGCTTCCCTTATCACTTCTGCTATGCCGGTGTAGTCGAATGCGGGAATCTTCTTGTCCTTCGCCACCTCCTGGCCAACGAACCTCATCACCTTTTCCCTGTTCTCCTCGGTGTCGTCCATCATTGTGTTCATGTAGACCTCATAACCGTAACCCCTGATCCTGGATCTCAGCGCCGGGTGCATACCCTGCAACGCGTCTAGGTTTCCAGAGGCAACCAGGATGAAGTCGCACGGAACCATTTCAGTCTGGACAAGTGCTCCAGCCGATCTCTCGCTCTGTCCGGATATGGTGTACTTCTTCTCCTGCATCGCAGTAAGAAGACTCTGCTGGCTCTCCATCCTGAGCGTATTTATCTCGTCTATGAACAGTACTCCCTTGTTTGCTTTGTGTATATTCCCAGCCTCAACCCTGAGGTGGGCAGGCGTCTCTAGCCCTCCAGATTGGAACGGGTCGTGCCTGACATCTCCAAGCAGGGCTCCTGCCTGTGCTCCTGTTGAGTCTATGAATGGCGGCTTGTCCTCCTTGTCGTGTCCAACAAGTAGCTTCGGAACAAGGGTCTTGTCCTCCCTGGCTATAGGACCCATGTTGAGTGCTATGTAGAGGAAAGCTGCTGCCATTATGGCGAAGAATATCGGGTCCGGGTCAATCGTCTTCGTGGATGGGTAGTTTATGAACGAAAATACGACCCCTATGATGACTATGAAAATCACCAGGATCCTTACGCTCCTCTGCCTTTCCGTCTTCTCCTGATCCGCCCTTTTCTGGTAGTCTTTCGTTATCTCCTTCCCCTTGCCTGCAGGTACGGTTACGATCTTTGGGCGATTCGCATCTTCGGGATTGTGGAAAACAAGAATGTCCTCCAGCTCTTCCTTCGGAATGAAATCTGTCATAGATTGGGCAAGCATCGATTTGCCCGTTCCCGGTTCGCCTATAAGGATTACGTGCCTTTTCTGCTTGGCCGCCCTCTTTATGACTTCAACTCCCTGATCCTGTCCAATAACTTGATCTACCAGCTTGTCGGGTATCTTGATGTCGTTAGTTGTGTTGATTCCTTTAGACTTAATCCATTCAGCCAGTTCATCCATTCGGTAGGCAAGTGAAAATTCCTAAATAAGTGTTTTGTTGAATTTTTCTTTGACGGCAACATACTGGATTAAGTTTAATCCTCGAAAATAATTATCCTTCATGATCTTGGACGGGAAGTCTATCGCAAAGGAAATGCTTGAGGAGGTCAGGAAGGGTGTTTCCGAAATTGGGAAGATTTCTATGGCTTCAGTAGCATATCAGGAAGATCAGGAATCCATAGTATATTTCAACAGCATCAAGAAGAATGCCGAGAAGGTTGGGATAAATTTCGTCCCTCTTGTCATCAAGGGGGATGAACTGATGGACACAATATATAAGATAAACAGTAACCCTGAAATTGACGCCGTCATCGTCGGGAGGCCATTCCCGAAAGGCATCACAAATGAGATGGTTTCGGAAGCCCTTGACCCTGACAAGGACGCTGATTGCGTAACCTACCAGAACATGGGTCAGCTTTACTTTGGGGCAGAAAGAATCGCACCTGCTACTTCCAGGGCTGCAGTAGATATACTTACCCGCAACAACGTTGATCTTAAAGGGAAAAATGCGCTCATAGTGAATAGATCAGTAACAGTGGGGAGGCCCCTTTCCCAGTTGCTACTGAACAGGGATGCTACCGTTACCGTTGCACACAGTAAAACTCGGGATATAGATAAACTGGTAGAAGAGAACGATTTGATTTTCCTTGCAGTAGCCAAGCCTGGTTACCTCAAGTCCTCCTCTATAAAGAGCAGAAAGATTGTTGTGGATATAGGGATAAACGTTGTAGAAGGCAAGGTAAAGGGAGATTTCGAAGTGGATTCGACCAACCAGTTAGTGGACTACTCACCCGTCCCAGGAGGGGTGGGTGCAGTTACCAGCGTTGAGATTCTGAAGAATGTACTGGAACTTGCGAAGGCCAGATAACATTTATAAATAGTAAATCCATACCTTCCGACCCAGGTGCTTGATAAATGGGCGTAAACGAAAAAGATGAAAGGGAAAGACTTGCGTTGGAGATGAAGAAGACAGCCTTAGAGAACGATTCAAGATTCTGGGGCGATGTGGCGAAGAGGATAAGAAAGTCCAAGGACAACTTGGTTGAAGTGAACGTAGGGAAGATATCACGTTTCTCGTCGATGGATGATACTGTCGTCGTTCCTGGTATCGTACTGGGCTCTGGCAGGATTGAGGAACCGGTAAAGGTGGCGGCTCTTTATTTTTCGAAAGCAGCAAGAACCAAGATAGAGGAGGCAGGCGGGAAGGCTATAACACTGAGGGAACTCATGAGCGAGAATTCCAAGGGAACAAAGATAAAGATAATAGGGTGATGTGAAATTAGAATTATAGATGGTAGCAATCTGGTTCTCGGGAGGGCTTCTACTTACATTGCGAAGGAGCTACTCACCAAGAATGACGAGATTGTAGTTGTGAACGCCGAAAAGGCAGTTGTTTCAGGAAGAAGAAGGTACACGATCGAGAGGTACAAGATGGAGAGAGACGTTGGGTCTGTAAGGAAGGGGCCCAGATTCCCGAAGGAAGCTGACAGGATATTCAGGAGGACTGTAAGGGGAATGCTTCCTATGAAAAACTCGAGAGGGATAGAAGCCCTCAAGAGACTCAGAGTCTACATTGGCGTACCCATGGAATTCAAGGGAAAGGAATTCGAGAAGCTTGAGGAATACCAGAACAAGCATGTTGCTAACGTGACCACGCTGTATGACATCAGCAAAGAATTAGGATCAAAAGTGATAGTAGATGGTAATTGAGACTAGTGGTGCTAGGAAGACTGCAGTTGCAAGGGCAACGATAAAGGAAGGGAAGGGAAGGATCAGGATAAACGGGGTCCCCATAGAGATCTACCAACCAGAACTCTCAAAGCTGAAGATGCTGGAGCCAATTACCCTAGCAGGGGAAAGGATTGGAAAGGTGGACATTTCAGTGAATACAAGGGGAGGAGGGGTCATGGGCCAGGCTGAGGCCGCCAGAACCGCGATCTCAAGGGCATTAGTTGACTTCTTCAAAGACCAGGACCTTGAAAAGACATTCAAGGAGTACGATAGGTCTCTATTGGTGAATGACGTGAGAAGAAAGCTCCCCAAGAAACCTGGAGGAGCTGGGGCAAGAAAGAAGAAACAGAAATCATACAGGTGAAATAATGATTATACCGGTTAGGTGTTTCAGCTGCGGAAGGGTGATAGGATCCGATTACGTTAGATTCACGAATAAAGTAGAGGAAATTAAGAAATCGAAGAACAGGGAACCTAGTGCCGAGGAGATATCCGGGATTCTGGACGATCTCAACGTGACTAGGTACTGCTGCAGAAGAATGATCCTCTCTAACGCTGAACTCCTTGAGGAAATCTTGCCATTTGACTGAAGGGGCCATAGGGTAGATTGGACCATCCTACCAGCTTGGGGTGTTGGTGACCCGAGTTCAAATCTCGGTGGCCCCACTTACTTTTTGGGGATATATACAGAGCGTTGAAATTTACACCTTTTAAGCCAATTCCATTAATTAGTTAAGTATAGTTGTCTTAAGGTACTCAATGGTCTCGATTTGTGTTTGAAAGGTCTGTTATTTCTCATCCTTTGCTTGATGTTCCACAATGTCTTTTTTGATATCCCTTTCTCCCTAACATCTCTAGGCTTGAGTGCCAAGACCCAATTGTAGAATTCCTTGAGATTCTCATATTCGATATAGGAATCGTCATCGATGCCGAATATTGATGTTTCGTCAAGGTTGTTCGATTCCTTGCCTATGTACCTGAATCTATTGGCTATTTTACGCCTTTCATTTTCTTGGGTACTTTAAAAGTTCTTTTCAATTTCATTCCTTTCTCTTTCTGAAATCCCATAAATTTTGTAGACCAAGTCATCTATTTGGTTATCGGTTTTAATTATCTCTTCTTCAAGTTTTAGAGAACTGAATGTTTCTTTAGAGGCCCTGACCAGTTGTTCATTTAAATTTAGCATTTTTTGTGCTAATTCAACTAACTTTGGAGCTTCAGCATTGTCGATTTTTATAGGCAAATTTTTAACTTGTCTCGCTTGAATCTCTGAAAAGATTCTCTTCGTTGATTTCAGAAATGTTCTGTAATAGTAGTTCATTAACTTTGAATTAAAGATTGCAAGAAAATATAGAATATTTAATTCATTTCTTGGTTTTTTATTCATGACTACTAAAGTGTTAAGTGCATAAAATTTCTTATTATCAAAGGTGGCTATTAGACTTCTTCCAACTCTTCTAAAAAGTATTTTTTCAGAAGTATTAAAAATTTCTTCTCGCTTGGAACTATGGATTGCTTCCAAGTCGTATCTCAGATAGTTGCCATCCCAAGATAATAGGTATCTGTTTATGTTTCTTCCATCAAGAATAGGTTTGTAACTGTCATCTATTTTATCTTTACTTATATATCTAGACCTATCGTGCTTCAGGGCTATGCCTTGGTTGATTTCCAGAAAATTGCTTAATGGTCTAGACCCTTGTTCAATTTTCTGTTTCAGAGATAATGCAGATTTGTCCCAAAATATACCGAAGGATGTTTTATTATTATCAAAAAATGTATTTTGTTGAATTTCATTTTGTTTGAAAAAATTGAAGTTACGGCCTATCCCATAAATTTTCACTAAATTATCCCTCCTTTTTTCTTTTGAACTTGTCTTTATGGAAATAAGAATAACATTTTCTACTATCGCATTCTTAAATGGCAAATCTAAAAAGTTAACTATGCTGTTAATTTTGCAAGAATTAAGAATCATTTTTCGTAGCTCTTCATAGTAATCCTGTGTGAGGATAGTATTTGGAACTATAAATCCAAGTATACCTCCCTCCTTTAATAGGTCTATCCCTAACCGAATGAAAAAACCGAAAGTGTTCAATCGTCCCATAGAAGACTCAAATCTTTTTATTAGGTACTCTCTTTCTTCAGATTGTAGTAATCCTTCCATCGACAGTTGCACATAAGGAGGATTTCCAATAACTATGTCGAATCCCCCATTCTTTATAATTTCTGGAAATTCTTCTTCCCATTTGAAAGCCTTGTCTGTAACGTTAGGGTCATCTATCAGACTATTACCAATTTTGATATTGTTTTGAAGTATAGGTAATCTTTGTTTGCTCTCCGATATCTGCAATAGAAGGTTCAACTGAGTTATTTCCACAGCTTTAGGGTCAAGGTCAACACCGAATATGTTATTCTTGAGAATTTCAACCTTCTTTGAGTAGAATTCCTCACTATCAAGTTTGGTCTGTGCGAAATCGGTTGTTTGTTTCCAGTAACTTTCTAATTCCTTGTACGCTCTTATAAGGAAACTACCAGAGCCACAAGCGGGGTCTAAAATCTTAACGTTCTCGATTTCCTCTGGTGTGTGTGTTTTAATATACTCTCCAACAGTATTTTTAACGATATAATCAACTATGTAAGAGGGTGTATAGTAAATGCCTTGCTCCTTCCTATGTACCTTAGAACTTTCAAGCTTAGCCCTCTTAGGTGTAGTTTTGAGGATGTTTCCTAGATATTGCTCGTAGATGTTTCCAAGAACATCAGATTCTATTATCGAGAAATCATATCTATATGAGTTGTCTTTTGAGTGATTGAGACCTTCTATAACCTCTAGCAAGACATCGTTGTCTATGTATAAATCATCGCAAAGGTGCTTCGAAAAGAGTTTGCTGTTATATTTATCGTCAAAATAAGAATACACTTTCGAAATTTCCTTTATCAACTCTCCTTTGCCTTTCGCTAACCATTGTCTTAAATCAGATTGTAAACGATTCTCTTCCAGTTCCCTATCCTCTGCATTTCTTATGAAAATAAGACGGTCTAGTATCATCTGGACAGATTCGTCTAAATCTTCTTGGGAAAGATGCTTATCTTGATTGTTTTTCATTATGTCCTTTGAAAGAATCTCTCTGAAATGAATCATATCTTCTAGTAGCTGTTTGTCTATGCGATTTTTTAGTTGCTTCTTACCGTACTTCAATGCCTCTTTGTCAAGCTCGTTCTCTTCAAAAGATTCCTTCGATAATTTCTTGAATCTATCGTCAGTCAGAAAATCGTTAGGATGCAATACAAAGAATAGATTGCCGTTATAATAAGGCGATTTCCAATCAGCGTTGTAAACTGCAATAGTTTCAAAATTTGTAAGTATTGCCCAAGAACACGATTTCATCCAAGCATAATCTATGGCTTGAAGCACATACTTGCCATTGTTTTGAATGTCTTCCTCTTTGAGAGATTTGGCTTCTAGGTAGAACTTTGGTATTCCGTTTATTCTGAAACCGTAATCAACCCTCTTCTTTGATATAGTTTCCTCAGCACTGACGGAACTGTCTCTATTTGCCCTATTGCTGATATTCCAACCCAGAGCTTCAAAGAGAGGTAAAATAAAGTCCTTTTTTGTAGTTTCTTCATTATACCGTTTGATTTCACCTGATAGTTTAATTCTATTGTATTCTGAGACCAGTTCCTTGATTGTTTCGTAATTAATTTTGTAACTTTTAACTTGTTTACTGTCCTGAGTCATTGGATTTGCACCATTGTCTCCTGTACACTTTAATCATTTTCCCTTCTTTAATCTTATTTTGCTGATACCTCAGCGTTGATTTATTGATAATTAACTCTTCCCTTCTCTGTGGGGCAATTGATATTATCATTGACCTTAATTCCCGGCTATCAGTTCTATCTATTGCTTTTCTTTAGATTAAGGAATTCAAATGCTTTGATTTCTTCCCACATTCTAATGACATCCTCTACTTTCATAAATTTTGGTCATTTCGAATATCAATAACATTGTATGGCTGTGCCAGTACTTGAGTTTGATCACATTCGCTTACTTGTGATTAGGTCCAGTGATGAGAACAATGGTGACTTTGTGGAATAATAGTAAAACTTTATTATTATCTGTTCGCAACATTGATATTTGCTCTAGATTTAATGCTCAATGATTTATCTTTGCCCAGAAAAAAATACAACTTCTAAATAACCTTCTGACCTTTACTCAATAGCCCAAAGTTCAAGAAATATGGTTCGCGTATAGTCCATAAACCTTAGTTTTTAACAGAAACCATCTATTGGAAAAATTGATTTCCTTTATTTTTGAATAATTGCCGTCAGATCTTCCCATCTGGCTTATATATCTTTGGAAGTACCACTCTCTCGTTATTTTCACTGTAGGCATATGTACCTTCTAGGTCCTCATCTTCAGTGTTTTCGTGGCTCCCGTCACAGAAAGGTTTGTTATGGGAAAGGCCACATGCGCAAAGCTCTACGGTCGTGTCCAATAGCTTTGAGTTAGGGTCTGTGCTCTCTGCCCCCTCTATGTCCCTGATCCTTATCTTGTACGGTCCAGTTCTTTCATGAATCACTATTCTCATAATGCTCCACTCCAGCAACAATACAAAATATTTTGGTATAATTTGCCACTACATTGTGGTTGAATTCCTAAAGGCGATCTATGCATAAATTTCACACCTATTGTATCGTCTATTGACCCTACACTAATTTGTATAGAAACCTGGGTTGTCGTTCCGGAGGCACTACTAAATCAATAAATAAGATCACCGCTTCTTTGGGCAATGAAGATACTGACTTTCGTGAAGCAGGTTCCTGACGTGAACAGCATAGGTTTTGATCCGAAGACGAACAGGATAATCAGAGAAGGAGTTCCGCTCATGATGAATTCATTCGACAAGAAGGCAGTTGAGGAGGCCCTGAGGCTGAAAGAGAAATATGGAGCGGAGACTGTTGTTGCCTCTTTGGGACCACCGTCCGCACTCGCAGTCGTGAATGAGGCAATGAGAATGGGCATAGATAAAGGCTACCTGATATCCGATCCAAGATTTGGAGGCTCAGACACGCTTGCAACCTCAAAGATTCTCTCGAAATTTGCATCCGACATCAACCCGGACATTATACTCATGGGCAAGTACTCCCTCGACGGCGAAACCTCCCAGGTTCCTCCAGAGGTTGCCGTCATGCTGTCATACCATTTCAAATCCAGCGTTTCAAAGATTGAGTTGAATGGGAGAGAAGCCATTATAGAGCATGAGAACGAGATGGGCTTATTCTCCATGAAAATAACTCTACCAGCGCTATTCTCGGTCAGTGAGAAGATTAACAAGGCAAGGCCCATAAAGAGTGAAGCACCAGATTTTTCTAGCAGGATCGAAAGGGTTGACTCCTCAAAGCTGAAAATCCAAATGACAGGCACTGAAATGAGCCCTACTGTCGTAGCAGGTACAAGAAATATGGAAAACAACAGGATCTGCGAGATGCTTGAAAATGGCCCAGACCTGTTCTCAAGGATTGCAATCATCTTAAGAGAAAGTGGTACTTCAAAGGAAGAGAAGAGGAAAATTGTGAAGCCCTATATCTCAGACAACAGGGAAACGATTCTCGGCATCGCACTTGATGATTCAGTAATCTCCCAGGAGATAGCCTCCAGGATAACTTCCTTGGCTGACTCTCACGGCCTGAATCCGGTGATGATTGGAAATATCGACCCCAAAGACTTGGTTGGAATGCCTACAGCGTTGTATTACCACATATCGTCCCCTGATCTTAATGCGAGCCTGAAAGGGATATATGATTTCATCCTCGGCAACAGGCCGGCATACGTCATATTCCCGTCCACAACAAGGGGAAGAGAGATTGCAGGGACAATTGCAGGAAGGCTCAACCTCGGACTCACTGCTGATTGCATTGACCTGGAAATAAAGGATGGAAGGCTCATCCAGTACAAACCATCCTTCGGGGGCTCGATAATAGCATCAATCTACTCCAGGACAAAGCCGGAAATGGCGACTGTCAGACCAGGGATGTTCAGGTCAGGACTGACTGCAGAAGGCTTTCCTGTGAAGGAATTGCTTGTAGAGGGCTATCAACAAGAAGAAATAACCTCATCATCTGAATTCCCTGAATCGTTCCTTCCGCTTCGCAACAGCAGAGTGGTCCTGGGTATAGGAAGGGGGGCTTCCGACAAGGCCACAATTGAGAAGGTGCTGAAACTGGCGGATCTCACTTCTGCATCAGTAGGTGCGTCAAGACCTGTCGTCGACATGGGGCTCATTCCTAGGCAGCAACAGATTGGTCTCACTGGTTATTCCATATCTCCGGAGGTGTATATTGCGATCGGGATATCAGGAATGAGCAATCACGTGGTCGGCCTGAGATACAGTAAGAAGGTGATTGCTGTAAACAGGGACCCAAAAGCACCTATATTCAATTTTGCAGATTATGGAGTGGTCATGGATGCAAATAGCTTCCTTGATGGGATCATATCTGCCGTTGAGAGCCGCATTCGACCTGGGAAAACTCTAAACCAGTAGTTAGTCAAGCAGGATGCGGAGCAGGCTTCCTTCTCAATGTCTTCAAAACAGTTCATTCTTTCCCTCTTTCAAGGAGGTTTGCATAACTTATTAGCTAATATTTTTCCAGAAATCTTTTATACGTTTTGAGGAGGTCTCTAAATGCAAAAAAATTTAGTCTTTCTGGACGCAACACGAAAAATTATGCATGGGGTGAAACAATGAAGGAAGCCACAAAAGAGGATGCAGACCTGCTGCTAAAGCTCATGCAAATAACAGACACTCCACAAATGGCGGAATCAATGAACTGGTTCATGAATGAATTCTCTGCCAGGGATTACAAGGACTACAGGAAGAAGTGTCCTGCAGGCAGCATCGGAGAGAATCATGTAAGCAGGATCCTTTCCTCATTTGAGCTTGCAGGAGTACTTGTATCCCACGGCGTTCTGAACGAGAACCTGTACTTTGACATGAGCGGAATAGGGTTCATTTGGCCAAAGCTTGAGAATATAGTCACGGGAATGAGGAAGGAGATGGATGAGTCGCTCTGGGAGAATGCTGTCTGGCTTGCGAACAGGCAGAAGCAGTGGAAGAAGGAAGTGTGGCGTCCCAACCTGGCCTGGAAGTTTGGAAAGGTAGATCGGGCATCCTCCAAGAAGGAGTAGGTCCGAAATATCTCATGGACCATGAATCATTTCAGATTCTTATTTCCCTAACGATTCAGTACATAGAAAAGAGATATTGTGAACGTCACAGCCACGAGTAGCAGGGTCTCTGTTATCCCAATAGGCTTAAGTCCCTTTGACTTAATCGCAACAGGTATCCTCACCAGAGATAGGGAGAAAACAACAAAAACAGGGTTCAATAGGGAAAGAATGGGAGGGAACAGGTCGTAAACCAGCAGCCACCTGTCTCTCTTCAACTTTGATCTCACGGTAAATTCAGACCCTATCATGTATGCAAATAATGAAGGGACTAGGAGGAAGTAGTAATGACCTTGCAGTCCCGACGTAGTCGCAAAGAGGAGTACATACGCAAGGATTCCCAGTCCAGTTCCTATAAAATTCAATTTCCTCGCAGCAAGCCTGTTCCTTGCTGCATACGTTGCTAGAAATATGAGATATGGAAAAATAAGGAAGTGGCTCAAATAGATAGAGAATATCGAGATGATGACTATCAGCAGGAACATCAACGTGTCTTCGGTGGATCTGGCTATTCTCCTTATGGGAACGTCGTAAAGAAACAGGCCTAGCCAGATGGGAACCCAGAACAGGATGGAGATTACCTCCATCTTGGTCAGAATCGCTATGATTATTGATGATGCGCCAAGTATTATGGAGGTTGTAGTATTCCCGTGCTCTACAGGCTTCCTCACTCAGGGATATTATCGCTCAATAGTTAACGATTTAGAATGTTTGCCTTGGAATATTAACGGAACTGGACCGGCATCTGTCACATCCCTCCTGCCTACCGCCCTGTTCCTTCCGGACACATCTCCGATGATGCTATTCAAAATTGACCGTCTGGAACAGCTCCCTGACCGTTAACTTTTCCAATCTCCTTCCAGCTTCAACTATCCCCTTTACCCTTTCAGGCGAATCAATCAACCTGCGCCCCTTGGCCTCAAGGTCGTCCCAGGTGTATGGATTCCTGAAATGTCCCTTGGGCACCGTGACCTCCTTGACGTACTCATTTGACCTTGTTCTGACTGCAATCTTCACAGGCAGATACTCGGGGTACATTGAATCGTATTTTTCGTTTACGACCAGGTTCATCGAGTCTATCACCTTCAGGATTGATGGGTCCTTCAGGTATTTCTGTTCGAATGACGCCACTCCTGGCTCACCGTACAGCAAAGTATATGCTATGATATAGGGGAGGCTGTGATCTGCAGTCTCCTTGGTCTTCGGCCTTAGCTTCTCCGGGTCCTTCACGATGATCTTATGTGCTACAGAGAATGTGTCCACATCGACCTTCTCTATCTCCTCTCCATTAAGCTGCTCCCTTATCCACAGTGCCGATTCTACTGCGCTCATAGCGTGGTACTCAACGGGGAAGTTCTTTATCATCGTCTTCAAGACCCTGTTCTTCTCAAGGTCGACTTTTACGTCCCCGGTAACCTGCTTGAAAAGACCCATCTCCCCCTCGAATATTGGTGATGGGCCTGTGAAACCTTCGCTTGCGAGGAGTACTGCGAAAACTGAGTTTCGAGATGCGTTTGCTGCAGTGCACCCTTTCCACATGCTAAGTTCCCCCGCCCTGGTCTGCCTAAGGGAAATGTTGTTGTTGATGGCAAGGTTCAATGTGTTAACGAATCTGCTCTTGCTGAGACCACTCAATTGTGCAAGCCCTGCTGCTGATGATATTGAGATGTAGGTAACGTGGTCCCACCCCCTGTCCCTTATCGATATTGCATCAGCGAATCCTCCGACCACCTGATAGGAAGTTGCAAGTGCCCTCAGGATCTGAGAACCAGTCTCATTTATTGAATAACCGTAGCTCAGGAGGGGCGGAACATTGTCTGATGGATGAAGCGCTTCCTTTGAAAGGTAGGTATCGTTGTAGTCCAGATACCTTGTCATGGAGCCATTTATGTAGGTGGCAACATCAA
This sequence comes from Thermoplasmatota archaeon, assembly GCA_023381415.1. Classification (GTDB taxonomy): domain Archaea; phylum Thermoplasmatota; class Thermoplasmata; order Thermoplasmatales. Next base: position 2,776 of record JAMCUN010000017.1, on the reverse strand, counting down.
CAGCTGCCTTGTTCTTATCGAAGTAAATAGGCGCGTTCAGCCTCCCTGATGAAGGAAGGAGAGCTTTCTTTGAGAGCGTCACGGCATCAGAATTCCTTGCACCGTAGGAGACAAACAGCGAATCTACTATCCTTTTCTTCAGCTCGTCTGCAGTTCTCCCGTCTTCCAGAAGCCTGTCTATTCCTTCGCTATACTCATATATCTGCTCGTCTAGGTTCAACGGATCATCCTCAACTTGAAGTTCCTCCTCATACAAAACTGCTATCCATTTCCCCTCCCAGCCCTATAAGGAGCTTGCTTTGAACGACAGGAAGTAATCATGAAGCTTTTGAAAACGAATATAATAGTGATAATCATTCCATAACGTGACCTTTAAAGCGAGGATTATGAACAGCGCTGTCCTGTTCTACATTATCTTCATCCTGGCTATTGTCAGCACCATAGCATACCTGGCAACAGTCACGTTTCGCCTAACTGCAACAACTGATTTGTTGCGTGGTTACTCCGGCGCCCTCTTCATCCTGTTCATAATCTCCCTGATAACGTTGAGGGGAATGATAGTAAGGGTCAGGTACTCCTTCTACACTGGAGTTTTTACACTGGTGGCGACAATCGCTCTTGTCCTGCCGGTCGTTGCCATATCCACCACAACTGTACCCCTTCTTGTGGTCTCCCTGCTGTCGTTGATCGCACTTGTCAGGAGATACGAATACTACAACTTCCCTACAAGGCTGTTCGATAGGCCAGAGGTTTCTATATCAATAGTGATCATAGTTATCGTCCTCCTGATAGGTGTAGCAGGAACGATGATCCTTGGGAACCAGTTCAGCCCCAAGATCACGAATTTCCCCAGGGCACTGTACTATACCGGCGAGGTGGTGACAACGCTTGGATTCGGTGACATACTTCCAGTCACCAGGACATCTCAGATTTTCAGCATCACCATGTCCATCCTCGGGATCGGTTCCTTTTTCGGCGCAGTAACCGTTATAGTAGGCCCGTTGATATACGAAAGAGGAAGAAGGGTGGTGAGGGTCATTCAGAAGATAGAAAGCAAGATGATGGACAATTATGTTCTATTTGTTGATTTCAGCCCGATGCTGGTACCCCTTTTGGAACGGTTAGTTAAGAGGGATGAGCTGATTATAATAGCCCTGGACGACAGATCTAAGGAAGGAATGATAAGCTCGAAGAATGTGTTTGTGGAGGTAGATTCAGACATAGAAAAGCTCGTCTCATCACTCGATCTGAGGAGAGCTAAGAGGGTTGTCTTAGGAAGCTCTGATGACGGGAAGAACATAATGAATGCCCTTTATATCCTCTCCGTTTACTCTGGAGGGGAAGTGAAGGGAAAGATGATCTCCCTTGTGAACATATCTACCAACCTGACGAGGCTTAAATCCCTTGCAGGTGCACTCATATCTCCTGCTGACCTTGTCGCCGAGAGTTCCATTTCTATGTTCGATGGTGGCGGACAAAAGAGTTAGTTCCTTGAAGATTCTGGGGCCAACTGGATGTGACTCAAAGTTACGTTCCTCTTATTTCTCCACCTGCAGTCCTCCCCTTATTGGCAGTATTCCCGGGAGCTCCCATTCCTCCCACATCTCATCTACCATGGACTGGACGTACTCGTAATCTTCCTCTGCGAAGTGACTGAACCTCCCCTGTTTTTCCAAGTATTCCCTCACCGGGAGCCTGTCCCTTTTTCTCAGGTCGTAGGTGTATTTCACCCTGCCATTGATTATCTCGTAGTCTGCAAATATGCCGGTTTTGATTGCCATCTCTCCCAGCAGGTTAGAGTATCTGGGGTGATAGTCCCACCCCTTTGGGCATGGATCTATCGTGTGGAGGAGGGTTGGCCCTCCAGCTGATAGGGCCTTCTTCACCTTATTCAGGTAGTCTGTTGCTGGAAAGGTGGCGCATGCTGTAGCAACGTACTTCACGTTGGGGTGGCCGATTGCCATCATTGCCGCAATGTTCTTCTTCCACCTCTTCTGCATGATCCTCTCCTTGCTTCCTGTTGGAGTGAATGTCGTTTGTGCCCCCCAAGTCGTCATTCCTGATGCCTGAATGTCCGTATTGGCTGCAGATTCGTTGTCGTATATGATGATAAGGAGGTCGTAAGGGGTCTGAAGTGCCCCTGAAATCCCTCCGAGCCCCTCGTCCCCTGCCCCCAGATCTCCTGAGAAGTTTATCACGTTTATCTTCTCCTTCGGTATTTTGCCCTTCCTCTGGAGTGCCTTGATTCCTGAAGCCATCCCCACAGCCGATGCCCCTCCGGCAGCGAGCTGGGTGTGCATCCACGGAACTATCCATGGCGTCGTCATGTAGCTCGTATTCGCAACGTACATGCACCCTGTTGCTCCTGTCACAATCGTCCTTGGGCCTGCTGCCTTGACAAACCCTCTCATGACAAGAGCGCTTTCGCACCCCTGGCAAGTCCTGTGACCGGATGTATATAATTCTTCCAGGTCAACGGCATGAACACCCTTGTAGAGATTCGCGTTCTTGATTCCGTCTTCCCCACTGCTTCCATCCTCTGTCATTCTGTTCCCTCCTTCTCCCTCAGTCCTATCCAGTGAACACTCTTCGCTCCTCCGCTCTCCATTATTTCAAACATCTTCCTAATCTCCTTCTTAGATATCTCCCTCCCTCCAAGTCCAGCAATGAAGTCTGTAACCTTCGGATGGTTCCTTGATTCGTAGAGGGCTGACTTTATGTCGTGGGCAGTTATTGCCTGGTTATCAGGTGCACCCATAGCAAAGTTCCTGCCACC
>JAMCUN010000016.1 GCA_023381415.1 Thermoplasmatota archaeon | reverse complement strand
AACGAGCCCCTTTATGTCCCTGTCCGCATTTCTAGGGACAAGGGTGTACTCCTCCCACGTCCTGAGGTATACCCCCAGGAATGGAGAATTGAAAATTCTTGATACCTGTATCATGCCTGATCTGGAAGAAGCACCTCTGCCGAATTGTCCTCTTCCAGTTTCAGGATCTTGACACGGAGCTTCCTGGGCGGTTTCTCTATGCCCCTCTTCCAGATGAATTTGTTGACGGAGTCATCAATCCAGACGTTCTCCGAAGGGACCTTCATGAATCTTGAAACCTTCCCCCTAAGGAGCGATAATGCGGCCGAACTCCTTCTCTTCCTTGACACGTAAACAACTTCCCTCAGCGATATCGTCATTTCAACTTCTTTCTCAGCCATAAATCTCACTCCTTCAGCTTGTTCCTTCTCCACGTCCTCCTCTTGGGATTCGTGGTTACCCTTCTGTTCGTCTTCATCATAACCCAGGCAGGTACCCTGGAATTCTCGTTCACTTTCGCCATAAGTCTCTTCTTCGTAGCAACATGCTTGTTTCTAGCCAAATACGTTCATCTCCTCTCTATTTTAATTTCCCTCTTCTCCGACAGCCTTGCCAGGAGTGACTTCACCTCTGCATCCGTGATCAACCTGTTCAGCCGCCCCGACTGGGCAAGCATTATTATCTGGTTCTCCACGTTCTCCACCATGTCCGGTCTCACCAACCTCACGTTGTTGAGCCTCTCGTATGCCTCTGGTGTGACAAATCTCTTGACGATATCCTGCCTCTCCTTCTCTGCTGCTTTCCTCTGTGACTCTTCCCTCTCCTGCATCGCCTGGTTGGCTGCTGCCTGGTTCTGCAGCTCCATGAGCCTTCTTCTCTTGATATCCTCAAGTTCCCTGTCGTCACTCAACTCATTCACACCTCAGATGTACTTCTCCATTGCGGGGATTCTCTCCTTGAGCTCGCTCGAAACTGCCTTGGCCGCTGCATTCAGCATTTTCGTTCCAGCTGAGGAGATAGACCTGCCGTTCTTGTTCTTCAGTATGTACCCCATCTTCTCGAGGTCCTGCAGGGCTGCTCTCAGCACCTTCCTTGACCCTTTCCCCGCATGATGGGCCTTGGAACCCCTGTCCACTTTCCCCCCATACTCAGATGCGAGCCTCTCTATTCCTATTGGTGAATTTATAGCAACCTTCCTCAGCAGTGCTGCGGCCCTTATGGAGTACCAGTTAGCTTCGTTTGGTCCCCTTTCCTTGTGCAGTCCTGTCTTCACTTCCTTCACCCATTTCGGCTCCTGGATCTCCTTGGACAGCTTGTTTGACAATTCCTTTATCAGTAACTCTGGTGGTATATCCTTGAAATTTACCATCGATACATCCTTCCTCAACCGTATATTGAATTGATATTTAAAATTCCTTTTGTTGTCACCTGAGTCTTACAGTCTCCAGATTGTACGGCGCGTATGACTCCACTCCGAACTTAAGGGATAGTGCCCTTGCGAATTCAGTTGCCTTGCTTGCATCCCCGTGGTTGACCAGTATGCGCTTTGGCTTGAACTCCAGGGCTTCTATGTATTTCATGAGCTGCCTCCTGTCGGAATGCCCTGAAAATCCATCCACTGTGTCTACAGTCATCCCGATCTTTACTTCCTTCAGTCCGTCGTTCTTCCTGACGTTGATCTGCTTCGCACCTGATAGAATCCTTCTGCCCAGCGTGCCCTCTGCCTGGTACCCGACGAAAAGAAGGAAATTCCTTTCGTCGTCCGCCCAGTTCGAAAAATATTCTATCACGGGTCCCCCGTTCATCATCCCGGATGTTGCGAGGACCACTAGGGGGCCAACGTCGCTCACTATGTTCTCTCTTGTCTCAGGAGCGTCCACCCTTACAAATATGTCAGATAAGAACGGATTCTCCTTCTTGCGGGTTATCAGGTCCCTCAGGTTTGAGTTGAGATATTCAGGATAGGCTGTGTGAATGCTTGTTGCCTCGTATATCATACCGTCCAGGTATACAGGTATCTTGGGTATCTCCCCCAGCCTGTACTTCTCCTCAAGGACCAGCATTACCTCCTGGCTCCTCCCCACCGCGAATACGGGTATCAGGACCTTTCCCTTCCTTTCGGCTGCGAGCCTGATGATCTGCCCAAGCCTTTCCCCAGCCTCCTGCCTGCTTGGCTGGAAATCGTTCCTCCCACCGTAGGTGCTCTCCGTAACGAACGTCTCCACCCTTGGAAGCCTGCTGTCTGCAGCGTTAAAAAGCCAGGAATTCATGTACTTTATATCTCCTGACATCAACAGGTTGTGGAACCCTTCCCCTATGTGGAAGTGAACAACTGACGACCCGAGAATGTGCCCGGCGTTCCTCAGCGTAACCCTTACGTCTGGAGATATGTCAGTTGTCTCGTTGTAGTTGAGCGTAACTGTATGCCTGATGAGGCTCCTCACGTCCTCCATCTTGTATGGCACCTTCCTGTTTTCGGACATACCTAGCTTCACATAGTCCATCAGGAGGAGCAGTAGAAGGTCCCTTGCCGGCGCCGTCATGTAGACCGGTCCATCGTAACCTATGCTGAACAGGTACGGTAGGAAACCGCTGTGGTCCATGTGGGAATGGGTGAGCACAACTCCGTCAACTGAGTTGAGCGGCCACAGCTCAGGAGCGCTCAGGTACGGAGCCCCGCTAGCAGGATCATCTGTGTCGACTGCCGCAGGATCTAGGCCGCAATCTATCATTATCTTTGAACTCTTGGTCATCAGAAGAGATGAGGCCCTTCCGACCTCCCTCCACGCGCCGAGGCAGGTGAGCCTAGCAAAATTCTCCCCCGGAAGCGGGTCCCTAGAAATCCTCTTGGCAAGGTTCCTCAGGAACTTCCTCCTCTCGTCAGATTCAGCCTTCAGGAATTCCCTGACCATCCTTATCGTCGCGCTTCTTATTGGAGGCGTCCTGATTATCCTGGGTGCCCATTTCACGTCCTTCCTTATTGTTGCTATTATCTGTGAATCGTATGCCTGGATCCTCTCCGGGTCGTCGACCTCTATGAGCACCTCCCCTGATTCATGGTCGAAGAATATGTCGGATATGCTCACTCCTTCCGGCATTATCTTCCTTATCTTCTCCTCTGCCTCCTTTTCGTCCATCAGGGAGGAAGAGTCCGGTCTTATGATTATCCTCTTCCTGATTGACTGGGCAAGCTTCTTTATCTTTTCTGGGTCCTCAAGGAACTTGTAGCTTTCTTTCGAATAGAGGACTACGTTTGCCCCTTCCATATCCAGGCTGGTGTACCCCAGTCCCGGAAATATTGTCTCCAGGTTTTCCTTAGTAATGGCAATGACTTCTTCATACTTCATTAAAAATTCCTTCTTTAAAATTAAAAATAATAAAAATTATGACTATTTGAGTTTCTTAGTTCTTTTCTGAACCTCCTCAGGTGTCAGCTCTTTGTATCCCTCGTCGGGAGTGATCGTCACTATGTCAAATCCGTTTCCTGTAGCTGCATCCCTCTGGAGTGATGTGGATATTGCCCTTATTGCAAGGTCTATCCCGTCATCGATGCTCATGTTCTCCCTGTAACCGTCCTCAAGTACTCCGTATACGAAAGGCGATCCGGAGCCTGTGCTCACATACTTGTCCTCTACGGACCCTCCCGCCTCGTCTATGGAGAAGACGTGGGGAGCAGTATCGTATCCGGCGACTATTATCTGCACATAGAACGGGGCGAACTTCGTCTGGTTCAGCATGTTTGCCAGAAGCGTTGAAAGGCCGGAAACTGTTATTCTCGTTCCCTTCTTGTACTTGTACAGCTCAGCTTCCGCCTTCAGGTACCTTACCAGTGTCTGAAGGTCGCCAACCAGACCTGCAGTAGTCATGCCTATGAAATCGTCCACCTTGTATACTTTCTTCCCTACCTTGTGAGCCACCATGTAACCGGCAGTGACCCTGTGATCCGAAGCTATAACTATACCGCCCTTTACTACGAGTGCCAGTGTTGTCGTTCCAGTTTTAAGTTCTTCCATAATCAATACACCTTTTCAAAACTTACTGGACTATTCAATAAGATTATATAATGCCTTCGTTACGAAAAGGCCTATGGCTTTTCATTTCGCCTTTTCTGTGCCTTTGGGAACGTAGTGAAGAGCCGTCACTCCAGATCTGAATGACCTGGCATACACGAGATGGAGAGACCTCATTTCTCCTTTTTCACCGAACAAGCGCTTTCCAGACCCCACAATAACCGGTTCGATGCGTATTCTGTATTCGTCTACAAGGCCCGCTCTGACCACTGCCGCCACTACAGATCCGCTTCCAATCAACACTATATCTTTCCCCTCCTCCCCCTTCAATCTCGATATTTCTGCAGCCGGATCTGCATTAACTATTGTCGAAGGCTTCCAGTCTGCTTTCTTGATTGTTCTTGAGAATACAATCTTGGGTAGCTTGTTCAGCTGCCCTACGAGAATTTGATCCCATCCAGTTGCGTTAGTATCCAGAGATGGAAAGAAATTAGAAAATTCCTCATAAGTTGTCCTGCCGAAGACAAGCAATCCTGCCTTCTCAAGAATCTCTCTTGACCAGGTAAGGTCCTCCTCCTCAAACGGCAGAAACCACTCTATATTGTTGTTGGAATCCGTGTAGTATCCGTCAAGTGACATGATGCTGTCCAACACAACCTTTCTCATTGAAGTCGATTATTCCTGATTCTAATAAACTTTGCCTTGTCTCCAATTTTGTATTTTTTCAGCTCTAGCCTATATTACGGCTGCTGAATAATATTGCGTCTTGCAACGTTTCTGAAGAGTCAAGAGAATCGTTTATTTGAATACGGAAACATTATATTTCACTCTTTATTAATCCCAACGTGAGGGTTTCAAAAAATTACTTTCACAGTAAAATAGAGGTGATAAAAAGTGAATATAGATCCAAATATCACCAAGTATCTCATGAAGGTAAAGATAGTCACCGACGGGATAGTAGAAAAACCCGATGTGGTGGGAGCTATTTTTGGCCAGACGGAGGGCTTGCTGGGTGATGAACTAGATTTACGAGACTTACAG
>JAMCUN010000015.1 GCA_023381415.1 Thermoplasmatota archaeon | reverse complement strand
GGACACGTCGATTTCGGCGGGGACGTTACCAGGGCAATGAGGGCAGTGGACGGCGCAGTCATAGTGGTAGACTCTGTGGAGGGACCGATGCCGCAGACTGAGACAGTCATAAGGCAGGCACTGAGGGAGAAGGTCAAGCCCATACTCTTCATAAACAAGGTGGACAGGCTGATCAACGAACTGAAGCTCGGGCCTGAGGACATGATGAAGAGGTTCGTGAAGATAATCACGGAGGTCAACAGGCTGCTGAAGAGATATGCACCGGACGAATTCAAGGAAACGTGGCAGGTGAACGTCGAGAACGGCTCTGTCATATTCGGTTCAGCGTTCAACAACTGGGCGGTATCGACAAAGTATACCCCCAGATCGTCTGTGGGCTTCAAGGAGGTCTACCAGTACCTCCAGGCAGGGGACCAGAAGACCCTGGCGAAGAAATCACCACTGCACAAGGTTCTGCTGGATGCAGTGGTCCATCACCTTCCCTCCCCGAAGGTGGCACAGGTGTACAGGATACCTCAGATATGGAAGGGGGACATAACGTCTGAGGTCGGAAAGGCAATGACGAACTGCGATTCAAACGGTCCCGTCATGATGATGATCACGAAGATCATTATTGACGAGCACGCAGGAGAGGTCGCAGTGGGGAGGCTCTTCAGCGGTAAGCTTGTGAAGGGGGTGGAGCTGTACATCTCAGGAACAGGGGACAGGAAATACAAGGTGCAGCAGCTTGCTATGATGGTCGGACCGGACAGGATACCGGTGGACGAGATGGATGCAGGGAACATACCTGCGGTTGTTGGGCTGAAGGACGCAATAGCAGGTTCCACTGTTTCAAGCATAGCAAACATGGAAGTATTCGAGCCGATGGTCCACTACTCGGAACCTGTCGTGACTGTGGCCATTGAGGCGAAGCACACGAAGGATCTGCCAAGGCTGATAGAGGTTCTCAGAACGATCGCCAAGGCCGATCCGAGCATAGAGGTGGAAATCAACCAGGAGACTGGGGAGCACCTGATGTCAGGAATGGGTGAGCTCCATCTGGATGTCACGCTATACAGGATAAAAAACGACCACAAGGTGGAAGTGGATACTTCCGACCCGATAGTGGTCTATAGGGAGACCGTGCAGGGCAAGGGGGGACCGTTCGAAGGGAAATCTCCCAACAAGCACAACAGGTTCTACGTTGAGGTGGAACCGCTTGAGAAACCGATCGTGGAGGCGATCCTGAAGGGGGACATCGCCCAGGCGGACAGGATAAAGGACAAGAAGGCGGTCATAGCCACTCTCCAGGGACTCGGGCTGGACAGGGATGAGGCAAAGGGAATAGAGGCGGTCCACGGACCCAACATCCTCCTCGACATGACGAAGGGTATACAGTACCTGAGCGAAACAATGGAGCTTGTGAAGGAGGCCTTCAACGAGGCAATGGACAGGGGACCGCTGGCAAACGAAAGGGTGTACGGCGTGAAGGTGAAACTCGTCGATGCAAAGCTCCATGAAGACAGCATACACAGGGGACCTGCCCAGGTGATTCCTGCAGTTAGGAATGCAATTTACGGTGCCATGTGCCTTGCAAACAGGGTACTTCTTGAACCGATACAGAAGGTATTCGTTGATACACCCCTTGAGGAATCGGGATCTGTGACCAGGGAATTCCAGCAGAGGAGGGGTGTGATAACTGAGATGGAGCAGGAAGGGGAGCAGTCCAAGATAACCGCTATGGTACCCGTCCCGGAAATGTTCGGTTTCCTTCTGCCATCAGGGGGGCAACGGGGGGGGAGGGTGCTGTGGTCGACGGAGAATCACGGTCACCAGGTGGTGCCGAAGGACCTGCAGGCGCAGGTTGTGGCAAAGATCAGGGAGAGGAAGGGGCTCAAGCCTGAGCCGTACGATGCAAAGTACTACGCCGACCTCTGAAATATTCTGGAAGAGATGGATGGAGGGGAACTATCTTCCATTCCATTATTTCTTTTGAACCTGCCAAAGATCGCAACAAGGTGCATTTAATACCCTGCAATCATACCGCGTAAATGTATTCCGGCCTCGTATACATCGGTATAGCGGTGGTGGTCGCATCACTGCACATGATCGCCCCAGACCACTGGCTCCCACTCACTGCGCTTTCTGTGAAGAGGGGGTACGGGAGAAGGAGGATCATTGGAATATCGGCGCTGCTCGGTTTTCTGCACGGGTCGACTTCAGTCCTCCTTGCACTGGCAGCCCTCTATCTGGGAGTGGACGTCCTTGGGATAAACTCGCTGAAGGAATTTTCTATAGCACTGCTTGCTGCTGTCGCCCTTTATATAATCGTGAACAGCATCAGGGAGAGGAAGAGGAACGAGAAGGTGGAGAATGTCTCACTCCTCGTGAGCATACTTCCTGATCCTGTCCTGCTGCCAGTCGTAATAGCTTCTTTCCATTACGGATTCCCTGAAATAGCATCTCTTGGCATATCGTTTGTTGCAGCTACAATTATCTCCCTTGTGCTGGTGCTGGAGGTAGCAATGGCAGGAGCCGCAAGGACCCTATCAAGGGTGAGGCCATCGACAGTGGATTATTTCGTAGTAATAGCACTGGTCTTGACCGCCTTCTACATACTCTTATTCGGGTGACATACCTTCAAGGAAGGGCAGGCTTCCGATTCCACTCAGCACTGTCGTGGCGGGGGGACAACAGGTGGCACAACAAAGGATAAATACGGAGATAAAATAGGCGGTAGCTAAGTATCATATGGAGGAACAATAGTATGGCTACGCAAAAACCACATCTGAATCTCGTAACCATTGGTCACGTTGATCATGGTAAGTCGACCACAGTAGGAAGACTTCTATTCGAGCACGGGGAAATACCCGCTCATATTATCGAGGAGTACAAGAAAGAGGCAGAAGAGAAAGGGAAAGCAACGTTCGAGTTTGCTTGGGTTATGGACAGGTTGAAGGAGGAAAGGGAGAGGGGTGTCACCATAGATGTGGCGCACAGGAAGTTCGAGACGGACAAATATTACTTCACCCTCATCGATGCTCCGGGTCACAGGGACTTTGTCAAGAACATGATCACCGGTACAAGCCAGGCAGATGCCGCTCTTCTCGTTGTTTCCGCGAGGGACGGAGAAGGCGTAATGGCACAGACAAGGGAGCACGTCTTCCTTGCAAGGACGCTAGGCGTCCCGCAGCTCATCGTTCTGGTAAACAAGATGGATGCAACCCAGCCGCCTTACTCCCAGAAGAGGTTTGAAGAGGTAAAGAAACAGATAGAGCAGCTCCTGCTTTCGGTAGGATACAAGAACGTGCCGGTTGTCCCTACGTCAGGATATAAGGGGGACAACATAATGAAGAAAAGCCCGAACCTCCCGTGGTGGACGGGCCCCACAGTCCTGGATCTCCTTAACCAGCTGACGATACCTCCGAAACCGACAGACAAGCCTCTGAGGCTTCCGGTACAGGACGTATATTCGATCACTGGAATAGGGACTGTGCCAGTCGGTAGGGTGGAGACCGGTGTGATGAAGATCGGAGACAACATCATATTTGAACCGTCCCACAAGGTTGGAGAAGTGAAATCAATAGAGGAACATCACGAGCAGATTCAGCAGGCCGAACCGGGGGACAACGTCGGTTTCAACGTAAGGGGAATAGCAAAGACGGACATTAGGAGGGGGGACGTTGCAGGGCACGTATCGAATCCTCCGACCGTGGTATCCAGCTTCACAGGGCAGATCGTGGTCCTCAACCATCCATCCATCATAGCCGCAGGTTATACTCCAGTATTCCACACCCACACAGCGCAGGTGGCGTGCACAATAACAGAGATCATAAAGACGATTGATCCAAGGCAAGGAACGACAAAGGAGGACCATCCACAGCACATACAGACAGGCGATGCGGCAATCGTGAAGATCGTCCCGTCAAAGCCGATGGTCATAGAGAAGATGTCCGAGTTCCCGCCAATGGCAAGGTTTGCAGTAAGGGATATGGGACAGACGGTAGCTGCAGGGCAGTGCATCGATCTGGAAAAGAAAGCGCAGTAGTGAACTTAAATGCCCTCCTACAGAATGAAAATATCACTTTCAGGGACGGATGTCAAGAAGGTCGACAACGTCTGCACAGAAATCAGGCAGCTTGCCGGCCGGACTGGCGTCGAGATGAAGGGGCCGATCCCTCTCCTGACGAAGAGGCTTCTTGTTCCAATAAGGAAGGCCCCGAATGGGGCAGGGACAGCCACCTGGGACAGGTGGGAGATGAGGGTTCACAGGAGGCTGATATATATCGATGCCGATGAGAGAACGATCAGACAGGTGATGAGGATACAGCTTCCGGACGGAATAAACATCGAAGTGAAGCTCCAATCCTAGAACGTTTTTTATCTCTCATTCTTTTAATTGCAGTTGCATGGGGGGCAACGATAAGATTAGATTCCCCTCCTAATACCGGAGATATGGAAAACACAAGCGGGTTTCCGAAATTTGAGTGTGCCATATCCAACACGACAGAGGAATATGATTCTGAGGTTGAAAGTTTCTTCACCCAGCTCGGGGCGTTACAGTCAGACATAGGGCTGATGCTCCACAAGGACAAGGGGTGGAGTGAGAACTACAGGAAGGTCATAAACTACCTGCAGGACCTTGAGACAGCCATAATTTTCAAGAAGGGGAAACCTGATTCAGTGTTCATCGAGGCTCTCCTTCCGAAGGAACCCATCCAGGATGAGATTTCTGACGTTCTTCTGAGGGCGCAGAACGAGAACCCAGCTATCCTTGTCAGGGCAAGCATGAGGACGAGGGACGTTGCAACACTGTTCGTGAGGATGTCTAGGATCCCCAGGTTCAAGGATGGCTTCACTCCTGACAGGTTTGAGGGACTACCCAATCTGAGGAAGGCCCTCTGGAGCAGGGCAGTAGATGTTTCCAGGAAGAGCGTGGTCTAGAGACTAAGATGGGGCTCCACCCCTATTTCCCTGGCTTTTCCTGTTCTCCCTGTTTATTGCAAGCACCATAGATACAAGTATTGTACCGCCACCTACCATCATCAGTGGCGTGACCTTGTAGTGGAAGAATATCGTTGAAATTGCAACTGCAGATACCGGTTCAAGGATCAGTATGAGGGCAGAGAGGTAAGCGCTTATGTTTCTTATTGCAACGCTCATGATCCATATCGCAAGCGTAGTTCCAAGGACGGCGTTGAATAGGACAGAGAAGAGGACGTAACTGTTTCCCAGCGTTCCTGCCTTGAGGACGGACAATGGGCTCACCACCAGGCTGAGAAGGGCTACAACAACGAGCTGGAAGAACGTGAACACGAGGGGATTCCCGTCGGCAAGGTACTTCTCGGTCAGGACCATCTGCAAGGCGTAACAAATCGCAGTCCCCAGAGTAAGGACGTTTCCGAGCAGCTCTCCTGAAGTGGATGTGACGGACATCAGTGCCATACCTAAGAATGCAGCTATGGTGAGATATATCTTCACCATGTCCACTCCGTTCCTCAGTATGAATATCGACAGGATCGGAGTGAGGACGATGTATATTCCGGTTATGAGACCTGACATGGAGGGTGAGGTGTATTCAAGGCCGTAGGTCTGTGTCACATAGCCAAGGAATAGGGGGATACCAACAATTGAGCCATAAATGGCGTCCCTCCTGTTGATCTTCCTGAAGATGAAGGGAAGCATTATCACCGAAGCGATTGTGAACCTGAATAGGAGGAAGGACATGGGATCGATGTACTTGAGGGAGACAGCTATTATCGGGAACGTCGTGCCCCAGACTATCGCAACGAAGAAAAGGCCGCCGAAGGAGGCTCTCCTGTCCACCATGGTCAAGGCTTCAAGGTAAGATATTTTTTGTATGTCACTGATGTTTCTTCGATTCTCCGTTTCTACTTTCTATGAACCTCATCACGTAATCGGGTGCTTCAGGGCTTGATGCGAACTCCGGTGTGGAAAACTTCAATGATGCAGGTATTACCCCTGACCAGATCTCGGGGTTCTTCCTTGTCTCAACTGGGCCCCCCTTCCTGACCTTCACTGAGAACTTCTCAATCTTCACCTTGAATGCTGACACACCTCTGAGCTCTTCCTCGTTAGGGAGTATAGTCTTCTCCTTCCTTCCTGGAACCATCCTGTCTATCCACTCAGTGAAGTAAGAGAGTTTATCCTCGTCCGTTGGAAGCTCGACAGCATTTCCGAATATAATTGCAGACCTGTAGTTCATGGAATTGCTGGCAAGCCCCTTGGCAAGGACGATGCCGTTCAGCTCAAGTACGGAAATAGCAAGTGGCGCCCCTGAACGGAACGTATTGACGATGCGGGAGGCTGGGTTGCCATGGATATAGATGTACTCGGAGTCGTTGTAGTAAGTCATCGGAATGATGAACGGCTGGCCGTCCACCTGGAAAGATACGCTGCAAACGAAACCATTTGATAGAATGTCCATTAAAAGGTCCCTATCGTAGCTTGCCCTCTCAGGGTGCCTCCTGACCCTGGTGATGTCGTTCGTTGTCAAGGTTTCAATCACCCCCATTGCCTTTGAAAGGTACCAAAGAAACTGAACTGAGGAAGGTGCAGGTGAAAGGTTGCATGCGACTAAAATTGGTTGGAGAATAAATAGATTACCGGCTTTAAAATAAATCTATCAGTAAATATAGAACAATTTATCTTATATTGACGACAAAAAGGAGGACTACAGGCGGCACAGGGGGTAACTGGAGAAGAAGAAATGAGAAACGGGGAGATGAGTAGTTATTTATCTCCGATTTTGTTGCACAGTAAATGCAGTTCAAGACCTTGATAATACTGTTGATAGCACTGGCAATAGTGGTTCCAGTCGCTTCATATGGAGCGTACAGCTACATGCAGCCTAAGCTAACGATAATAAAGCAAGGGGACAATGTGACGCTCTGGTATTACGGGTATATAGTGATAGACGGCAACCCTCTTGTTTTTGATACGAACATGGCGAGCATTGCTAACAACAACACATCCTACCCGAAAGCCCCTGACTTCAAATATCACCCCCCATTCACTGTGCTTAACGACACTGTTGGTTCGGGATCAATGATCAAGGGGTTCGATGACGGACTTATAGGGATGGCCAAGGGGGAATCGGGGTTCATAACAGTCCTTCCATCGCAGGGGTACGGGCTGGAGAACAAGAGCCTGATAACCAGGCATCCCATAAACGGGACTGTACCAATGTATCAGATAATGAACAACACGTCTTTCAAGGCTGAATTCGGGGTGTATCCTGTTCAGGGGGAAACCCTAAGGAGCCCAGCTTACGGATGGAATGTCTATGTGATGAGCTACAACGGGTGGTTCGCCGAGATAGAGAATGAACCCGTAGTGCAAGGCCAGTACTATCCGTACAGCTCAGTAAAGGGGTTCAGCATAGTAGCCGATAGTATATCAGGAATGGGGAACAGCACAACCATAAGCTACACAACAGTCGCTATCAACGGCACTATCCTCTCAAACAGCTCTTACGTAAGCGGTATATCGGGTGGTTATTACTACCTGAACGGCAACTCGTACCTCGTCGGGAAGACGCTATACTTCTATGTCGACATAGTGACTGTTAAGTCATGAAGGCGATCATCCGGAGCGAATGGCATCTGGCGAACGGAAGGGAAGGTCGTTTACTTCCCTCCTGATCAGACGGAGCTTACTGGACTATGGTAAACTTGTAGCCGTACTGTATTATCCCTTCTTTCCCCTCAGACCTGACCTTCCTTAGGGTCGCATTGACTTTGGTTCCAATCTTCACTTCCTCTGGCGAGCAGTCCACTATCTGCCCCGTGACAAACGGGCCTTCCTTCATCTTTATCAGTGCAATAACGTAAGGTATCTGCATCTTGAACTGTTCGAGACCGTCATGGACAACTGTGAACGAGAATACCTCTCCTGCTCCTGACAGCTCTTCTTCCTTCATCTTCCCAACTGATTCCCTCCTGCACGAAGGACAGATAACCCTTGGCGGGAAATAGAGGGTGTCGCAGTTCTGGCATCTTGTTCCCACAAGCCTGTACCTGTGCCTCGATTCCCTCCAGAACCTGGGTACTTCGCTCATCTCAATCCACCCCTATTATTGTGGAAACCGAGGTCGTGCCAAGCCCACCCATGTTGTGTGTAAGAAAATTTCTGGGGTCCTTCACCTGTCTTTGGCCTGCCTTCCCACGAAGCTGTATCGTCGCTTCCACGGCCTGGTAGAGCCCGCTTGTCCCGAGCGGGTTCCCGTGCGCCTTGAGCCCGCCTGAAACGTTCACTGGCTTTGATGAATCGTAATAGAAATCCTTCCCCTCAGTCATCTTTACCGCATCCTTCCCAAGTATCTCCTCCATCTGTATGAGGGCAGCTATGCTGTACGAGTCATGGATCTCGAACGCATCTATGTTCCCAATACCCAGCCCCGCAAGTTCAAGGGCAGATTTAGTGCTGTGCCTGACCGCCACGAATGAGTCTGTCTTCCTCCTGTCGTGAAGTGAAAGGAAGTCGTTTGCAGCCGAGCTTGACTTTATCCTGATCGGGTGAGGTGATGCTTTGATCTTCTTAGCATCTCCTGATATCACCAGTGCAGAAGCACCATCGCTTATTGGTGCATTATCGAAAACAGTCAGCGGTTCTGCAACAGGAGACGCATTGATCACGTCCTCCAGCTTGATTACGCTCCTGAAGTGAGATGTGTCGTTCATGGAGCCGTGCTTATGGGATATGACAGGGAAAACCGCGTAATTCTCCCTCTTGGCGCTTCCCTCATATTCGTGTCTCCTGGCAATCATTGCCGCTATGGAGCATTCCGTTGCGCCGAAGAACGTCTCCCATTCCGCATCCAGCGATCCTCCTATTATTTCCGTTGCAACTTCCGAGGGTACATCAGTCATCTTCTCAACTCCGCCAACCACAACAGTATCATACTGGCCTGACTTTACTGCTAGGAATGCCTGCATCAGTGCTGCTCCTCCACTTGCAGAACCAGCCTCTATCCTTATTGATGGAATATTCAGCTCAGTAATCCCGGAGTAGTCGGCTATAAGTGCTGCAATCTGCTCCTGATCCACGAACTGCCCACCGCTCGTGTTTGCTCCGTAGAGTGCATCAACGTCCTCCGCGTATATGCCTGCATCCATTATGGCCTTGAGGCCAGCCTCAGATGCAAGCTCGCGCAGGCTAGAGTCCCAGAGCTCGCCGAATTTCGTAGTCCCTACGCCAAGTATGTAAACATCCCTCAAGGTTCACGCCCCCCTCATTATTATCTTGCCCCTGTACTTCACATATTTTGCATAATCGATCCATATTGGATTTTTTACCTGTTCCATCACCCCAGGGGCTCTTTCTCTCCTCATCGACTTTATCCTATCGTTCACTGTGATGTCGAATACGTCCGAGCCAGCTCCGCTTCCGAAAGCTACACCCAGGATCCTGTCACCGCTTTCTGCCTTGTCCAGGACGGCAGAAAGGCCGATAATCATTGAGCTGGAGTACGTGTTGCCGATATATGGCGTAAGAAGGCCATCCTTCACCTGCTCGTCCTTGAATCCAAGCATTTTCGCGGCCCTGGTCGGGAATTTGCCGTTGGGCTGGTGGAACACCGCATAGTCGTAGTCCTCCGGTTTTGTCGATTGCCTTTCCATCATCTTCTTCGCCCCAGTGAGGACATGCTTGAAATATGCAGGCTCTCCCGTGAATCTCCCGCCATGGCTCGGGTACTTCTCCCCTTCCCTCCTCCAGAAGTCTGGAGTGTCTGTGGTGAACGAGAGGGTAGCGTTGATGTCAGCGAAACCGTTCTTCCCTATTATGAAGGCAGTTCCACCCGCAGATGCAGAGTATTCAAGCGCGTCTCCAGGAGCTCCCTGGGAGGTATCTGCACCTATCGCCATTCCATTCTCTATCTGGCCGCTGTCCACCATGGCCATCACGTTCTGCATTGCAGCTGTGCCAGCCTTGCAGGCGAACTCATAGTCAGCAGAATGTACGTCGTAGGACAGGCCCAGTGCCTCTACAAGGATAGAGGATGTAGGTTTGACTGCATATGGGTGGCTCTCAGAACCGACATAAATTGCCCCTATCTTCTTCTTGTCCAGATCTGTCCTCTTCAACGCGTTTTTAGCTGCTTCTGCGGAAATTGTGAGTACGTCCTCATCAGGCCCTGGTACGGACTTGCTGTGTATGAAAAGTCCGTTCTTTATGTTTTCAGGGTCCTCTCCCCACTCTTTCGCTATCTCCTCTGCCTTGATTCGAAACCTCGGAACGTACGAACCGTAGGATACTATCGAACTCATTACGATCAGCACTCAACTTCATCGTATATTTAGCCTTTGCCGACATCATGATTCGACAGTTGTCTATATCATACGAACAGGAACCCGATCTTTGCGATAAAATTTGGGAGCAGTCTGGGATAGAAACCCGTAGAAGTTTCCAGTATCCCCGTTTTTGAAAGTGCAGATTCTATGGAAGCCTTCTCAGCCTCAGTGAGGTTGAGTGAATTTGCGGATATAATGTCCTTGACCTGCTTGGAATTTCTGAACCCTGGTATAGGCAGGACCCCGAGACTTTTTTCGTATGAAAGGACGACCTGTATTGCGCTGACTCCTCTCTCTCCGGATATCCTCTGGAACTCAGATAGCAAAGGGCCGAATCTATCAAGATTTGAGGTTGAGAATAGTTTGTTGATCTTCCTGACTCCTCCTCCAGGTCGGTTGGCTGCCGAATACTTTCCGGACAGGAAGCCCTGTGCAAGAGGACTCCAGGCGATCAGCTTGATGCTGTTCTGCCTCATGAACTCCAGCACATCCTTCCCCGGTCTTTCAATCACGTTGAATTTGATCTGATTGCTTTCTATCTTATGATCCTTCATGGAATCGTTTGCCATCTGGATGCTCCTCGTTGAGAAGTTTGAAACTCCAATGTGTGATATCAATCCCTCATCTGCCTCCCTCTCCAGTTCCCTGAACAGGTTCGGCAGGCTTGTATAGATGCTTGGCTCCCAGTGGACCTGGTAGAGGTCCACATAATCAAGTTTCAGCCTTTTGAGGCTATTGGACAGGCTTTTCTTCACTCTTCCGGCATGAGCGTTGAAACCAGCGAGCTTCGTTGCAACAAAGTATCTCTTCCTCTCAAACGCCTCAACTGCCTTTGCCACAAGTTCTTCTGACTTACCCATCCCATATATTTCGGCAGTATCGATGAAGTTCAATCCATTTTCTATCCCGCCGCGAAGCGCTTCGATAAGCTCCCTTTCCTCATAACCCGGGCCCCACCCCTTCATGCCTAGTTGCCAGGTACCAAGTCCTATCTCGCTTACCCTGCTCCCGCTGAACAGACTGTCCATCGGTCCGTATTGGAACTTGCAATTAATCCTTTATCCAGCGTTGGAAAATTTTGCCGATTCAATGACTGTGAACCACATATGGGCAAATGGAAATTTGAATGATAGCATTCAAAATGTTATATTCGTGATTTCTATTTGTTCCTGTGCGGTTCTATTACGAATTCCCCCTTAACGAGGCTCCAGAAGATGCCTACCAGAAACTGATCGAAAGCATAGATGATACCGAGATATGGAGGGGTCACTTGGGCATAAGGAAGATTGACCAGAACAACAGGGAATCTACTCTTGCATTCAGGCATAAGAAGCAAATGGAATGGGTGGGGAGGAGGAAGGAGGACATGTCAATGATGATAAAGTACGGAGAAGGCCCGCTGAAGGGCTACCAGGTCTTTCAGGTCCTCCAGGACAGGATAATGATAAGGATGGACGTGAAGATGAGGGGGTTGTGGTACCCCTTCACACGCTTCGCAATCGGGCACATTCTTGAAGGGGAGATAAACGCATTGTACAGGTTATTTCCGAGCGACAGCGCACAAGAAAGAATTAAATAAACTCAGTCGATACGACGAAAAGCCCCGATAGTGTAGTGGCCTATCATCCGAGTCTGTCGAGCTCGGGACACGGGTTCAAATCCCGTTCGGGGCGTATTTATGCGAGTATAAATCCCATAATCATTAAATACGAATATACGTCATATTATCGTACCAAATCTCGGAAATTCCACACTGTAACATGAGCTAAAGTTGCTAGACAAAGAGCCATACAACAGGAAAAATAAGGAATTAATAAGGAAATTTCTCAACTACCTTCAAATCAAGGAAAACATCAGCGAAATAAGGAGAATAAACTATGCACAAAGGCTGAGGGTTGTTGCGAGATGGATACCCGATAAGTTCGTAAACCCAGACAGTGAGGCTATGGATGGAGTGCTTGACAAACTTGCAAATTCTGATTATTCGGACTGGACGAAGGAAATGTACCTCAATATGATAAAGAAGTTTTACAAGTGGTCCCTTGGAAACAATAAAAGTTATCCAGAGTTCCTTGATTGTATCAAGAGGCCAAGGAACAATAACAACGTGAAACCTGAGGAACTCATCACGCCCGATGAGCTTAGCGCACTGATAAAAGCTTCAGCCAACGTCAGGGACAGGGCGCTTTTCTCGGTCCTTGATGATTCGGGTTGCAGGATAGGGGAAATACTGACAATGAAGATAAAGGATCTAGGTTTTGACGAATACGGAGCTATCCTGAGAGTGAACGGTAAAACTGGATACAGGCAGGTGAGGATTGTTGGGAACTCAATAGCATACCTGAAAGCATGGCTAGGTAACCACCCAGACAGGAGCAATCCTGAAGCATGGCTGTTCTGCGGACTCGACAATAAAAATATGGGAAGGCAACTACTATACTCAGACGTATATGCTATAGTAAGAAGAACGGTGAAGAGATCTGGGATAAAGAGGAGGATATATCCTCATTTATTCAGGCACACGAGGGCAACGATACTGGCCTCAAAGGTAACTGAAGCACCTTTAGAAGCTAAATGGGATGGGTTCACGACTCTAGGCAGACGAAGACTTACGTTCATCTTTCCATGAGGGATCAGGACAGTGCTATATTGAGGGCGTATGGTATTAAAGTAGACGAGGATAAAACTATAAGGGAGGAAAGACCCAAAGAGTGCACGAGGTGTCATCAATTAAATCCAAGCGATGAGAAATACTGTAGGAACTGCTTGATGCCATTTGACATTTCAACAGCTCTGGAAATAGAAGAAAAGGAAAGAAATATCACAAAGGCCCTGATTCAATCTGAAGTCTTAGACAGCCTATTGGCAGAAGTATTAAAATCTGTACCTGAGAATTCCAGATTGCAGGTACTTGTCACCACACTGGAAAAAGTTGTGAAAGATCCTGAAAAGAAGGAAAAACTGTTGGAAAAACTGTCTAATATCCTTGAGAAAGGTAAAGATTAGCTCCCCTGCTCTGAATAAATCTTTCTTGAGAATCTCCTTTACGCTGTTTTCTACGATATTAAAGTACGTCTTAGTATTGTTGAATAGAAAGACGATTGCCCCGCGGCTAATCACGTCTCCGTCGACCAAATCCTTCCAGTAGCCTGTGCCACCCATTAGATAACGTATAAGAATAGCAGGAAGGAATTTCATTTTAAAGAAATACTCCGGTACACCCTTCAGATAGATATCCTCCTCATGTTTATCACTTTCCACCTTATTTTGGGAGATAGACACTAAAAGGTTCTTATGTATAATATAGGCATAGAGCGATTGGGCTAGATAAAATGCTGGGTCCATTTGCAATTCTCCAATTTCATCTATGCCGTCCCCTTTGTACCAATCCCCGACATCCTTCAGGTACATCTTATGCCTCTCCTCCTTCACAATACGGTTCCAGTCATTGTCAGTGAAAATAGAAAAGAAGTTATGTGCGGACCGAGGAACAAGCTTAACAAGATTTCCGAGAAGGGCCATGAAAGCCTCTTCTGACGTGGAAAAGTAAAGACCTAGTACCAAGGGGAAAAGAGTCCCGTGCCTGTACCAGTTTTGTCCATCTTCGATTATCTTCATAAGGCGGAATTCTGGCAGGGATTCAATGTAGTATTTCCCTCTCTTCTTCCTGCTAGAGGAGTTCGAAGCATTTTTAACCTTAACTTACTAGGATTTAGGTAATATGTCTAGTTCCAGCGATTGCATGACGTCCTCGACCCTCTTTGGAATGTCGAGGAACCCTTTAGTCCCGTCTGAGTACTTCACTAGGTATATCCTCGACATCTGAAGCAGCACCTCGTTCACAGACAGACTGCCAACGAGGTCCTTGGATCTTATGAGAGCCAGTACCCTATAGTGCAGGTAGAGGGAGAGAAACGTCACGAAGAAATATCCCCATATCGATTCGTCGTCCTGCAGGTATGTCTTGTCCTCCTCTAGCTCGTTCTTCATAGCATCGAATGACTGCTCTACATCCTCCCTGCTCTTGTATATGCCGTATAGGGTTTCACCGTCCACGTCCAGGTTTGATAATATGGATACCTTTCCCAGCCTGGTCCCGTCGTATCTCTTTATCCTGCCGTTGCTCATCATTGTTATTAAATTGGATTCCTCCTCACCCCTCAGCTTCACGTCCTCATACAGATAGAGGAACACCTCTCTATCTGTGGATATCCATTTCTTCATCCTCTCAGTGACGTTTATTTTAGTGTAACGAATGCCCCTGTCCCTGTACTTGAACGTTGATTCCGTTTTGAGCGAATAGTCAATTATCCTGGAGTCACGCCAAAGCGGTTGTATGAAGTCTATGTTGTGGTTGAGGAAGTATTCGATGTTGTGAAAAGAGAAGAACCCCCCGTCCAGTACGAGGATGCTATCCTGGACATCAAACTCCTTCAGGAAAGAGGAGATTGATTTAACGTCCCTCACGGAACCGGGGAGCGGTTTCAATACCGTTGGAATGAATTCTTTGCGAGAAAAGGCCATGGCGAAGTTTATCTGCCTCAGGTTTATGCGATGCCTGTTGTACCCCTTCTCCACAAGGAGAACGTTCTCTCCGTTTGAGAATATGCTTGAAAGGTCAAATAGAATTGTGTCTCCCTTCTTCATGAGACTCCTGAAGAAACCCCTCTGTGATTCCCAGTCCCTTCCAATTGATTTCAGTGTTGAGGAGAGTATGGAAGGGGACATGGATGCGTCAATTTCCTGGCTGAGGTAGAGCTTGTCCCATGCTGCGTCCATGTACTTCATGGGGGAATGCCTTATGGTTCTTACAACAGCCATGGCTAATATTTCCTTCCACATGGATGGGAAGTGAGCTTTCAGTCCGTCAATTATGCTGGATGACAGATCGTACAGCAGTTTTGCATTCCCGTATTCATAGACGGACCTGGGTGCTGAACTCCTCCTGACAGCCTTCACTATGCCTGAAGGAGTTATCTTCCCTATGTATTCCCCTGATATCTTCCTCGCCCTCTTCTTGTCTGGATCGTATACGCTGGATACCTTGCTGAGATAATAGTTGTTCCCTATCTTCTTCACTTCAACGGGTCCGTATCTGGATCTCGCTTCCTTTACTATCTTCTCAATCCATTTTTCCATGAATATTACCAAACAGGTAATACTGACGATAAATGTTTCTATAACCAGGTTTGGTAAAATGTTACGTAAAAGGCTCTACCTGCACAACACTGATGTGATAAGGCAATCACATATTACCAAAGATTCATTGAGTTAAGGTTAAAAAAACTGACAGATCTGATCTCAAGGGGGAGGAAGATAGTATTCCTCGACGATGTTCACTTCTACCAGCACGGAACGAGGATGTGGGCATGGATACCTCCTGAGGACATCGATCCCACAGTGCTGCAGGAATCAGGAAAGGTATATCAGTCTTCGGTGCAATAAGCATAATTGATGGCAGGCTCATCACCACTATCACAGAAAAATATAACGCATTCACATTCGTGGAATTCTTATCCGTAGTCCATAAGAAATTCCCTGACAGCATATTTGTGTTAGATAACGCACTGTATTACCAAGCTAGCATAGTAACTGACTACGCCTTCCTCAGCCAGATAGACCTGCTCTTCATGCCTCCGTCTTCTCCTGACCTTAACCCCATAGAGAGGGTGTGGAAATTCATAAGGAAACGTGCCACTCACAATAAGTACTTTGCACTTCTGGATGACCTAAGACACGCCCTATCAGAGCAGTTCACTCTTTATTCCAGACCTAACGAGACTCTGAGGAAGCTATGCGCAGTTAATTAATGCGTTATGTATAAATGTATTGGCATATGCGAGTGTGGGACAACATTCTAAGATCTTCCTAGTTGGAACAGGTTGTGCCACACTTCTATTGAAGAGAGAGCGCAATCAATCCTCTCGTATCTCTTCTGTGAGACGTTCCATCCGAGCATCTTCTTGTCCGCCGAGAAGGCAGATTCTGAATTGCTCCTCTTGTGG
Source organism: Thermoplasmatota archaeon (assembly GCA_023381415.1). Classification (GTDB taxonomy): domain Archaea; phylum Thermoplasmatota; class Thermoplasmata; order Thermoplasmatales. The sequence continues at coordinate 10,991 of JAMCUN010000015.1, read as the reverse complement.
TATTCTTCCATATAGCGAGAGGTGTTGAGAACGAAATTCATCATCGTCTCCCTCCATTTGATTGGGCCGTTCAGGGTTGAGTTCTTCTTTGGTATTACGTAAACGTCGGTGTCCCCAAACTCGTTTACGTAGGATGGGCGGGAATAGTAGCGATCCAATCTTATGCTGTTCATCCTCACGTCCGTAGATTTGAGCATGACCATAGCACGCTCAAATGCATCTTTCTCCGACCTCATAGAATTTCCATATGCTATGTACATCCTCGTGCCTAGGTCCATGAGACGGAAAGTGAAAACAAAGCATTTCTTCCTACTCTCTCCTTCGGCCTGCTCCTTGGCCCCATCCCTCATCCTCTGTACAACTGATTGGTAGTGCTTCGTTATTGTGAGAGAATAGCCAGTTCCGTCGCCAGTCGCATCCGATTGCTCTAATCCCTTCCGTCTCAGCATAATTGTGTGGAGATTGTAGAGGGCCATTATAACCCTCTCGTCTGAGTACAGTCTCTCTATACTCTTGTAGCTCACCCTCACTCCGGAGAGCATGGAAAATATCGCTAACATGTTGGAGAACATCCTGTTGGACTCTCCAACAAGCTGTTTTATCAGAAGCAGCTTCACCTTCTGCTCAAGAGTCAATGTTCCAGGTTTCCCCGGTCCCTTTGCTACCTTGATGGATGATACAGCTTCCCTTATCAGGGGATCGAGTGACGCTATTGCCTTCTGTATCCTGTAGGAGAACTCCTGTTCGTACGTCCTCCAGTCCCTGTCCTTGACTGGATGTTCTATCTTATACCTCTTCCTTAGAACTGATTCAAGCTCCTCTAGCTTGTATTTGATGTCAACATCAAATACCCTGGGCACTATAGTCGATAGAACGAAAGGTTAACTGTTACCAAAGATATCCATGTAACAATGGTGAGAAGGCTGGAGCTCAACAAGGGTAAACTGGTTCTGAGTGAGGATGAGGTAGAGGGTTTTCTTGAGAGAACTGTCACTCCCATAGGGATGTCAGGCAAGGCTGATATTCCAAGACGTTACATAGGGAGGAGGGTCTACGTAATAATCACGAAGAACGTCGGCACTTTGCAGGGTAGAGGTAAAACATAATATTGTCCCACATTCGGCATATGCTATATCACGTGGGAGAATCCAATTAAGACGAGGACTATCATCACAGCTATGTATATCCTCAGGAACCAGAACGCAATCTTGATGCCTTTGCTGAATTTCACTTTTTCGACAGGTATTTTGCTATAATCTTTCAATCCCTGAGAGACCAAGAATTCATGGAATTCCTCTTCACTTTCAATCGGTGTTTTTTCGTTTTTTGTAGACATTCATCTCATCTCCTTTCATAACATACCTACTAGATGACCGAACAACGTTGGATCTGCAACTGACAGACCGTAAAGCGCATTCATCAAAATCAAGAATCCAATGATAGAAAATCCGATTATGTTTTGCCATCTTTTGTTCACCATGCTGCCCATCACTCCCCTGTCATTGAGCAACAGCAGAAGAAATAGCAGAGCAGCTGGCATGAAGATGGTCGCTATAACCTGCACAGTCAAGTTGAGATAGCCTAGTGGCGCATTCGGGATAAGTGTTATTGAGGCGGCAACGGCAAGTGCCGTAAAACTCGGAACGTAAAAGAGAACTCCTTCGCGAGCAGGCAAATTTATGCTCTTTTTCCAACCAAAGGCTTCACTCATTGCCCATGAAGTACTTGCAGATATCGCAATTGCCGCTATAAAGCCTGCTTCTACCAGACCAAGAGCAAAAAGTTCCATCGGAAAAATTCCGACCTTAGTCGCAAATATCTGTAAAATGCTATCGACTCCAAGGGTGCCAGTGGAATCAGAGCCAAATACGGTTGATCCAGTGAGGATTATTATTGAGATGGCTACTATTACCATCACGGTTGACCCAATTAAAGTGTCTCTCTGCCCGAACTTAATATCGTCCTTCGTTAGTCCTTTGTCTACCACTGATGACTGCTGGAAGAACAACATCCACGGTGCAATCGTTGTGCCAAGATTTGCAAGCAAAACATAGATGAATAATGAGCTTACCCCACCCGGTATCTTCCATGTGGCAAAACTGCGCAAAATATCCGCTATCTGAGGATGAGGCAGAAAGAACAGCAATGGTACAAACACAAGGTTGAAAACAGCTATGAACAGCGAAATTCTTTCCCAAGTATAGTATCTCAAAAAAAGTTGTATCATTATGACGAGTGAAACGAAAATGACTGCCGAGATTATGCGTGGGATTCCGAAAATCGACATGCCCACGGTTATTCCTATAAATTCCGTTATAAGTGTGAGAAAATTGGCAATGACTAGGTCTCCCAACGAAAAGGAACCCCAGAATTTACCGTAGCGTTTCCATATCATCTCTGCATGCCCCCTATGTGTAACTGCCCCCAACCTTACGGTCATTTCTTGCACAAAGTATGCTACGGGTAGCATTAAAATCATAAATGGGATAAAAAAACCAATACCAAATATAGACCCTGTTTGAGCATATGTGATGACGCCGCCCGCATCATTATCAGCAATCATAACCAGGATGCCTGGGCCTATCAGCATTAAGAAAAGCTCAAGTCTTGAAAGACGGGTATGTTTTTGCTTGTGCAATGCAATATGAAGCCTGTCCTCCGCCCGATATCTCAAATCTATTGGCAGTTTATTTAGTTCATTTGTAACGTCAGCAGATTCATGCTCCGAAAGATGTTTTTTCCACGATGACATTAATTTCGCCTCACATCTGCGGTATCGGATGTATACTCACTTTGACTGTCATGAAAAGACTGTGACGCTGGTTTTACAACAAGTTCAGACGTCTCAACAAACGGAGATGATCCAGGAAAAAGAGAAATGCCGTTTAGGCGGAACATCGGTCACCACTCCTTCCCTCTCATGAGTCCCGGATAGTTTGATTATATTTAGGACTTTGGCAACTATAATAAGTATTCCTCGGCACTTTTCATCGACGGGACTCAACTTTGTAACCTTGGGTTGGAGAAGCAGAGACTTAATAGAACTCTGCGGGTTCGGCTAGTCGAACAATTACAAAAATAGTCTAGGAGAGTTCTCACTGCTATCAGTAGAGCGGATAATTATAACGTGAAACCTACTTTTCACTTGAGACAGGCAGGATCGCCGATGAAATAATCAAGACCAAGAAATATGTCGTCAGGAGAGTAAACCCCATTCTTGATGATTCGAAACCTCCAATCATTCCGATCAACATTATAATCGCCCCGATGGCCTCTTTCGTACTCATATCTCAATCATCTCCCTTTTCGGTTCGTTTCCGAATAAATGTTAACAGACTGCGCTCTACGTAACATACGGTATTGTCCTTCCGAATCCAAGAAGTATCGCTACTCCGGCAGTTGTCAATATTGCAACTATGATGATGACCGCATAGTAGTCGGTTCTGGTGAATCGTATGTCCTCGACATAGCTCCTTTTCTTGGTGGCCCTGAACCCTCTTGTGTCGGCCGATATGGCTATATCCTTGGCTCCTCTGAGAAGGTGGATTATCGTAGGGACTATTGCGTGTATCCCCCCGATGAGCATGTAAAAGGGCTTCAGGAATCTTGAATGCCTGGATCCAAGCCCCCTCATCATCTGGATTTTTATGGACTCGTCGAGATATGTAAAAACCATAGGAATCGATTTCATCCCGACCATTAGGGAGAAAATAACAGAGTCAGGAATCGATATCTTGTGAAGAGTCCTAAGTATCTGAGAAGGAGTATTAGTCATCACCAAAAGGAGGGCCGACATCATTATTGAAGACGTTCTGAAGGATATCTGAAGACCGTACTCGACTGCCTGGAGGGTGAGTTGTGGTTGATATCCCATGATGGAGAAATACGAAGGCCACGCCCAAATCACAACGGGATGATATCCTGGAAACGCGATGCTCAATATACTTGAAGTGACGAATGGTGCATATCCCCATGAAGTTCCAACTACGGTTGAGACCACGAAAAGCATCCCTATCACCAGTTTCCTCTTACCGTTTTTGAGATCGAGATAAGAAGCAAGGATTGCAATGGTGAGAAAAGCACCGATCCACCAGATCGTAATAGCGGCAACAATCATTACCGTAATAGAGAGGGCGATTTTGACTATGGGATTAATCCTGTAGAGTAGAGTGTTGTAAGGTTCATAAGAAGTAATTTCCTTAAATCCTCTTATTCCGATTGCTGCAAAAATGAGGTACAGGGGGGCTCCAACTCCAAAGAAGAAGATGAGCCAGCTGATCAACTCAACTAGCAAGCTGTTCATTTTCGTACCTCAGAACGAACTCTGAAGGTGGAACGACCCCATAATACTCCGATTTAGAAAAGACACTCTCTGGTGTCCCTTGAAGCACAACTTTGCCGAAATCCAAAACGGTCACCCAATCTGCAAACTCGTACACAAATCGGGAATCGTGTGTCACGATGATGAAGGTATAACCTAGCCCTTTGAGTTGAGCCATCTCTCTTCCGAGATTCTGTTTGTGCATGTAATCTTGACCGGACGTCGGTTCATCCATCAGGATTATCTTTGCGCCAGAAGCCAACATGGCTGCCATTGCCACTCGCCTACGTTGCCCCTGACTGAGGGTGAGAGGATCAGACTTTGCATAATCGGACAGACTGAAAATCCCTTTCAGGTTCTCAATCAGTTCGTCGACTCCGTTCAACTTCCTGACTTTCTTGGAATAGTTGAGTTCCTTTTCAACCGTATTGTTAATTAGCATCAAGTCAAAACTCTGGGGTAGAAAACCGAGATAACGTCCTGCCACCCTCATCTCGGGATTTCTCAGTTTCTTATCTTCTACATCCATTGAAACACTGAAGGCAGCTTGATCTTTATCTATGAATCCAATTATCCCTTTGAGGAGTGTGCTCTTTCCCGCTCCGTTTCTTCCCATAACGGCGTGAATCGTTCCCGCCCTGCATGCCAATTCTGCAGCCAAACGGAAATTCTTGTTGTATGAAACACTGACTTCAGCTCTAAAAGCAACTGGGCCACCATTAGAGCGAGCTCTCTCGTGTGGGATCATTCCACGTTCTCTTGCAATTCTCCTCACTTCATCGATACCGCTGGCTCTTATTCCAAGTTTATTGGCTATAAGGATGTGAGATGGAATCTCTACTCCTAAGTCTATAAGGTTGTGGGCTTCCTCGATCAGCCTGTCTGTCGGCCCATCAAGAACTATCCTACCGTTATCAACAACTACGATCCTATCAACAAACGGGAGTACCCGCTCCACCTTATGTTCCACTATAATTATAGTTCTCTTTCCTTTTTCGTTCTTGAGAAATTTGAATATCTCTCTGGTTCCCTCCGGATCTATGCTTGAAGTGGGTTCATCGAGTATCAGTATCCTCGGGTCCATTGACATTACCGACGCTAGAGCCACTCTCTGCAGCTCCCCTCCAGACAGCTTAGTCGTTTCCCTTCCACGCAGCGATTCTATAGCAACTCCCTGAATTGCATCTTCCATTCTTTGCAGGATTGTATCTTTGTCGAGGTTGAAGTTTTCGGGGGCAAACACGATCTCCTCTTCCACTCTGTAATTCATTACCTGCCTTTCAGGATCTTGTAGGAGAGTACCGACTGTCCTAGATATGTTTGGTAGCCTGGCTTTCGATACTGGCTCTCCGAATATGTAGGTTTCTCCTCTGCGTGTGCCATTCATGATGTGAGGGATGATACCATTGATGCACTGGAGGAGAGTGGATTTTCCGGATCCGGATTTGCCCGTTATGAGAACGCTTTCTCCTTCAGAAACAGAGAAGTATGGTACAGTAATGGAAGGCTTCTTTGAGCCCAAGTACCGGAATTCTAGGTCTCTTATCTCTATCGCATTCATTGTCCGAGCACCCTAGAGACACGGACGGCTATGAACCCAGCTATGATACCGAATATTATGTTTCCCGGTAGCGCCGCAAAGAAACCGAAACGGATGGACTCCCAGTTGACCACTCCCCCATACAGTAATGGACTGAAGAAGCCGGCATAGAGTACGTTGTCTGGAATAGCCCAAAGAAAACCCAGGAGTCCGCCCGTTATTGCAGGCGCAATCCAAAGATGTCTACGCAGGGATCCAAAGGCCTGCCTGACAGCCTCCTTTCCTTCCTCGATCTTTTCTCCTATTCCGAAGAGACGCCCCCTTGTTACAGCTATGAAAACGTCTATGAAGAGTCCATAGGTCAGGGTTTCGTAAATTGTGTATATGGGCTCTCCTCCAAAGCCATAATGGAATATATCGCCCAGGAGATTGAAGATAGCCATGGTCAGCATACCAGTACCAACCTTCCTTACAAGACCTGCTATAATCAAGACGATTAGTATTCTACCAAAAAATCCGAAGCCTATGTATGCCGTTAATCCAGGAGGAATGAATTTATCAAGGAAAGGACCGACAAAGAATTCCCACACAGTTACAAAGGCAGCCCCTACGCCAATGTAGACGAAATCCACGGTCTTGAATTTTGGTTCAGCGCCGGTCTTCCTAGAGAATGCAAAGACGAATATTAGAGCTGCGACAAAATACACGAGGACAATTTGCCATGGAATCATCCCCGGACTGTTCAGGTATCCACCGATACCGTTGAAACCCATACCAATCGTTTGTCCAGAATCTCTGGATGCAAAACGATTTTCTAAATATTCTATTTTGTGTCACTATATAGTGATAGGTATCCTACCGTTTGTATGTAGTTCAAATTTAAGTATGCTAAACCAATGAGAATTTGAATTGACGATGAGCTTGAATGAAAATCTTAGTCTAGGGCTTCCTCACACGACGCGCCTTAGACTGGAAGAGTTGGATGTCGTGTTTGTTGACCTGGACGATACGATTGTTGAATACAGGACTGCATGCAAAAAAGCTTTCAGGGAAGTAACGAAGCTTCTTCCAGAACTAGGTAATGAGGATGTGGAAAGGCTAGAGATCGACTATCAACTGCTTAGGAGTGAGAATTTGCCAAAGCTGTTCTATAACGTAATCAGCCCGGAGGAGGAAAGGAAGGAAAGGTTGGATATGGTATTGAGGACTCGTGACATCCACCTGGAAGATAGCCTTCTTGAACTTATGAATAAAGTGTTCAACGATTCATTCTGGAAAAACAGAAGGGCTTCAGATGGAGCGGTTGAATTCCTTGAAATGTGCAGGGTAAAATCTGTTCCTGTTACCGTTATAACAAACGGCGACAGGGAAATGCAAGAAAAGTCTCTTGAAGTTGCAAGATTGAAAACACTAGTAGAGTCCGTCATCACTCCCATGAGATTGGAAGAGATGAAACCGAACAGTTCGCTATTTGAGAGGGCCCTGAGAGTAACCGCATCCAGGAAAGAACACACGGTGATGATAGGAGACTCGTGGGAATACGATGTTGTTGGGTCTTTAAAAGCTGGTATAAAACCAATTTGGGTTAATCGTTCAAAGTTGAGAACACCTCCAGATTCGGGGGTTGAATGGGTAACAAGCCTTTCAGACCTCACTCAAAACATGAAAGGGGGCGATAAAAACGTTTGAAGAATGGGACGGAGATACGATTGAGGAGATAATCAATCATTACGTGGCAAATGAGGAGTTCAACCTGGTAAGACCTGCGTTTGGAAAGGGATCGATAGCGGACCTGTCTTCCCTGTACATGAGGGCACTTGAGGCAAAAAAAGTGGAAAATGTGCCAACGCTAATGAAGGAAGCGATAGATGAAGTAGATCATTTGGTTTTTTTCTTAATTGACGGGATGGGTCACGCCACATTGAAAAATGCGCTTAAAAATTACAGGGTTCCAGCACTGTCGAGTTACCTCTCGAAATCCACATACATACCGATCACAAGCGTATTTCCTTCCACGACATCCACGGCCACCGTATCCATACAGACCGGTTCCGAGCCGATTCAGCACGGTATCATAGGGTATACCTCCTATCTAAGAGAACTCGGGAGAATTTTCAACATGATCTCGCTCGCCCCGTTGGGTAGCAAAGATACATTGATGCCATGGGCGGTCTACGACGATAAAGATCTAGTAAGACTCGGGACTATATACTCGCATCTTAAGGAGTCCTCGGTATCTTCCAACCTCTATATCCCAAACAAAATAATTGATAGTGGTCTGACCAGATTTACTGGAAGGGGTGCAGATATTCATGGATACTACTCTCTTTCACATATGATGGTAACTCTCAAAAGAAATCTCGCCAGTGAAAAGAAAGGATTTCACTTTTGCTATCTATCAACAGTTGACACGATTTCTCATAAGTTAGGGCCGCAAACTGAAGAAGTTGCCGAAGAGATCAACTCGATCTTTAAGTTGATAGATGAGGGGCTCTTTGAATTTCGTGAGATCGAAGGTGATCTCGGTGTGATTGTCTCCGCTGACCACGGACATACGATGATTCGACCCGATGCAATAATAGACGCTTCAATCAACCAAAAACTGATTTCTTTCTTCGCGATTCCAGTGACTGGGGATGCAAGAGCTCCAATTCTGAGAATCAATGAGGGGAAAATGGAAGAAGCTTTGGATTACATAGAAGAAAGGTACGGTGGGCATTTCGTAGCTATGAGGAGTGAGGACCTCTTGAAAATGGGCTATTTCGGGATCTCTGAGAAGAGATTAGCGAAGGAAGACAGATTTGGGGATGTCATACTAGTTCCCATCGGAGAATCCGGAATGATTGATTCTAGACTAAGATTACTTGACAGAGAAATTGATTTTGGCTCGCTCACAGGAGTACATGGCGGTCTGAGTCAGGAAGAAATGATCGTTCCCCTTATTTCAAGAACAAAGCCCGATCGTTGAGTCCGAAGAGTACTGCAAGAAGAGATTCAAACAAAATGTCAATTAAGACTCTAACTCCTCAATTTCTTAAGGAATAATTTTTGTAGCACTTGTTAAATTCGGCTATTGTACCAGGTCGAGACTGTGTGAAAATTATTTAAGGCATTTTACCAGGTCTGGTCACAATAATGCTTATTCATGACTACGGCGTATAGCCATTCATGAGCGGATCCCATATCACCAAGATAGGGAGAAAGCAGGTTTTATTGCTTCCGGATATGATTGAAGATTACATAGATGAAGACAACCCTACTAGGCTGTTCGATTCCTTTGTTGATTCTTTGAACCTTAAGGAAATGTGCTTCAAGTATGCTGTTCTGGAAGAAGGACCGGGAAGACCTTCGTACAATCCCTCCGATCTTCTAAAGCTATATCTCTGGGGGTACTACAACGGCATAAGGTCGTCAAGGAAACTGGAGAACGAGTGTTACCGAAATGTGGAAGTGATGTGGCTTATACGCAAGTTCACTCCGGACTTTAAGACCATAGCGGACTTCAGGAAGGACAACATAGACATCGTCAAATCCTTGTTTCACGAGTTCAATCTCTTCCTAAGGGATAATGGGTTATTCAAATCTCACGATGTTGCAGTGGATGGTACGAAGATTAAGGCTCTCAACTCGATGGACAGATCGTACACGAGAGAGTACCTGAAGAAGGAACGAGACAGGGTTGACGAGAGGATTGAGAAGTATTTCAGGGAGATGGATGAGAACGATGCGATGGAGGAAGACGTTGATAAGGAGAAGATCAAGAAGGCGATAGAGACTCTCAAGGAAAGCAACCCCGAAAGAGGCTGAGGTAAATATGAACTCTTCCGGCATGGATGAGATATCCCTCACAGATCCTGAAGCGAGGCAGATGTACACACGGCACGGCGTGGATATTTGCTACAACGGCCACATAGCGGTTGAGGCGGACAACCACTTGATCACGGATTACGCTCTCGACAACAACACCAATGACTATGCATCCTTGATGCCTCTTGCCGTTGCATCAAAGGAGTTCTTAGACGATTTCGAGCTGTCTGCTGACAAGGGTCACTTCTCCCTGCCCAACCTTCTCTCACTCAATGAGGAAGGCATAGATGCATACATTCCTTCCCCGGGTAAAGGAAAGCCTGGCCAAAATAGAGAGACTCCAGAAGAGGCTTACCACAAGGAATGTGGGACACTATTCTAAGATCGTCCTATGTTGAACAGGTTGTGCCATAAACCAGTGCAGAATATGGCGCTGTCTATTCTGTCATCCCTTCTCTGTGCAACATTCTGTCCGAGCATCTTCTTATCAGCAGCAAATCCAGATTCAGAGTTGCTTCTCAGGTGATACTGCTCGAGATATGGTACTGTGTCAAGGAGGAACTCCTTCACCATCGATTTCCATTCTACCGAACCGTTGAGCGTTGCGTTCCTCCTAGGAATGAGGAACATCTTCGTCCCCTTGAAATCGTCCACGTAGCTTGGGTAAGAATAGTACCTGTCTAGCCTCAGGGAATCAAGCACTATTCCATCTGTTCGAAGCATTGCTAGTGCCCTGTCGTATGCGTCCCTCTCAGACTTCATCGAAGAACCATAGGCGATATACATCCTCGTCTTCAGATCCATTATGAAGAAGGAATAGGCGAAGATTCTCCTTCTGCCACTGGATCTTTTACCTTCTTTTGATCCGCTGTTCTCCTTGGCCTTATCCTTCAATCTCTGTGCATATGACTCATAGTTCTTCTTGATTGTCAGGGAATAGCCAGTTCCATCCCCAGTTGCATTGGATGATTCTATGCCCTTGTTCCTTAAAATGAGAGTATGAAGGTTGTGTATTGCCAGGATGACCTCCTGGTCCGAATACAGTCTCTCAACGCTCTTGTAACTCACGTCAATACCGGAGAGCATTGAGAATATGGTCAGCATATTGGAGAACATTCTATTGGATTCTCCAACAAGCTGCTTTATCAAAAGCAGCTTCACCCTGTTCTCCAGGGAGAGATCAAACGGATGACCTGGACCATGATGTATGTGTATAACGGAAACTGCTTCCTTCACCAGAGGGTCCAGCTCCTTTATGGCAGTCTTTATCCTGTGTGAGAACTGCTGCTCGTATGTCCTCCAGTCCCTCTCCTTCATCGGATG
>JAMCUN010000014.1 GCA_023381415.1 Thermoplasmatota archaeon | reverse complement strand
CAACATCGACATCCCTGATGCCAAGTCTCTTTGCATCCTGCGGATTTATTTCAGCATAAGGGCCTGGTGATTCCCTGTCAAGCAGGTCAGCCCTCCTGCTCATCGTGCCGGAATGGTAATGGAAGTAATTTCTACCTGTTGTCATAACCATGTCGTATTTATCATCAGTTGCCTCCGCCGGCGAGCCGTAGGCCACGGGAACTAGCCTCCCTTTCCCAATCGGAAATGTTGCGGTGTGAAGGATCTCTGTTCCATCAGGGTTGTCGATGTTGATAGGCCATTGCTTGCCTAGAGGGTAAATGCTGTCGTAAGTTGCCCCGGAATAACTAGGAACAGCCCTTCTGATCTCATTGAATATTTCCTCAGGGGACTCGTAATCCGGGGTATCGGCTATCCTTCTCCCTATCTCCTTGAGTATCCACCAGTCGGGTCTTGATTCCCCTGGGCTGTCGTAAACCTTGTTGACTTTCTGGATCCTCCTCTCCGTGTTTGTGAAGGTCCCCTCCTTCTCAAGAGAGGTAGATGCCGGGAGGACTATGTCTGCATGTCCCGCAGTCAGAGTCATGAATATGTCCTGTACCACAAAGAGCTCTAGGTTCTCCACCCCTCTTTCAACGTCGCTTACGGAAGTCTCGGTTACGAGCGGATTCTCACCCATCACATAGATTGCCTTTATTTCTCCGTCTGCCGCCGCGTCGAACATCTCTGAGAGGGAGAGTCCCCTCTTCCGAGGCAGGCTCCTTCCCCACAGCCTTTCGAAAGGCTCAACCTTGGGAGAGTCTACTGGGACGTAGCCCGGATACCATTCCGAAAGGGCCCCCATGTCGGATGAACCCTGAACGTTGTTCTGACCCCTCAAAGGGAATATACCTGAGCCCCTCCGACCCACATTCCCCGTGACCAAGGCAAGGTTGGAAACTGACATCACGTTTTCTGTGCCGTGGACGTGCTGAGTGATGCCCATAGCATAGAGAATAGATGTTGGTCTCTCCCTCGCAATAATCCGGGCTGCTTCCCTGAGTAAATCCGGTTTGATTCCAGTGATCCCCTCTGTCTTCTCCGGAGCATATTTCCTGACTTCATTCTGGAGTTCCAGGAATCCTGTGGTCCTCTCATCAATGAATTTCCTGTCTTCAATGCCATCTTCGAGTATGACATACATCATCGAGTTGAGGAGAGCTATGTCTGTCCCTGGTTTGAACTGCAGGTGGATATTCGCAATTTCCGCAAGCTGCGTCTTCCTCGGGTCTGCAACTATGAGGTTCTTTCCATTCTTCCTTCCTTTCACTATCCTCGTTCCAATTATTGGGTGCTGCTCTGTGGTGTTTGAACCTATGACGAAGTATGTTCTTGAATCATCCAGGCTCCTTATAGAGCCTGTAGCAGCCCCGGCTCCCAGTGTTGAAATGAGCCCGAGCGCTGTAGGGCTATGGCAGCTCCTTGCACAGTGATCTATGTTGTTCGTCCCTACCATCCTTGCTATTTTCTGCATCAGGTAGTTTTCCTCATTTGTGCACTTGGCAGACGACTGGAATGCAACAGAATCCGGGCCGTATCTGTTTATCAGGTCCACGAATCTTGAGGCAGTCTCTTCCAGTGCCTCTTTCCAGGATACCCTCACAAAATCTCCATTCCTCTTTACGAGCGGATACCTCAGTCTCTCATTTGAGGAGTTATAAGAAAGGCCGGACATTCCCTTTATGCAAAGTTTCCCTTCATTCACGCTGGACCTTGAATATCCCACCACCCGTTCCTCTATCCCCAAGTCGTTTATGACAATCTGGCAACCAGTCCCGCAATAGGGACAGACGGTCAGAACGGACACTTTTCTGATATCGCGGAAGAGTATAAACAGTTATCTTTCTGGCCTTATCTATTTAGGGCAGTTGGCCATCCTACGTGCCTCATTCAGGTCTTCCTGAGTATTGACATTGAACAACTCACTGCTTTCATCCTGTTCCAATTCAAGAAGAACAAATCTTTCCCTGATGAACCTGTAAATCTCCTTGCTGTGCCGTGACGATTCGTATAGATCGTCGAATATGCTTGGATTGTATATGGAGAGCAGCGGTTCTACCGTTCCATCAGAATCCACGACAGACAATGGTCGACCGTCGTACTCCTTAACCAAGCGGGAAATCAAATCTGCTCCAAGGAATGGCATGTCCCCTCCAACAGCCAGGAATTCACCATGCAACTTTATTGAGCTTAGTATGGAATCGATCAGCGTTCCAGTCGTTTGGTCCCGCTCCACGTTGCAACCTTCCACAGCAAGTTCGCTGTACTTGGAATAAATGACAATATAGTCGAATAACCCTGTCGACTCGATGTTCCTGTATATCCTCCTGACCATGGGCTCACCACATATTTCCATGAGGTGCTTGCCGGGTAACCTCTCGCTGTTCTTGACAAATATTACTGCTTTCACTTCTGGAATCATGTACCTTTTAGATTCCTAAAGTCTTTTCCCCCTATAGGATAACGATTATAGCCTATTTCCAATCCGGTATTCATGGCAGTTCCCCTGAACGAGAAAGGCCCGTGCAAGTGGGAGATTCCCAAGGAAGAGGGAAAGGGTATGAGAGTCCCAGGCATAATATATGCCAACAAGGAACTTGTCAGGGGCATAATGTCAGACCAGTCCCTCGATCAGGTGGTAAACGTTTCAAGGCTTCCAGGGATAGTAGGTGCTTCCATTGCAATGCCAGACATCCATCTAGGGTACGGATTTCCCATTGGTGGGGTGGCTGCTTTCGATCTTGAGGATGGAGTGATCAGCCCAGGAGGCGTCGGGTACGACATTAACTGCGGGATCAGGCTCATTAGGACGGACCTTGGAGAAAGGGAGGCAAGGGACCACATCAAGGAGCTGATAAATACTGTCTTTGAGAATGTGCCCTCAGGGGTTGGCAGGATTGGGAAACTGAAACTGAACAGCGGTGATCTGGAGAATCTGCTGGACGAGGGTGTTGATCAGGTCGTCAGAATGGGATACGGATGGGCAAAGGATACTGAACGCATTGAGGAGGGAGGGTCCCTTAAGGTGGCAGATAGGAGCAAGGTGTCGCAGAAGGCACGGGCAAGGGGATTTCCACAGCTGGGATCGCTGGGGGCCGGTAACCACTTCCTGGAGGTTCAGGTCGTTGATAGGATATATGACCCAGAGATCGCTTCAAAATTCGGCCTATACTCGGAGGGGCAGGTGACTGTGATGGTCCATACTGGATCCCGTGGGTTTGGTCATCAGGTTGCTACGGACTACCTCGAGGTCATGGGAAGTGCAATGAAGAAATACGACCTGTCCGTGCCTGACAGGCAACTCTCTTCAGTTCCATACAGATCGAGGGAGGCTCAGGATTACATAGGTGCGATGGGATCTGCAGCCAACTTCGGGTTCTCGAACAGACAGATAATCACCCACTGGATCAGGGAAAGCTTCAAATCGGTATTCAAGAGGGACCCCGAGGATATGGGGATGGATATAGTATACGATGTCTGCCACAACATCGCAAAGGTCGAGGAACATTCTATAGATGGGAAGGAAAGGAAGGTCGTTGTCCACAGGAAGGGGGCCACCAGGGCATTTCCTGCTGGCAGAAGGGAACTACCGCAGATCTACATGAACTCCGGACATCCTGTGTTGATACCTGGCACCATGGGTACCTCCTCTTATGTTCTGGTAGGAACGAATAAGGCACTTGAAGAAACGTTCGGCTCAACCTGCCACGGCTCAGGCCGTGTGATGAGCAGGTCCCGTGCGGTAAAGGAATATTCTACAGAGGTCATATCGTCAAACCTCGAGAGAATGGGGACTTACGTCAGGGCAGCAACTAAATACGTACTGCAGGAGGAGGCCCCGCTCGCTTACAAGGATGTGGACCAGGTAGTCAGGTCTGTAGAGTGCGCCGGAATTTCCAAAATAGTTGCAAGGCTCAGACCAATCGGAGTAATGAAAGGGTGAGGAGAATAGCATAACCAACTGTTATGAATGTCACGAAAGGTATTTTGTATACCCTCTTCCCACCATCAGTCCAGAACTTCTCCCTTTCTTTCTGTCTTGTGACCTCGTTAACGGAAGGGTTTCGCGCTTCATCATCATTCCTTCGCATCATAAGAATAGAAGCAATGCTTCCTAGAACTCCTGCTATGAGGATAACCAGCATGACGGGGGGGAACAGTGAATCAAGAACGGGGAGATTCATGTATAATGGAAAAGAGACCGCAATTGTCTGGAGCACCTTCACGTCCCCCCTTCCGAAGTTCCTGATCAAGGTTCCGAACAACTTTACGAGA
The DNA here is from genome assembly GCA_023381415.1 of Thermoplasmatota archaeon. Taxonomy (GTDB): domain Archaea; phylum Thermoplasmatota; class Thermoplasmata; order Thermoplasmatales. Next base: position 17,218 of record JAMCUN010000014.1, on the reverse strand, counting down.
AAGACTGAATAAGCTAGTGAAACCGTTAGGACGGAAGGTTCGATGAGGACGGGAACTACCAGCAGTGCGTAGGGGAGAAATGAATACCGTCCGGCAAAGTACTCTCCTATCACAGGCACCAGGAACAAGGATATCCAGACGTTGAAGACAAGGTAATACAGTAAGAGGGAAACATTCAGTACCAGGTAAGGGAGGGTCAAAATCTTCCTTTTCTTCACATCCTCGTATCCAGAATAGATGAGCACAAAGAAGAGGACGATAGGGATGTATTCATAATCCGGGAGGAATGTCAGCAGATCACCTTTTGCCGTTCACGAAGAATTCTATCTTGCCTGATTCATTCCTCTTGAAGACGCCAAATTCTGACATGTTCCTCACCTGATCGATGTTGAATATCGTTCCATCCCTGCAGACGCGAATTCCGTTGATGCTGCAGCTGTCGCAGATCCCAATTCCGCATTTCATCAGCCGCTCGAGGGATATGTAGATTCTCGCCTTGATATCTTTGCCTAACTTGTCTATGAGAGCCTTGACCATCTGTTCCGGTCCGCATACGTAAACATAGTCATACTTCCATGCATTCGGAATAAAGAGGTCAACAACTGTCCCCTTGAATCCTGCGGATCCGTCATCAGTGGCAACATTGTAACCATCACCTAGGAGGAAGAGGTCTTCCTTTGTCCTTGCACCTACAAATACATCCCCTGCGTACTTCATTATCATCGCGTTTAGGGACGCCAGTCCTGTACCGCCTGCAATGTATGCAACCTTCCCAGATGGAACGGGATATGAATTCCCGTAAGGTCCCCTGTAGTAGAATCTGTCCCCAGCCTTCAGCAAGGAAATGGCCCTTGTCGTCTCACCGAATGTCCTGAACGTTATAGCTGCCGGGTTCGAGGTGTCTGAAAGGGACATGGGTACCTCCTTCCCTCCAGGGACCCAAAGCATCAGAAACTGCCCTGGTTTAGCTTTGATGGACGAATCGAACCTCAGTGTGAATACATCCTTGTTCTGCCTTGTGATTTCAATGACCCTTGAATGCTCCATCCTTAACCATCACCCCCACTATATCATCCAGCCTTGAGAATCCCTCTGAATCCAAGTAGTCAGATAGGCCCTTATTGATCTTGGAATATATCGGGTAGTCTTCGTAGATGAACGCAGTTCCCACCTCTATGGCCCTGGCCCCAAGCAGGAAGAACTCGACTGCGTCCTCCCACGTGGTGATCCCTCCCACCCCAACTATATCCTTCTGCGTCTCCTTGTAGACGTCGTATACAGCCCGGAGGGCCACGGGCTTTATCCCCGGGCCTGAATATCCACCAACGACATTTGAAAGGGAGAATTTTCTTGAGTAAATTTCAACGCCAATCGCCCTTAGCGTGTTGATCAGTACATATGCATCGGCCTTCTGGGCAGCCTTCGCCAGCGCAACCAGGTCAGTTACGTTAGGGGAGAGCTTCGCCCATACCTGGAGGCTTGTATGACCCTTGATCTCAGCAATAATTTCCTCTACCAGTTCGGGGTCCTGCCCGACTTCTGAGCCTACCCCCTTCACGTGAGGGCAGGAAAGGTTCAGTTCAACCTTGTCAAACCCGGCCTGCTCTACCCTCCTCGCCAGTATTGAAAATTCCTCCACGTTCCCCCCAAATATAGATACCACAACCTTCCTCTTCTCAGGAAAGTTCTTGTACTCTTCTACAAAGTTCTCGATCCCTGGATTGGACAGCCCGACTGCATTAAGCAGTCCTGTCTTGATTTCGGAAATCACGGGAGTACTATACCCCTTCCTTTCGGTCACCCCGATTGATTTTGTCACTGCTGCGCCCGCCCCCTCCCTCAGACTCCTGAGAATGGATCCGGATGTTTCATCCAAAATTCCACTGGCTAGCAGGACAGGGTTTTCGATTGAGAACGTTCCAATCCTGGTTGAAATTGAGGCCATCGAAGCAGATGTCGGTTTCGAATAAAAATTTAAGGATTGTCGGCCAGGATCTTCTTCCTTTGTGAGTGGTACATCTCCAGAATCTCCCCTTCATTTGTTGCGTCCTCTGCCTTTTTGTCACTCCTCCACTTCCCCGTGAATCTGGGGAACCTTATAGCAAGACCTGCCCCTTTCCTTACAACATCGGCACAGCATGTATGAGTTGGGGACAGGGTGATCTCCGCGCCCTTCACCTCAAGAACAAGGGAGGGGGAGAACCAGTAATCTGCTTCCATCGTACTTTCCACTCTCGGGTCCCTTGCACTGATAGAATAGGGCTTCAACATCCTCGGGAGGCTTTCAAGTTGCTCGTCTGAAAATCCTGACCCAAGCTTGCATATCGTTTTGAACATATCCTCTTCCTCAGAATATACGGCCATGAGAAGGGCTCCATATCCTCCGCTCCTCTTCCCCTGCCCCCCGAATGCTCCAACAACCACCAAGTCAACTGTGTCCTCCATTTCCAGCTGGTATTCCCTCTTGTACTTTATCCAGAGGAACTCCCTCGCCCCGGGCTTGTAAACGGATTTGTCCTCAATGCTCTTTGCCATGATACCTTCGCATCCCGCCTCAAGGGCCTCGTTGAAGAATTTGTCTGCTGACTCAACATCTGTGACAACACGGCTTTTGGCCACCTTGATCTTGCTCGACTCCTTGACTGAATTGATTAACCTCAACCTTCTTTCTGCGTAAGGTATTTCCATTAGGCTCTTCCCGTTAAGCATCATAGCGTCGAACAGGAAAAGAACCACCGGGATCCTTTCTATCGTTTCGTTCAGGTCATATTTCCTCCCTCTCCTCCTTGAGATTTCCTGGAAAGGGAGCATTTCGTTGGATGCCATGTTGTAAGGTACAGCTTCTCCGTCCAGTATGGCATTATCAACCTTCACATTCTCAATTATCTCCTTAACGATATCCGGGAACTGTGCCGTGATGTTCTCCAACCTTCTTGAGAATAACTCGACTTTTGTACCCATCTTGTGAACCTGCGTCCTCAGGCCATCATACTTGTATTCAATTGCGAATTTTCCATCCATCCTATCCAGTATTTCGCTGAGCGACGGAAGTCTCTCTGCCAGCATCGATCTTATTGGGATCCCGGGTGTGATGCGTATGGTGGAAAGGGAGTCTATCCCGCCAGCCATTGCCCTGTACGCCAGCTCAGGCAGGTTCGGCATGATGTTGTATGCCCTTTCGACGTCGTCGCTCCTTTCCTTTGAGCCAAATGCGACTGCAATGGAATCGACTATTGTCATGTCTGCCACGCCGATCCTCATCTTTCCAGTTACTATACGTAGCAGGTATCTCACCTCGAGGGGTTCGGCGCTGTGGAGGAGATCTAGGATTAGCTGAAGTTTCCTGGTCTGTGATCCCCCTCCTCCAGTCCTGGCTATCTTGACCAGAGATTCGTACACCTTCCTGACAGTTAGCTCCTCGCTGAAGAGGGACGCCTGCTTCTTGCTCTTCAGCAACTCCTCACCTATCTTTCCGAGGTCCCCCTTCTTTACGAGCTCCGACTCTATTGCTTCTTCCCTCAATCCGCTCAGTGAAGAGAGTGCCCTTATCGCAATCTTTTCCGCCATTCCAAGCTCTATTCCCTCGTAATCAGGTGCGATCTTCCCCTGCAAGAGGAAAACTGTCTCTCTTATGTCATCCTCAGCAACCTGCAGCAGTTTGGAAATCAGATCCACCATCTCAAGCCTCTTGGTGGTGCTTTCTATCCTGTCAAGCGTTTCCGCAAGCGCTAAGAATCTCACAGATGTAAATGTGTTATCGTCTAATAAATATCACTAATGCTCGCCCGGACAAGATCATCTGAACACCTTGTTTGAACCCACCATGGGGTCCTTTTCATGACATAAAGAATTCGCTTACAGATTGCTTCAATTCCTGAAAGCCTTGTTCCTCTGAAGCATCTAAGGCGGGTGGAGCAGATGTTGTGGGACTGCTAGTATTGCAGTCACGGACGCAAGGACAGCCGATGCGAACAGTCCAATCCAGAATAGAATCAGAACCACAGTCCAGAGAGTAGATGCTTTCTTCCTGCCAGGGAGCATGTCATATATCACTGTTACAGGGAACGTCAAAATTCCGGTCGCACCGAATGCCGTATATAAGCCTAGCATGGCAAGCGGGCTGGACGTCATCTGCTGGATGTATGCTGAAATACCGTAATAAATGGCAATGAATCCAGCAAACATGGCAACGATACCCGAATACTGGAGACGGTATCCAAGGAATATTGAAGCCACTATCATAAGGTCAACTGTGCCCAAGATAAGGTATGGATCATAGAAAAGTATGTTGTAACTCCCGGGAAGAGGCCAGGCCATTTCCCCATAGATTCCCATTATCGTTACTATTCCCCCCAGGATGCCAAGGGGGACAGGACCCTGCTTCAAAATCCCTTCTACGTCCGTATCTCCCTTCCGGTAATTAAGGAAAATCTTGCTTATTGTGAAAAGTGAAACAACTCCAAAGCAAGGTTATCTATGAATGCCATTATTTCGACCTGAAATAAGTTAGGCGATATTAAACCTATTCTTGAGAAATTTCGCAAGAACCGGCAGGAGATTTCAGGATCATTTCCCCCATGCGGAGTTCTCGATCTCAGGATGGTTCGGATGTCCTATTCAACTGCCCGCTAAATGCTTTTATTTCAGTAGAAAATGAGGAAGTGATCTAGTTGAGACTCGAATTTCAGCTTGCTGATTTGGTTAAATCTCCCAAGTTGACGGTCGATGCTGGGTGGAGGATAGTGGTCTAAGATGGTAGAGGTTTACTTCGTTGGTGGAATGAGGACTCCGCTTGGGAAATATGGGAAGTCGCTGGCTGGATACAGTGCCATCGAGCTGGGAGCAGTCGCAATAAAGGCAGCGCTAGAAAATGCTGGGATACCTCCGTCAAAGGTCCAGGAGGTGGTGATGGGGAATGTCATTGAGGCAGGACTTGGGCAGGATCCTGCAAGACAGGCGGCGATAGCAGCCGGCATTCCTGTTGAGGTTTCAGGTTCTACAGTCAATATGGTCTGCGCTTCTGGAATGCTTGCAATTGCAAACGCATACTACCAGATAAGATCGGGGCAGAGAGATGTCATGGTCGTTGGAGGGATGGAGAGCATGAGCAACGCACCTTTCATACTTGATTCGAGCTTCAGGAGAGAGAACAAGGGGATAAGCGCGTCCAGACCGGTAATGGACGCCATGGTGAAAGATGGCCTGTGGGACTTCAAATACAACAAGCACATGGGAGCAATATCTGATGACTGGGCAAAAGACCACCACGTAACGAGAGAGATGGCAGATGAGTATGCACTTGAAAGTTACAGGAGGGCTTCTGAAAGCACGAAGAACGGTTACTTCAAGAAGGAAATTGCGCCGGTGAAGGGGTTCGACATTGACGAAGGAATAAGGGAGACTAGCAAGGAAATGCTTGCTGGCTTGAAGCCTTCGTTCTCCCCGGACGGGGTACTGACTGCAGGGAATTCGTCCCAGCTCACCGACGGTGCTGCGGCACTTGTCCTTGCAAATGAAGATTTCATAAACCAGAATTCCCTGGAAAAGAGGGCGAGGTTTTTGGGCTTCGATACAACTTCAATGGATCCCGCAGATTTCCCCTACGCACCGGTTCCATCAGTCAAGAATCTCCTAAAGAGGGTAGGGATGAAGATGGGAGACTTTGATCTGGTGGAACATAACGAGGCATTCTCAGTGGCATCCATAGCTGTTAGAGAAGGGCTCGACGTGGACTGGAAGAAGTTCAACATTAGGGGTGGGGCAATTGCTCTCGGCCACCCCCTCGGCGCATCGGGGGCCAGGATAGTCCTTACCCTCATAAGGGAGCTTGAAGACCTTAAGCTTGGCAGGGGGCTGGCTACAATCTGCCATGGCGGTGGAGGGGCATACTCTGTAGCACTGGAGGCGATATAGATGAAGGTAGGAATAGTGGGAATGGGAATTATGGGTGCAGGAATTGCACAGGTGTCCGCAACCTCAGGACATGAAGTAGTGGCAACTGATGTGGCAAAGACATACTATGACAGAGGAGTTGCGGCTATAGGGAAGAGCTTAGATAAACTGATAGAGAAGAAGCTGGTGAGTCAGACAAAGGATGAAATACTGTCAAGGATCAGATTTGCCGGCGATTTGAAGGAGTTCTCCGGGTGCGACTTGGTAATTGAGGCAGTAGTGGAGAACCATAAGGAGAAGATTGAGTTCTTCAAGAAGATCGAGCCTATTGTTTCTACAAACACGCTGATATCGTCAAACACATCTTCCATAAGTATCACGTCCCTCGGTTCAAGCCTCAAGGACCCTCAGCGGTTTCTCGGAATCCATTTCTTCAATCCAGTCCCTTTGATGAATCTGATAGAGATCATCAAGGGTGTAAGGACATCGAATGAGGCTGTAGCTAGAGCGATAGATTTCGCTAAGAGCGTGAAGAAGGAGTATGTGGTTGTAAACGACTCCCCTGGGTTCGTGACAACAAGGGTGATTGCCATGCTGGTGAACGAGGGTGCATTCGAGCTGTCGGAAGGTCTTGCGTCCAAAGAAGACATAGACAAGGCTCTGAAGCTAGGAGGCAATTTCCCCATGGGTCCATTGACGCTCGGTGACCTGATAGGGCTTGATACGGTGGTGAATATAATGGATGTGATGTACGATGCGTACAAGGACCCAAAATTCAGGGCTGCGCCAATCTTGAGGAAGCTGGTTGAAGCAGGTAAACTTGGGAGGAAGAGCGGAGAAGGCTTCTACAAATACTAGGCCGTGGACCGTTTTCCTACCATCTCAGTACCAGTGAGTAATAGGGTACCCAGCAGGTCCTCAGGAAAGCCCGCGGCTTCGATTTTATTGTTCCTAAAAGCACGCATTTTTAATAATAGAGAATGCGATATTGAAAGATGATGAGAGAAATTCACGCACCTAGAGGATCAAAGCTCAACACAAAGGGCTGGGGACAAGAGGCCGCCCTCAGACTTATAATGAACAACCTGGACCCGATGGTCGCTAAGGACCCCGCGAACCTCATTGTTTACGGAGGGAAGGGGAAGGCTGCAAGGAACTGGGACGCCTACGACAAGATTATAGAGAACCTGAAGCTCCTAGAGAATGATGAAACTCTCCTGATACAGTCGGGGAAGCCTGTGGGTGTTTTCAAGACGACGGAAATGAGCCCGAGGGTACTTATCGTGAACGCTCAGATCGTTCCGAGGTGGGCAACAGATGACATATTCTGGGAACTAGAAAGGAAGGGGCTTACCATGTTCGGCCAGATGACTGCGGGGTCGTGGATATACATAGGTACTCAGGGAGTACTTCAGGGTACATTCGAGACGCTTTCTGCGCTCGCAAGGAAGGAATTCAAGTCAGATACACTGAAGGGAAGGTGGTTCCTCTCCTCCGGTCTGGGGGAGATGGGAGGGGCGCAGCCACTTGCAATCACGATGAATGATGGAGTCGGCATCATTGTGGAAGTGGATAAGGAGAAGATCAACAGAAGAATGAGAGATAAATATCTGGATACTTTCACTGACTCCCTGGATGAGGCACTCAGGCTGAAGGATGATGCCTTGAGAAGCGGCAAATCTATCTCTATCGGACTGCTTGGTAATGCTGCCACCGTGTACGATGAGCTCAGGGAGAGGAACATTGTGCCAGATATAGTGTCAGATCAGACAGCTGCTCATGACCTCAACGTAGGATACATACCGGAAGGTTACGATGTCAGGAGCGCTGAGGCGTTCAGAAACAAGGATCCGCAGGGGTACAGGAATGCTGTTTATAAGTCTATAGTAAAAGAAACCAAGGCAATATTGTGGTTCAAGGAAAGGGGATCCAAGACATTTGACTACGGGAACAACCTCAGGGGGAGAGCGGTAGAAGGCGGCCTGAAGAACGCATTCGACATCCCGGGGTACATTCCAGCCTACATCAGAGACCTCTTCGAGATTGGGTCGGGTCCCTTCAGGTGGTTGGCGCTCTCAGGAGAGCCAGATGACATATACAGGATCGATGAGGAGATAATGAAGACGTTCAAGGACGATTCCCACCTGCTGAAATGGATCAAACTTGCAAAGGAAAGGGTCCATTTCCAGGGACTTCCGGCAAGAATATGCTATGCCAAGTACGGACAGAGGGAGGAGATAGGGTTGATGATAAACCGTCTCGTGAGGGAAGGAGCAGTTAGTGCACCTGTAGCAATAGGACGTGATCATCACGATACGGGTAGCGTCGCATCACCTTACAGGGAAACTGAAAGGATGAAGGACGGGAGCGATGCCATAGCGGACTGGCCTATACTTAATGCACTGCTGAATGCTGTCTCCGGAGCGAGCTGGGTATCTGTGCATCACGGCGGTGGAACTGGAATAGGGAATTCCATACATTCTGGCTTCGTGATCGTTGCTGATGGTACAGCAAGCGCAGAGGAAAGGATGAAAAGGGTACTCAATGCTGATCCTGGGATGGGAGTCCTCAGACACGCAGATGCAGGCTACGACCAGTCACTTAGTCTTATAAGGTCAGGTGTGAAATTCAGAGCTCCGTACGTACGATAGGCACGGGTTGATGGATAAAGGGAACGGACTGCTCCACCTCTCGGTATGCGATTTATGAGAGAGTAAAAAAAGAGGGAAAGGAGTAACCGGGACTTATCTACTCGTCAAGTTCTGCCCAGACGTCAGATGATCTCCATTCAGGGTCCCTGGAAATCTTCATCCTTATCTTCATTCCCACCTTCACTTTCTTCATATCCTTTGTCTTCAGCCTCGTGAGGAATAGGGTATCCACGCCCTCGAGGTCCACATAAACAAGTTGAAAAGGAAGGTCCTTCAGGAACCTCTCTCCAGAGAAGTAAAGGGTCGAGAAAGTGTGAATCTTCCCCTTCCCTGAAATCTCCACCCACTTTGTCTCTGCGAGGCAGTATGGGCAGTCCGATCTGGGTGGAAGGAACGTGGTCTTGCAGTGCTCGCATCTCGTTGCCATGAGCTTCCCCGATGACAGCGCGGTGAAAAACCTGCTCGTCTTCCCATATGAATGCTTGTAAGTTATCTCGTACGGCGTCTTTATTATCAGTGGGTCTATTGAATATACTTCAGTCATCTCGTTCACCTCTCCATTATTGTTGCAGTAACGTACGTCCCAGTACCGGCGTGGGAATGTATCAATCCCCTCTCTGCATTCTTGATCTGTGTCTTGTCAGAGCCATGGAACTTTCCAGCAACCCCCTGCAGTTGCCAGAACATTTCAACACCCTGCATAACGCCAGTCGCTCCGACGGCATGCATCGTACCTATCAGTCCTCCGGAAGGGTTAACGGGTAGTTCACCGTCAAGGGCAGTTACACCTTCCTCGATCAGTTTCCCTCCCTGCCCGTACTTTGTGAGTCCGAGGTCCTCGTAGGTCTGGATTTCACTGCTAGTATATGCGTCATGGAGTTCTATAAGGTCAAGCTGTTTCAGGGGGTTGGTAATTCCGGCCATCTTGTAAGCCTGTCTCGCTGACTCCCTGCCTGCCCTGAACGAATGAACTCCCGGATATTCCAGATTCTTGTACCATTCCTTCTTTTCGTGCGGCAGGATAGGAACGCCAGAAAGTGTCCGGGGCCTGTCCCCAGCCCTCATTGCATCCGTCCCTGCCCCCGTTCCAGTGATCCATATTGGAGTATCCGTAATTTTCTTTGCCTTCTCTTCCGATGCCAGGATCAGTACTGCTGCCCCATCGCTCATCAGACAGATATCCAGCCTCTTCAGGGGAAAGGCGACGTAAGGTGATTTGAGAACATCATCGACGGTTATCTTCCCGCCGTCCTTCATTCCGAAAGGGTTCATCTTTGGATTTGTCTGCGCAAATTTGTTGTGCTGGGCATTGTTCCTGTTCTTCACAGCAACCATTGCCATCTGCTCTTCAGTCGTCCCAAACTCCTCCATGTGCCTCTTCGCCATTAGTGCATAATATCCGCTGTAGAATCCTCCTATTGGGAAATCCCAGTCCGTGTCCGATGCGAGTGCGATGAATTCATTCCCCTTTGCTGTGTTCACTTCAGACATCTTCTCAAAACCTATGACCATCGCAACATCAAGCAGCCCGGATGCCACATGAGCATATGCATCCCTCACCGCAAGGCCTCCAGTTGCCCCTCCTCCCTCTATCCTGACAGAGGGTTTTGGGTTGAACCCAAGGTAGTCCTGTATTATCGAACCGAACAATAGCTGGTTCTCGAAATGATCTGAGAAGTACGAAACTATCGTACCATCTATATCGTCCTTGGACAAGTTTATATCATTATCAAACAGGGCCATTCTTGCTGCTTCCGCCGCAAGTTCCTCTTGAGTCTTGTCCCTTCTCGCCTTTGAGAAGTAAGACAGTCCTCCTGCAACTACTGCTACCTTCCTTGGCAAACAATCACCATGCGGCTAGCAGATAATCATTATTAATATTTCGTTTCAGGAATCAAGACCATTGCTCGCTATTCCCTGATGACCCTATTCGTGGCAGAGCTGACTTAAAGGTCTTCCCTAATTTCAGAGTACTGGGAAATTCCTTCCAGTTGCAAACCATTAACATCCTCGCCAAGGTTGAAGTACCTGACCAGAAACGATCTGGTAAGTAAAGAAGGAATAAAAAGGGTTGATTTCACTGACGTTCCTTTATGCTCTTCCAGATATGTAACTGGCTGTATCTGATCTTTGAGGAGTACCCTGAAAAGGGGGCTGATCGCGCTTTCCGAAAAGTCCAGGAATTCTATTTTTCCCAATCCGTCCTTCCCGTATGATACTGAACCGAATGGGTCAGATATACCTCTCCATTCTGATATATGCTCTCCCGTAACTTTGTCCTCGTACTTGAACTGGATAACTGTGAGCGGAAGCCTTGCATCTATATCATCAAGCCCGGTCCTCAGACCCCTCGATCTACCTACTTTTGAAACGCTAACATCCTTGCCTAATGAGATCAGAGTCTTTGCAAGTGCTGTTACCCTCTCAAGGTCAAGATTGTGGAACCTGTAACCAACATGGAGCTCTCCCTTGCACATGTAGAAGTGGTCAAGGATCATAGATGGTACGGAAAAGATGTTCTGGTAGAGCGTTCTCATGACTGGAAGTGCAACCTTCTGCGTCACCATAACGAAGTTTCCGTAATACACCGGATTGTATTCCCTGAGGAGTATGTTCTTGTCTGCGACCTCCCTTTCCAGGAAGAAATTGAAGGCGGTATGCTTTGCGTGAAGATACAAACTCATTGGAATAGAATCTAGATCTCCGGCGATGTATGGAAGATCAAGATCTTTTATTGTGGCCGTGATCGAAAGTCCCATGTCGAGACGGTTCCCTATCTTGTCGAGCATTTACGGCGGGAGACAGATATCCTATTTAATTTGTCCTTTCTCATCCAATAATGCGAGGCCTGATGACAGGTCATATGGCATATCCCGGATCAATAATAATAGTACTCTCCCGCCTTCCTTTGCTCGTTGTCCAGTCTTGAATCGGGCTTGTTTATTCTTGGCCGCTGCGTATTCTCATCCCTCCTGAATGTCACATCCAGGTTCTTAAGAAACATGTTCATTCCGTCCTTCAGGCTCATCGGACCGAACGACCGTCCCTCCTTCCCTCCTTCCCCGGCAAATACTATGAGCGATGTAGATATCAGGTCGATAAAGTATATGTCATGGTCGACCACCATTACTGAATTCTTGTTGTTCTCTGCAAACCTCTTGATCATCCTTGCCACTATCATCCTTTGGTCTGCGTCAAGGTATGCAGATGGTTCGTCAAGTATGTAGACATCCGCCTGCTTCCCGAGGGTCTTTGCAATGTATACCTTCTGGAGGTCCCCTCCTGATAGCTCCGAAACATTTGTGTCTCCTATGCTCTCTAGATTTAGGGGACGGATTACGTCGTTCTTGAACTGGTTCTCCGACACCCTGTCCCCGAGATTGTTCTCTAGGAACTCGAGTACGGGAATCCTGAAGTCAGATTCCGGACTCTGCGGCTTGAACGATGTCTTCACGCTTTTGGTTATTGTTCCGCTATCTGGAATGATCTCACCGGCCATCATCTTTACGAAAGTCGACTTACCCGTAGAATTTGGACCTATAATTCCTACTACCTGACCGTGCCTGAGTTCCCCATCCTCCACACTCAACCTGAAATTGTCGAAACTCTTTGTGAGGGATGTCCAGGAGACAAATGGGACCAGGCTCTTGTCCATTTCAGGAGGCCTCTTGGAAAACTTAATCTCGTAATCGCGGAACTTCATGTTCTCCTGTTTGATGTAACCTTCTAGGTACGTGTTGATGGCCTGCCTCGTTACGTACGAATTGCTAACAATGCCATACCCCCTTGCTTCTCCATATGTCAGGTATATGTAATCCGTCATGAAATCCAGTATTGCGAGGTCATGCTCAACAACTATCACTTTCTTTGTCTCGGCAAGCTTTCTGAGGACACCTGCAATCTTCAACCTCTGCGATATGTCAAGATAGGAAGATGGCTCGTCAAAGAAATAGAGGTCCGCCGGCTTAAGCAAAGCTGCCGAAATTGCAAGAAGCTGAAGCTCTCCCCCTGAGAGGAACTTCACGTCCTTGTCTATTATGCCTGCCACTCCCATCTCTGTCAATTTCTTCCCCGCTTCGTCACCATATTGCTTGAGCAGATCCCTCACTCTGCCTGAAAAATGCTTCGATATTGAGTCAACATACTGCGGCTTTAGCGAAATTCTGACCTTGTCATCGTATACCCTTGAGAGGTACTCACCAAGATATGTACCCTTGTAGCGGTCCAGGACCCTGGCCTTTTCTGCATCTGGCTGGGCAAAATTGGGGATGAGAGTTCCATTCAGAATGTTGAGTATTGTTGTCTTTCCCGTTCCGTTCTGTCCCAGCAGACCTATCACGCCTTTCATCTCAAGTGATGGCAGGCCATACAGGACAAACCCGTTAGTTCCGTATCTGTGGACTTCCTTGCCTTGCTGCCTGGCTGGTACACCGATGATTTTTATTGCCTCGTACGGACATCGGTGAGCGCATATTCCACATCCAATGCAGAGCTCCTCGTGAATCTGCGGGTAGCCGCTTTCCATGAAGTCAACTGCCATTATCTCATTTCTAACCGGCGGGCAGTAGTACTGGCATTCTTGGCGGCAATTTTTAAAGTGGCACTTATCCAGGTCAATAACTGCTACGTGCATTTAGACCTATATTTTCATTTTCCAGACGTCGTCTGGGAGCCCGTCATACACCATGGATTCGCTGGACACAGGCTCCTCGCTCTTCATTCCGTTATTATATGCGAGCTTCCTGACGTTTTCCGGCCTGATCAGCCAGTAATGTATCCTCCATTCCCTTCCGTCGAAGAGCGTTGTCTCCTCGCGTTCTGTATCCAGAATGCCCAGATCTTCCAGCATATAGAATGCATCTCTATCCTCGGGCTCCAGCATATTGTCTATGACGTACCTGCTGTATCCGAAGAAGTTGAGAACGTGAAAGGCTATATCATATGCCTCTTGTTCACTCATCCTCTTGCTCTGCCTGCTCATTCCATTCGAAATCGCTCTGGCCATTAGGTCAACTGTTATAGGTCCATCTGAGTACGATTGCTCTATTAGTGTCATAGGCTTCACTTGACTTTCAGGGAAGTACAAAAAAGCTTATAAACTTAGTCATAGGAGTTCATCCGGAATGATGACGTGGAACATCATCATCCCCTCATTAATCGCAAACCTCCATAAAAGAAGATATTGGCAGTTCTATAAATACGCAAAATATTAATCTGTCGAAAACCTGACGAATCATATGACAGAATTTGACAGCGAAATGGTCGTCAGGTTTCAGGACATGAGGTCCCCGATCAGTTATTTCTCAAAGGTTTACGGCTTCAACGGTTATCTAAACTTCTACAACAGGGGGACAAAGACGGATGCTGTTGTCACTTACCTGAGAGAAGGAAAGACAATGGATGATCTCAGAAAGGCGATCAGGTCAAGGGGGTTTGAATTCGTAGATAGAAAAGCCGGGGTAACGATCGAGGTCGGAGAAGAGTGCTACGTTTGTGAAATGATAGAGTCCCTCCTTAAGGTGAACAACGCGTTAATAGACGTTCCAATCTTCGTTACAGAAGGAGACATAATATTGAGGATAAAGTATTTCAAATCATCCTCGGAGCTCCAGAGGATTGTTTTCAGGGACTCTGAAAAGAGGGACTTCTTCAGCATAGACTACCTGGGTCCTATCAGGAACGACAAGGACTGGCTGCTTGAGAATGCGAAAGGATGGGAGATGAAGAAACTGGTCTTCTATGTAGTCCCAACGAACTCATTCACTCTCAAATATGCAAAGTCTAACAAGAATTTCAAGGCGAAGATACTGGTGAGGAGCGTGGACAAAGCAGGCTTCCTTAACGTATTCTACCAGGTAGATGGCGATTTCCAGGAGTGGGAGGGCTTGCTCCAGAAGCAGGCGAAGCAGTTCAAACTTGTACACAAAGGAGAGGACGGGGTGAAAGTGTTCTATGCCATCGTCCCTGAGGAAGGGATACTGATAGACCCCTACAAACTCTCTGAATTCGACCTTCCGTTCAACTACTCTGTCGAAATATCGGGAGACAAGTCGAAAGTAACTATGTTCTTCGAGAAGAGCAGCCTTGACACTTTCTTCAAGTCTATAGGGAAGATCAAGGAGGAAGAACTGCTAGAATCACAGCTTGAGATCAAATCCGTGGAGAGGTACCCCTAGATATTTGAAAATTGTACTATTTTTTGAAAGTTGTACCAATAATTAGTTAATATAACCTCAGGTCTCAGTACTATGAGGAAAGCACTGATTCTGACTATAGTTGTAGTTGCGGCTCTTATGCTTGTACCGCTGAGTTCTGCTTCCGTAATAAACGCAACTATCAACACGAAGACAAATGTTGGATATGTCAATGCAACCAGTAACTATGTGCTCTACTACACATACCCAAGCAACAGCTCCACGTCGTCCGCGCTAAATGGAACCGTAATCTGGATGAATGCAACGTCTTACCTTAACTCGAGCGGCATTCAGGCCCTTGATCAGAACATAAACGGAGACGGTAACCAAAATGACAACCACCATCACGACCAGATGCCTGACCAAAATGATTCCAACGACACAAATGGTTCTTCCAATTCGACCGGCTCGACAGATATATCGAACAACAGCACCTCCAATTCAACAGGGAACATGACCATGCCTAGCGTTCATGTGGTAAACGCAACACTGAAGTACCAGCTTCACGTATTCGCCTCTTCTACAAACCTTACAATTTTCAGGAACCTCACCCTGAATCTCAGGATATCAAACATCACCAAGAAGGTCGGGAACAACACAACTGTTATAGACATGTCCTGGAGGGCGTTCAGAGTTCAGGGAGAACTGATGGGACAGTTCAGAGGGGAACTGGAGATGATGATCCCCCAGATTAACCTCAGCCTCAGGGAGAGTGTCAATTCCAACATGGACGTGAACCTTCTAGGTGACATCGGCGACTTCGGGGAAGGGGGAAACGGGTACAGTTATTTCCATCTTGGGGGCCTGCTTTCCAACGATGGATTCAACACTCGTGTCATGAATTACCCAACGATAGACTTCAATGTCTTCTCCGTGCCGCTTCAGCAATGGACCAGGGTCTTCCACGGCTCCTCAAACAGCACGACTTTCTATTACAATGCAAGCTCCAACTATTCCCTCAATTCAACGGTAAGCTACAACGGTTCCAACTATACCTTAAAGCTTAGGACAGATCCGAGCGCAGCAATTACGACAAATGGAAATGCAGTTGCAACAAATTCAAATGAACTATCTGTCACCAACGCTCCACCTCAATCCACCCTGTTCTCTCAATCCTATGCACTCTTAATAACTGGAATTGTAGTAATAGTGGCACTTGCGCTGTCCGCGGTTTTCTTGAGGAAAAAATCCATAAAGAAATAGATTCCTTCTTTTATTTTTATTTTTATCATTCTTGGTCGAGGAAAATTTCTAGATCATATGCCGATCTCATTGATCAAGGTACGATCGCAATCTCTAATCTTTTAACTTACCGGGATTGGAAAAACAATTATACCTTTTATCATGCTAGTTAACAATGAGCACCCCGCTATCTTACGATCTGAAGTTTGACTTTAGATTCAGGGAATTGAAATACAGCTGCGTTGAGAGAATTCAAGGAGATTTTTCAGGAAAGATAGAACTTAACTGCGAGAACCTGGCAGTGAGTTCAGTAAGGGTGAACGGGAAAGATTCGCCTTACGAAGTATCAAACAAGAAGTTGTTGATCGACCAGGAATCTGGAAGCGAAGTTTCTATTTCATTCTCCGGTTCTGTTTCTGAAACATCACTTATGGGCATTCACGATGCAAAGTACGAAGCTGGACACATCATAACTACACAGATGGAGCCGACCGGGGCAAGGTCCGTTTTCCCCTGCTTCGATGAGCCAGCAGCAAAGGCGAGATTCAGGGTAGAGGTTGAAGCTGACGACGAAGTTGAGGTCATCTTCAACACCAATCCAAAGGTAAGGGAGGTGGGTAATGGAAGGTCTCATTTCGTGTTCGAGGAGACACCGCCGATGTCCACTTACCTAATATACCTGGGCATCGGGAAGTTCGACATGATATCCAAGAAGGACGATGGCAAGACACTGTACGTCGCTACCTCCCCCGGCAAGGCGAAGGAGGGAAGGTTCTCCCTGAACCTCCTAAGTAGATTGTTCAGGAAATATGAGTCGTACTACAAGATCAGGTTTCCACTCCCCAAGATGCACCTCGTTGCCCTACCACAGTTCGGGGCGGGAGCCATGGAGAACTGGGGCGCCATTACGTTCAGGGAAACTGCGCTGCTCGTGAACAGGTCGACAAGTTTCAGGTTCAAGAAGCAGATCGCCTACGTTGTTTCCCACGAGTTCGCACACCAGTGGTTTGGTGACCTGGTTACCATGAAATGGTGGGACGACCTCTGGCTGAACGAATCGTTTGCTACCTTCGTAGGGTACAAGATTCTATCGAAGGTTCACAAGGACTGGAACCTGTGGGAAGATTTCCAGAGGGAGGAGACGTTATCATCAATGAGGAAGGATGGCCTACTTTCTACCCACCCCATAAGGGTGGAGGTTAGGGACCCAGAGGAGATATCTGAAATTTTTGATGACATCAGCTACGGAAAGGGAGCCTCGATTCTCCGCATGACAGAACAGTATATTGGGGTGGAGCG
>JAMCUN010000013.1 GCA_023381415.1 Thermoplasmatota archaeon | reverse complement strand
AACCCCCTCCTGTTTACCCTTGCAGAGGAATTCCCGTTATATTGGATATCTTAGAAGAGAGACCCTCGGAATTGCTTGTTGAAACGATCTTCACTATACTAAATTTCCTCGTACTAAAAAAGTTGTTCGTCGTTCAGCGCAAGCAGTTCTTCTATGCTGAAGCCGCACTTTCTTTCCAGATAGGAATACAGCCTCTTAAGCCTTGGAACCTCTGATGCCAGGCCCTTTCCAACGTAGTCCTCCGCAATCTCGTCTATCGTGACCACCTTGTCTCCCTTCAGAAGCGTGTCCGAATTGCACACAATCTTCTCTTCTATCGTCCTTGGGATGTAGTCCTGGTCTGGAAGATGAAGTTTCCTTGCAGTGCTCTTCAGCAATCCAGCCCCCACATGGGTGCTGCAGAATCTCGCCAAGATTTCGTCCATCCCCTCCCTCTTCAGTATCTTGTACCCTTCAACTCCATGGAATATGCTGTGCGTCACTGTTCTCCCTATATCGTGCAGGAGGGCTCCCGCCTCAACAAGCCGCTGGTCGCATCCGCACCCTCTGGCAGAAGCAAGCGCTACCTTGCTCACCATGATGGAATGCCTCTTCAGCCTATCGTCCGCACCGTACTTTTCCAGGAGCCTCAGGCACTCCTCCTTCCCCGGTATCCTCAGGACCTTCTTCCCTCTCTCTTCTGGGATTATCTTCAGTTCCCCTCTTAGCTCCTTCCCCCTGGCAAGCCTGTCCAGGAATATGGAGAGTGCCGATACCTCCGAGTGTGGTTGATTCTTCACTGCAACATTGAAATCCGCCAGTTCATAGATAATCCGGGGCACCTTCTCCGATCCCACTATCACCATGATGTCGTCAAACTTCCTTATATCTCTGATCTTCTCCTCCAGCGGGATACCGTACATCGTAAGGTGGACCTTAGCCCCCTTGAACTTCTTGATCTGTTCCATGTAGCTCCCGAATTCTATCTCGAAATTCCCTCCAAATTTCCTGGTGACGTTGTCGACAGTCTTCTTGAGCTTCTCGTCAATCCTGTCGACTATGATCTTGTCAGCACCGAATGCCCTGGATACGAGTGCTACGTGGGTCGTTATCCTCTTGTCCCTTTCCGGTCTGTGGCCGATCCTCAGGACCGTGATCAAGCGACTTTCTCCACCTTCATGCCCTTTATGGTCAGGTGCTTGCTTCTCTTGATTATGGCCCTGACGTAGGTCGGCGACTGTTTAAGTTTCTCCTGTATCTCAGCAATGTACTGTATGCCGTCGTCTATCATCTTTGTTATCTTGTTGCAGTATGATTCAACCTCGCTGTCGTCCAGAGATGCAACGTAGATGACATCGCCTGCTTCCTCTGTTGGGAGGAGGATGTTGATCTGGATGCTTGTATAGTAGTTATGGAAAACCTTCTTGGGCCCGTTAGGGGTGTTAGACCATTGGGATTCTACGAATTTTATCTTTTCCATGTACCTTAGATTTTCAACTGCCTTAGGACCCAGCTTCTGCTTCACCTCATCCTCTGTCATCCAGTTCTGATTGAGCATTTTCAGGAGTTCGCTCTTCGTCCTATCGTTGGAAATTGTAAAAATAGTTACCAGATCACCTACGTCATTAACAACCTTGATTTTATTCATAGACTTCCCCCTTATACCCTCGTCACTTAAATACCTTCATTAAGGAAGCCCCTAAAGGCCCTTTAAGTTACCATTATTCAATCCCGTTTCACGGCCAGGTATTGAGCTATCAGGAACGGGACTGCGACCCAGAGTATCCCAGCTACTGCAAGCTGTACTGGGGTCACTCCGTAATAAGCCGGGTTGATGCTCTGTGAAGAGCCAAACCCACCGAGCCCTCCACCCAAAGAATGCGTGATGAACAGCTCAAAAAGGGATGCGTATCCAGCTGGGTTCGCGTAGTTAAACAATACCTGGAATGTTATGTAAGATGATGTTCCAGAACTTATTGAAAATGCCGCTACTATCACATCGAATATTACGTTCCAGAATAGCCCGAATATGAAGAATACTGCTATCAGGGCGCCCAGGAGAGCCCCCGGTGACCTGAGTATGTGCGAGAAGATGTAAGATATCGCGATGAACGATACACCTATTATTGAAAATGCCCACCATGTGTCCAGAACAAAGGACAGTGGCATTAAGACATGGAAGTATCTGTAGGAGATAAGATCACTGATGACTATTGCCACCAGGATAGAAGAGGAGACGACAACGGAGTTTGCCAGGAACCTCGATCGTATTGCCCCTCCCTTGTTTATCGGCCTCTTAATCACAGTCTCCAGTATCCCTGAGACCCTGTCCTTTCCGTAGGTGAAGTATGCCATGAAGACCGAAAGAAGCGGGATGAAGATGACAAGCAGCGAGCTCTCAATCGAAAAGAATGAGGACTCTATGGAACTCACTGTGAACGGCTTGTAGAGCGATAATGGACCGATTGGCGCCTTGAAATACACCTGTGATGAAACCCCGCTCTTTATGTAGAGCCCGTATGTCTTGTTTATCGCCTTTGAACCAAGTGAAGGAAAAACTGCGACGTGGGTAAAATATGAATACTGGTGTTCCCAGATGTAGCTTGTGCTCAGCACTCCTGACGAAACAGTTGCTAGATTAACGTCCACCGGTGGTGCAGTGTGATTCCCCACTGAACCTACGTAGAACAGAAGGAACCCAAGGTTCGAGGAGTTGCTGGGAGACGAAATTCCTGGAACTACCTCCAGACCTGAATATTGCGCCCTTGTGCTGATTGATAATGAATTTGTAGAACTAGTCCTGAGCCTGAAGGACGATTTGTAGCTGTAGTTCATGTGCAGATATACCGAGGAAGTACCTGCAGGATATACAACATGAAATTCAAGAACACCTGGGGATATTTGCGTGCCGGCATAGCTCGTGCCGTTCAGTGACACGTTTGCCTTGATGTCGCTTGCAGGGTTTCCGTTCTGGTCGTAAAAATAGGAGATAACGGATATCGTATTCCCAGTCACATAATAACCGGAGACTTCACTCACCGTGTTGCTTGTCCCTGTGTGAGAGGTAGATAGCACCCCGCCCTCATATGATATCAGGGCGGTAAGACCTATGATGGCCACGATCAGCACTATCGAAAATCTGTTTGTAAGCGATCTCCTTATCTCGTACACCACCGGCCTCATCTGTTCTCACCGTCCAACCCCTGGAAGAAAAGGGCCCTTGGTAAGGGATCACTGTGCTGTTCCATGTTTCCTTCCTGCCATGAATGATTCAGCCATGCCGTTACTGCTCCATCACTGCCTATTTTGCTCCCTTCTTTCTCCTGTTCCTTACCACCAGAGCAATTCCTACCACTATAGCTATGATGATTATAGACAGTACGAGAATCCCCTCTCCCCTGTGGGGGGTTATCTGCCTCGGCTGAACGTTCAAGTTCGTCTTTCCAGATGAGTTCTTGTAGACGATCGTGTGTGTTAGCAGCGTGGAGTTTATAGTAACACCATAATAGTTCTGGTAACTCGCAAGGATAGATATAGAGGAAGACCCGTTCCGGACCCCCTGTGGAAGGCCGAACGTAATGCTGAATGGAGTCGGGGTGTTGGAATCTACATCTCCGAGATAATATGTACCATCGGAGATGGCGCTCCCCTGCTGGAACGTCGTCACAAGTGTAAGATAGTAAGCAGACCCCGCTCCCTCATTTAGGAGTGTTCCGTTTACTGTCACGTTGTTTCCGGAGCTGTTCTCCGAAAATGACTGGATGACAAGTACTACCTTTGCAAGTGCCAGGAAGCCAACGCTGAATGTCTTGGTTATGACGTTTCCGGAGCTGTTGTAATATTCTACTGTTGTTTCTATTGAGTATGACCCCTGTGAAGTTGCTGGAGAACTGCTTAATGTGACTGGAACCTCTATGCCTCCTCCAGGGCGGATCGAAACGTTTGGATAGTAGAAGGTGGAGTTTCCGGCTATGGTGAATCCCTGCGGAGCTGCAATGCTGATCAGAGGGGAGCCTATCGTTGAGTTTCCTATGTCTGTAAGTTCCAGGGTAGCGGATGAGTTGAGCCCCAATAGCACATATTGGGAGACCAGCCTCACCTGCAGGGAAACGTTCTCCTGGCTGCTTGATTGTTGAGTGTAGAAACCAATATTCCTATCCTCTGTGGACTGAACCCCCGACGGGGTGTAGAAAGTTAATGTGATTGTTATTGTGCTGGCCCCAGATACCGTGCTTGACACGTATATTGGCTCTGTCCACTGGTAGCTTTGCCCAATTGCAAGCGAACCGATTGTAGGAGGCTGCTTGAGGAAACTCATTTGCGATTGCGTGGAAAGGCTTGTCACTACATTCGTTAAATTGACGTTTCCGTTGTTCTGAAGAGAGAAAGCGACGTTGTTGATTTTCGACTGATCCAATATGTCGGTTGAGGCAGAAATTTCTATGGAGGGAACAGCCTGCTTGACGTAAAACCCGATTTGCTTCTGCAGAGACATCTCGACCCCATAGGGGTTGTAAAGCGTTACGGTGAAACCCACAGTAAGCACGCCGACCGATGTGCTCGATACGAATACCGGGTCCGTGAAACTGAAACTCTTCCCAGAACCAAGTTCATTCACTACTGGGAAAGACTGGAGAAAAGTTACACCAGACTGAGCGACTGGGGAAGTCGATATGTCCGTTAAAATACCTGTTCCGGTGTTGGATATGAGGAATGTCACGTTATTGGTCTCCCCTGCCGTCAGTGCGTTTGAATTAGTGGACACAGCCAAGGAAGTGCTCCCCAGATAGACCACCGTGGCAGAGACGTTCTCATGATATGTCACGTTATAGTATCCCGTTGTGCTTATCCAGTAGTCGATCTGTATGTTGAAAGAATAATTGCCTGGTGCTGAATTGTTTGCTGCATATACAGGGTAGGAAAGTTCAAGGAATGCGTTCGTCTGAACGCTGTTCCTGTAGTTCTCCTCTGAAGTGGTATTGTTGAGCCCGCTGAACGGATGATTCAGGTTTATTGTGAACTGCGCGAGGCTGATTGCCGGTCCATCGTTCTCCATCCCCAGATACAGCTGAGACGGATTCAGATCTGAACCGGAAGACCACGTCGTGTTGATTACCCTGAACGGATAAGCGTACTGAATCGCAGACTCAGAAATGCCATTCCCGCTCGCTGCAGTCTCAAAGGAAACTGCCACCATCATCAGGATCAGAACAGATACCGCCACTATTTTTCCTGTCTTATTCAAAAAATCAGAACTCTTATTTCCACCATTCATTTTTTCACCTCTTATTGGCATATTTGCCCAGCTCTAGTGCCCTTTGTTACCCTTACAAGAATATTTTTGTAGTGAACTCCTAGGTACGACACGCATTGATGCCCCAACCTTGCTGTTTCCGGCTTCTTTTTGTCCCAAGAAAATTGAATTACCTGCTGGAAATATTTCATGCCACACCTCCTATCGTGTTGAAGAAGTATTCTTCAAGTGATTCCCCTGACGGCTCAAAACTTCTGACCTTGTAACCGCCCTGAACCAGGTCTGTAAGAATTCCAGGATAGCTGCCCTTATCAACTCTAAGAGATGTGAGCATCACCTCTCCGTTGGAAAGTTTTACGTCCCCGTACCTAGAAAGTAGCTTTTGTGCACCGTCGTCAAAGTTGTCGATCTCCATTGATATCTTCTCTCTCCCCAGTTCGTTCAGCTGCCCTCTATCGAGGACCTTTAGGAGCTTCCCATGATGTATGATCCCTATCCTGTCAGATAAAGCCTCAATTTCGCTCAGTATGTGGGAGGACAGTAGAATCGCCTTCCCCTTCTTCTTTTGATCCATTATCAGATTCCTTACGAACTGCACCCCTCCCGGGTCAAGCCCGTTGAGGGTCTCGTCAAACATCAAATTATTAGGATCTCCCAGGAGAGACTCCGCAAGCGAAAACCTTTTTTTCATACCCTGCGAGTATCCCCTCAGTTTCTTGTTCCTGTGCTCCCAGAGTCCGACCTGTTTCAGGAGTTGGTTGATGTGCTCCTCTTCTTCTTCCCCCTTCAGGCCATAGTATCCTGCGAAGTATCTCATCAGCGGAACGGGCTTGACGTTCATCTCAAAATTAGGTAGCTCCGGGACCCATCCCATCTGCCTTGAAGCTTCTGCCTTCTCCTTGGTTATGCTCTTTCCATCTATAAGTACGTCTCCCTTCGTCGGAAGGGTAACTCCAGCGGAAATCCTTATAGTTGTTGATTTACCGGCCCCATTTAAACCCACGAACCCAAAGATCTCCCCATCCCTTATCTCGAGGGAAAGAGAGTCTACTACAGCCCCTTCCTTGGCAGAGTAAATCTTTGTCAGGTTTTCAATGGTTATCATTAAGGGTCGCCCTGGTTCTTTTTGTATCTCCCTAATAAAAACAGACTATTAAACACCTTTCAGCTTTCCCTTTGCTTGCCGATCTGCCCCAAGAACTTTCTTATAAATCGAGAATATATTGAATCATGGACTTTGTTCCAAGGTACAAAGGGCAGGTGGACGCGGCGCTGGAGGAATTTTTCACGAACAAGATCAGAGGCAAGTCTGGGATAGAGAAGGAGGCGATATCGAAGCTGAGGGAATTCACCATGAGGGGAGGGAAGAGGATAAGGCCCCTCTTTATGATACTTGGATACTGGCTCAATTCAGATATAGACGAGAAGATCATCAGGGCATCCATATCCCTTGAGCTCATGCAGTCCTACCTCCTGATCCATGATGACATAATCGATCAGAGCGAGGTCAGGAGAGGCGGGCCAACATTTCACAGGATGTTCAGCTACGAAGACAGGATCAATGAGGGCGTTTCAATAGTATGCGCTGACCTCTCAGATGCTTACTCTCACGAGGCTCTTCTAGCCACGGATTTCTCATCCGACCGTCTGAACTCCGCGATGAAGCTTATGTCTGAAATCGTGGAAATGACTGGGATCGGGCAGCTTATGGACATAACGCTCTCGCTCGGGGATAACATCACGCTTGACGACGTCACCGCTATACATAAGTACAAGACAGCCCAGTATACGGTGAACGGGCCAATGAAAATGGGGGCGATCCTGGCAGGGTACAAATCACCGGAAAAGTTGGACAGGTATGGCCTGCCGCTTGGGATAGCCTTCCAGATACAGGACGATATACTCGGGATGTTTGGTAACGAGAAGGAGCTAGGGAAATCAGTCGTGAGCGACTTCGAGGAGGGAAAGAAGACCCACCTCATACTTTACACCTATGAGATGGCGAAGAAGAACGAGGTCCAGTTCATAAAGGAAAGGCTCGGGAAGAAGGGGATTTCTAACGCAGATTTCGAGAGGGTGAAAGAGATAATTGAAGGCTGCGGCGCCCTGGAAAAGACAAGAGAACTTTCCAGGAAGTATTATGAAAGCGCGATCGACTCGATCAACGATATCTCCAATTCCCCAAACCAGAGGGAACAGCTTAAGGCGATGGCAGACCTGATGGTAAGGAGATCTAGCTGATTTCCCTCACGAACTTCCTTCCGCCACCGATTGGCATTGTCGCATCCATTCCCATTTTGGAGGTAACGAAACCTTCATAACTGCTCGGATCCAGCGATGATCCCCTTTCCTTCCTAATAATTATACCCCTGTCTGCCTGGAACCTCGTCGCCAGTGCCCATTCGACATCCCTGTCGTCATAAATGTCTATGTCCTCGTCCACGACTATCACCCTTTTCAGGCTTCTGTGCCCCCTGAATGAGGCCTCGACGGCTCTCCTGAAGTCGTCGTTCGAAACCTTTCTTATCTTTACTACTGCGTGAAGCCAGCTAGCCCCGCCCTCAGTCAACCTGACATCCTTTACGTCCACACCATCCTTCTTGATTTCCCTGTAGATTGTCGGTTCACGTGGCAGGCCCATCAGATTGAAGTGCTCTGATGTTGCGGGTACCAGCACGTGGTATATAGGATTCCTCACGGTTTCCACCGAATCGAAAACGATTCTTGGCTGCCCCTCCTGAATGTCGTACGTCCCAGTAACGTCCTTAAATGGGCCCTCTTCCTTCTTCTCTGCAGTCAGCACTGCATTGATCACGTAGTCAGAGTCTGAAGGCACCGTCAGGCCGAACCTTGATTTCGAGAAAAGCATTTCCTTCCCCTTCGACTTCCTGTACAGTGAAGCAGCTATTACCGATTCGTCTCGCTCGAATGGTACCGACGTCGCAGATGCAAGCAGATACTCCAGTGGAGAGCCTATAACTATGCTCACTTTGAGTTCTTCTCCATGCGAGACAGCGTCGTTGTACATACTGAGGAGATCCCTGGGCACAAGCCTGACATACCCTCCCCGTTCGTCCTCAACAAAAACCCTGTGGATGGAGAGATTCCTCTTCCCCTCCCTTTCAGCTACAAATATTCCTGACGTTATGTAATACCCAGCATCCCCTCTGTAGTGCCAGCATACCGGTACGTCTTCTATTCCAGCCTTCACACCGAACATCTTCTCTCCTTCCTTCAGCGGCACGTTATCAGAAAGCGAGGATTCGTAATTTTCAAGGAACCTTTCCCTTGACATACCCAGCTCCCTGTATATCCTCTCCCTATCAGACCAGAGATTGACCACCCCCTTTCTTCCATCTAGATCCTCCAGCAGCACTGGTCTGTTGCCGTATCTTTTCGATATATCCGTTATCTGCAGCTTCCTTGAGACCTTCTCCCTGACCCTTTCGAAATCCTCATTCAGATAGCTGTCTATCATGCACCCTCCCCCCTGCATTTCAAGTGGAAAATCATGGCGTGACCCGGGTCCTGTCCCTAGGAAAGAGTGTTGTCTCCCTAATGTTGGATATATTGAGAAGCACCATTGTGAGCCTCTCCAGCCCGATCGCCCATCCGGCGTGTGGAGGCATGCCGTATCTGAAGGCATTCACGTAGAAGGCAAATGAATCCGGGTTCAATCCTTTCGCCTTCAGGTTGTCCAGGAGAACTTGGGGAGAATGGACCCTCTGGGCTCCGCTTGTTATCTCAAGCTCCCCGAATTGCAGGTCGAATCCCCTGGAGTACTTGTCGTCATAAGGCTGGACGTAGAAAGGCTTCAGGTCCCTCGGCCACCTTGTTATGAAATAGAACTCGTTAATCTCCCCTCCAACTGTCTTCAGTACGGGGGTTGATAGATCGTCTCCATCCTTCAGCTCAATCCCCTTGTCGTTCGCCATCTTCACATACTCGCTGTAGGTTATTCTCCTGAATTTGTAGTTCAGATCTGGTCTGCTAACCTTCAATATTTCAAGTTCTCTTGAGTTGGTCTCTGCCACAGACCGGTATGCAGTTTTAATTGCATTCTCTAGGACATCCATGACAACCTCATCATCCACAAAGCTCATTTCCATATCTATTGAGGTGAATTCGTTTATGTGCCTCGGCGTGTTATGCTCCTCGGCCCTGAATGCCGGGGCTATCTCAAAAACCTTGTCGAAGCCAGCAGACATCATTATCTCCTTATAGAGCTGGGGGCTTTGGCTGAGGTAAGCGTTCCTCTCAAAATACTTGACTGGGAACAGTTCCGTTCCTCCCTCAGTAGCCGCAGCCACTATCTTCGGAGAATGAATCTCTATGAACCCCTTTTCAACGAAATAATTCCTTATGGAGTTTGATATAGTACTCTGGATCTTGAATATGGAAAGGATTTCTGGCCTCCTTAGGTCCAAGAACCTGTTCTCCAGCCTGGTCTCTATGTCCGATTCTATCTTGTCTACAACGCCGAGAGGAAGCGGTGCCTCGGCCATATTGATTATTTTCAGTTCCCTTATCTGTATCTCATATCCTATCTTTGCCTGGCTTTTAACAGCCTGGCCCGTCATAGAAATAATTGTTTCACGCGGAACAGTCCTCAGCTCGTTGAAGAGGGACTCATTCCCTTTCTTTGGAAGAACTCCCTGGACTGTCCCTGAGACATCCCTCATCTCAATGAACAGTACCGAACTCATTGCCCTGATATTCTGGGCCCAGCCAGCAATTTCAACCTCTGAATCTATGTGATTCTTAACCTCTCCGATGAGTATCCTCATGCCGGAAGTTGATTATCTCTAGAGATATAATCATGACCGGATGATAAGGGATAGATATTCGGTCCTGATATCCCAGGGATGGAGATAGGAATACTGGACATCCAGGGGGACGTATCAGAGCATGAAAATATCCTGGAAAGTTTGGGTGTAAGGGTAAGGAGGGTAAGGAGGGCTTCCGACCTTGAGACTGTTTCCGGAATGCTGATACCTGGAGGGGAGAGCACAGTCATTGGAAGCATAATGGCGATGAGGGGGATTCCAGATCGCATCATCCAGAAGAAGATTCCTGTAATGGGCACATGCGCCGGTCTCATTCTGATGTCAAAGGACGTAGAAGGCGGTAAGAGCGTGCTACCCCTTCTTGACGTCTCGATTCAGAGGAACGGATACGGGAGCCAGAGGGAAAGTTTCGAAGCAGATCTGGATGTGGAAGGGATCGGCAAGTTCAGGGGAATCTTCATAAGGGCCCCAAAGATAAAGAGGGTAGGCAGAGGGAAGGTGCTGTCCACCTTTGGTGGCGATGCTGTTATGGTCTCAGATGGGAAGAACCTGGGTCTTACATTCCATCCGGAGATATACGGCGATTCAAGGATCCATAAACTATTCTTAGAGGGGCTTTAACACTACTCTACTTCCCTATCCATATATCCGGTTCAAACCATTCTTGGTTTCTTAAGTATTCCCTTACCTTCAATGTTTCTAGTCTGGATTGTTACCTCAGTATCTAACTCCGCATCCGAATTTACGTAACCGAGCCCTATCCCCTTCGAGAGGGTTGGTGAAAATGACCCAGAAGTCAGCTTCCCTATGATCTCGTCTCCTCTCTTGACCACTGAACCAGTGCGGGGTATGATTTTGTCTGATGCTACTACCCCCCTGAACCTTTCCTCTACGTTCCCTTTCTTTTCCAGCAGCCTCTTCTTTCCTATGAAATCATGATCCCAGCTAATTATCCAGGACACACCTGCCTCTATAGGATTCCTGTCTTCGTTGAAGTCCTGCCCTGAGAGGAGGAATCCTTTTTCCATCCTGAGCGTATCCCTTGCGCCCAGGCCAATGGGCTTTACTAGCGGGTTTTTCAGAATCTCCCTCCAGAGTCCTACAGAGTACTTATTTGGAACTACGAATTCAAATCCATCCTCTCCAGTATATCCTGTCCTGCCTACCACAGTAGCTGTTTCAAGCCCCTTTTCAGGGTACTTCGTGGATGCTCCTATGAACGTAAAATGTCCGAGCTTGTTTGCCTCTGGAAATATGCTTTCCATCACCTCAGGTGCTTTCGGACCCTGAAGGGCAAGACATGACATCCTGTCCGATAGGTTGTTGACTCTGACATCGTAAGATTTCCTGTTGGATACAATCCAGTTGTAAACCTTCTCGGTCGTGGCAGCGTTTGGCACCACCAGGTACTTGTTTTCCTCTTCCTTGTATATGATCGTATCATCTATCATGTTGGCATCCTGATTTAGGTAAGCGGAATATATCGCCTTTCCAACAGGTTCCTTTGAAATGTCGGTAGGGAACAGGTAGGTCATGAACTCCTGTGCATCCCTTCCCTCAATCGTTATATCTCCCATGTGGGAGACATCAAACAGTCCAGCACTGGATCTTACCTGCCTGTGCTCTTCTATTATCCCGGTGAATTGTATAGGCATGTCCCAGCCGTGGAAATCGACCATTTTTGCATTTAGATTGATTATTTCATTATATAGTGGGGTTCTCATCTTTACGTTATCCCGACGGGCGTATTAACGTTGACGTTCCAATGGAAATCGGGGGGCGGGGCAGAGTCAAAGTATTTCTAAGAGGTGCTAATCCTCTGGAGTAATCAAGCCGCGATAACTCAGCTGGGAGAGTGCAAGCCTGAAGAGCTTGAAGTCGCCGGTTCGATCCCGGCTCGCGGCATCATCCGTCCACGATGCCTCAAAGTAAAATCTCTCGACCTTCATACTTTATGAAATGAGGCTGGAGAATTGCTGGAAACAATCGCCTCACAATCCCTCCCCTCGACTTCTGAGGTCCTGGGAGCGTCCAGGGTTCGTTATCGACTTATTCTACTTCCCTGTATACGTCTGGCGGGATATCATCAGATAGAAATTCATCGACTTTATCCAACTTAGGCAGTATCTCGTCGAGATTCTCTTCCTCAAAATGGGCATACTTTACCCTGCCCACGGACATCCTGTAGGAACCCGGGCACATCATGCCTTCTTTGACCACGACAGCGTCTGGCTGCAGCCTGAGGATTGCTGCCATTGTGATTTCCTTTCCTCCAGGGACCTTTTCATAACCAGGGTTGTCATACTGGCTGATCTTCTTTTCCTCAGTGTCAACAATGCTGATCAGTTCGGCTAAATCAAGAGGTACCAAGCTGTTGTCTTTGCTATGCGCTACGGCAATTTTCATTACCCCGATTTAGGAAACTCGGATTTAAGGTTAATGTGAGATACGGGGCTAAATGGCAGGCTGATGTCACAGGGAAATAATACGGAAAGGTATAATTCCCGAATCAATATGGAAAACCATGACTTGGCACAAGACAATTTCCGCAAAGGCTCTGAGAGCAGCGGGAGCCTCAAGCGTAAGGGTAGGGGACGACGTAGTTTACATAGCAGCGGTAGGGGAAAAACTATACGCAATAAACGGGGTATGCTCCCATGCAAAGTGCATTCTTGGCGTCCTGGAAGTCGACAAACTGAGGGCGAAGTGCCAGTGCCATCATGCAGAATTCAACCTTACTGACGGTAAAATGGTTGTACCTCCTTACGTATCACCCGACATACTGATGGACAAACTTTCGCTGAAGGTTTATCCAGTTCGAGAGGAGAACGGCTTCATAGAAGTGGATGCCTGAAAGGCAACCCCTATCGTCCAGCACGGGATAGGTATATTAAATGAAAAGGGAATCTGGCGACGTGCAGGTTCTCCTCGGAGGTACTTTCAGCGTTCTGCATAGGGCCCACAAGGAAATGATCGACAGGGGTCTCAGGCTTGGAAGGTTGACAATAGGCCTCACTTCAGACAGCTTCAAGTTCAGCAAGAGATACGCTGTCCCTCCTTACGATACAAGGAAAAGGAATCTGGACGGGTATCTCAAAAAGATAGGGGCGGATGCGGTGGTCAGGGAACTCACAGACCCTTACGGTTCCACGCTGTCCCCGGAATACGACGCGATAGTTTCGTCGAACGAGACTCTTGGATTCATATCAAACATAAATTTCATCAGGAAGTCGAGGGGGATAAAGCCGCTTCTGGTAGAAAACGTGGGAGAGATCCTGGCGGAAGACCTCATGCCCATAAAGTCTGAAAGGATATTGAAAGGGAAGATAGATGAAAACGGATTGAGGAAAGGTCCGATAAAGATAGCGTTCGTGACGAAGAACCCGGAGAAGGTGGAGGGGGCCAAGACTGTTCTATCGAAGTTGTTCAAGAACTACGAGATGGAAACATTGGAGCCAGCCAGCAATTTCCATCCCCAGCCAATGGACCATGAAACGTTTGTTGGAGCCTTGAGGAGGGTAGAGGGGGTAAGGTCGGAATTCGATTATGTCATAGGGGTTGAGGCAGGAATAATTTCGTTCCTGAGGTTGAGCTACGACGTCCATGTCGCTGCGGTCAAGGATTCCCTTGGGTTCATAAACTATGGTTTGTCTTCAGGACTGCCGATGAATGAATCTATGATGGAGGACATCAAGTCTGGAAAGGAGCTTGAGCAGGTGACTGACGAGCTGATCGGGGTCACAAACACGGGGGATGACAAGGGAGCAATATACTATTTTTCGAAGGGGCTGAAAGAGAGGAAGCACTTGGTAGAGGAGTCGATACTTTCTGCGTTCACTCAGAGGATCGCCGACTCGATTCCTAGAAAGGTCAGATGACTCCAGGGACCACTTCATCAGCTTTGTACTCATTCACCCTGCCATTCCTGTAAACTACCAGAGTCTTGTCCTCGATCTCATACCATTTCCCCCCCATTGCCTCTGTTGATACTGTGAACCTGTCGTCTTCGATCTTGTAAAAGAGGGAATAGTAGCCAGGCTCCTTCCTGACTTCCCTGTAAGCCGCCCCGTAGGTTCCATCCGTTATGATGAAGTTCATGCTGGTAAATTCCATTTCCCTTATCTTAGTGATTGCGGAAGGCAGTCCCTTCAGCACCATCTTGAAGTAATGGTAGCTGTCGCTCCTCCCCTTCTTGCCCAACCCCTTGATAGTGCCGTTATGGGCAAAAGACACATTGTCAGAAAGGAAGGGTTGGGTATTGATTATCGATTTAGTAGACGAACTCTTCTTTCTAGCATGAGCTATGAGCGTCGTCCCGTAAATACCATTGACTTTCCTTATCTGATCGACGCTCTTGTAGGCGGTGATCTCGTTTTGCAAGTACAGGACGTAGCCGAAACCATCGTGGTGTGGCGCATGCTTGCCCTCATTCGCCATGTCGTAAAGGAAATCCATGTAAGGCGTAAGATCCCCGTAATTCCCTATGGTGAGGAACATCCTGCACATGGCTTTGCATTGATATCGGATTAAAAACCATTCTGCTATGGTTTACAGTTACCCAGGGAGGGAAAGAAAGGTCTCTTCCATGAACTTTACGGGCCGATCCCGTCTGCCCGGAGGGCGAGACATCCGTCTGTCCAGGGGGAATATCCGTGGCTTGACAACAGTTTTATAATCAGGGATCATAGAGAGTCAATGAATAAGGTCGATCCCCGGTTAGCAAGCGATATAGCGGGGATTAGGAACTCAATTTCAAGGAGCGACAGGACAGACTACGTAACCACGTACACCGAAAGGGAGTTCTATGAAGGAAAGACAACGACAGAACGGGTCCTGATACTCAGGACGAGGGGATGCAGCTGGAGCTACCATTCGGGCTGTTCAATGTGCGGTTACTGGGGGGACACGAACCCGGATATAGGAAAGGAAGAACTAGAAAAGCAGGTTGATCATTTCCTAAAGGACTATCCTCAGGGGGAGGTCCTCAAGATTTTCACTTCAGGCTCATTCTTCGACCCAATTGAAATAGACCAGGGTCTCCAGTTCTCAATAATAGATAAGGTTCTCAGCGGTTACAGCCACCTGATAGTCGAAAGCAGACCTGAATACATCAAGAAAGTGGTGGACAGGCTAAGTAAGTATGCGGGAAGGATCCAGGTCGCCATAGGACTCGAGAGCACGGACCCGTCGGTGCTCAAGAATTCTGTGAACAAAAATTACGACTTTGATGACTTCAAGGAATGTGCAATGCTGCTGAGGGAACACGGGCTGTCGGTCAGGGCATATCTCCTACTTAAGCCTCCTTTTCTCACGGAGAAAGAATCGATAGATGATTCTATAAGATCTGCAAGGGAGATTGCTAGATACAGCGACTTCATCTCAGTCAACCCGATGAACATACAGACTGGCACTCTGGTCGAAAGGATGTACAAGGAAGGAAATTACAGGCCGCCCTGGTTGTGGAGTGTCGTGAAGGTCCTCCAGTCTCTGAGGGACGTCGACGTTCCAACTGTTTCACTCGTAACGGCTTCTGGCAAAAGGAGAGGTGCCCACAATGGACACGAATGCGACAGAAGATTCTCAGAAGGGATAAGGAAATACAGCGAGACCCTCGATTTCAGATTCCTGGACGAGCTGAAGTGTGAATGCGAGGATTCTTGGAAGAACTTCTTAGAGGTGGAGGAAGAGACAGGCATGCCGATGAGCGAGGTGATCCTGGACGATTAGCGAGGCGGTAGAGATGATCATGAATGCAAGGAAACTCAGGATTTACTCACACCACGATGCCGATGGCATAGCATCTGCAGCAATAGCGGTATTCGTCGCCAGAAGGCTCGGCCTGAATTACGATGTTACTATAAGGAACCAGCTGACACCCCAGGACGTGGTCGGGGGATCAGACATCTACTGGTTCAACGACATGGGGTCCTCAAGGCTAATGGAGATGAGGAATGTAAGGGGCGTGGTTACGGATCACCACAACCCAGTTGTCCTCGAAACCCACTACTCAGAAAACGGGAACGACATCTACCAGTTCAACCCGCATCTTGAAGGCTTGGACGGGAGCATATCGCAGTCTGGTTCCACAACCACATTTCTCTTCGGAACCAACGTGCTGTCAGAGGTTTCGGCTGTGTCGCACCTGCCGGTGGTAGGGTCCGTCGGAGACCTGCACGACAAGAAATACGGGAGGCTTGTGGACATGGACAGGGAGATCATGCTCCTGGCGAAGAGCATGGGAATAATAGAGGTTAAGGACGACATCAGATACTTTGGCAGGAGTTCGAAGTCAGTATCCTACATGCTCAGGTTTGGGAACGAGCCTAAGACAAGGGCCCTCTATGACAATCCAGGCGCCGTGGCTGACTTCCTTGTAAGCCACGGTATTGATAGGGCTTCCCTTAAAACGATACGATGGATAGACCTGGAAGAAGAGAAAAGGGATGAGATAATATCTGATCTGAAAGGAATCCTGGAGAGGGAAGGACAGGACCCTTCCAGACTTACAGGGGAAGTGTACGAACTCAAAACTGAGCCAAAGTCCTCTATCGTCAAGGATGCCAGGGACTTCTCTTCGCTAATAAACGCAACCTCCAGGAAGGGGAAACCGGAGGTAGGCATACGGCTGTGCCTTTTTGAGAAAGGGGATGCCATGAAGGAGGCGATGAAGCTGTATTCAGACCATCTGGACTCCCTGCGAAGGGCTTCAAAGATTCTGGACGAAGCAGAGGGGAGATCCGTTGGAAGCGTTCTCTACTACGATTTCGGCGATTCCCTGGAGAATAACATAACGGGCACTATAGCAACCAGGATCATAACACACAAGAAGGTGCCCCCGTCCTCCGTAATAGTCGTAATGGCAAACCTGGGTTCTATGAAGAAGATATCTGCGAGGATATCCCTTGAACTTTCGGAGAAGGTGGACCTCTCCCTCCTCTTCAGGGAGGCTGCATGTGGGCTTGGAGGCACGGGTGGAGGCCACCGGAATGCAGCCGGGGCAATCGTCCCCATAGGTAAAGAAAGGGAGTTCGTAGACAGGGTCAACGAACTCATGCAGGAAGTGAATGCTACCTGACTATAGTCTGTGCCTGCTCCCTGAGGAACTGTTGCAGGTAGTAGAATGATCCTGTTCCCTTCCCGGAGGTTCCGCTCATCTTCCATCCCACGAAGGGTTGTGAACCTACCATTGCGCCAGTAGATCCCCCTCTCCTCCTGTTCGCATAAATGACGCCAACGTCAACGTTGTTGAAATAGTACTCAATCTCCTTCCTGTCTTCTGAGAATATCCCTCCAGTAAGTCCGTATTCCATGCTGTTCACGATTTCAACTGCTTCCTTCAGCGATCTCATGGGTTTCAGGGCCAGTATGGGGAGAAACAACTCCACCCTCTCTATGTTGGGGTCTCCCACGTTGTCCAGTATCGTGTTCTCTACGTAGAAGCCATCCCTATGTATCTTCTTCCCCCCAAGCAGTATTTTTTCTTTCGGAACGGTCTCCATGATCCTCTGGAACTTATCGTACGCCTCCTTGTTTATGATAGGTCCGGTGAATGAACCCTTCTTTCTCGGGTCGTCGACGGTTAGCTTGGAGCTGAAATCAACCAGTTTTTTCTTGAACGAGTCGTACAATTTCTCGTCTATCAGGGCAAGGCTGCACGCTGAACACTTCTGGCCGTTGTAACCGAATGCGGATCGGGCAACCCCTTCTACTGCCTTTTCGATGTCGCATTTGTCGGTTACGATGATGGTGTCCTTTCCGCCCATCTCTGTAACCGCAACCTTCGGCCTCCTCTCCTGGGACTCCCTGTATATCTTTGTCCCGATGTCCCTGCTGCCAGTGAACACTATTCCGTCTACGCCATCGTCTGTGTAAAGGGTCCTTCCCACTCTGCCTCCGGAACCAGAAAGATAGATCAGGTTTCCTCTGGGAACTCCAGCCCTGTACATCAGCTCAACAAATTTGTAGGAAGAGAGGGGTATGTCAGATGAAGGCTTGAGTATAACGCTGTTTCCAACCAGGAGCGGCCCGCTTACCATGCCGACGGTGATGGAAAAGAAGTTGAATGGTGCGATCACAAGGAAAACACCATACGGTTTCATGACGCTCTTTGAATCTTCGCCATAATATGCGGTCCCAGTAAATCTGGCGAAACCCTGGTTTTCAATCAGGTTCAGCGCATAGTACCTGAGGAAGTCAACAGCCTCGTCCACGTCCCCCATAGCCTCATATCTGTTCTTCCCGTTCTCGTAACTCAAGAGTGCAGAAAAGTCGAACTTCTCCTGGGAGAGCAGCTCTGCTGCCTTGAAGAAAATCTCGGCCCTGGCCAGATAGCCTCTCGAAAACCATTCTCTGTAGTTCTCCCGGGCGATCTTAACAGCCCTCTGGGACGTTTCCTTCGTGGACATCTGGAACGTCCCGACCTTCGTCTTCCCATCCAGAGGAGAGACGTGGGTAAGTTTCTCTGACTCAATAACCTCGCCATTCACCAGGTTTGGGTATTCCCTATCAAAGAATTTTGGAACTCTTTCAAGACTCTCTTCGTACTTTTTATGAAATAAATCTTCCTCGTTTTTCTCGACCATTTTTATGTAGGTATTTTCGTTGTCAAATGGCATAACCCTAAATGACTGAGGAAGTATTAATTTTCTTTTCATTCAAGCGGAATGCTTCCAGGTTTTCTTAAGGGGTAAATCGTAAATCACAGGGAGAGATGATTTTTAAAAGGTACAGCTAGATTTTAGAGATGAATGCGGTGATGCAATAATTGTGTTGAAAGAGAGTTCTTTCAAACAAGAGACGAAGAAATACAGCTAGGGCGATATGGATGCCAGAAAAGTGCCCGGTCCAGAGGCTGGAACCATTTCAAGGCATCGACCCCGCTGCCGCACATCATGGCAGGACTTTCCTCAAAAGTTCGTAAAGTCCTATCCATTCATATCCTCTTGCGGTTAGATTGTAGAATACATCATCATCTCCACCTGTCTTTATCAGGAGACCAAATCTCTCAATGTTCTGAACAAGCACCTTCCCTCTGTCAACTGGCAGATTCCCTGCTGAGCACAAATCGGTGATTCTCTTAGGCTCAGCGGTTAGGGACGCAAGGAGGTTGTATATGATGTCATGCCTGCACCTGTTCATAAACTAACAAGTTGTGAGTGATATTTATTAATGTCGCTTCCCTCAATAATCATGCAGGAAATAGAGGACCTTTCAATAGGCGGTTCACTAAAACTGGCAGGGCCTGTGAAATTCAAGAGAATAGAGCTTGCGGGTTCACTGACTATAGATGGAAGTGCGGAAGGGAAGGTCCTGGAGATCAGTGGTTCTGGCAAGATATCAGGGGAGGTTTTGGTGGAGTCTATCAACGTGAGAGGTAGTCTCAGAATAGGAAGATCCTGCGAATGCAATGAGCTCGAGATCAGTGGGTCGACTGAAATCGGGAATCTTCTAAAGGCTTCCAGACTCGAGGTATCGGGGAAACTGGAGGCGGAAAGAATCGAGGCAGGCAAAGTGACGATTTCTGGAAGGCTCTCAGCAGAGGAGATAAGAGCTTCGGAGATTACTGTGGAGAAGAACTCGACAATCAGGGGTACGGTCTCTTGCGGTATGTTGACCATAGAGCGGCGAGGAGAGGTCAAAGATGTGTTCGCAAACATTGTTAAAGTGGAGAAGGAGGCAGATTGCGGAATTATAGAGTGCAACGAGATAAGCGTGGAACGGCACTCAGATATAAAGGAAGTTAGGTACGTAAAAAGGACTCAAATATCTCCGGAAGCAACTATAGGGAAGATAGTGAAGATAGAGAAACTGTCCAGAGAAATACCAAATTGATCGAAGCCTGAGAGGAAAAAAAGTTGATTTATGCAAAGAAAGGAAGAGGGACGAGAAACATCATCTGTTCCTGAAACTGCGATATATAACAGGAAGATAAAGGGAAAAGGTTTCTGGAATCTCTTCGGATCGACCACTGTCGCAGCTTTTGGCGGGTCCGTTTCGACAGTGGCGGTGAGCTGGATCGTCTACTCCTACACCC
Source organism: Thermoplasmatota archaeon (assembly GCA_023381415.1). Lineage (GTDB taxonomy): Archaea > Thermoplasmatota > Thermoplasmata > Thermoplasmatales. The sequence goes on along the minus strand of JAMCUN010000013.1, from coordinate 22,435 downwards.
ACAACGCAATCTTCATAGCATATCTTGGAATCGCAGGAATAGTTCCAGGAATAGTCCTAGGACTTCTTGCTGGAGTCATTGCCGACAGGTACGACAAGAAGACCCTGATGGTCACATCTGACGTGGTGAGAATGATTTCCATGGCTTTTCTATCCATATTCTTCCACTTTATCGGGTTCTCCTTCCCCCTCATTCTTGCAATAATGCTAGTGGTATACACATTCAGCACATTTTTCCTGCCTGCAAGCCAGGCAATACTGCCCATGCTCGTGAACAGGGAATCGCTGGAAAACTCAAACGGCATGCTCCAGGGGTCTGCAAGCGTATTCCAGGCAGTTGGGTCCGCAGCAGGCGGGTTGATTGTCTATTACCTGGGAGCGGTCTGGGGCTTGGGAATAAACGCAATGACCTACGCACTGTCGGCCATTTTCCTCTTCCAGTTGATAGGCCATTACGGGAGTGGACATTCATCGATAAGTCAAAGGGAAACGTCAATCGCCGGGGAACTCAGGATTGGGATGAGGTATATGAAGGAACACCTACCAATACTCGAGGCGACAATAGGCGCTCTTCCAGCAAATTTCTTTGGAAGCATCTTCTCTCCTTTCATAGTTGTATACGCCTCCGACAAATTTGGTTCAAACTCAGCGGCATACGGATATCTGGTGGCGGCAATTGGTACCGGAATGGCGATAGGGGCAATCATGGTTGGGAGGATAAAAAGCAGCAGGTATGCAGGACCTTTGATATCAACGTCGATCCTGTTGGCAGGTGTGGTCGTGGTACTGCTCGGATTCTCTGTGGATATATACCAATCATTGATTGAAGGGGTCCTGGCAGGAACCATGATAGGACTGTTAAACACGACCTACCTTGCAACGGTCCAATCAATAGTTCCAACTGAATTGCTCGCAAGGGTTCTGAGCATAGATTCAGTAGGTTCCTTCGCTGCTATTCCTGCAGGCATGGCAGTGGGTGGTATACTGATATCAGCACACGGGATAGTCTTCGATTTCACGGTAGCCGGTATCGGCTTGCTACTGAATGGAGGGGTGCTGATGTCTTTCAAGGAATTCAGGAAATTCCGTTATGTGCCAGCATCATAGTCTTAAAAGGAGATCACACAAGCAGAGCTATGAAGTACCTCTAAGCTTTTATTCAGATTAGTTATACGGCAAAGGTCAGAGTGAAGTTGGGAAAGCTGTATGTCGATGGGTTGGGCGTTTTTGAGGGAGAATCCATCGGCAGTGATGTCTTTTCCCAGGGGGAAATGGTATTTACAACTTCTCCGTCCGGATATCTGAAGTCTATCACCGATCCGAGCTATTCGGGGCAGATACTAGTGTTCTCCTTCCCATTCATCGGTTCTTACGGAGTGGGGGAAAAGGGGGAAAGCGGTCGTCCCATGGTTAGGGGAGTAGTGATGAACCACGTGCCCGAACTGATGAAGTCAGAGTTCTCTGAATACCTTGAAAGATGGGGTGTTCCTGGAATAATAACAAAGGATACAAGGAGGATAGTGGACTACATAAGGGTCAACGGGAACAGGCTAGGCTCGTTCGGCACAAAAAGGTTCGATGACCCCTACAAAACCAACCTTGTGGATGGGGCACTTGAGGGGGAAGTGATGAGCGGCGGGAACATCTTGCTGGTAGACCTTGGTCTTAAGAGGAACATACTGAAATTCCTTGAAAATTATTCAGTTTCGGTCATACCTTACAACAGGATAAACATCGGTCTCGTGGAAAAGGCTGACGGGGTGATAGTATCAAATGGGCCTGGCGACCCCACACATCCCGATCTGTCTCTATTCGTTAACAAGCTTAAGTCCATGATTGAGATCAAACCTGTACTTGGGATATGCCTAGGGCACCAGCTTATCTCCCTCTCCCTTGGGATGAAGACTGAGAAGATGAAATTCGGTCACAGGTCAATAAACCATCCTGTCGAGGACCTGAAGACAGGGAGGATAGGAATCACGACTCACAACCACGGATTCTCCGTTGTGTTTGATGGAACAAAGGGGGCAGAGGAGAGATACCGCTCCCTGAATGACGGTACAAATGAGGGTATAATGGGAAAGAATTTCCTGACGTCACAGTTTCATCCAGAGGGGGGGCCTGGTCCCAGGGATGAGCTAGGGGTCTTTGAAGATTTCGGGAGGATGCTTCGTGAGCGCTAGCCATCTGCCGAGGAAGGTCCTCATCATTGGATCCGGGCCTATCGTCATAGGACAGTCTGCAGAATTCGACTATTCTGGAAACCAGGCGATAAAGGCGATAGTGCGGGAAGGCATAGAGGTTGTAGTGGCCAATTCCAACCCTGCGACAATCCAGACTGACAGGAGGGAAGGAATAAGGCCGAAGATGATACCGCTGGATGCTGGCAGCATTACAAAGCTGATTGATGAGGAACGACCTGACGCGATCCTGGGTACTTTTGGCGGGCAGACTGGTTTGAACCTTCTAGTCTCACTGTGGAAATCTGGGGTTCTATCGTCAAGGAACGTCAGGATCCTTGGCACGCAGCCCGAGGCAGTTGAAATTGCTGAAGACAGGCTAAAATTCAAGGAAAAGATGATGGAGATAGGGGAGCCTGTCCTCGAATCATATTACTGTTCAACTCTGCAGGATTCCATAAGGTACTCGAAACAGATCGGTTTCCCTGTTGTGGTAAGGCCCTCTTTCACGCTTGGAGGATCTGGTGGCGGAATCGCGAGGAACGTAGAGGAACTCAGATCCATCGTAGAACAGGGACTATACCTATCTGAAGTCGGGTCCATACTCATAGAGAAGTCTGTCATAGGCTGGAACGAGTTGGAGGTTGAGGTAGTCCGTGATTCCGGCGGTACAAAGATCGCAGTATGCACCATGGAAAACGTTGACCCCATGGGGGTCCATACCGGAGACAGCATAGTCGTAACTCCTTTCCTGACACTCAACGACTTTCACTACCAAAGAATAAGAAGCTCGGCCCTCAGGATAGCAGAAAGCCTTAAGATTGTGGGGGCGTGCAACGTTCAGTTCGCCTTCAACGATGAGACAGGAGAATATTATGTCATAGAGGTGAACCCGCGACTGTCGAGGTCTTCTGCGCTCGCATCGAAGGCGACTGGCTATCCGATAGCGAGGGTTGCAGCCCTGATATCCCTTGGAAAGAAGCTCTGCGATATCGAGAACACTGTCACGGGAGAAAAGAATGCTGCAAGGGAGCCTGCAATAGACTATGTTGTCGTGAAATGCCCGGTATGGCCAATAGAGAAGTTCCCAGAAGAGGATTTCAAGCTAGGAACGCAGATGAAGAGCACAGGAGAGGCAATGAGCATAGGGAAGAATCTTGCCGAGTCTTTCAGGAAGTCACTCAGGTCAACTGGGATGCTGCACAGGAAGGTGGTTTTCGACGAGTCAATGCTTTCAGTTCCGAACCCTGAGAGGGAGCTCCACATATTTGAGGCATTCAGGAACGGGTATTCCATAGAGAAGATAGCTTCCCTGACGGGCTGGAAAAAGCTTTTCGTCAGCGAGCTGATCACCGCATTCAGGGAGGAATTCAGTCAATCCGGATTTTCAATAGTCGACACTTGCGCCGGTGAATTCGACGTCAAGACACCGTACTATTACTCGTCCGACCCAGGAAACAGGATCGAGGGTGATGCAATAGTTCTTGGAGGAGGGCCTATCACAATAGGACAGGGAATAGAGTTCGACTATAGCTGTGTCCACGTATCCCAGGCGCTCAAGAGGAGGGGGATCAGGGTGATAATGGTGAACGACAACCCTGAGACCGTATCCACGGATTTCGACGAAAGCGATTATCTCGTATTCGACCCTGTGGATTTTGAAACAGTCAAGAACGTCGTGAATAGCTCGACTGCCAAGTTCCTCATCCCTTGGTTCGGGGGGCAGAGACCTATAAACATCCTAAGGAGGATCCAGGAAGAGTTCGGTGACAGAATCACGATTCTTGGGACAAGAGTTGAGTCTATAGAAACGCTGGAAGTGAGGGAGAAGTTCGCGGAGCTGATGAGGGAAATGAACATTCCATATCCAGAATACCTCTTTGCATCCACATCATCATTTATGGACGTGGTTGAGAAGCTATCTTTCCCTGTTATAGTCAGGCCTTCATACACGATATCAGGAGCACACATGGCTGTCCTTAAGTCCATGCCTGAGGCAGAGGAATATCTGAAGTTCCATGGAAGATTCGTGAAGGAGTTTCTAGTGGAGAAGTATCTGGAGAACTCGATAGAGGCGGAGATAGATGGCGTGTCAGATGGCGAAAACGTGCTGATACCCGGAATAATTGAGCACATAGAAGAGGCAGGCATACATTCAGGTGACTCAACAAGCATCTTCCCCTCAAAGAACATTGCGAACCACATCCAGGAGACAATGAAGGAGTATACGAAGGCGGTGTGCAGGAAGCTCCGCATAGTCGGCCCGATAAACATTCAGTTCGCTATCAAGGATAACGTGGTCCACATAATTGAAATAAATCCCAGGTCGTCAAGGACGTTCCCGTTCGTGTCAAAGATATCTGGTGTCAGTCTTTCAGAGATAGCAGTCGACGTACTCCTGGGCACGAAACTTAAGGGAGCTGAAACGAGGAGCGACCAGGTTGGTGTAAAGGTTCCAGTCTTTCCGTTCGACAAGTTGAAGGGGTCTGACGTTGTCCTCGGGCCCGAAATGAAGAGCACGGGAGAGGTCATTGGCATAGGGAAGGACCTCAAGACGGCGCTCCTGAGAGGGTACAGGGCAGCAGGCTACAACCTTGATAGGGAAGGGGTTATCGTTTCCATAACTTCCAAGAAGCTAAATGAGTTTTTAGGTATCATTAAAATTATTAATGACTCGGGCAAGGTCATATACAGCACAGAAGGAACCCACGAGAGGCTTGCGAAATACGGGATAAATACGGTGAAGATAAAGAAAATATTCGAGGGAAATCAGAACGCCCTTGACATATTGAGGCTGGGAAATATTTCTGGCGTGATAAATATACTGTCCGAGAACTACAAGTCTGAGGCCGATGGGAAGCTCATGAGGAGGGCTTGCTACGAAAGAAGGGTTCTCTACATGAGCACAAGGACCCAGGCTGCTGCGTTCGCAGAGATAATCTCAAACGTGGAATCCGAAGGTTCGTGAATTGATATCAAATCCGCGAAGTGGCTGTCTTCCGTTCCTCAGGCTCAAACGGCGAGCTCAGGGATAAATTGTTTCCTCCCTAATTGAAATGAGAACGAGGAAGCTGGCTGGTGGAATGTTAAACGACCTGAAATTCCTTAAACAAACTAATATTATTTAAGCATTGGATTAAATTCTGGAATTGCATTCCTCATTCGGTGTTGACCTATGAGTAAATTATCAATAATCTTGTTCAGTGGGACGACTGACAAGGCTCTGGCAGCAGGAGTACTCGCACAGGCGGCAGCCGCGATGGGGTCAGAGGTTACTATTTTTGTAACATTTTGGGGACTGATGAACTTTACCAAAGCGGAAAAGAAGATGGTTCTGCCGAAGGAATTCGAACAGATGGGGCCGGCAATGATGCAGGGTATGGCAAAGGAACACGTGAAGTCCTGGTACGAAATGATGCTTGAGGCAAAGGAGTTCGGAGCGAAAATCTACGCTTGCTCCATGTCAGCAGGAGTATTTGGCCTGAAGAAAGAAGACCTGGACCCGATCATAGACGACATGGTAGGTGCGGCAACTTATCTCCAGCAGTCAGAGGACGGGCAGGCACTATTCATATGAGGTGATAATATGGAAGCAAAGATTATAGATTCCAGGGGAGCGGCATGCCCTGGCCCGATAACAGATCTTGCGAAAGCGTACAGGAACTCCAAGGTAGGAGACATTCTTGAGCTGTGGGCAACGGACAAGGGCGTTAGGGCAGACACCCAGGCCTGGGCTACGAAGACAGGCAACGAGATACTAGAAGTGAAAGAAGATCCCGACAAGATAGTTGTCAGGATAAAGATCAACAAGAGATAAAGTGGAAGATGGAAATGAAGAAGGTACTGATAATAGGAGGTGGAGGAGGGGGTCTGATCCTGGCCAACCATCTGGACACGAACGAATATGACGTGACCGTTGTAGATAAGAGTGACCTCCACTTTTACCAGCCGTGGTTTCTCTACATCGCGTTCAAAGGTTCGAAGAGGAAGATTTCAAGGCCGATAGGGGAGCTTCTAAAGCCAGGCGCGAACTTCGTAAAGGACGAAATCAGCACAATAAACCTCAATGAGAGAAAGGCATATGGCTCGAGGAAGGGAATTTACAACTATGACTACCTTGCGATTGCAACTGGAACAGTCCCTGACCCAGACCAGATACCTGGCTTGAGGCAGGTGTACGACGAGTACGGTGACTACCACACCAGCGTATGGAATTCTGAAAAGCTATGGTCCCACATAAGCAAATTCAAGGGAGGAACTATAGCGATAGGGCAGTCGTCGCCCACGTGCAAATGCCCTCCTTCCTTGCTTGAGGGCGCTTTTCTCCTTGAGGAGCACCTCAGGAAAGTAGGGCTCAGGGACAAGACAAGGATAGTATTCTTCACTCCTTTCCCGAGGGCATACCCAGCTGAACCTATGAACAAGATTGTGGAACCAATGGTTCACGAGAGGGGTATAGAAGTGATGCCGTTCTTCGACGTAGATACAATAGATGACCAGAAGAAGACAATAACGTCCCTTGAAGGAGAGTCGCTGAAATACGACCTGCCGATTGTGGTGCCTCCGTGCAGGGGCACGAAGATGAAGATCATTCCAGAAACGGTGCAGGACGAAGACAGGTTCATCAAGGCAGACAAGAAACTGATGAAGATAGAGGGCTTCGATGACGCATTTGCTATCGGGGACTGCAACACGCTCCCCACGTCGAAGACAGGGGTCACCGCGCACCTTGAAGCCATGGCAGTATCAGAAATCATTCAGGGCAGGTACTCTGAATTCAATGGCAGGATCAACTGCCCGTTCGATACCGCGTACGGCAAGGCAACATTCGTCATAGCAGACTACAACAACCCAGTAGCGCCCTACCCCCCGACAAAAGTGAAGCACATGATGAAAATGACGATGGCTAGGATCTACTGGATGACCCTAATGGGAACGGCAGACCCGATTTTCGAGCAGTTCTTCAAATTCACGACGCCGGAGAAACTTAACAAGAAATATGCGTCTGCGGAATGATGTTCATTCTTCTTTTTTTTAATTTCCTGTATTTTCTGACGCTTTAATTTCTTCCGATTTCTTGAGTCTTAGGGAGAGGGTATTCAAGGTCCGAGTATCTGAATTGCAGCTGAAATAGGAACAATGCAGATCAGCTTCAGGTCCTCAGATGCTTCCATGATATGCTTTACCCCACCTGGGATGAACAGGAAATCATCCCTCTTGAATGGATAAGTCCTGCCATCAAGTACTGCCTCCCCCCTCCCTTCTAGGACAAATATCTCGTGCTCGTATTCATGGCTGTGATCGGGGGTGGCCTTGCCCTTCTTCACAGTGATGAGCCTCATTGAGAAGTTCTTCGCTCCGTCCCTATGTGTTATCAACCACCTTATCTTCCCCCCTCCCTCAAGGTCCTGCTGCTCTACTTCGGAAGCCCCCTTAACCACAGGATAAACCATGTGGAAGTATCACAAGTTTCTATTTTAATATGGTCACTTACTCTTTCTATCCGGGTTAGGCCAGGGGAAAAGTGTTTCTTCGAATTTCAATCTCTTGTTCGCTGCAAGGGCCATCATGAAGATCAGAGAAGAAAGCCTGTTCAAGTACTGAAGGGACAGGGGGTTAACTTTCTCCATGGCATTCAGTTCCACCAGCCTCCTCTCCGCCCTCCTCGTCACCGCCCTGGACAGCTGTAGTGTCGCCGCCTCTCGCGACCCTCCGGGGACAACGAACAACTTCACCTCTCCCACTTCCCTGAGGTAAGCTGCAGTCCTACCTTCAATCCAAGATACACCTTCTTCCCGAAGCCTGCGACCTTTTCCCGAGGTGAGAATCTCTTCTCCCAGATGGAAGAGGTCCATCTGAACCTGTGACAGGTCGTCCCTCATGTCGTCCCACCCCAACTGGACATTGGAATATCCGATATGTGATATGAGCTCATCGAGAGTCCCCTCCCACTCAATGACTGGATTATCCTTCGTGACTCTCCGGCCGGAAGGAGTATCCGTTTCCCCTTTATCTCCGCGTCTGGAATACACAGGATACAATCATAATCCCGTATTTCTGATTTTAGTGAAGATCCAGAAGAGTAGAGAAGCATCATTTCATTATCAGGAAGTGCATGGAACCTTAAGCTGGAATGGCAGGATGAGACGCCTCATTCCCAGCTAAGGGACTGCTCTCAGGAAAAGACTTGCGCAAGAGGATTATCAGATTGAACGGCTTGACTGGTCAGTTGCAATTTGCAGTATCAGTCTGTAAAGAGTATCTAGAAGCGGGAATAGTAATGAAAAGAGCTATGCCAAAGATCGTGATTATACAGTAAGTCAGCAGGGGCAGTGTGATGAATTTAGCCTTAACTGATCATGATGAGTGACAGGCGATCTGATCTGCTCCTTTGATTTTTATTGGGTGTGCCTGTTTATTGCGTCAAACAGGAGATCGAAGTTCCCGTTTTCCAGTGCTTCTCTGATCATCCTGTAGAACAGGGAGGTATCTGTGTCGAGCAGCATCCTGTTTATCGCCAGCAACACGCTCTGCTTCGCTGAGATAAGCTCCTTCAGGTTGTCTTCCAGGACCCTGATTTTGCCATCTATGTCCTTCAGCTGGCCTATAAGGTCCTGGAGGCTCCCTTCAATGTTCTCAGTTTCTGCCTCTTCGCTGTCGAAGACTGAGATGCTTTCTATGAACTGCAGGAGAGAAAGGAGAGGGAGGTTTGCCTTGTAGAGTATCCTGGGAGGACCCTCGTCCGATTCAATCTTTCCTACCTTGAATACAAGACCGCTTTCCTCCAGCAACCTGATATGCTTGGCTATCAGCTGCTGGGAGCTTCCTAGAGATCTTGCAAGCTCGAAAGTATATGATGGTCTAATCGACAGGATGCTCAGTATCCTTCTCCTTATGTCGTTATCTATCAGGTCAAGCAGGTCCGTCGACATACGTTTACTCTACTGGTATCCTCTTTCCCTCTTTCTTCTTTGTCGGGGGTTTCTTCACTATGACATCAAGGACGCCGTTCGAATACGAAGCCTTAACGTTCTCCGGAAGAACCTCCGAGTCCAGCTCGACTTCTTTGTAGTATTTCCTCCCTTCCTTGTCGACCTTAACTGTTAGAACATTCTCGTTTGTTTCTATCGATATATCGTCCTTCGACACACCTGGGATTTCCATGGTTATGTCCGTTTCCTCTTCCCTCCTCTGTATGTCCGTGATAGGCTCCCTGTACTCCAGGCCCGGTAGCTCAGCACGCTCAGAATACTCCCTGGGAATGTTGCCGAATTCCTTGAACTCAGGTTTTCCATCAGGTCCCAGCCTGTAGGTGAATCCATACACGTAGGTTCCTGGCTGATCCTGCTCCCTTATGTTTTCGATCTCATCGAATGCATCGAACCATCTCTCAAAGAACCTCCTGTATTCCCTGTCACTGTTCTCCAGGAAGTCCTGTATATCGTTCCAGAAATCGTCATCCCTCCTTCTGATTTTCCTATTGACCATGTTTACCACCTTCGGTTAACAACCTCTTGTTGGGTAGTAATTAAAAACGAGTTATTAAACCTTACTGCCAGGAGGAGCATGCACAGGGATTTTCCGGGTGATCCATAGGGGATGATAATATCCCGTCTTCGATCCTACGCTTACCGGCGAGTTCCTGCTGCAATAATCACCTCTGTCTCTTCAGGGCTCCGTTGTATTCCATTATCGTAGCGATCAGGGATAGGTGGCTGAACGCCTGCGGATAGTTCCCTAGGTACCTATGGGTACCAAACTCTATTTCCTCAGGTAGGAGGCTCACGTCGTTCATGAGGTCGAGGATCATCATAAGTCCGTCATGGGCACTCTGGAGCCTCCCTTCCCTGATGAGGTTCCTGATGTACCAGAACGATACCATTAGGAATGCGTTGTCTTCTCCCTTCAGCCCATCCTCAAGGGTGTACCTCTTGAAAAGGAACCTCTCAGGCATAAGTCTCTCCTCGATCTCGTTAAACGTGTTTTTATACACGTTGTCTGCCATAGTGCAAAAACCGAAGAGAGGAAGCCTCAGTAACGCAGAATCAACATCGTCCGTCTCATAGCTCTGTCTGAAATATCCCTTCGATGATATACCCTTCCCATAGATCTCCTCTCTGAGTGACCTCGCCTCGTTCATGACACTATTAGCATATTCCTCGTTCCCCATCCTAGAATAAAGCCACGATAGGTCCTCAAGCGCCCTCCATGCCAGAGCCTTCGAGTAGACGTAATTCCTCTTGTCCCCCCGTATCTCCCAGATTGAGGAATCAGGCTCCCTCCATATTTTGATTAGGGAATCCCCGATAAGAAAGACCTTCTCCGTTGTATGTACGCTCAGGAATCCGGAATTTTCCAGGAGCATGCGTAGGGAAATGATCAGTGAAGCGTACTGGTCTATCTGGAGCTGACTGCTTGCCCCGTTGCCTATCCTTACGGGGTAGGAGTTCATGTAGCCGCTCAGGTCGAGGGACGATTCGTCAATGATAGAATCATCACTGACCTTGTATATTGAAGTAAGTCTTCCATCCTTCTCGAATCTATCTATGATAGAAAGGTAGAACTTTGTAGCCTCCTCTATGTATCCAAGCTGAACAAGCCCCTCTATTACATAAGAAGTATCCCTGACCCACATGAATCTGTAGTCCCAGTTCCTCTCGCCTCCAATGGATTCAGGAAGGGAGGTAGTGGGGGACGCTACCATGAAACTGTTCGGTTCAAAGAATAGCCCCTTGAGCGTCAGTAGAGACCTGTTGACCACGTCATAGAATATCCCCTGATATTTCGACTTCATTAGCCATTCCTTCCAGAATCTCCTGGTCTGCCAAAGTCTCTCTTCGCTTGAAAACAGCTCTGGTGGGTATGCTTTCTTAAGGTTGTGTGTCGTGACCAACCATTTCACCTCAGTGGCAGGAAGGTCGACAGTGCCGGCCACAGAGTTTCCTGCAACTTCTAGGTTCAGATCGGTAGAGAGGAACTGGCTCGAGTTTTGCGAATGGACCATGTATCCTTTATGATCAACTTTTTCAACAGACTTCCTGTCTTTAAGGAGGAAGGGGTTGTAGTCTATCTCAATCCTAACATCTGCATATGTCTCTATCCTTCTGTGAATCTCTGAGAAATATACTGCATGTTCGAAGCTCATCGGAAGGAAATCCATTATTGACATGACCTTATTCCTCTTGTCATAGAATAGGGTGTGAAGTATGTTCGTGTCTGGCTCGTAGTACTGCCTAGCCTCGAGTTTCCTGTTTGCAGGCCGGATGCTGAAGTGACCTCCCTTCTCTCTGTCCAGGATTGATGAGAACACCATTTCTGAATCAAAATTCGGGAAGCAGGCGAAGTCAACCTCTCCCTGCTTAGATATGAGTGCGGCAGTTCTGTTGTTGAGGAGGACACCGTGGTCCTCAATTCTCGGAAATTCTGGGTCGATAGGCACCTTACTTTAACAAAACACTCCCTTAAACCCTTTCGTCCGTACGGCAATAGAATCTGACGCGGCATTGATAAAATTAGTCTCCATACCTAGAATACAAGGGAATGGAAGGAGGAATTGAAGTAGAAATTTAAAAAAAGAGGGAACTGTTCCTCATCATAGTGAAGTCAGAACAGCGCGATTCCATTCGCCCCTCTCCGGAGTGCATAAAACGCAATTCCTTCGTTAGAAGCAGAACAAAAATGGTCTTCGATTCGATGGATGTTCTTAAGATAGATGGATAGTCAAAGATGTTGACTGTGTATTGATGGAAGGTGGCTGATGAAGACATTGCGGCTGTCGGAGTCATCTACTTGAAGCCATATCCAATCTTCGCACAGGAGGATTAAGAGGGGAGCATCAGAGCTTATTGCCATGGGTTCTGATGCGACTTTTTAGTCATTATCGATATCGATATCGTTATATATATCAGAGAACTTACGTGTATGGAACCTGGCGAAGGCCGGTGGAATAGGGGGATAATCTTTTTCATAATACTTACTATGGCCAAGGAAGGTCCGATATACGGCAATCAGGTCTCCAATCTGATTTCGGAGAGAACAGATGGCGCGTGGAAACCAAGTGCTGGTTCCATTTATCCAGCGCTTGAGAGACTAAAGCGCAGGGGTCTCATAGAGAGCTATAAGGAAGACGGAAAGGTCATGTACAGGATAACAGAAAGGGGCTCCTCCTTCGTAGAGAAAATAAGGGAGAAACACTTTGAGAGGTCCCCCATCTCAAAATTCATGGGGAAACTTTGGATGGACACTATGGGGGCGGAAGAAAGAACGAGGTTCATACTTAACTCAGCAAAGCATACAGCGGATTCCCTTGAGGAAAATCTGGAAGGCATAAGGAAGGGGCTCGGAGACCCAAGACAATATGAGTTATTCTTGATGACATATGAACTGGAATTGGAAAAGACCCTGGATATTCTCAGGGATGCCAGGAAAAAATTGATAAAGAGCAAAGAGGCGATATGATGGAAAAACCGATTATTGAAACAAAGAATCTGACAAAAATATACAACGGAAAAATAAAGGCGGTCTCGGACTTGAATCTCACCATAAACGAGGGGGAGATTTACGGCCTGGCGGGACCAAACGGCGCAGGGAAGACCACAACCATAAACATGTTGATAACAAGGATATCTCCTACTGGAGGATCGGCTACTGTAGGCGGATTCGACATAGCGAAGAATTCGCTGGATGTAAGGAGGCTGATTGGAGTCGTTCCACAGGATTTCACTGCGGACGAGGACCTTACCGGAAGGGAGAACCTGATGATGGTGTCTCAGTTCTACGATGTGCCTAAGGCCAAGGCTCAGCAGAGTATAAAGGTCCTGTTAAAGCTTGTTGACCTTGAAGAAGCGGCAGACCGGCTCGTCAGAACGTACTCAGGGGGAATGAGAAAGAGGCTCGAGTTGATAATCGGCCTCGTCCATGAACCGAAGATTCTCTTCCTGGACGAACCTACTCTGGGGTTGGATGTGCAAACAAGGACACAGATGTGGAACTACGTGAAGGAGATACAGAGCAGGCTCAATGTGACTATAATACTCACGTCCCACTACCTGGAGGAGATTGATGAGCTTGCGGACAGGGTGTCCATTATAGACCACGGGAAGGTGTTGATAACAGGTAGTCCCATGGAGCTCAAGGAATCTTTGAAGGGGGATATCATCAATCTAACCCTAACGGACCAGAATGGAGTGAATGTAATGAAAACCATACCTGATGTCGTTGAAGTCACTGACATTGGGGCAAACAGCGTCAGAATCAAGGTTGCAAGCGCAGACGAATCCCTGCCTAAGATTATAAACTTCATCTCCCAGCACTCCCTCTCAACAACCAAGTTGACTGTGCAGAAACCCTCGCTCGACGAGGTGTTCCTTGAATACACAGGCAGGTCTATAAGGGAAGAAGAGGGAGGGGACGACGCGAGGAAGCTTGCTATGAACATGAGGAGGGCGAGACAATGAGCGGACTGTGGCCCCTTACAGTGAGGGAGCTTAAGAAGTGGGTCAGGAACCCAACATTCTTCTTCACTGGCCTTATTCAGCCTATCTTCTGGATCGCACTCTTCGGAAGCGCATTCGATATCACAAAATTCTTCACAGGACCTGAAGGAAGTGCAGCAGCCAGCTACATTCTTGACGGAGCGCCGAACTATATCACATACATAGTTGGCGGAGTGCTGACCACGATGGGTCTGTTCACAGCAATGTTCGCAGGAACGCAGATCATATTCGACAGGAGGCTAGGGCCGATGGGAAGGTTCCTCTCCTCCCCAATAAGGAGAAGCTCAATTGTATTCTCAAAGATCATATCGTCGGTTATCAGGATACTCCCCCAGGTAGTGATTCTAGTTGTGGCTGCCTATCTAATACCCAACGGCCTGAAATTCCAGCACGGTTTCACTCTGCTCGACGTTCTCGTAGTTGCAACTGCAATAATCCTTATAGCTTTCATATTCTCGTCGATCTTCAGCGTTATTGCGACCAGGATGACGAACATGCAGTCGATATTCGGGATAGTGAATCTTGTGAATCTGCCGCTAATGTTCGTCAGCTATGCAATGTTCTCAAGACAGATGATGGCCAACTGGCTAGGCAATGTTGCCCAGTACAACCCGGTATCATGGTCAGCGGAAGCAATCAGAATGGTGATAATCAACGGCAGCCTGACGACATCGCAGTGGGTACAGGTCGGTCGCTGGCTTGGGGCTCTCGCTGCCCTTGCAGCCGGGCTTCTGTTGCTGACAGCCTATCTGGTTGAGAAGGAGATAAGGGACTAAATCCCTAACCCAAATTTTTGTTTTTATTTTTTTCTCTTCTATGAATTGGCCAACCACTCTACTTGACATCTATAAATTGAAGCATTGCCTGTTCTAGTTTCATCATTAAGTGCTGGTTAAAGGGCCCTTTTTCAGGAAATACTGGAATACAAAGGTGAATGCTATTGCCATGATCACGGTAGAAAAGATGGCGATAGAATAATCTGTGTTATCTATGAAGCCCCTTGACAGTGCAAGAGATGCTATGATTATTCCAACTGCTCCCCTTCCACCGAACAGGCCCAGCGATACGGCTGGAGGGATCTTCTTTATGTAACGTTTAGAGAACACGTATGCGGCCAAACCGCCAATGGAAGTGGTGGCAGCAATCAGGAATATTATGTACGGAAAGTAAGAAATTGGTACGACGCTTATTTCAAGACCGGAAATGCTGAAGAAAAGTGGGATGAAGAAGCTAGAGTTTATCCTCTGGAAAGTCCTCCTCAGAATACCGAATGCATGCTCACCGATGGTGTTTTGGTGAATTATCAGGCCAGAGAAGAAGGCCCCGAGGACAAACGTGATTCCGATATACTCGAAGAGTACCGATGCTGCAAGTCCCATGAGTATCACAACTGCAAATATCACCCCTTCCTTTTCCCTCCTAGTGAAAACGTCAAGTCTTCTTATCAGAATTTCTGATTTCGACTTGAGCAGCATGTCAAGGAAGTAAAGGCATACAACGAATGCTGCAAGGGACGCGGTATCTATTGCTATTGACAGCAGGGCTCTATGGAATGAGACAAGCACGATGAAGGCTATAGTATCGCTCATTGCAATCCCTCCGAGGAGGCGAAGCCCGTCATCCATCTTTATGAGCCCGGATCTAACGAGAAGAACAGACGCTATCGAGATAGAAGGTACGCTTACTGAGAGTGAGGTGCTCACTGCCTCAAGGTAGGGTATCCCGAAGATGAAAACAGAACCCAGGGACATTACTGCGAGAGGGACAATGAAGGAAGTCAGTGCGAATATAGTGACATATTTCACGTTCTTTGTGAAAATGTCGGCCGACGACTCAACCCCTATCTGGAGAATGATAAAGAAGAGAGCAAGGGTGCTCAAAGTGGATAACTCAGATGAAGGGGAGATGATGCCGGTAACCGCAGGGCCGAGTATTATTCCGGCAATTATTGCTCCCACAACCTCTGGAAGTGAGAACCTGTTGAATATCTCCCCCAATCCTATTGCCACTATCAACAGCAGCAGGATTGCGGTTATCAGGTCGAGCATCAGATTCTCTAGATTCGGGAGGATATAAAGTGTTCCAAGCGATTGGTAAGAAACGACCTAGGTTGTCGTTTCTACTTGGTGATTCAATCAGTTTTCAGCATCTATTTTTGGAATCTGCCTTGATGTCCAAGTGGTACGTCTTCTTATTTCTGGGCTGCTGCTTCCTCCGGTTTCATTGCGTTTGTGATCGTGCTAGGTGGGCTGTATTTGCGGGAAACCAAGGAAAATAAGAGAGAACCAGTGAATATTGTGAATATGACAACGTAGAAGAGTATGTTGCCAAACAGCTTGAATACAGACGGGTCGGCAGATAATAGTATACCAGCCAGGACTATAACGGTAGAACCACGTTGAATCAGAGAAGATACGAGTATCGTGTCCTTATTGAACCATTTTGTAACCGACTGGATGATAGACACCTGGAGAAATCTTATCGCCACCAGGATAAGGACAAGTAGCAGCGCGACCAGTATTCCTCCGTAGTCAAATATGTTGACCAGTATTCCTATGTATACATAAAACAGCGTCATCACAAAGAAAGTGATCTCTTGGTTGAAGTAGCTTAAAGATTGGTTGTCCACGATACCAGAAACTTTCAGGATTTTGGAAATTGGCAAGGAATTTGCTATGATAATAGAAAAGACGAAGACAGTTAGCACTGCGGAAGCTCCGATGTAGTCAGAAAGTCCCCAGAGAGCGAACAGTACCGCAATCGTAGCGATGTAGTAATGCGGGGTAAGGGCTTGGCGAAGGACAATCAGCCAGACTATCCCAATGACTCCTCCCAATATCAGGGCTTCTGAAATGCTCCCGAAGAGATAGGCTGTCATTCCAGCTAGTGTCAGTTGATGGTTCATCACGCTTAGGATCAGGAGAACTACAATTATGTTCATCACCGAGTTCATGATGGTTTCCACTTCTACAGTGTGTTTGACCTTCTCTGTCAGATTGACCCTAGACAAGAGCGGAACGATGAATGTCACGGAAGTCTCGCTAAGTACGGCTGAAAGCAGCAGGGAATCCAAGAGGGGTATCTTCAGGATATAATAGAATATCGGGGTTGATATGCCTATGACAAACACAAGGTCAGTTAATGCCATTACTATTCCTCTTGGAACAGATTTCCCAAATTTCTTAAGGTCCAATTTAAGCAGCCCACCGAATACTATCAAAATTAGGGCTACTGTCCCGACAAATCCAAGGAGCTCCTTCATAATGGAAAGGTAAACTTCTGGGATGATGCCGGTGTAGTGGATTGCAACTCCTATGAGTAAGAGTAGCAGCATATCTGGGATTTTCTTTTTCCTGAAGGCAATCTCTCCTATGAATCCCAGGAACATGATGCCTGCTAACAGTAAGAGAAGCTCATTGATCGTGATCAATAAATTTGCATACAAACTTCCATTATAACCCTTTTCAGGCGAAAAGAGCATATCCACAGCGATTACAGATTACAGTTTACTCAATGGAACTGAGGAAAAAGTGCAAACTTCTTGACTTCGTGAAAGTCTGCTGTATAGAGCAGAGGGTAAATACGGGCGCAGAGGGATTTGAACCCTCGACCTACGGCTTAGGAGGCCGTTGCCCTATCCAAACTAGGCCATGCGCCCCTTGGATGGAAGTGTATTCCATGTTTTAACACTTACGAGGACTGGAACATAGGACCCGTGGTTGTTGATCATGAGAGATGGTGTTCCGCAGGTTCGCCTGTGTAAACGACTAAAGTAAATAAAAAAAGAAAGGAGTCAGATGGGACCCTATCTGAGGTATGATTCCGGAACCTGCTTGAGGTTGCTCTTTATGGCATCTATGCTCTTCTGGAATTTTTCCTTCTGCTCAGAATTCAGGTCGACCTCAATTACCTTTTCCACCCCATTCTTTCCGAGAATAACGGGTACCTCTGCAAACGTGCCATTAACCCCATATTCGCCATCTAGAAGCACGCTGGCTTCCAAGGCAGTTTTCCTGTCATATTTTATGGCATTTACCATCACAGTCAGACCGCTGGCAGGTCCCCAGTTGCTGCTGAATTTCCTCAGGTTGGTTATGTCAGCGCCAGCGTTGATGGTGTCCTTCACTACTTTGTTGTACTGCTCTTCTGTGAGGAACGACTTCAGGCTCTTCCCGTAGACAAAAGAGAGTTCTGGCACAGGATACATGTTTTCGCCGTGCTGGCCGAGCACGAGCGGAGTGATTGCGGAAGGAGAAATGTTGAGATACTGCGAGGCGTAGAAAGCCATCCTCCTGGAATCCAAGACTCCGCTGAAACCTATCACCCTGTTCCTGGGGAATTTGAGCTTGTTGTAGAGGACTGCCACCATTACATCAAGAGGGTTGGTTGTTAGTATCACGATTGCATTAGGTGCATACTTCTTTACGTTTTCAGCAGCAGCAGAAACTATTTCCGCATTCTTTGCTGCCAGTTCCTCTCTGGTCATTCCCGGCTTCCTAGGTAGACCGGCTGTTATGACCACTATATCGCTTCCCTTTATGTCTTCATAGTTGTTCGATCCCTTTACCTTGACATCCTTGCCAAGTATTGCTGCTGTATGATTTAGATCGAGCGCCTCTCCCTGCGGAAGACCTTCCACTATATCTATTAGATTTATGTTGGTGTCGACTTCAGTTATCATAAATATGGCAGCTGTTGTCGCACCGACTCTTCCTGAACCTATTATAGAAATCATAGACCTACTATCCCTCCAAGCTTTATAAGCTTTCTTTTGAGCTTGTTATCTGATTTCTGTGGCGGGGCGGCTATCCTTCCACAACAGGCTCCATAGATATCTTATGAGCAATCAGCAGGAAAAAAGCAGCAGCAACCGGAAACGGATGAACGCCAGAAAATATCGCTTCTTCAACACCCTCAAGATCATGACTTCGTACCTGCCACAGACCATATAGATATTCGGAATAGATCATTCTTGCTGGATGATAGGGGAAAAATAAAGAGAGAAAATCAAGAGACGCTCGTATAGCGCGGGCTTCTAAAGGTCTGCCTGTTGAAGGCTCCCTTCTTTCTGTGCTAAGGATTTCTATCATTCTATCTCATCTCTATGGGCTTGTACTGGAGATCAAGCTGGCCTGTGTACCATTCCAGCGGCCTGACCAGTTTGTTGTTCTTCCAGTATTCCACTATGTGCGATCCCCAGCCGGACATTCTTGAAGCAACGAAAATCGGGGTGAACAGCTTACTATCAATTCCCAAAACGCGGTAGAGCGGTCCGGCGAAGAAGTCTATGTTAGGCCATATTCCCTTCGTGCTTCCGAGCTTGTCTATCATGAGCTTTTCAGCACGGAGAGCAATTTGAAGGAGCCTCTTGACTTCTTCTGAAGGTTCCTTTGTAAGGCTCTCCTCCAAGTAGCTCCTTACTAGCTTTGCCCTTGGATCATAAGCCTTGTATACCCTGTGGCCGAAGCCCATGATCCTCTGCTTGCCTTCAAGTGCCTCCTCGATATACTTTTCAGTATTTTCAGGGTCTCCGATTGCATTCATCATGCTCAGCGCCGCTTCATCTGCCCCACCATGCAGGGGTCCCTTCAGTGTCCCGATTCCTGTGGTGGTCGCAGCATAAACATCCGCCAGGGTAGATGCAGTGACTAGTACCGAGAACGTCGAGGCATTCGTGCTGTGCTCAGCGTGCAGTATGAACATCAGGTCGATGAGCTTGCCCTCAAACTTATTGGGTCTCTTGCCTGTAAGCATGTAGAGGAAATTCTCAGACAGTCCGAGCGTGCTGTCAGGAGGGATATATCTCTTCCTTTGCCTGTACCTCCCTGTAGCTGCCGCGATGGTTGGGAGCTTCGCGATTAGTGTGATCACCTTGTCAATGGTGGCATCTATCTCCCTATTCCCAGGATCATTGTCGTACATCACAAGCATTGAAGTAGCAGTCCTCATTACATCCATAGGATGAGCTACAGGGGCCATCGTTCTTATGAGGCTCTTGACCTCATCTGGAAGATCCATCCTCTCCTTCAGTTTGGTCACAAACTCTTCGTATTCCCTCTTCGTGGGGAGCTTCCCGTACAGCAGAAGATATGACACTTCTTCGAAGTTGGACTTTTCAGCAAGGTCTTCTATTGAGTAGCCCCTATACCAGAGCTTTCCGTTCTGTCCATCTACCTTTGAAATACCACTTTCGTCAACATAAATCCCTTCTAACCCATAGTTGATAGTGGGCTTCGTATTCATCATCTAAATCACCCATTAAACAGTCTCAACGATTATAAAAGAATGTTCAAAATTTTAGCGGGTCAAGTAATTTTAGAGCGTACGAATGTCTGTCCAGGGTCGCATTTTACGTTCCATAATACCTTCTTCTTCCTTGAAGCTCCGCGCTTCCAAGATGCTCCTGATATTTTCTTAGCTATCCAGCATTATTGCAGCTGATAGACTCTATAGCACCGCGTAACGGTGCCATGGATTCAGTTGAACGTCCAGGATCCTTACTGATGGGAGGAACCTAAGATGGAAGTTTTATCTTGCTATCCTTGACCTTGTTCGTAAACGCCCTCATCTTTTCTGACAGATCGTCGTCAATGAAGTGCTCAAAGAAGCAGGCCTTTTCCTTAGCGGTCTCCTCATCGCATCCCATCAGTTTCAACAGTTCATAAATAGAACTTTCCTTCTTGCTCAGATTGTCGAGGAGCTTCTTTCCCTTTTCTGAGAGCGTCATTCCTCTGTACTTCTGGTAATTTATAAGTCCATCATCTGCCAATTTGCTGAGCATCTGCGATACGGAAGCAGGTGTCACCTTCAAGAACTCGGCAATCTCAAGAGGTCGTGCGTATCCTTGTTCCTTTATGAAATGATCGATGGATTCGAGATATTTTTCCCTATCCTCGTTCGTTTTCACCTACCTAAATTGTTTAGGGAGTATTACCCTTTTTCGCATAAATTTAAATACATGGAAATGAGTTTTTGAAATCATAGATGGTGGCTATAAGAATTTCAGTGAACCATCGTTTCGTTTTTAGTCTTAGCAAGGTTGCAACAGTGATTTCCAGTCCTCCCAAGGGCCTTGAAAGTCTTTCACTTTATGACATAAGACCGTTTCCAATTGTTGCGTGGGAGAAATATAGGAAAGGGAGTTGACAAAAAATTGAATAAGACAAAAGGTGATTTGGGAAGGTGCAAGATTCCGTGGAATCGGCGAATCTAGAAGAGATTGCCAAAGAAGTTAGAAAATCTATAGTAAAGATGACTTATGAGGCAAAGAGCGGCCATCCGGGTGGATCTTTGAGTGCAACAGAAATTCTTACATACCTCTATTTCAAGGAGATGAACATAGATCCGAGCAACCCTAACTGGCCGGACAGGGACAGATTTGTCCTCTCAAAGGGACATGCCACCCCTGCACTATATTCCGTTCTTTCGATCAGGGGGTATTTTGATCCAGGCCTTCTCCACGGTTTTAGGAAAATCAGCTCGCTGCTGCAGGGGCACGTGGTGAATCATGTCCCCGGTATAGATATCACAGCCGGCTCCCTCGGGCAGGGGTTGAGCAATGCTGTCGGGCTTGCACTCGCAGCAAAGATTGACAAGAAGAGCTACAGGGTCTTCGCAATGGTTGGCGATGGAGAGGCTGACGAGGGGAGCATATGGGAAGCAGCGCTTTCTGCCGCACATCTTAAGCTATCAAATTTGATAGTTTTCCTGGACAGGAACATGATCCAACTTGATGGCTTCACAGAAGAGATACTTACCCTTGGTGATCTGGAGGCGAAGTTCAGGTCGTTCGGCTGGGCTTCAACAACAATAGATGGCCATTCATTCTCGGAGATTAGGAAGGCAATAGAATGGGCAAAGAGGGAGGAAGGCCCGAAGATGATCGTGGCAAGAACTGTAAAAGGAAAGGGAGTAAAGTTCATGGAAAACAATCCAGAATACCACGGAAAGCCAGCGCCAAATGAGGAGAAGCTGAGGGAGGCTCTGAGGGACATAGAGGGGATGTAAAGGCATATGATGATGTCAAGCGAATTGAACTGGCTCCCGGATCTTATAAACAGGCTGGAGAAGAAGAGCGTGAGGGAGGCATACGGAAACACCTTGGCTTCCCTGGGATCTGACAAGAGTGTGGTTGTCCTAGATGCAGATCTTTCAACATCAACACACACATCAATGTTCCAGAAGAAGTACCCGGACAGATTCTTCAACGTAGGCATCTCCGAAAACAACATGATGGGAGTGGCATCAGGCCTTTCCTGGACGGGGAAGAAAGTGTTCGTTTCCTCCTTTGCAGTATTCGCGACAGGAAGGGCATATGATTTCGTCAGGCAGAGCGTGTGCTATTCCGACAGCGACGTGAGAATCGTCGCGACCCATGCAGGCCTCACTGTAGGGGAAGACGGAGCCACGCACCAGATGCTCGAAGACATCGGCCTTATGACCGGTCTTCCAAGGATGAGAGTACTGGTACCTGCAGATGCGCTGGAAACGGAACAGATAGTCAGGTACGTTCACGCCAACAGGGGTCCTTTCTACGTGAGGCTCTCGAGGGAAAAGGTCCCTGTTGTGCACGATTCCGAGACATTCAGGTACGGGAGGGCAGAGACGATAGCCGACGGCTCTGACGTGACAATAATCGCAACAGGCATACTGGTTTCGGCAGCAAAGGTGGCAGCTGCTTACCTGAAGCAAAAGGGGATATCAGCAAGGGTACTGAATATGGCTACAATCAAGCCAATAGATGCTGACTCGATAGAAAAGT
>JAMCUN010000012.1 GCA_023381415.1 Thermoplasmatota archaeon | reverse complement strand
TATTCTCAATATGGTCGGAATAAACGAGATTGCCAGAGACATCGCCAAGAGTTCCGGCGTATCTGTCAGAAGCGCTGAGTCAGTAATAAGGGGAACCTTCAAGGCTATTGTGACGAACATAAACAAGGGACAGAAGGTCAGAATTGCGGGATTCGGAATATTCTCTAGGAAACAGACCAAGGCAAGGAATGCAAAGAACCCCAGGACAAAGCAGATCATCAAGGTCCCGTCCAAGAATAAAGTACACTTCAGCGCATCTTCGAAAATAAAGTACAAGTAAAATTCTCTTATTTTTTATTTTTTTAATTTCCTTTCCCTTGTCTTTCTAAATTTTTGACGAGAAAACTCCTTAAGCGTTCAACTCAAAATTTAAATAGATGCAAACCATCTAAAAACTAAGCCATTTTCGTGTATAGGACAGGGATTTTGAAGATAAGCTGTGCGTGAAGCCGGCTCAAGTGTAGCCTGTTTTTTGAATGATAATTCCTCATCTTTCTCAATAACAACTGAGTGCTATAATCCCTCGAGACGCGAAGGTGGCAGAAGGTGTTTTTGTGAAAACTATGGAAGCTTTGTATGGTTTTGTAGTAGGTGATAAGAAAGTTTCCTACTCGTGCGCTTGCGGAAACATTGGAGGAATAGGAAAGGTGCTTGTTTCATCTCTGGCAATCTTGTATTTCGAACAAGATGGAGGTGCAATCTGATGATTTCGAAATGGAAGATATATGTCAGGGATAGGGAGAATCTCAGGACACTTCTCAACCTCCTAATCGTGAACAGGGAGATTGAACTGATTGTAAGGAAGAACGAAGGTTTGGTCATTTACGCCAGTGACAATGGAACCCTTGGAGAAATCATGAAGTATGTGAAAGAAGAACTTGGAAACAAAATTGAAAACGTCTATCTCGACTCCGAGTGGAGGGAGAACATATTCCTCTTCAACAAGCCGAAATACGCTCTCGATTCTGTTTTCCCCTTTCTGCTGGAAACACCGCTCATCCTTTTGGATGGAGATATCCTTGGCGTCAAGGTAGAGAGGTATTCAACCTTCAATCCTTTGAGGAGAAGACAACTTGGAGCTAAGAACGGGAGAGTTCTGTACAGAGTGAAATTATTCTCTCCAGTTCTGGTAAGGGACTACTCAAGCAGAAATGGCATGCAATGCCTCACATTTGAGAGGAGAAATCCACTCATATTGACGGCATTTGAGCTGTCTTCACTGATAAATGGAGGCGGAAGGGATGGATTACTGGCCTTATGAGAAGGGGCTTCACTTCCCATTGAAGGAGAAGAGACTACTGTTCCCTGATGAATTCCTCGAGAACCACTCACTTGTCCTCGGAAAGACGGGAACGGGGAAATCAAATCTGTTGGTACAACTGATTCGCCTATACGAAGAGACGGGGAAGACTGTGGTGGTATTTGATCCGCATGGCGAACTGTGGAAATTTGGGAGCAAGAGTTCTTCGATCATCACCCTTTCGCCCTTCTCAGGGGAGGAGACGGGTTATCTAAGGTTCAACATGATGTCTGTTATGCCGTTCCAAAACCACCGTGAGAAACTGATAAATGAGGAGCTAGTGGTTCAGACTTTAAAGGATATATTCTCCAGCGAGTCGGCATTTTCTATAGGAACATGGGGGCCAAGGATTGAACTGATATTCACCGTGATGACTCGCCTTTTGCTGAAATACAAGATAAATCCCACAATCAAGGACCTGTCAGATATTCTCCTTGATTTCCACAAGAGGAAGGACTTTGCCGTCTCTCTCGAGCCAGAGGAAAGGAATGAGTTCTATTCTATATTCAATCAAGGATATGATTTCATCTCATCTACGGTGAACAAGATAATTCCACTCATATCCAGCGACGTCTCCAGGAACCTGTTTTCTTCAAGGGAGGATTTCTTTGATATATCGAAGCTTAAGGGGACATTGTACGTAGAGCTGTCAGGGGAACACTCGCCCCAGTCCCTCTCCAGGCCTTTTTCAATCATGCTCCTGTACAAGATATGGAACAATGTAATCCTGAGGAGGATGAAGGACGTCGTCCTGATCATGGACGAATTCCAGACCGTTTCTCCCCATATATCCCAGAAAATAGTTACTGAAGGGAGGAAATTTTCTATATGGGCCGTAATGGCAACCCAGTCGCTATTCGGGCTTGACCAATCGCTTGCATCAGCTATAAGGACAAACGTGCACAACTTCTTCCTCTTTCAACTCTCAAATGAAGACGCCAACCTGTTCAGAAGAGATGGTAAACCATTGAAGAACCCTGAATTTCATCACTTCAATTGCCTGGTACCAAGGACCGACAGCATATTTTCAGGTTCAACTTTACTGGCTTCCCGAACAAGGGAATTCTCAGTATCCAGGGATTTCTATGATTTTGGAAACGACGAAGAACCCTTAGATCAGGATGTTCCAGAGAATATTGATCCTGCCAGGCTGAGCCACCTAATATCCTTGGGACTTGCGACTGTTGTTGACGGAAATGTGCACCTGGAGAACGAATACTTTCAGAAGATAGGTTCTAGATCAAAGAGAGGGAAGGAGTCTGTGTTCCACAGGTATCTCATAACAAGGTCATATTTCTTCTTCAAGAAGATGGGGTATGAAGTGTACGAGGGAATAGACTATGATGGCCACCGCCCGGACCTCGTCATCAAGAAGGGAGAAGAGTTGATCGCAGTGGAGTGCGAGTACTCTGATTTTGAGAGAAAGGAGAGAATAAGGGAGAAAATGAGCTTCTTCCCGAAGTTGATCCTATCCGCGTTCAGGGACAGGAAGGACGACATTCCTGCAGGGACTAGCGTTCTTCTTATACCTCCCCTGGGTGACCACTCAGAGCCTGAATTCTTTGACTTCCAGAATGTGACTGGTAGGTAGCCCTTTACAGAATGGTGGCCAGCCTTTCCCAATTCGCCTCTAGATTTGGTCCATGAAGTTTTCTCATTGACTATCTTTTCATTTTGAGGAAAATACTTCGGCGGAACCAACTGCTGCAAAGCTAACAAGTTTCCTTGTGAGGTCTGGTCTTTGTCACGTTGCGTCCGCAATGATCAATTCGTTTATCCAAGAAAGGGGATGTTCAACTCATCAATCATTTTGCCCTGTATCATTCGCATTGATTACGCCACTCCCGTATCGAAATTCTGCTCTCCCATTTCAAAACTCATTATAATGCGGGATTTGATCATTCAATCTCCTTGTAAGTGCTAATGATACTTCCTATAATTTTCCAAAAGGATTTTTGTGCGAATATTGATACAGTTCCGTGGAAATATTCATAGATGGTAATTATTCAAACATCAGGTTCTCCTCGGCTCATTTCATACCTGGAGACTGGAAGTGTTCTAGAATTCACGGCCACGACTACTCTATATCCGTAAGAATCATCGGGTCGCTTAACGGAGACTCCTATTTCCTGGATTTTTCCAAGGCAAAATCTAACCTGAAGGAGATAGCAGATTTCCTGGACCATAGGGTTCTAATCCCAGGAAACAGAAGGGGAATCGTCCTCGAGGAAAAGGGAGGCTACTTGAAAGTGGACCTAGAAGGGAAGTCCTATACCTTCCCGCTGGATGAAACTAGGGTCATCCCCGTCAAGGACACAACTGCAGAGTGCCTTAGCGAATACATACTTGAAAAGTTCGTGAAATCTCTCGAACAAAAGGTGGAAGGGGTGGAGGTTGAAGTCCATGAGGGACCAGGTCAATATGCAAAGTCAACGTGGAAACATTAGGGCCGTTAGTCTTCTATCTGGGGGACTGGACAGTTCAACACTGCTTTCCCTTGCCCTCTCCAAGGGGTACAAGGTAGTGGCATTGTCGTTCGATTATGGACAGAGGCACAAAAAGGAGCTTAGATCTGCGACGAGGGTGGCAAAGCATTATGGGGTAGAGCACAAAATAATGAAAATAGATCTTAGGGCTATAGGCGGAAGCGCCCTCACCGATGACATGGCTGTACCGGATACTCCTCTAAAAGATATAGGGAATAAAATCCCAATAACATACGTTCCCGCGAGGAATACGATACTGCTCTCTATGGCTCTGGGCCTGGCAGAAGTGACAGATGCCTCGAAGATATTCATAGGAGCAAATGCACTGGATTACTCAGGGTATCCTGATTGCAGACCAGAATACTTCCGTTCTATCAATAAAACTTTCAGCCTTGCAACAAAGAAGACTGTTGAGGGAGGGCACATTGAGGTGGAAGCTCCTCTCCTGAAATATTCCAAGGCGGATATAGTGAAGCTAGCCATCAAGCTAGGAACGCCTCTTGAACTTACTTGGTCTTGCTACATGGGAGGAAAGAAGGCGTGCGGAGTGTGCGAATCGTGCAAACTCAGGTTGAAAGGTTTCATGGAAGCCGGTTCTGAAGACCCTTTAGAATACGAGACCTTACCTGCATTCTACAGAGAATATCTCAGGTCCAGAGCCCAATCAAGGTCTCCTTCAAAGAAGTGAAGGCGGTGCAGATTGCTAGGAAAAGGAATTAATCCAAATTATACTGACGTTGCGTGATAAAGGACCTAGAAATCACTTCGATAGAAGGTAGGAGATACGCTCCGATAGACACGAGGCCGCAGGAAGTTAGAATAGACCAGAATCTCACTATTGCAGATGTTAAGAAGGAAGGCGAATTCTCGAGGATAATATACAAATTCACTTCTTCCTTTTCAAGCCTTGGTGGAATTTCACTTGAGGGAACCCTGCTATACCAGGGAAGCGAGGATATAGAATCCAGATGGAGGAAAGACAAGTCGCTTCCTGAAACGGTTGCAAATGAAGTCCAGACGGCGATATTCTCTTCATCAATAATTGAGACTATCCTCTTGGCCCGCGAACTCCGCCTCCCTCCGCCAATCCCGATGCCGACTTTGCAAAAGAAGAAGGATGTTGTTGGGTTTGGCTGATTGACAGTTTTGACTGTTGATCGGGATTAGTATTCCCTCCACCTGTGCCCGCAGTGGGTGCAGGTGTAGAATCTTGTCTCAGGCTCGTCTGCTGCCCTAGTTTGCATCGCCTCCCAGTATACTCCGAATTCCTTGCACTTAGGGCACTGGACAGTCTTGTCTATCGGAAGATTGATTTCTTCTTTCTCTACTACTATTGTTTCCTTCTTCTTCCCCTTCTCCACTATACCTTTCTTCTCCTCTTCCTTTATCGCTACAGTGTAGCCACATTTCCTGCATATCCAAACTTCGCCCTTCGGGAACATCATAGATCCACATTTAGGACAGAACACAATTTCCCAAAGTTAAATTAAATAAATACATTTTCCTGAGGTGAGAGTTCCATTCGTCAGAATTAAACAGAAAGATGCGGAGAAGGAGATCGGCAGGCTGAAGACGAGCGGCGAGTTACTAGAAGGTTACAAGATCAGGAGGGAGAAAGAATGGGTCCTTGTACCGGTCAGGCACTCCACTGAAACTGGAGAATTCGTGGAGAACAAGAGGATCAGGATGGAACACGTGGGAAGTTTTGAGAGGGTTGCTGACTTTTTTGTAATAAAGGAGAGGGATGGATGGCAGGATGTTCTCGAAGAAATTCAAAGGAAACAGGCACCTAGGGCGATATTCCTTGACAGTGGAGTGGAAGGGTCTTTCAGGATCAGAAAACTAAAGAGGGTGTACGGGACTGGAAACCCTTCAGGCATTCACAGAGAGAATGGTCTCAGGTACTACGTAGACCTTGAAAGCGCATATTTCTCCCCCCGACTGGCTTCCCTCAGAAATGATATTGTTGAAAAATGCTTGAAGTCAGCCAAATCTGGGCTGATAGTGGATATGTATTCTGGAGTGGGGCCGATATCCATTCCTCTTCTCAAGAGGAACATGAACGTCCTGTCTATAGACATGAACCCTGAAGCAATCCGGCTGATGGTACGGAACATGAGAATGAACAGGGTGAGCGGTAAAGCTGTAATCGCAGACTCAAACAGTATATACAGTTGCATCAGTGGTGTTGAACAGGTGATCATGAATCACCCGACCCAGCCTGTACCTGTTACCCAGGAGATAATTGAGAGCTTGATGAAGGGGACCATTATCCACGTCACTTGCATATCAAAGAGAACAGAGGAAGTGACATTCTCTGGAGTGGAAATCCTGTTGAAGAAGACTGTCCATGGTTATTCCCCATCTTCTTCTCTCTTCTACTTCATGCTTGAAAAGAAGTAAACAATTTATTCTCTTTAACTATTTGAGCAATCATGGCGAAGCAGGGATTCTTCAGTTCTGTTCTATCTGGAATAAGGGAGAGATACGAACAGAGCCTCTTGGAGGACATAAAGAAGGACCCGCTTCCCAGGCACGTGGCTGTGATAATGGATGGGAACAGAAGATTCGCAAGACAGTTGAACGTATCCAGCGACAAGGGACACCTCCTTGGAAAGGAGCGTCTTGAGGAGTTCCTGGACTGGGCATACGACATAGGAATTAAGATAGTTACAGTATATGCGTTCTCAACAGAAAATTTCAAGAGGGATTCTTCTGAGATAGAATACCTTATGAATCTTTACGCAAACAGCTTCAACGACCTGGTCAGGGATGAGAGGATAACTAAGAACAGGATAAGAGTGAGGCTGATCGGAAAGACAGAACTCCTCCCTGAAGCTGTGAGACTTGCAGCGAGCAGGGCGGAAGAGTATACGAAGAATTTCGATAAATACCTTCTCAATGTAGCGATAGCCTACGGAGGGAGGGAGGAGATACTGGATGCGATAAAGAGTATTTCTAAGGAGGTGAAGAAGGGCACCCTCAATCCAGAAGATATTGACGAGAAACTCATAGAACGGTACCTCTATACAGGGGAAATAGATGATCCTGACCTGGTGATCAGAACTTCAGGGGAGGAGAGGATCAGCAATTTCCTCCTCTGGCAATCGGCCTACTCTGAACTCTATTTTACTGATGTATACTGGCCTGATATAACTAAGCTAGATTTGCTCAAGGCAGTGAGGGATTACCAGAAGAGACAGAGGAGGTACGGGAAATAGTGCCGATACTTGGTATAGATGATACCGATTCCCGTAACGAGATGTGCACAACTTATCTAACAATCGAAATTCTCAGGAGTTCAAACCTTGATCTGATAGGGTATCCGAAACTGGTCAGGCTGAACCCCAACATACCCCTAAAGACTCGAGGAAACGCTGCTATCTCCCTTAGACTTGGGAGGGGAGAGGGAGAAAGCACAGTGATCGGCAAGATAGATGGCGAGAACGTCCGGTCCTATCCACGTTACAGAAGAGAAAAAATGGACATTGACGTGATGTCGATAATTGAAAGATTTTCCCCAAAGGACGAGGATACCAATCCGGCTCTAATGATCGCAGAAGATTCAAACAACGAGAATTTCTACTGGGAAGCTGTCCGGGAGTTCGTGGACTACAGAAAGGTACTTGAGAAGGCGAAGGGTGATTTCAGCAGCATGAACGGGCAGATCGGAATTGTTGGGGCTAACGCAGCCATCTCCTGGCCAAGAAATAACCCAACGTACGAACTGATAGCCTATCTGGACAGGAAAGACTGGACCGGGAAGCATTTTGTAGACGACGAAAGCTCGATGTTCATCGAGAGAACGTTTAAAGACACTTTTGATAGTTTTGACTTTAAGAACAAGTACAACGCTATCAGACCCACAACAAAGACCCCCGTCCTCTTTGGGATCAGGGGAATCGATCCTTATAGACTTATTGAATATGAAGGGCACGTTAAGAGCGAGAGATATTCATCTTCAATAATTTACGAGACTAATCAGGCGACAGATGACCACCTTGTGGAAAGGTCCATAGCCGATTCCATGCTATACAACTCATCCATCATAAGGGGATTTGTAGATTCAGGACCGGAATGGGGCAGAGGTGGAATCCTATCCTTCGGCATAGAGATGAAAGGAGAGAAAATGAAAGCGGTAGCCATGGAGCCCACGAAAGAGTTCAGATTATTACTTGCCAAGCTTAGGAAAGGAGACGAAGTGAGGGTCTATGGGGGGATAACAAAGGTAGGTACGATAAATGTTGAGAAGATTGAGGTGGTATCCCTCTCTGAGGTGAAGGAGATTAGACCTCCTCTGTGTCCGAATTGCAAGACGAGGATGGAGAGCGCAGGCAGAAATTCCGGATTCAGGTGCAGAAAGTGCGGAGCAAGAAGCAATAAAGGGGATGTGAAAGTGGAGAGGAGAGATTTAACTCCTGGATTTTATGAAGTGCCGGTCATCGCACGGAGGCACCTTGCAAGGCCCTTGAAGCTAGGAATAGTAAAATGATATGCGTCACGGGGACCCCTGGAGTTGGAAAATCCACTGTCATGAAGAAACTTTCAGATAGAGGATATGATGCATCTGAGTTCGATGCTCTGATTGACGATTGCGTCCTGAGAGTGGAGGATGGCGAGAGGATAGTTGATCAGGAATGCCTTAAGAATATCAGGGTCGAAGGAATCTTCTTCGGCCACCTCTCACACTATGCGAGATGTGACAAGGTGGTTGTCATAAGGGCGCATCTGAAGGATATCGGAAACAGGCTGAGACGAAGGGGATATTCAAGTTCCAAGATAATGGACAACATTGAGAGCGAGGCTATAGACATTATAGGGTATGAGGCAGAGATGATTCATCCAGGGAACACATTCGAGATAATGAATACAAGCGTGGAAAACACTGCTGATTTCATAGAAAATGTAATTAAAGGTAGAGTTTCTACTAGTGTAAAGGTAGATCTTACGGAGGAGATACTGGATTGGTACTAGACAAGTCGAGGAAGAGCACAGGTTTCCTTTTCGAAGGAGTTGCATCTAGACTGGAGCATGTCAACCCAAATTTCATCACTATCCTGTCATTCTTCCTTGCAGCACTTTTCGGCCTATTTTACTATCTAGGAAGCCATGGTATCATTTTCATCATATGCGCATTCATCCTTCTCGCTGGCTCGGCCTATCTCGACGCACTAGACGGAGCGGTTGCTAGGAAGTTCAACAAGTCCTCAAAGAAGGGTGACTTCCTTGATCATCTTCTTGACAGGTATTCAGATTTCGTCATCCTTCTTGGAATGACCGTCAGCATCTTCGGAAACCTGCCTTTCGGTATTCTGGCCATTGCAGGAACTTTCCTGAGTAGCTACGTGGGCACGCAGTCCCAGGCCGTAGGGTTGAACAGGATTTACGGAGGTTTCCCTGGAAGGGCAGACAGATTGGTGATAATACTACTTGTGACCGTGGCTCAGGTCTTTACCACAAACCTCCCGATATTCGGTTACTTCATAACTTCGTGGGCACTGCTATTTCTTGGGGTTGCGGGGATTGTCAACTCCGTCTACAGAGCTACCCTTGCTTACCGATCTATTACCTAGGTTTCTGGTTCTATAGAAACCGAGAGGATGGGATACCTTGCCAGAAGCACAGAGAGGGTCCCTCTCCTTATAACATAGCCCTAGAGAACCAAGAGTCTGACATGACGGAACGCTGTACTCCCTCCCTCTTCCGCTGCCGGTTATGTGTTCTATCTGATACTTCGTAATTTTCTCCGCGAAGTCTGGTACCTTGCCGAAATATTTCAGTATCTCATCGTTAGGAAGCCCAATCCTGTGCAGGAACGTGACGAGAAAGAACCGGCCCGCGTGAGATACGTTAGCACCCTTTTTCATCTGGTCTATTATCTCAGCAAGACACGGTGGGAAAGACCTCTCGTTGAGGGGACCGAGATTTGCCCTTTCCTGCCTTATCTCCTGCCCCTTGGATATTATCCCGCCTACCCATGGTTTCAGCATCTTGTCTACTTCTTGAGGAAATTCCACAACCTCGTTAACCTCCTGCATATATTTCCTATAGAATGCCTCCCTCAGAATTTTCGCGAGCACGTTCTGTGATGCTACAACATTCCCGTCTTTCAACACCTGGTTGCACAGCTTCAGCTCCCTGTCGTTGAAAACGACTGCATTCTTCAGAAAAGGTGAGATTGGTATGAGATAATTCTCCCCCTGTTTCTCAACGTCAACGTTCAGCTCCTGAGAAACAAGCTTCAGGGTCTTGGGGTCGTTCTCCCTTTTTAGGTTTTCGTATAGAGCATTCCTTTCCTTGATTGCATATCTAGCAGAAATGAAGTAGTCCCGGATGTAGGTTAGCACAATCTTGGTTATTATGTAGTCAACCACCCTGTCCTCAGGGTCAGTAGAAAATGTGATCTCTTCACCATTCATTATCCTCGAGAGCTGTTCCACAGATTGCTTCAGATTCGCTTCGTTTGAATCCAGAAACGATTCGATTGAGGTTCCTCGATGGAAGTACTCCCTTAGGGCAACCCTCATGAAAGGGTAAACTCCCACCATTTCCTCTTTCTTCATACTATTTGTAACTCTCTCGATGCTGTTGTGATTAACTGGCTACCGCTCTTTGTTACCACTACATCATCTTCAATCCTCACTCCACCCTTCTTCGGAATGTAAACTCCCGGCTCGACGGTTACGACCATGTTCTCCTTAAGATAGAAGTCCAGAAGAGGACTCAGGGCTGGATGGTCATGGACATTCAGCCCGATTCCATGTCCAAGTCCGTGAATGAACTTACCCTTGAATTTCGACGAGTCTATGACCTTCCTTGAAGCGCCATCGACAGCCTTGCCGTTTTCCCCACTTTTTACTGCCTTGATTCCGGCGCTCTGCGCCTCCAGTACTACATCATACATTTCCTGCATCTCCTTATCCGGTTTACCGTAGAAGTACGTTCTCGTCATGTCTGAGCAGTACCTCTCAAACTTTGCCCCGAAGTCCACCAATACGACATCCCCTTTTTTCAGTTTTCTCTTTCCTCCTGAGAAGTGAGGCTCGGCGGCATCTGGTCCGAATGCTGCAATTGTATCGAAACTTGGTGATGATGCTCCGTACTTCATCATTTCGTAGTTGACTTTAGCTGCAAGCTCCCCTTCAGTGAGTCCTTCAATCAGCATGCCCGGAATTTCCTCTCCCACTTTGGAAACAATCCTTGCCGCTTCCTTCAACTTAGTGATCTCCCTCTCCGACTTGATCTGCCTCAGGTTTGCTATTGACTCGCCCACATCCACCATTTCTTTGTCCGGCAGTCTGTTCCTGAGGGATAGATAATCTGTATGTGACAATCCCGAGAAATTTACTCCTAGAAATGTTATGCCTTTTGTTATATCCTTTAGGATTTGATCTCTCTCCTTCCCTGAACTGAATACCTCAACGTCCAGGTCCTCTGTCCTCGCAGTCTCTTCCTCTAACTGGCTCGTGATAACCTTCAGGTTCTTCCTTGTTACAAATACGTAGGAGCCTTCAAACAGGCCCCTCGTAAGCTGAGTGAAATAGAAGAACGAGGGGTCATTCGAACTTTCCCCTCCATTGTATATAAGAATTGCTTCTACATTCTGGTTAAGATCAAACAACTTCTCTACGTCCATAAGTCCTGAGACCTAATTGATTAATCTAATTTTCTTATGGATTGATGAGATGTCTGCTCACTCTTTGAAAGTGACTGCGAATATCTCTCCCAGATCTGGCGATAATATGTGACCGGCGTTATACTTTGAAAAGGAAAACACCTCCTCCTTCCCTGGAGCATACCAGGGACTTGTCCTTACTGCGTCTATGGTGGTGAACGGGTCATACTTTATCTTTGCATAACTCATTCCAACTGCATCCCTTCCAAGAAACAGGGACTGACGCTGCGAGTATGCTATGTGGAGCAGGTAGATAAGGTGCTCCCTGAACTCCACCAGTTTTGAGAATGCAAAATTCGGAAACTTCCTCATCTCGTCGTCATAGAGTACTATCTTTGATCGTCTTCTCTCCATCCGTGTTAGGATTCCCTGGCTCTGGACCACTTTCTCGGTGAATTCAACCCCCATCGGAAAAAGGAGGACAAGGAAGTTGTTCATTGACTCTATCAGGAAGTTCTCCTCCTCCCCTGACATCTCTGGCAGGAAACAGAGGTACACATCCTTATCAGGAAATGAGCTGAGGTTCACTGGGTCCTTCATCACGATCTCCTTAGCTCTTTTCCCGATAGGCCGGATCATGGTGATAAATGACGATATTCTATAATTATTTGCTACTGGCCTGTTATATTCATTCTCCTGAGGGCATCCCTTATGTACTCCTCGTTTTCATTCTCGAATACCAGGAGGCCCATCCCCTCCAGCTCCCTTTCAAGGAACTCCATAATCGACGAGAAATCAGTCATTGGCCTTATCTCTCCGTTGGTGAGCACATTGAGAACCTCTTTCTTGAATGGGGACTTCAGGTACTGTGACGACATTATCTTCCCCTCGAATCTCTCTACCACTCCTAGGAATTCTTCCTGGCTACACTTGACCAGAATTCCCTTCGGGATCCTTCTGTTTTTGATTGCTTCATATGTTTTAAGATCATTTGTCTTTAGCTCTGACAGGAAATCACAATCATTCCAGGCCACGAAATCTTCAAAGTCCGGATTGAGGGCCTCAAGTGCATCGTTCGCTATAGATGCAACTATGAGGGCCGTCTTGTGCCTGTAAACGGTTCTGTACATCAGCATCCTGGCAACCATCAACCCCTCCACCGATGGGAGCCCTTTCTCTTCCACGCAAAACTCACCGTTGAATATAGAAAGGACTCTCAGTATCCTAGGAATGTCGACTGCTCCCAACGCTACCCCTGTATAGTGGGAATCCCTCGCCAGGTAGTCTATCTGATCGACGTCGCCGTTCCCGGAGATCAACCTGCTCAGCACACCTTTCCGCCCTTTCAGGATTTCGACCACCGCCTCTGTGTGGCTCCCCAGGACATCCCTGATCTCGTTGTCCTTTGTCTTCCCTTGAATTATTTCTATAGTAACATCAAGGTGATCTTTCCCGTACATCCTGATCATAGCCTCCTCTAGAGCGTGAGAGAAGGGGGAATGTCCTACATCGTGAAGGAGGCCTGCCAGCGAGACGTCAAGCACATCCATCTTGTCCAATTCCAGCCTGCTAGATGCCTCTCTCGCAAGATAGTGTGTCCCCAATGAATGCTCAAACCTGGAGTGAGTGGCTCCAGGGAACACAAGATAAGTGAAGCCGAGCTGTTTTATCGTATTCAGCCTCTGAAATTCCTTCGTTTCTATCAATCTTGAAGCTATGTCTTCTAACTCTATCGATCCATAAATCGAGTCGTGTATTGTCTTCTTATTGTTCAATATGGCACAATTTTCAATGAATATTTAACACTTGAGCTAGCGGTCCGGTCCTCAATTTGGAGTTGCAGATGTGCATAATACACCTTTTTTCTCAGCGAGAAAGTTACATCAATTCCACTAAAGCATCAATTATGTCTAAGGTGTAGAAGCCGGGCCACCGACATCAAAGGGCGATAGTAGGATGTGGATACCCAATCAGTTCTCCGCTCCGTGCCCCCACCGGCATCCGCGGTCCACGTAACCGTTGCTCCCTTCCGGTCCTGGCGGGATTTCCGTGATAACGCATACCGCTCTCCCCTACGGGTGAGTTGTATACAACCTGGATCTGATGGGACAGAGTTTCGCCGAACATCAGGGGCTCACACCCTCAAGGTTGCCTTCTATGTCGGCTGTCGCCCCCGCGTATAGACGGTTTCGAGTAACAGGAGACGCCTACCCTCCCGGCCAGCCCGGCGTACTGTCAATCAATCTATCGATTAAAATGTTTGTCCAAAATGGAAAACTGTAAATTATTCCCTCCATCTGATGAATTTCCTTCCCAGAAGTGTGAGAACTACTGTTTCGAAAAAAAGTATTGCCAACATCCAGTACTGAATCCTCTCTAACCCAACAATTCCTTGCAAAAGCACAGCAGCAGGGGTGACGGGCGAAATTGATAGAACATACAGTATCCAGTTTGGGAGGTAGCTATAGGGATAGAATGTGGGAGGAAGGACTGTCATTATTATGGATAGTATGGCCGTTATTCCCCACACGTTCCTTATGTGCTTAAGAAGGCCCGCTATTATGAATGATAGATTGGAAATTGTGAGCGTTAGCAGGACAAGCACGCCGATTATCCACGGTGCAGAATTGAGAGAAAAGACTCTTAGGTATGAACCAAGAATTCCGTACAAGATGATTCCTGGAAGCGAAAAGACCAGATAGCTCAGCGAAAGGGCAAACATGTAGTCCTGGGAAGTGATACTCGTTGCAACAAACAGGTCCTGGATCCTTATCTGTATCCTGAAAAACGCGGCATCTGCAGCTCCGTTTATACTGTTAGCTGCGACTATCGCTATAGGTCCTCCCGCTATTGCAAACGCTATAAGGGTACCGTGGGTGAATATTGTGACCATGAATAGGAGGGTCAACGGAAGAGAGAGTGATGCAAGCAAATATGACGGACCTCTTAGAACCACGTAAAACCCGTAATACCAGGCAAAGAAAAGAATGAACTTAGGATTCAAGACTTACCCCCTTTGAGAGGAATATATCGTCAAGGTTGATTCTCTTGATATCATACCCCTTCCTCAGGAATTCATCAACCCTATCCTGTTCAATATATTTGATTGCTACATTCGCAATCTTTATGTCAAATTCCTCCCCGTCCAACTTCTCCGCTCTCATCTTTCCATTGAACGTCGAAAGAAGATTGTTAACAGTTCCTTGTGTGATTATTTTACCCTGATCTATGACAACAACTTCGTTTGAAAGTTCCTGCGCCTCCTCCATATAGTGAGTTGTCAGAATTATCTTTGACGACAACCTCTTGATGGCAGACCAGACTTCGATTCTAGAAAGAGGGTCCAGTCCTGTTGTAGGCTCATCAAGAAATATAACTGGAGCTTTAGCCGCAAGTGCCATTGCAACAAATACCTTCCTCTTCATTCCTCCTGAGAGAGTGTCTGAAGGAGCATTTCTGAAATCATAGAGTTCAAGTTCGTCCAACGCATCCTTGGATTCCTCCTTTGCCTGTGAAGTAGAAAATCCCCTGGCCATCAAGTATAACTGCATCTGCTCAAGAGGAGATAGGATGCCAATCAGTTGGGCCTCCTGAGGAATGCTGCTGATCAGCTGTCTCACTTTCTTTGTTTCCTTTAGGATATCAAATCCCTCTATAAGGGCAGTCCCTGACGAAGGGAAGAGTTGTGTTGAAAGAATCCTGATTAGAGTTGTTTTGCCAGCCCCATTCCTGCCAATTACAGTGGTCACTCTCTCCTTGAGGGAAGCCTCAATCCCCTTCAGTGCAAATATGTGCTTATTGTACCTCTTTGTGATCCCCTGTATTTCAATCATTACGCTCTCAGCTTAACTGAAAACTCTTCCTTGAAAACTCCCAGACTGAGGGTAGTGCCGACAGACCTTATACCCTTAATTGCCCCGACCTTTTCCACCTCGAAATCCTTCAGCTCGTTACTGTCCCTCACCTTTATCTTTAGGAGAAGGTCACTATCTCCCGAAGTGTGGTGAACGTCCAGAACCTCCTCGAACTTGGAAAGCTCCTTAGCAATCCTGTCTAGCTCCTTGATATCGCTTATGGAAACAGTAACGAAGGCAGTCAGTTTGTAATCAAGCTTGTCGTGGTCAATAAGCGGAACGATTTTCTTTATGATTTCCCTGTCCTTCATCCTCTTGACCCTCTGGAACACCGTTGTGGGAGGAGACTTAACCCTCTTTGATATCTCGTTATATCCGATAGTTGCATCTTCCCTCAGAACATTCAATATCCTTATGTCCAGAGAATCGTATTCCCCTTTCATTGTAAGCAATTTTCAAAGGGTATTTAGAAATTTTGTGATCACCTCCTGTTTAACATTTATTAGGAAAGTATCAATCATCTTTGAGAACAATGGCTGAACTATCTGCTTCGATACTTGCCGCCGATCTTCTGAATCTCGAGAGGGACATAGGAGAGGCAATTCGCTCTGGAATCAAGTGGATTCACCTAGATGTTATGGACGGGCACTTTGTTCCTAACCTCACAATGGGAATCCCGTTCGGATACGCAATAAATAAGAAATTCGATGTGAATATCGAAAGCCACATGATGGTCGACAACCCTGATATGTACCTTGACAAGTACTGCTCGTTCTCGAAGTTAGTTACAATTCACTATGAGTCTCCAGTGCAGACAATCAGGGTGCTTAAGGAAATAGAAAAGAAGGGAGCAATGCCTGGAATTTCCATAAACCCGAAGACACCGGTTTCAAGCATCGAGCCATTGCTACAGTCTGTCAAATACGTGCTTGTAATGACAGTGGAACCAGGATTCTCTGGCCAGGAACTTATTGAGGAGGCTGCACTGAAAATTCCACATCTCAACGAATACAGGAAGAGGAACAATCTTGATTTCCTGATTGGAATAGACGGAGGAATAAAGAAGGAAAACATTTCTCGCATAGCTGCACTAGGTCCAGATATAATAGTCAGTGCTTCGGCAATATTCTCTGGCAATATTGAGGAAAATATTAATTCACTAAGAAGTTGTATAAAGGAGAGAAAAAATGGACAATGAGATAGTTGAGAAAGCAATGGAACTTGAAGATAACGGCGACTTGAAAGAATGCATAAAGTACATAGATGAGAATATTGATTCAATCCAGAACGAGCAGATCAAGACCGACTTGCTCAGAATAAAATCAGAATGCTTTCTCTACCAGGAAGTCCCGGACCAAGAAACGGCCAGGAAGTACGCAGAGGAAGCCCTGAAGATTTCAACAGAGAAAGGAGACCAGAAAAGAATTGCTGATACAAACCTGCTACTCTCTCAGATTCTGGTGCTTGATGACACCAAGAAGGCAATAGAATACGGGAGGAAGGCAATGGAGATATATCAGAGAATCAACGATAAGAATGAGTACATTTATTCAATGATCTCACTGGCAACAATACTTGAGGATTTCACCGAAGCGTCCGCGCTTTTCGAGAAGGCTCTGCAAGAGGCCACGAATGCAAACAACCTTGATATGATGGCTCAAGCCGCAGTCAATTATGCTTACCTCCTTGTCGAACAGAAAGGAGGAGACGCCCCCCTGAACACCCTAGACAAAGTAATCAAGAAGATACTGACAGAGGCTGCCAAGCTGAAGAGGAAGGAGGAGAGGATACGTGCTGTTTCCAATTATTCTGAGATATTTGATGCAGCATCCGACATCGCTATGGAACTAGATGCATACGACCAAGCCACGAAGTACGCTTCCTACCTGAACAAGGACCCTCAGGAGTTCGTGAAGTGACTATAGTAGTCAAACAAATCTCTCTACGTCAACCCCATTGAGTCTTGCTATCACCATCGATGCGACCTTCGTGCTTAAAAATGGATTCTTCTCCCTTATCTTGTTGATCTCTGAAATTACGTCTCTTTTGCTCATTCCTGTCCTCTCTGTGATAAGCG
The DNA here is from genome assembly GCA_023381415.1 of Thermoplasmatota archaeon. Classification (GTDB taxonomy): domain Archaea; phylum Thermoplasmatota; class Thermoplasmata; order Thermoplasmatales. Next base: position 47,906 of record JAMCUN010000012.1, on the reverse strand, counting down.
CTACAACCGTCTCAGTGACGTCCTCCACGTCCCTTTCATTCACAATTGCATCGAAGTCCGGTCTGTAATCAAGGCCCACCTCTATACCATTTATCGAACACGTTATCGCGTATCCGTTGTCTGTCTGTTTCAGGCACCTCTGTTCCAGGCATATTCTGAGAAACTCCTTTACCTGGTCTGGGGTAAGAAATCTAGTCTTTATTGCCAGAGTTGCCATTATTTCTGCTTCTGTGAACTCATACTTTCCTGTCGTGTTCTTAAGGTAGAGCAGGAGCTTCCTTATTTCGTCGACCATCGAAACCTCCTATGGGTACTACAACGTTGCATCTTTCACAGACAAGCTTGCTTGTATATTCCATAATATTTTCATTAAAAAGTTGAGTATCTGAATATATGCGGCTCCCCCCGTTAGCCGTGAAGAAATCCACTATTTCCGAGTTATTCCTGACGTAAAGTATCAGGGAGTCTGTATAGAAAAGAGCTCTCTTCAGCTTTTCCTTATCAATGTTTTCTGATATTGTGACCATAGCTGCCCCTCCAGTTATTGAGTCAGCAATGTCATCCACCTGGGAAATCTCTGCATCTAGATATAGTTCGTAAAGACCTGAAAGATCATCGTATCTCTTGAAATTCAGCTCCTTTCCATTCTTGTAATCCTCATCTACCAACCAAAGCGGACCAGACTCGTACCTTTCAAGTGCTTCAGCTTCTACTATCTTCCTCTTTCGAAGCGTGACCGAAGGAATAATCATAGGAACCCTTTAGAAGTGTTAGCCACGTTGAGATTAAAAATATTCGCCTGCTCGATGGGTATGAAACATCATCGAAAGTAAGCATGCAATCTGTCACCCTTTGATATTACATACTCAAAACCGGGAATTTATATGTGTGGTACGAATTGCTGTTGATTTCCTTAATAATGCGGGATTTATCCATCTAGGCAGGGATTGCAACATTTCAGGTTCGTTACCACAGCCATTCTTGGCAGCTAGTTTGACCCAAGTCTTGAATGGAAATATCTCTTGTACAACATTATCGCAACTGCAATTTCAGGGATAATCGCATATAGAGAATATGATCCGTACCAATATTCCAGGAAAATGGAGGATGAAAACAGAACCTGTATCAAAAATGCCAACCCGTAATAATGCAGTATCCTGCTCTCGGAAGCACCGATTGACAGAAGCGCAGCCGACATTACGTTTGTTATGAAGGAAAAGGCGGCTATTAAAGCGACGAATACGTAATTTGGTAGGGATGAACTGGATACGATCGCGACCCCAAACGCAACTGGGAGTGAAAAGGCTCCCCCCATAGAGGACGAGAGTTGAATAATATCTTTCCTTCCCCTGTATTTTCCTGTTACTATGAACAGTTGTTCTCCTGTGGAAAGGAGAGGGAGGAAGATCATTACAGCAAACAGAGTCAGATCGATGAATTCCTTGAGTGTAGAGATGGAATATACGAACATAAAGGCATACAATATTCCAAGCAGCAGTCCAAGAAACAGGAAGCGGGCAAACAGAGATTCTTCCACTATCTTGTCAATCCTATTCCAGTTCAGGTAGAATAGTGGCGTGAAGACGGCCAGGGGAATCAGTATTGCAGGGTAGAAATTCATTTTCCAAGGTGATAAAATAAATAGTAATTATAATTTCTGACATAGTGAAGATGGCAATAGCCGTCAGGAAAGACCTCGACATGGGGAAAGGGAAGATAGCGGCGCAGGTTGCTCACGCCGCAGTAGAGTGTTCAATGGATGCCTCTGAAAAGAGAAGAAAGTGGATATCAGAGGGGCAGAAGAAGGTTGTAGTCTGGGTGAAGGACGAAAAGGAACTTCAGTCATTGATAACAAAGGCGAGGTCAATTGGAGTGAACTGCTGTCCCATTAGGGATGCTGGACTTACTCAGGTTGAACCTGACACCCTCACGTGCTCCGGATTTGGACCAGACGAGGATTCCGTCATAGATTCAATAACTGGAACGTTCAAGCTTGTCTGATTGTTTAGGCTAGTTAACTTTATATCGACTACAGAACTTTGTCGAGGTGGCCAACCAACCTGGTAATCCGGATATGAATCAACCCTTTTTCGACCCGCCAGAAAAGAATACTATAAGGGATATGTTGACTATATCCTGGATACTTTCCCTCATATTCGGGATAATTCTCCTCTTGACTGGACTTATATCCTTAGGGATAACGGCCATAGTGGGGGTTGTTGATATCGTTGTATTTTATGAGTGTAGGGAGATTATCAAGCTCACAGACCAGAGACAGCTTTCAGCCGCTAAGGAGAAGACACTAATATGGATGATCGTAGGGCTGATTTTCGGTTTCATAATAGTTGGAATATTCATGATAATCGCTTACGTCAAGTTCGATGATCTTATGAGAGCCTATCAGAACCCTTCAAGGCAACAAGTGTGACTATCATTCCATCCAGTCTGTACCTACAGACCTGAAACTCACCTTCGGGATGTAGAGATTTACCCTCTTATGCGCATTGCTTTCAACCATATCGTATATCCTCTTGATCTCCTTAACGGTGCATCCCTCAATCCTGCACTGTTCGGGTTTCTTGAGATACTCCAAGCATTCGAGGATCCTGTCCAGCTTTTCATACGTTATATTTAGCTCCTTCTCATCTGTCTGCCCTTCCCACAAATCAGCACTCGGAGCCTTATTGAGTATCCAATCGGGAAAGCCGTAACTCCTCGCGACCTCATAAACCTGGGTCTTGTACAGGTCCCCCAGAGGCTGGAAGTCAGACCCTCCATCGCCGAATTTCGTGAAATATCCGGTTAACAGCTCACTCTTGTTTGAAGTGCCTGCGACCAGACCGCCGTACTCATTTGCTTTCATATAAAGGAATACCATTCTGAGTCTTGCCTTGACATTGCCGATTACCCTCAAGTCTTTCGTGTCTCCTCGGAAGAAATCAAGGGCATCGCTCATATCAACCTTCTCGTAGGGAAGATTCAAAAAATAAGAGAGCCTTTTCACATATTTGCTTTCCTCCCCGTATGGAAGTGAATACAGGTGAATCTTCTCCTTCTTGATGTTCTTCTTGAGCAGGTACGCAACAAGGGCAGAATCTATGCCACCTGATATGCCTAGCACAACGTGCCTCGAGCCCACGAATTCCTTGACGAATACGTCAAGAACGTCTGTTGTTCCTTCAAGAAGCTCCATCGTCGGTGAAAATGTGGAAATAATAATAAACCTTGTGCATTTGTGGTAGAATATAGCCGGGGTGGCCCAGACCGGTAAGGCGCAAGCCTGGAACAGTTATACAGAAAGCTTGTTCTCGCAAGAGATCGGGAGTTCAAATCTCCCCCCCGGCGTACGTTCGAAACTTGATCTTTTTGAGGACGGGCAATTATTTTCGCTTCTTCCTTCTACAAAGACACCCATTCTAAAAAGTCAGCCTGTTACGATTGCAATCCCCTTTCTCTGAGCGGCCTACGTTGATACACAATATTAATCGCCCATCAAGGATTAACATTGGACGGGTCTTTAGCTAAGCGAGCATCTTGCGTTTCATTAGAAAATGTGTATTCATTGCAGTATTCTAATACCTCTGCTAAATGCATCATAGGTTCCTTGGACAGTTTCGTAATGTCTAGGTTTGGGGAAAGAGATGGACGTTGTCATTGCATTAATAGAATAAGGCACACCTAAAAGTATTAATCAGATTTAGAAATTAAATAAACAAGGTGTGTTCACTTGCCTGAAGGATATGATGACCTTACTTCCTTCCAGAATGGGAGATACTCTATAATAAAGAAACTCGGAGAAGGGGGGAAGGGAATAGTTTTCAAGTGCCAGGACAACAGCCTAGGACGCATTGTTGCCCTGAAACTAATTAAGGGAGAGTCGATGGACAGTGATACGTTTTCACGACTCATGAGGGAAGCTCAGACTACTGCCAAACTTTCTCATCCCGGCATCATGGCAATATACGACCTCTTGAAGGAGGGAGAGCGGTTCATAATGGTCATAGAGTTTGTTGATGGAAAAACTTTAGATTCATACATTTCAGAGTTAGGAGGTTCTTTGACTTTGGGAGAGGCAGTAAGGATAACTAGAAAGATATGCGATGCACTTAGCTACGCTCATGGTAAGGGGATACTCCATAGAGATATCAAGCCAGAAAACATAATGATTTCGAAGGAAAAGAATCCAAAACTTATGGATTTTGGGCTTGCCAAATCTTTTGACAGTCCCGGATTGACTCACGCAGGAACTATCATAGGGACTCCTGCATACTTAGCACCAGAATGTGCACTGGGGAAGGAAGCCGACGCAAGGTCAGACCTTTACTCCCTAGGTTGCGTCCTTTACCAGATGCTGACGGGGGTTCCACCCTTTAAGGGAGAGGACAGTCTCAAATTAATTTACAGTCATATTCACGATATTCCTCCGCCCCCGAGTAAGGTCAATCCCCACCTTCCTGTTCAGGTTGACTCTGTAGTCATGAAACTTCTGAGCAAGAATCCTGACGAAAGATACAGTGACGCATCTGAATTGGCAGATGTTCTATCCTCACTCACATCCATTCTTACGCCAGATGACAAAGTTCACTCACAATTTCCTAAAGAAACGACAAATTCTAAAACGATTACTATTCAAACATACAAAGGGGCTCTAATAGGATTGGATGATCAGATTAGAGATCTTAGGAACCTCGCAGACAGTTCCTTAATGGGAAACGGTAAAGCCGCCTTGATAACAGGGGACGCAGGTCTTGGGAAAACTAGACTATCATCCGAGTTAAGAGATTACTCTGTCCTAAGAGGTATGAGAACGATCACAGTAAAGTGCAGAGATAGCAAGAGAAGTACGCCTCATTATGTGTTAAACGAGATAATGAGAGAGTACCTCTATATGGCGTCTCAAGCGCTAATATACAAGGTGTGCGGTGATTACTCCGACGTTGCAATAAAACTACTTCCTGATCTCGAGGTAAAATTAGGAAAAGTTGCTTACCCTCCTAATCAAGACCCTGATTACCTAAAGCTAAGGTTTCAAGAAGGAGTAATTGCCATATTGGGAAACATCTCGGCAGAAGGCCCAATATGTGTGATAGTAGAAGATGCCCAGTTTGCGGATTCAACTTCTGTTTTAATAATGAAGGCCTTGTCAGAAACTATAGAAAGTTCCAGGGCCCTCCTAGTTGTTACTGTTGGCGGGGTTAGCTCACCGACGGGAGATTCAGTGCAAGAAGAACTTCTGTCCACGAGGAAGTTTTATCACATAATCCTTCACCCGTTGGACAAGGATGACACTAGAAGATTGATATCATCTTATCTTTCGGAACCAATGAAAAACATCTCTGATGAATTCCTTTCATTCATATACAAGAGGACTGCTGGAAATCCGCTGTACATTGAAGAAGTCTTGAAATTCTTAATTGATAAGAAAGTAATCTACAAGAGCGAGACGGGTAGCTGGGAAAGAAAGCAAATAGAAAATTCGGGAATCCCTGCATCTCTCGTAGGAATTATAAGAGAGAGTTTAGCTGGTGTAGATGACTTCAGTTCGAATATCCTTTCAAATGCTGCAGTCATAGGCATGGAATTTGATTCGGAAATTCTATCTGAACTTCTTGAGGATAATTCTGATAGATTTTACGATTCCCTTGAGAAACTAATAAAGAAAAGTCTACTGGGGGAAAGAAAGACAACATCAGGAAACATACGTCTATTCTTCCAGAATCCTCAAATCTACTACTACTTCTTTGACCAGTTCAGCATGCTGAAAAAAAGGAGACTACATCAGAAGTTAGCTAACATAATGGAGAAAAAAGGAGATATATTTAACCAATCTTCGTACGGGGATCTGGCATACCACTTCATTGAGGGTGGAGAACAAATCAAGGCAGTTCCATACCTTGTGAAACTTGGAGACTTATGGTTTCAATCTTACGAGTATTCTGAGGCTCTGCAACGTTACATAGAGGCGTTCGATATCCTTGAGAATGTTTCTGTAAAGGATAAGGACGAATCTTATGCAAAGGAAATTGGTGAAGTATGCTCTAAGATATGCAACTCCGCGAGAAATAGCCCTCTTGACAAGTTTGAACACTACTGGAGAACGGGCTATAATGCGGCAGAATTGATCGGAGATTTGAAGCTCCAAGCTACAATGCTGAAATTTGGTGTTTTCTATCTGCCTCTGACAGAAATAATGATGAAAGCAGAATCCTATTTGAAAGATAATGAAGATAACAAAGATCTGGGGGCTGACCTTGCTGCTCTTGGAATCATGGTCACTGCAAGATACTGGTATGTGAATCGGATAGATGATGCAAGAAAATACTACAAGTGGACCGACAACTACATAAAATCAAGGAACCTTGACTGGGAGTTTCAAGCGATAAATGACTATTTCATGGGCACAATTCTGCTAGACATAGAGAAGCAGAGTGATATTGACTGGATAATTTCAGTTGTGAAGAACTCAGAGAGATTGGAAGAGGGTCTTAGGAGTGGGAGGACCAACAATTTAACAGATATTAGCAGCTCAGCACTGAATTATTACGACTTTTATGCGAATTTCATGGTGGAAATAAAGATGGACCTTGCCTCAGCAGAAAATGCGTTCAGAAAGGGCATGGAGTCATATGGAAAGAAGATGGGCCTTGGCTTAAATATGGTTTACGTCTCCGAGCTAATACAGATGGTACTCATAAATGCAGGAAGATGGGAGGAAGCTATGAAGCTCATTGACGAGCGTATATCCCCATTTTTGAATCCAAATGATCGTTTTTATAATCATCTTGTCGCAATGGTATCTCTTAGTAAGTCAGCAATTTCTCTCTATCGAGGAGTGAATGAGGAAGAGGTTGATCAGCTGAGGTCCAGGATGGAAGGCCTCTCCTATCAATTCCTAAGTCACGCTAACGACCTCATACCAAGGATGTACTTGGAGGCCGGAATGCCAGAGAAATCGGTAACCTACATGGAAGAAACTCTCGAAATGCTAGGAAGGTTGCCTAGAACAATGGATACCTTTTTTGCAAGAATCGTAGTCCCAAGTGCGGGTGTTGAGATCTATTCATCAATAGACAATAAGAAGAGAGCCGAAGAAATACTATCTAGTCTCAAGGATATTGCATCATATTTTACCGAAGAATGGATATGGTCCTTCGTCAAACAGGCGGAATCCGTGTTCGAGGCAAAGTTCGGAGATTTGAGTAAAGCAATAGATGAGATGACTTCTGTAGTTTCATTCTTTAAATCATCCGGGTATGTGCTTAGGTATGCGACGACATCACTTGAACTTGCAAAATTTTATCAGAAAATGGGTAATTGGAGTGAGAGCTCTAAGAACGTTGCAAATGCACTGGAGGTCTTTACTAGACTGGATTGTGGAAGCTATGTTAGAAAGTGCCTAAGCTTGATGGAACTTCTAAAGGCGTAAGGAGGATAGTGAATACTGTCTGGTTCTCCATTCGTGGGTTTAGCCTTTATATTTACATGGATTTTAAATAAGATTTTTCCTAAAAAACTAGCATGAATAAAGTTGTAATGTTAGACAAACTAAAAAGATTGCCAACCAAAGAGGAGAACGACAGGGCTTTGAAAATCGTAAGCAAAGCTACCAAATCAGGGGTTAAGATTGAAATTTTTAGAACATATGGCCCGTATGACTCTGTTGTTATTGTTGAAAGTGATGGAACGGATAAGTCTGAAGAATTGTATTTGGAGTATTTACATACTGTTAAACCATGGATTGATGTCATAACCATGCAAGTCATAGACGATAATCTCTACCAAAAAGTCAGTAAAAAGCACATTAAGTAACTTACCTTACAATAGGTCTCCATTAACGTAAAATTAGACCTATTGTTCTGAAGGACCGGAGATTCAGGCATAAGCACTTTGAGGATATCTCTGATAACCCTATGAACACTTCGTATCCAGCAAGACGAGATGACGAAATATTTATAAATTTAACACCCTTAAGATATTTAGTTGAGGTGAAAGGAATTTCTGACACTCCTGAAAGCTTCCAAAATGGGAGATATAAAATTCTGAAGAAACTAGGTGAGGGAGGAAAGGGCATAGTATACAAGTGTCTTGACAATAATCTTAACCGGATAGTGGCCATAAAACTCATAAAGGGGGAAGTCACAGAGGGGGACTCTTACAACAGGATCCTGAGGGAGGCTGAAACTACAGCCAAGATGTTGCACCCTAACATAGTTGCTATATACGATATGCAGAGGGAGGGGAACAAATTCTACATGGTAATGGAATTCGTGGATGGTGAGAACCTCCAGGAATACGTTTTTAGGAATCACGGAAGACTATCTGTTACAGAGGTTCTAAGGATAACGAAATCAGTAGCAAATGCTCTGGAATATGCGCATAACAGAGGGATATTTCACAGAGACATAAAGCCAGAAAATATAATGATGACCAAGGATGGAACACCTAAGATAATGGATTTTGGTCTAGCCAAGGCTTTCGACGCACCGATGCTGACACACGCGGGAACTATAGTGGGAACTCCTGCGTACATATCCCCCGAAGGTGCTCTGGGTAACATCGTGGATGCCAGATCCGATCTTTATTCCTTAGGCTGCGTTATCTACTTTATGTCAACAGGCCATCCACCGTTTGAATCTAGGGACAGTATTCAGCTAATATATAGCCACATCCATGATTATCCGCTATCCCCTTCCTCAATAAATTCCAACATTCCAAAACAATTAGATGCCATCATAATGAAACTTCTTAGGAAGAACCCTCAAGAAAGGTTTCGGGATGCTGGTAAACTTATAGGTGCAGTTAAGGACATAGAAGACTTGACGAATACCCAAGGAACCGAGGTTAGATCCACAATGTCTTCTTATAGCAATTCGTCTATATCTGCCTCCACCTCGAGAACCAACATAGGGAACTCTCAGCTGATAGGATTGGAGGAAGAGATGTCAACGCTAAGGGCGGCCCTCGATTCTGCTATGTTAGGCGAAGGTAAGGCTATCATCGTTGTAGGAGATCACGGTCAGGGTAAGACGAGAATGGTGCAAGACCTCATGGATTATGGACTCCTGAGGGGATTGAAGGTAATTATAGCAAAGGGCAGGGAAAATAGGGCCTCGAGTCCAAATTACATATTCTCAGAATTATTGAGAGAAATTTTCTCGGAAATGCCCCAACAGTTGATGTTCAAGGTGTGCGGAAACTATGGTGACGTTGCCATTAAACTCCTTCCTGACCTTGTTGGTAAACTGGGAAGAGTAAATGACCTGTTTACCCAGAATCCTGAAGATGCAGCAGTGAGATTCCTCGATGGCATATATGAAATATTCAGGAACATTGGAAGAGAGACCCCATTTCTCTTAGAAATTGAAGATATCAATTTTGCAGATTCTGGATCTTTGAATATAATAAATTCTCTCCTTGATGGGATCAAGAATATCAAAATGCTTCTAGTTATGACCTCCGTTCCAGTTGACGATCAGGAAAATCCGTTACTCGAGAAGATAATGGGAAGCAGGAAAGTCCAATCTTTGAGACTGCACAATCTTGATAAAGATCAGACAGCAGAGCTGATAGCAAGGAATCTTGGGGAGAAAAAAAGCAACATAAGCGTTGAGTTTTCAAATTTCATTTATTCAAGGACCGAAGGAAATCCATTCTACGTCGAAGAAGTCCTAAAACTGCTCATAGAAAAGAGAATGATTTTCCGTAAGGATTCAGGCAGCTGGGATAGGAAACCCATAAATGAAATAGGAATTCCTTCATCCGTTAGAGGCCTGATAAGGGAAAGGTTGTCAAGCGTTGGGGAAACAAGTAAGGAAATACTTTCAGTTGCGTCCGTTATAGGACAAGAGTTTGATCTGGAGATACTCGAAAAACTCATGGATTCGGTAGATAGTGATACACTTTATAACGAAATAGAAAAACTAGAGAAGGGCCGTATTCTTCTGGAAAAGAAAACAAGACCTGGACAGTTTAGATTATATTTCGAAAATCCACAAGTGCACGACTTCTTCTTTAATTCAATTTCAATGTTAAGGAAGAAGAAACTTCATCTCAGGATAGCAGAAATAATGCTGTCAACATACGGAGATGAAGATAAGGATGTATTGCCTGATCTTGCATACCACACGCTTGAAGGAGGAGACTACCTGAACGCGTTGAAGTTCGGAATAAGCCTAGGCGACCTGTGGGCTTCTTCATTTCAGTTCAATAGGGCGGCCGATCAATACAGGTCAGACCTTGAGATAATGGATATGATTCCAAATTATTCCAAGAGCAATGAAGGGAAAAAGCAGAAGGCTATGATCTTATACAAGACCTATTATTATGGATTGTTCTCTGGAATCACAGATTTTGAAAGCATAGAACAGGCAATAAGGATCTTTGAGTCCCTGAACGATGTTGAGATGATGGCCAAATGCCTCTCAGGGATGGTAGCAAGAAGTGATCAAAGGCAGGACTACTGGTTAAAGTATGCAACTGACTTCCTAGAAAAGAATTTGACGGACCCTGCCTCTAAAAACTATCTGCAAAGACTTGCCTATTCTATCTCGGGTGCCCATTGGTACAGGTCCGAATTCAAAGAGGCGAGGGAGGTAAACGGAAAGGTACTCGAGTATGTTACTGAGACAGGAGTAAACGACATCTACACAATCGCACTCAGGTTACAGTCTGGAAACTTGATTGAAATCAAGGAAAGAAGTGACATAGATTACATATTGAAGATCAATCAGGATGCTGAAAGATGGGTCATTAGAAGCACTGCCGAAGACCCAAATAATGTTGAACTTCAGAACGTAGCACTAACGTTCTATGACCACTATGCTAATGTTTACGTGTTCCTTAAACACGACCTTATGGGGACGGAAGCAGCATTCTCTAAGGGACTGGCATTTAATCTTGACCTCTGCACGAAAAGAACTAGGGAAGTAATTGAATATGAAAGGGGTCTACTCTCCCTTCTTCCCGGTGGTAGATGGGAACAACTTAAGAAACTGTTAGAAAACAATGAAGTGGATGAATCTAAAGGCAATCATGTGAGTTTGGTTTCTACATTAATAAAATCTGTTATAGAAGCCTTCAAGGGGAACTGGAATATAGCAATGAATGGATTTAATGAAGTTGACAAGGCTTCATCTGCTCAGTTCCTCAGTTTCTCTTCTCCGTACAAAGCGATGAGCCTCGTAGAGCAGAACAAATTAGAGGAGGCAGTATCTTATGCTCATTCTATCATAGAAAAAATAGAGAATAAGATATTAAATACAGAAGTTTTCGATGCTTACGTGAATATGTCATATTACTCATCAATTGCAAGCGCTTTGTTGGGTAAAAAGGAAGATGCTGAAAGATACCTAAAAGTCCTGAACGATTTTTCTTCAAGGTTCAGAGAAGAGTGGATATCTCAGTACAGGAACGCAGCGGAGTCCTATTATGAGGAAAAATTTGGGGACATCGAGAAGGCAGTTGTTTCAATGAGAGAGGCTAGAGATTATTTTCTAAAAACCGGTTACGTATTATTCGGCGCACAACTTTCTTATGAACTTGCGAGACTGCTTCAAAAGGATAATGACTGGGAAGGAAGTGACAATGCACTTTCTGTCGCTTACGATATATTTGACAGACTGAACTGCGTTCCTTTCGCAGAAAAGTGTCTCAGATTGAAGGGACTTCTTAATGCCTGATATTTGCCCAGAAGCACCCGTAGAAGGAGTTGCTAAATCAGGTTCCATGAACTTACTTACTGAACACTCCATTCGATAGATTAGAAAGAATCTAAGTATTTGGAATATTGAGTTAGGTCATTACTTCTAAGTGCGACTCAATACATTTATGGATTGCCTCCAGATTTCAATTAAGTATTGCGTAGAAAATTTACAGGTCAGTAATTTTTGGCTTATTGCCCAGTCGGCCCTCAACTTTCTTAGACATTCCTGCCTATTCTTCTGGTCTTGAATAACCCCAGTAACGGATAAAATAACCAAACGAAGGGATGACCAATCCTGTTTGTCAAAGAGAAAAAATCACTGCTGCCCAGGAAAATTCAGCATTAGCGATTGGCCTGAGTCTATTATTAGAGTCTGTCCATTGATGTTAGGTGATTCTAGGAGGTACACAACCGTAGCTGCTATTTCTTTAGGAAAAATTACGCTTCCAGTCAGAGTGTACTTGTCGGCATATTCTTCTTCCTTCAAGTTCAGAAAATTTAAGAGGCTGTCTCCCATCTTTGTCCTAACCACAGACGGAGCAATCGAGTTTACTCTGATCTTGTTTGGACTTAACTCCAGTGCCAGGTATTCTGTTAATCTAATAACTGCAGCTTTGAGGCTACCGTAGAGCGATAAATATTTCATTGGTTTGATCCCAGATAGGGATGTCATCATTACTATTGAACTTCCTTCAGGCATTATCTTCACAATCTCCTGTGTGCAGTATATCACTGAAAGGAAGTCAGTTGAAACTATCTTCTCTATAAGTTTATCATCGCACTCCATGAATGGCATAGCTATTGCAAGACCGGCATTGTTGACAAGAAGATCGCATCTTCCAAAACTTTTCCTAGTCTCTTCTGCAATCTTTTTACAACCATCCCTAGTCGAAACGTCTGCTTGAACAATTAATCCTTCACTATACATTGAGACCTCCTTCAATGTTTCCTGGGCCTCCTCCAAACGTTTCTTAACATTGATCACAATTTTGAAACCTTCCTTGGCTAGTCTTATGGAAATTTCTCTTCCGATTCCTCTTCCTGATCCAGTAATAACAGCTACTTTCGATCCATTCAGCATAATAACATTATAATAATAATCTTAGTTAAATCTTGTTGTTTAAGGAGATTAGAATTTCTACGTAATAATCATCACTTTCTGCCTGGATTTTAAAATTAAGGCTTAATCTCGCTTCTTAAGTAGTTCAAATCTACAGGAAGATTGGAATGGACAAAAAAAAGTTTAAGTGTATTATCTACTGCTAAACTATGGAAAAGCACCACATAATTGAAACTATAGAAAGGACTAATGCGATTTTGGACAGGGAAGGATTAGATGATGAATTTTTTAAGAACATGGGCTTTGAGAGATTGCATATTCCGCACCTGAAAGGATATGTTTCTCCTATAAACTCAGAGAGAGTTAACCACGTTGGTCTTGCTCGCTTCTCTCAAGATAATGCGGACGAAATGATCCAGATCGTAATACAAGAGTTCAAGAAATACGGTAAATCTTTTAGCTGGGCAGTTGGCCCGGATAGTACTCCTTCTGATCTCGGAGACCGCCTTAAAAATAACGGCTTCCATCAAATGACAGATATTCAAGAGGCCGGAATGGTGATGGAATTATCTTCTGATAACATCAGAGAAAGCCATACTTCTTCCGTCAAAGAGGTAACCTTAGATGAGCTGGAGGAAAATCTAGACTTGATAGTCAAATCATTCGGAAGTGACATGAATAAAGGCTCTGCAAATGCTATATTACAAACAATGAAAGCGGTAAATGCCACGAAGCGTTATAATGGGCAGATAAAAACGTATATCGCTTATGATAAAGAAACAGGGGGCAAAGTGGGGTTCGCAGTGATGGAGATGGATAGAGAAGGAAAGTATGGAATACTTGATGGCTCAGCTGTACTCCCATCCTTTAGAGGGCGTGGTATATATAAAAGCATGGTTTGGAAGAGATTAGAAGATGCAAAGTATAACGGTCTTGAGTTCCTCATTATTCATGCGCTTGAGGAGACATCTGCACCGATATGCGAAAAAATTGGATTTAGAAAGATCTGTTCAATATCGTTTTATGGCTACAATATTCAATAAAGAACGAAATAGAAGGCGATGGTCAGGCCGTCTAATGCTTATAAAATCATTTGGCTGGTTTGGGCTTTTGAAATGAACGGTTGGAGTTCAATTCACGCTTCTTCAATTCCTTCAATTTTCTTCATAATTATCGCTGTTATGTTATCAGACCCATCTATTTCATTTGCTCTCTTTACCATACTCCTCACTATTTCTTGTGGAGAACCTCCCGACAATACTATCTTTTCAATTGCCTCGTCAGTCAAAGCCTCCCAGAGTCCATCGCAACACAGCAGTACATATTCGTTCTTGACTATTTTCCATTCGTAGAGATCAGGTTCTACGCCTTCTCCACCGTCCATTATTTTTGTAACTATATTCCTCCTGGGATGTTTTCTTACTTCTGAATCTTTTAGAAGGCCACTATCCACAAGTTGCTGAACATACGAATGGTCCTTAGTTCTATTCTTTATATTTCCGTATTTAGACATAAGATACGTTCTAGAATCTCCAATGTTTGCAACGTGAACCTTGTCGGATTCTATGAGTGCAGCAGTAAGAGTTGTCCCGATAGACGAGATGTCATTCCTTCTTGCGTACTGTGATATCATCTGATTTGCTTCTCTAACGCTGTTTAGGAATAATCTCGTTATTTTAGAACTCGATATTTCTTCTTCTAAAATGAAACCCATTATATTTTTTCCTAAGGTGTTAACTGCAATTTTACTTGCAATCTCGCCCCTTTCTCCACTTCCCATTCCGTCTGCTACGGCCGCGAATGATACAACTTTGTCCTTCCCCTCGCTGATTCCTTGAATGTTAGCCATACACAGTGCACTGTCTTCATCTCTTTGACGTGACTCCCCTCTAATGCTCATCAAACCGTACTCTATCACCTCTGTCACATCCAGTGGTAAACAAACAAACACAATAAAGATTATTCGGTAGTGAATTTGACAACCAGTTTCGTGGTTTGTTATATACCTACTCATGAATGACTCACATTCAGAACCCTTTGAGTTTTACGCTTCATATGGTATTGCTTTCAGTAAATCATTGTTAATTGATAGACTGTGCAGACAACTTCCTCCGCGGGTTTCCTGTGCATTCTTTACAGCATATTTCCAAATTCTAGAGGCTCGTTTGACTCATTAGATTAAAATATTAATCAACGGTAACTTATCAAGGAAAATTATGGGATGAAAGTGCAACTTATGATGTTTTTGGGTCGAAGAGCAGCCTACCGATATCACTTAAAGAAGAGATTACTTGTAGGAACAACAATTAAGCGTTCAAAAGTTGTGTCGCATGGCCTACACATCTAAGAAATGTAAACGAAAAAGCCTTAGAAATCTCACTGTTTGGAAGGAAGTTTCCAACACCATTTACTCTTGCTTCTATCTGCTACAATCGATAATTCACGTGAAGCCCAAAGGGTAGTGCCAAAGCCGCTATAGAGATGGAATCCAGTTCGTCCTGAGCACCATCTCTTCCCTTAGCATAGAAGAATGTCGGGCTCTAATAGGAGACTCCGAGCGTTGTTTTCAGCTTTATCCAGGGAACTACTTAGCGGTAATGAGAAATATGGTCAAACCTGCCGAAAATTTAGGTAACAATGCGATAGTGATAACAGTGGATAGATCAATGCTTGGATGGAGATAGACAGATTTGAAGAATCCCTATCTTCCTTCATGAAAGGTGAGGGGATCATAAATTTTTCAACTGATCCTGTTTTTCTTAAAGATTGAAGTAAGATTCCAAGAGTGACATGGAGCCAGCAATTCTTGAATATCTGAAAGTAAACGTTAATCCTTCTTTCTTATGGGAAGGAATAAGAGAAACAGGTCTTTACAAAACTCCTCCTGATTGTTAATGGCAACAGTCATCCTGAAGACGTTAAACTAGAAGTTGCTTCAGGGGTAGATGCAGTCACAGTATCGAATCGTGGTGGATCGGGCCATATCTTCTATGTGCTCGCTTTATAGAATAACGTCTTCAAAGGATTATTAAATTTGCGTCTTGATTGATGCGGCATAAGCTTGAGCGAAGATCCCTTAAAAGTCATTTCTCTTTGAGCATACAATGTGCGTATTGGAAGGCTGTATGCTTACGTACTACCTTTAGCAGGTTAGGCAGGCGTTAAACGATTTTTAGAAATCTTCTTGCAGAATTCAATTTGGAGATTGCACTATCAGTATTTGCTCCAATAAAGGAAGTGAATAGAAGTAATATGATGCTCAGATGATTTAACTAGCATCAATCCACTTGGAAGCCAAATATTAATAGAAAATGAGGATTAAGAGATGTTTTCGGTGATCAAATGACTGGTAAAATTGAAATGAGTCGACCTATAGTTGAAATGGACGGTGACGAGATGACAAGAGTCCTCTGGTCTTCCGTCAAGGAAAACCTGCTGTTACCGTACGTCAACCTGAAGACGGAATATTATGACCTTCACGTTAGCAACAGGGACAAGACTGAAGACAGAGTGACCTTCGATGCTGCGAATGCAGTCAAAAGATTGGGTGTAGGAGTAAAGTGCGCCACCATCACTCCTAATGCTGAGAGGGTAAAGGAGTACAACCTGAAGAAGGAATGGCCAAGCCCGAATGGCACTATTAGGAAGATTCTTGACGGTACAGTATTCAGAGCTCCAATAATGGTGAGCTCCGTTCAACCTGCAGTGAGATACTGGAAGAAACCAATAATCGTTGCGAGGCACGCCTTCGGCGATATCTACGACGGAGTTGCCATAAGATTCAATGAACCTGGGTCTGCGGAGATATCGTACAAGGGAAGATCCGGAAAAGATGAGAAAGTGAAATACCCGGAACTCAAGGGTCCAGGTGTCTTGCTGGGGATTTACAATATAGACAAGTCAATAGAAGGTTTCGCTGACGCATCGTTCAAGTATGCTATTATGAAGAAAACTGACCTTTGGTTCGCTGCCAAGGATACAATATCTAAGGTCTATGATGCTGACTTTAAGGAAATATTCAGGAGAGTCTATGAGACTAAATACAAGGAGGAATTTGCAAAACTTGGAATAAATTACTACTACTACCTAATAGATGATGCAATATCGAGAGTAATCAGGTCTGAGGGAGGTTTCCTTTGGGCTTGCAAGAATTATGATGGAGATGTTTTCTCTGATATGGTCTCCACTGCGTTCGGTTCACTTGCACTTATGACATCTGAACTATTTTCACCGGAAGGATATTACCTGTCTGAAGCTGCACACGGGACTGTGCAGAGACATTATTACAGGTACCTCAAGGGGGAGAAGGTATCCACGAACCCCACGGCCCTGATATTTGCCTGGACAAGAGGACTTATGAGGAGAGGAGAAATTGACGGTCTGAATGACCTAGTTGATTTCTCCAAGAAACTGGAAAATGCGGTTCTAAACACGATAGAAAAGGACAAGGTAATGACTCAGGACATTGCTAAACTGTCTGAACCTCCTGTTTCTAAGTACGTAACTTCTGACGAGTTCATTGCAACTGTGAAGAAAAATCTGGAGAAATCACTGGCAGCGTGAAGCAAGTTACAAGAGGTACAACAACGGGAGAGGTTTGTATCTCTTGTGCCCTTTTAACAATTTAAGGATTTGGACCATGGTCTACCCAGTGACAAGAAAATATTTGCATACACTCCTATTTTGCCCTTAAGAAGGATGAATCTTTGAAGAAATGCATAGTAGCAGGGGTCCTTATAATAAGCGAAGACGGACCAGAGGTGCTCCTAGTGAAGCACAGGAAGCTTGGGGTTTGGATATACCCTGGAGGGCATCTTGAAGAGAATGAAACACCTCTGGAATGTGCAGTGAGGGAGGTAGTAGAGGAGACCGGAGCCTCTTTTGAGATAGTGAACACAGATGAGCTAGTTGTTATTTCACAAGGAGCCAACAGCCTACCTAAACCACTGATCATAATGGATGAAATCGTCCCTTACTCTACCGGAGCTCACAGGCACTTCGACATGATTTACCTAGGCATTGCTAAAAGCCTAGAATTCAGGACCAACAGTGAATCTACGGATTGCAGATGGTTCGACGAAAGGGAAGTGAAAGACATTGAGACGTTCGATAATGTCAAAGAGATCATTGGACACGGTTTCGAAGCAATGAGAAGAGTTAGGAGAAGGTGAGTATTGCGTTTAATAATCCTGCTGGTTCGTTTCTTTAACGACAGGCAACCTTAATTAGGCATTTTGATAGCGCTTTATGGATAACGGAGAGATGATAAGGTATCCGACATTCGATGGAACAGATGTGAGCGCCTTCCTGGTTGGAGAAAAGAATTCCAGGGGAGCAGTAATTGTCATTCAAGAGATCTGGGGACTGACCAACTACATTAAGAATTATTCCAGAAGAGTAGCATCCCTTGGATTTCTTGTGCTTGCTCCGCACCTTTATTCAAGGAAGGAGGAATCTGAAATCTTCAGTCAGGAGAACATAGCTATGTCGATGAGGCTCTTTTTCGAGATTCCACAAGAGAAGCGAGGGGACAAGGATTCCATAAACGCAGTTATGGAAAGGGCTAATCCTGAACAGCGAGAGGTTATAACGAAACTCATGATGGGAAGAGGAGCACTGGAGGAGAGAATGATCAAGGACCTTGCAATGGGATATGAATATTTGAAGAAAGAGTTCGAGCCGGCAAAATTTGGAGTTGTAGGATTCTGCATGGGAGGAGGTCTGTCCTTCAGGATCTCAACCAGACTTCCATTCGACGCAACTGTGGTCTATTACGGTGCAAATCCCCCGGACCTTAACGATGTTGCCAACATGAAAGGCCCAATGCTTGGACTGTACGCCGGCGATGACCCTAACATAAACAAAGGTATTCCAGATGCTGTCAACACTTTCCTGAAGTTCAAGAAGCAGATAGAGCTGAAGATTTACCCAAACACTAAGCACGCTTTTGCAAACACAGATGGTGCGGCATACGATAAGGCTGCATCTGAAGACGCATGGGAGAAAGCTTCCTCATTCTTCGGGAAGTACCTGAAATGAAGGATAAGGATCCACTTTTGAGCAACTGCTTCCTGACGTGGACCTCCGTTCTGGAAGAAAATGAAAGAGGGAAAAACAAAATCGAAATAGGTCGAAATACCGAGAATAAGTAGGTCGTGCTACTTTCTCATTGCCACTGAAATAGCACTGACAGGACAGGCAGTCACGCAGGCATTGCAGAAGATGCAGTCGGCCTCCCTGATAGGATCACATTTGTCTGTCCTGTACTTGTTCCATTCCTCCGTTCCCTCCGCAATCTTCTTATCGTTGCCTGTTCCTTTCTGTCCAGGATTTAGGAACCATTCATACACATTGACAGGACATACGTCCATGCAGGAACCGTCTGCGATGCACGACTCCCAGTCTACGGCTACATTCGTTCCGTGAATGCCGAGCTTTGTTGGATATACCTTCCCGTCCTTGTCCAACCTTTCCTTCCCTTCTGCCCTGACCTCGTGACCTGAATGATTTCCCGTAATTGGAAATTCGTCCGGCTTATCGAAGAAATTGTCGTCAATAGGTTTAGAATTGTAGTCAACTTTGGCCATATTTTGAGAGAAAAAGATAATATTAATAATTTTTGACCTCGGATTTGTGAACGAATACTGGAAAGGAATTTTGTAATGGTTTCGAATTTCTATTAGAAACTGCGAAGATGCGCCTGGAATACGCTTAAAACCTCAAAAAGCATTAATACGGACTTCTGATGATGTGACATGGTCAATATAGCCGAAGACGCAGTTATAGTATTAGTAGTGATCATTCTACTGGCGTTCCTTTTCTATGCCATTAGGATTGTCAGGGAATATCAAAGAATCGTTGTCTTCAGGTTCGGTAGGGCGCTAGCGCAGAAAGGACCTGGAATAGTGTTCATAATTCCGTTGATAGATGTTCCTGTCAGGGTCGACCTGAGGGAAAGGTATCTGACTATACCGCATCAGACATGCATAACCAAGGATAATGCCCCTGTGGACGTTGATTTCATCATATATTTCAAGGTAACTAATGCATCAGATTCAGTCATTCAAGTTCAGAATTTCGAAGGAGCTGCCATGGGAATTGCCACCACTACCCTCAGGGCAGTAGTAGGAGACATCATACTTGATGAAGTTCTTTCTAAGAGAGAGAACATAAACGCAATACTCAGGACAAAGCTGGATGAGGTCACCACCAGATGGGGAGTCAAAGTTACGAATGTGGAAATAAGGGAGATACTTCCGCCGAAGAATGTTTCTGACGCAATGATAATGCAGATGAGTGCAGAAAGGTCAAGGAGGGCCGTAGTTACGGAGGCAGAGGGAAAGAAGCAGGCGACTATCACGGTAGCTGAAGGTGACAAGCAATCTAACATTCTGAGGGCAGAGGGTGACAGGCAGTCTGCCATACTGAGAGCAGAAGGTTACGCTATGGCACTCACCACAATATTCAACGCGGCAAAGGCCATAGACCAGAAGACCATGGCACTGCAGTACCTTGACATGCTGAAGACACTGGGATCGAGCAACTCAACGAAGTACGTGATTCCGATGGAGTTCACGGAGATGTTCAGGCCTTTCACTGAAACGCTGAGGGCAGCATCTTCAACCACAAATGACACGAAGTAGCGGGGAAACGTATGCCAAAGGAACCAAGCGACTTCACTGTGAAGTATGGAATGAGGGTGATAGTACCCCTTGCCATGTTCCTGCTAGTCGCATTTCTATTCTTGGTTCTTTATTTTAATACTGGGAGGAGCGATAACGTCCTCCTGGGTCTTTTCTTCCTTTTCCTTGTCATTACAGTCCTTCTTTTTTTCGGGTTCAGGATTACAATATCCAACAGGATAACAAAGAAATATTTTCATCCAGAAACACTGATCGGCCAGAAAGGGAGGGTCATCAAAGGCGTGCCGGCTGGGACCCCAGGCACGATAACCGTACTGAATGAAGATTGGAGTTTTGTATGCGACTCTGATACCTCTGACAACCAGATTGTTACTGTGACCGAGGTACTTGAGGATACTGCTACCCTCAGGGTTAAGATATCTTCCTGACCGTAACCACACCATCTTTGTAATCTAGAACTTCGACCTCATCCCCCTCGTTGATCGTCTCTGATGAGATTGCGGTCCACTCCTCCGAGCTTACGTTAACTACCCCCTTTTTCTGAGGGGAAATCTCGGTCACAGCCCTTCCCCTCTTCCCGATTATCAGCTGGGGGCCTATCTTAGCAGGAGCAGCCATGACCTTTTTCCTGAGTGCGATGAGATAGACGGCCCCAATTGGAACTACCGTAGCCTCAAGCGCTATAAATGCATAGTTTGACCCGTTCAGCACGGGATTAGTAGGAGAAGAATATCCTACTCCGATCATCATTATCAGCCCCCCGACTATCACCAGGATTACACCTCCAACTACGGCAAGCCCATGTCCAAGTTTTATCTCAAGGAATATCAGGGCGATACCCAGTATCATGAAGAGTATTGCAATGGGTTGGAAGCTTATCAGGGTTACACCCCAGAAACCAAGTGCTATTGCTACTATTCCAGCAACACTCAACGCAATTGACCCATGGTAGATGTCAAGAAGTATGGCAACGGCCCCTATCAGAATGAGAAAATCTGCAACTGTCGAGTTAGAAAGGAACGATTCTAGCTGTTCAACCGTATTTTCCGTGAACTGGACCTGTGGGAGCCCCTCGTATCCGAGCTTTTGTATCACCCCAGAAAGGCTATCTGACACACCTGTAATCAGACCTATCCTAGAAGCGTTCTGTGCGGTGTAAGCAACATTATGCTCAACCATCTGATATACAGCAGACTGGTTCCAGCCATGATCCTCCGCTAACGACTCCATGAAGGCAAGGGATGCGTTGGTGACGTGCTGCTGCTCCAGCGCAGTCCCACCAATGATATAAGGTTCAGAAGGACCTATGAAACTTGAATTTCCCATGTACACGTAATTAGACGAGAGGGCAATGTAGGAGCCAGCTGATGCTGCCATGTTGCCCGGAGGCACGTATGTCGTAACAGTGATGCTCTTCTCTGCTGCAATTGTGTAATTAACTATTGCAAATCCGTTAGTCAGATATCCACCTGGGGTGTTCATCACTATTATAACAGGATCGTTGTTGGATACGGCATAGGACATTACCTGCTGAAAATAATCCTGTGCCCCCCTATCTACCTGGTAGTTGAATTCCACGATAACCAAGGATCGAGAATCTGCGTGGCTTACCGGTATGGTAAACAGGACCAGGAGGGCTAGGAATAACAGAATGACCAAGCCGGTCTTCATCTGTTGCTCATCTCTAATAAAGAAATAAGGATTTCTTAAATCAATCCACATTATCGTCACAAAGCTAATATTAAGTATTTTGGATAGATTATCTGGATTGATTATTGTGAACGACAAACCGACCATAAACTACGGATTGGAGGGAATTTATGTTGATGAAAGCTCCATATCGAAGGTGGACGGACAGAACGGCAAATTGTGGTATAGAGGGTATGCAATTGAAGAACTCGCAAGACAGTCAAATTTTGAGGAGGTAACCTATCTTCTCCTGAAAGGCAGGCTTCCTTCAAGGAAGGAGTACGATGATTTCACCAAGAAGCTGAAGGAGAGAAGGGAGCTTCCAGGAGACATAAAGGATTTAATCAGAAAGATGGCTCCAACTGCCCATCCGATGGATGTCATGAGGACTGCAGCCTCAATGCTGGTAATGTTCGACAATGACCCGAGCAACAGGGAAGGGGACGAAACCACTGAGAAGGTGATTTCTCTTGTGGCAAAGCTTCCGACCATTGCCGCGGCGACTGGGAGGTTTAGGGAAAAGAAGGATTACATCCCCCCTGACAATAACCTGGGTCACTCAGCTAACTTCCTGTACATGCTCACTGGCAACAAACCAAACGAGTTTGAGAGCAAACTGATAGATCTGATGTTCATTCTCCATGCAGAACACAGCACGAATGCCTCAACATTCTCAGTTCTGGTTACAGCATCCACCTTGGCGGACATATATTCAGCGACCACAACCGGGATAGGAACTTTGAAAGGACCGCTTCACGGAGGGGCTGATGAGGCCGCCTTGAGCATGATGAATGCAATCGGAGACCCAAGCAACACAGAAAAATACATAGAGGAAGCTCTAGAGGGAAAGAAGAGGATAATGGGATTCGGACACAGGGTGTATAAGACGTACGATCCAAGAGCCAAGATTGTCAGAAGCTACCTGGAGGAGAGCCTCACGAAGGAGCCTTCTGATGAGGTCAAGAGGCTCCTCCAGATAGCCCTGATAGCTGAGAAGATGATGATAGACAAGCTGGGAAAGACAAAGGGGATATGGCCAAACATAGACTTCTTTGCAGGACCTCTTTACAGGGTATTGGGAATCGATTCCCATCTGTTCACCCCTATATTCGTGGCCTCGAGGATGTCAGGATGGGGAGCCCATATAATAGAATATTGGCAGAACAACAAGCTAGTTCGCCCCCTAGAGTGGTACACCGGTTCCCTGGACCTCCCTTACGTTCCTATGAACAATAGGTAGATGTCGTTCACCCAGTAGGGGAAGGATACCCCATCAATGCGGTTCGAGGGTGAAAGGTTTAACTACCTTCCTTTCATAGCCCTCCTACATGGCCATATATCACGGAAGAGCAAGCGTAAAGATAAGTGGAGGCAAGCTCAGGTCTAACAGGCACAAGAAGAGGTTCGAACTAGGTAACGAACCCACACTAACGGTACTGGGAAATATCAAGAGGAAACAGGTTAGGGGCATGGGTGGAAATACAAAGTCAGTGCTCCTCAGCGGGAACGAAGTTAACGTGACAGACCCGAAGGACGGAGTGACAAAAAAGGTCAAAATACTGAATGTAAAGGAAAACATAGCTGACCCGCATTTCGCGCAGAGGAACATCATCACAAAGGGCGCAATCGTAGTCACGGAACTTGGGAACGCAAGAGTAACGTCAAGACCCGGGCAGAGCGGAAGAATCAATGCTGTCCTGATAAAGAAATGAAACGGATCCTCTGGGAAACATATTTTGACAATTCTGTAACAAGGAAGATGGGTAGAAGGGTAAAGAAGAACTTTCCATCTCACAAGTTGTTCGATATCCTCAAATCTATGGGGCTGGAATTCAACGTCGTAGAGGCCAGATATCCAAAGTCACCATCAAGAGTTGAGAAGAGGATAGAAGTGGAGTGGGAAGGAAGTAAAGAGGGATTAATAAAAAAAATAGAGTCAAAAGCCTCTAGTGGGCCTTGACAAATTTTTCCAGTATGTCTGTTAAGTCCGGTTTTCCGATCTCCTGAAGCTCATATTTAACATTGACCAGGGGCTTGTTTATCTTTACGACCTTCGTGAGATCTATCGGTGTCCCGGAAACGACAACATCAGCAGGCGTGGCATTGATTGTTGCCTCTAGGTCCTTGACCTGCTTCGGGGAATAACCCATTGCAGGTAGATAGTTGTGTATCTGCTTGTACTTTTCATAAACACCCTTTATCGTCCCCTTCGCATACTCCTTTGCGTCCACAAGCTCTGCTGCACCGTACTTTATTGAGAACAGCACTGCTGCTCCGTAGCTCATCTCACCATGGGTTAGTGTCGGGCCGTCCTCTATCGCCAGCACTTTCTTGCCTCTGACTTTCTCCGATCCCTCACTGAAGAAAGGAGAGGCCCCGTCAACGACAATCGCCTTGGGATTGAGTTTTCTGATGTTTTCTCTCACGATGTTTATGTTCTCCAGGGTTGCCGTTTCTTCCTTGTTTATGACTATGACGTCCGCAGACCTCAGATTCACTTCTCCAGGGTGGTATTTTGTTTCGTGTCCTGCCCTGTGCGGGTCAGCCACCACTATCTGTAGGTCGCTCTTGTAGAATGAGAAATCGTTGTTTCCTCCATCCCACAATACTATGTCCCCCTCTTTCTCTGCCTGTCTCAGTATAGCCTCATAATCCACTCCTGCATAGATGATTACACCCCTTTTTATGTGAGGCTCGTACTCCTCCCTCTCTTCTATCGTGCATTTCTGCTTCGCCAGATCTTCCATCGTAGCAAACCTCTGAACTTTCTGCTCCAAGAGGTTTCCGTAGGGCATTGGGTGCCTTATTGCCACTACCTTCTTTCCCATTCCCGTAAGTATATCTTCAACCCTCCTTGTCGTCTGTGATTTACCTGAACCTGTCCTTACGGCACATATCGAAATAAGAGGCTTCTTGCTCTTTATCTGGGTGTCCTTCGGACCTAGAAGCAGATAGTTCGCTCCTGCCGCAAGGACTTCAGATCCCTTATGCATCACGTATTCATGTGTTACGTCAGAATAAGAGAATACCACTAAATCGACGTTTTTTTCCTTTATGAGTTTTGTTAGATCAGATTCTGGGTATATGGGTATTCCCTTCGGGTAAAGTTTCCCCGCCAGTTCCTTCGGATAGGTCCTTCCTTCTATATTGGGTATCTGTGTGGCCGTGAATCCTACAACGTTGTACTCTTTCCTGTCCCTGAAGTACGTATTGAAATTGTGGAAGTCACGACCTGCCGCCCCCATTATCAAGACATTTTGGGTCATATGATCTCCTTCCCTTATGGTTTGAAAAGATTTATTCTTTCCTGAGGTCCACTATGCAAAATTAGGATCAGACTTTTGATATGTCGGAGCCAGATCTAAGTGCCTTAAAATTAGAAACAATTAAGAACGATTTACTGATGCATCCGCGTGGTAACTAGCCCAGAAACTTTTTATCAGAATGAACTGAAC
Source organism: Thermoplasmatota archaeon (assembly GCA_023381415.1). Classification (GTDB taxonomy): domain Archaea; phylum Thermoplasmatota; class Thermoplasmata; order Thermoplasmatales. The sequence continues at coordinate 22,358 of JAMCUN010000012.1, read as the reverse complement.
GATTCAAGCCTCTACCAGCAGATTTCTAGGAGGGTAATGGCCTCATTCAGGAAGAGCGCAAGGAACGAGGACATCGCTAAGAAGCTGATCGAACTATCAAATATAGAGTCAAAACATGCCGCTTTCTGGGCTGAGTTGATTAAGAAGAGAGGAGGAACTCCCCCTCCGTACAGGAAAAGGAACCGCGGATACTACTCCTACATCGGCTTCCTCCAGAGAATATTTGGAGTATCGTTCCTGGTCCGCTATCTGGAAAGAGGAGAAGAGGACGCGATAAAGGAATACTCAGAATACATAGAAAGGGAATCGAAAGAAGAATGGGAAAAGGAGCAACTAAACAAGATTCTGAAGGACGAACGCGAACATGAGGATGCTTTCATCCAGATGAGTTCTGAACTTAAGGGAAATTCAGAATCAATCAGGGATGCGATTTACGGGATGTCAGACGGACTTATAGAAGTCCTTGCTAGCGTTGCAGGACTCACGGGAGTGTTCATAAATAACATATTTGTGGCTGTCGGTGGAATCGTTTTCGGGGCTTCAGGCCTCGTTTCTATGACGATAGGTGCCTATCTATCGGAACGTGCAAAGAGCCAGATAGATGCATCCCAGACGCATCGCGCGGTGTCGGCTGCAGGAAATACAGCATTGTATTATTTCATCGGGGCGATAGTCCCTATAGCTCCGTTTCTTTTCTTCCAGAGATACATTGCCTTATCTATTTCATTTGCCCTCGTTATGTTGGTGGACGGAATAGTTACTTCTGTAATTTCCATACAATCTAATGGAAGACTTAGGAGGGATCTATTTAGATCCCTTGGCCTCGTGACGCTTGGTTTTATAGCAACATTCGCCATAGGTCTTATCGCTCACCACTTCATAGGCTACCTTGGATGATCATCTTTTGTACTTTCCCACGTATTCAGCTTGTGAAAGCACCTTGCCCTCAATAGCCTTCAGTAGTCTGTCTCTTGAAACTGCACCATCGACAGTGACCGTTCCGCCTAATGCGAACATCCTGAAGAAATACCTGTGATATCCGTGCCCTTTAGGTGGGCACGGCCCGTCGTAGCCGATTCTACCAAAATCATTCTTTCCTTGCAAGAAACCTTCGGATGTCCTTTGAGATTTCTCTATGTTCTCTCTGATCACAGGTATGTCGGAATTTATGTTGAATATCACCCAGTGAACAAACAATCCTACTGGTGCATCCGGGTCCTCGACAACTAGTGCAAGTGATTTAGTCCCTTTAGGGATATCGTTCAGGAGTATCCTAGGGGAATGATTCTTGCCATCGCATGTGAGTTCTGCGGGGATTTCCCCTCCGTTATCGAATCCACTAACTTCTATGCTGAATGTCATGATAGTGCATGCTGAAATGTATAGAAGTATTTTCTGCGGTACTTGAGACTGCCATACATCAGCCCTAGATTCAAAAATGATTTTATCACGTGTCACTATTACTCTGGGTGCAAGAGGATAATTTCAAAGTTACACCCTGGGAAGTCACTGGAAAGGTAGACTATGAGAGACTCATACAGCAATTCGGGACCCAGAAGATATCAAATGAAATATTGAACGACATTTCCACGATTTCCAAGGGGAAGATGCACGTCATGCTGCGCCGAAACATTTTTTTCTCACACAGGGACCTCGACCTGATACTCAAAGATTATAGAGAAGGTAAGGGGTTCTTCCTATACACGGGCAGGGCACCATCCCTTGGAATGCACATTGGTCACCTGGTTCCTTTCCTATTTACCAAGTGGCTACAGGATATCTTTGACGTCAATGTCTATATTGAGATAACAGACGATGAAAAATTCATGCGCAACCAGGAGTACACCCTCAAGCAGACTTCGGAATGGGCCTACCAGAACATCTTGGACATAATTGCAGTAGGGTTCAATCCGGACAAGACTTTCATCTTCAAGGATACGGAGTACATAAGGAACATGTACCCTCTGGTCACATCTATAGCCAAGAGACTTAATTTCTCACAGATAAAGGCGACGTTCGGGCTTGATTCATCGTCAAACATAGGAATCCTGTTCTATCCTGCTATACAGATAGTCCCGACAATGTTCGAGAAGAGCAGGTGCCTGATCCCTGCTGCAATAGATCAGGACCCATACTGGAGGCTGCAGAGGGACCTAGCTGAATCACTAGGATACCACAAAGCAGCAGAAATACACAGCAAATTCCTGCCACCCCTTGCCAGTTCTGGGGGGAAGATGAGTTCATCGATCCCTGAATCTGCAGTCTACCTCTCTGACCCTCCCAAGACCGTCGAGAAGAAGATCATGAAGTATGCTTTTTCCGGGGGACAGGCGACGACAGAGCTCCAGAGGAAGCTGGGAGCAGATTTGAATGTGGATGTGCCATACCAGTGGCTCTACTATATATTCGAGGAGGATGATGATGAAATCAAGAGGATTGCTGATGAATATTCCGCCGGCAGGATGCTCACAGGAGAAATAAAGAAAATACTTGCACAAAAGGTGAATGAGTTACTCGAAGAACACAGAAGGAAGAGGGAAGCCAGTGAAAGGGACTACGACAAGTTCCTGTACGAAGGCAGGCTAGCAAAACATATGTGGCAAAAGATCCACTCTTAGGGAGCTGGTAAGCTAAAACAAAGGAATCAGAGGGCTTTCCTTTTCTTTATAGATTCTGCGAATTCGAGGTACTCTTTGAGTGATTCAGGGTTTGCCATTGAACCCACATTCATCGCCTTATCTGGCGGGAATCCCATTAGCAGCTTTTTCAGGGGAACTTCCATCTTTTTGCCATTGATCGTTCTTGGAACCTGTGAAACCCTTATTATTTCATCAGGAACATGTCTGGGTGAAAGGTCTGACTTCAGCCTATCCACAATCTTACTCTTCACCTGGTCAAAATCTTCATCCTTGTCAGTCACCACGAATAGGGGCATGTAGTATTCTCCACCTTCCAACTCAATGCCTACAATAATGCTGTCCTTCACCTCATTAATCGCATCAATGACCCCGTAAATCTCAGCAGTACCTATCCTTATTCCCCTCCTCTTAAGTGTGGAATCAGATCTGCCGTAGATGATTGCAGACCCTTCTGATGTAAGGTAAAGCCAGTCCCCATGCCTCCATATTCCCGGATATTTGGAGAAATAAGTCTCCTTCAACTTCTCTCCGTCATCGTTCCACAGGAAGACGGGCATCGACGGCATCGGTTTCTTTATAACCAGTTCTCCCACCTGCTCCACTATTGGATTCCCCTCTTCGTCAAATGAGCATATGTCTGCTCCAAGGTCTATGCATTGGAGCTCTCCCTCTATTACCGGTAGACAGGGGCATCCGCCGAGGAAAGCGGTACAGAGGTCTGTTCCCCCACTGATTGAGGCCAGCCACACATCCTTCTTTATGCTCTCGTAAACATAACGGAACCCTTCCCTCGAAAGTGGAGACCCCGTTGAACCTATTGCGTAAAGATTTCTTAGAGGGTACCTATCCATGATCTTCACCCTTTCCTTGAGGAGGTACGAGATATACGCCGCACTTGTTCCGAAGAATGAAAACCTTTCTTCATCTGCGACTTTCCACAGGTAGTAGTTATCTGGATATGTTGCGCTTCCATCGTACAGAACTGCAGATGCACCTGTTGCGATTGAACTTACTAGTACGTTCCACATCATCCATCCCGTTGTGGTGTACCAGAAGAATCTGTCCCCGGCCTTCTGATTGTAATGAAGGCCCAGAAGCTTCAGATGCTCCAGAAGTATGCCACCATGGCTGTGGACGATTGCTTTTGGGGGACCGGTGGTTCCTGAGGAGTAAAGTATCCACAATGGATTGTCGAATGGTACCTTTTTAAAGACCAGGCCACCACTGTTCCTGATGATAGAAGATAATTGTACTGAGTTACTAACCCCCTTAATGTCGCGTTCCCCCAGAATTAAAACCATTTCGATCGATGGAATACTTTCCATTACCTTCTTTATGACATCCGACTTATCGAATCTCCTGCCTCCGTAAGTGTAGCTATCCGGGGCAAACAGGAACTTAGGCGTGATTTGCTTGAACCTTTCCAGTATAGCCTCCGGGCCGAAATCTGGTGAAGAGCTGGACCAGATGGCACCTGAAGCTGCTGTAGCGTAGAGGGCCTCCATAGCTTCGGGGACATTAGGCAGAAGCGATGCTACCCTATCGCCTGGCTTCAGCCCTGCATCAATGAGGTATTTTTGGATTCCACCTGCCCTTCCGATGAATTCCGCCCTGGAGACCGCCCTCTTCTCACCAGACTCGTTGAAAAAAAGGACTAGCTCTTGCTGATCCCCCAGTGTTAGATTATTTTCTGCGTAGTTAAGCTTCAGCCCTTCAAACCAACGAGTATCTGGCATCGTAGGAGAGCTCATCACTCTCTTGTATTCCCCTTCACTCTTCACCCTGAAATAATGAAGAATTGACTCCCAGAAATCAGAAGGGTTCTGAATTGACCAGGTCCTAAGTTCCTCATACTCCTTGAAATCCTTTCCGTACCTTTCTCCGATCCATTCCTGATATTTCTTCATGTTAGACTGTTCGCAGAATTTTTCTGATTTCCAGAGGATGTTTCTACTTGTCACGGGCACTCAGAGATCATCCCGAGATACGTTAAATTCCTTTCTGAACACTCCCAATTTGTTCAATTGTGGATTCCTTCCCCTTGCCCTTGAGTTTGTGAAGATCTGAACTCTTGAATATCCCGTATTCAGTGATGTACCCAGTAACATACCTGTTTGGCGTCACATCAAATGCCGGGTTGTAAGCCATTGACTCCTTTGGTGAAATCTGGACGCCTTTCACCTCCTTTACCTCGTCTTCTCCCCTTACCTCTATCGGAATACCTCTCCCGTTCTTTATATCGAAATCAAACGTGCTGAGTGGAGCTGCAACGTAGAAGCTTACCCCGTTCTCCTTGGCGAGAACTGCCTTCTCATAAGTGCCTATCTTGTTAGCGAAGTCACCATTCTCTGTGATCCTGTCTGCACCAACAATCGCCAGGTCCACCTCTCCCCTTTCCATGAGGAACCCTGCAGCGTTGTCTGCAATAACCTTATGTCTTATACCCTCTTGGACCAGTTCCCATGCTGTGAGCTTTGCCCCCTGCAGCCTTGGTCTGGTTTCGTCAACCCAGACGAAAGGGTCTTTTCCACTCTCACTAGCCATCCTGATGGGGGACAGAGCAGTTCCATAATCAACTGAGGCAAGGGCTCCTGCATTGCAATGGGTCAGTATTTTCTTGTTCTTCCCTATCAGTTCGTTGCCATTTACCCCTATCAGCCGGGACCTTTCCACTATTGAATCCACATAGATTTCTGCATACTTCTTTGCATCTTCCTTGTGCTCGAGCACGAAGTCCACAGCAAAAAACAGGTCATTTGCAGTCGGTCTTGCCGACTTTATAATTTTCCCTGCTTCTTCCAGGTCCATTCCTAGGGCCTTCGCCTGAGCGATGCCATAAGCAGCTGCTGCGCCTATGGACGGTGCACCCCTCACCGTCATGTTCCTGATTCCATCAAAGAGTTCCTTGGTGTTCTTGATGTCAACGACCTTGAATGCATCCGGCAATATTCTCTGGTCTATCATCTTTATGACCGGCTCTTCGTACCACACTGCCTTGATGTTGCTTACCCTCCCATCCAGATTAATCTTCATGAGTCCGCAACCGCAACAAATTAATTTAATCTTTGTTCCGCCAGAAGACAAAGGTTTTAACTACAAAACAATCTGTAATTGTGGAAATCCCCTGGACCGAGAAATACAGGCCAGCCCTTCTTAGCCAGCTCAAGAGGGAAAAGGCGGTAGAGACGATGATATCCTGGGCCAAGAAGTGGAAAGAAGGAATCCCGTCAAAGAAAGGGCTCATCATCTATGGTGCACCAGGCACCGGAAAGACTTCCTCTGCCATCGCCTTGGCTAAGGAGATGGACTGGGAATATGTGGAATTCAACGCCTCAGACATACGGTCTAAGGATGCCATTGAACAGAATGCAACTAAGGGGTCGTTCTATTCATCAATATCAGATGAAAGGAACAGGAAGAAGCTAATAGTCATGGACGAGGTGGATTCCCTATATGAAAGGAATGTTGAAGGATCAGACGCCGGGGGGAAGGCTGCAATAGCCAATCTTCTGGAGAAGACTCTCAATCCTGTGATACTCATTGCCAATGACCTGTATGCTCTCCGCTCTTCAAGTTCGGGGAAGACAATAGTAGACAGGTGCGAGCAGGTTGAGTTCAGAAGGTACATGAAGTCTCAGATCGTCAGTGTCCTCAAGGAGATCCTCCAGAACGAGGGGATCTACGCACCTGCAGATAAGTTGAATGAGATAGCTGAGAATGCAAACGGAGACATGAGGGCAGCTGTAAACGACCTGCAAGGAATTGGGGAAATTTACGAGGCCGAAGGGAGAGACATTACGCTTACTGCGTATGCAGTAATCAACGACATACTCCACGGCCATAACAGAGATATCCGTGGGACCAAGGCGGAAATAATGAATGTCGGGATGGACCCTAACGATTTCATCCTTTACCTGCTTGAAAACATATACCCACTTCATTCCAGGGTGGAAGATTACGAGACTGCGCTGAGGAGCATAGGTATTGCCGATCTATTCCTAGGCAGGGTTGGAAGAAGGATGAACTATTCCCTCTGGTCTTATGCGAATGATCTGATGGCCTACATCTCAGAATTGAATCTGAAGAGCGATAGATTCGAGAAATTTGCTTTCCCGTCTCTGATTAGGAACATGTCTTCCCTGAAGAAGTACAGGGGGATCAGAAAGAACTTTTCTATGGTAATGGGGAGATACGTCCACAAGTCGTCTGCCTTCATGAACAAGGATTCCCTCATTTACTTCTACTACCTACTGCAAAGGGACGAGGAATTCAGGGAAATGATAGGGAGAAGAACGGACCTTGATGTAGACGAGGTCCTCTCCCTGGAACTATGAAACCTTCCTCCTGAGCGCCTTGAGGGTCCCGGACACCATGTCGATGCCTATGTTCAGCTCCGCCGCCTTATCCCTGAGGTTTCTCAACTGGTTATGCCTGATCCTCAGTGCAATAACGCCACCATAATTGACTACCCTCGAATCATCAAAAAGTTGAACGATTCTCCTGAGCTTCTCCGGAGACGGGTTAATGAAGTGGACGTACCGCTTCCTGCCCGTCTTTTCCCTTACGGTCATTTGACTGCTGTTATCTTCTCCAAATCCTTCTTTAGAATCTTTACGGCCTGGGAAATTTCTCCCTTCTCCTTTGCTCCGGTGCAGACTACCTTTCCTGAGCCGAACAGGAGAAGGACGACCTTTGGCTCCTCTATCCTGTACACAAGTCCCGGGAACTGTTCAGGCTCATACTCAACGTTCTCCAACCCGAGTGACATTGCAATGTTAGTGAGGTTTAGCTGCATGTTCAGGTCATAAACAGCCACTATGTTCTGTACCACGATATCCGGGTTGCTGTTGACTGCAATGCCGGTCTTCTTCAACTTATCCACTATTGTGCTTATTGTCTTGTTGACCGAGTCGATCGTCTTGGCACCGGTGCAGTTTACCTTGCCTGACCTGAATATCAGGACTGCAGTCTTAGGCTCAGAAAGTCTGTATATCAGTCCAGGAAACTGTTCCGGCTCGTACTCAGACCCTTCCAGTGCAAGGGCTATCTTGCTGAGGTCAAGTTTATCGGCGAGTGAAGTTGATGCAACTATGTTCTCAATTGCTATGTTTTCTTCGTCTGCCATAATTTTCGCAGTTTATATATAGTGTATATAAATAGTTAATTGTAGGGCAAGGGCTGAATATGTTCCTCCCTGCATTGTGCGGGATGGTTTAATGGAAGGACGGGGAACTTTGTGCTGCTACGCTTCCAATATGGATACCTAAGTGGTTTCTCCATAGCCCCTTTCCCCCTCTACCACCCTGGATTTTATCAGAGTGATTGGATAGCATCGGCTCTTGAGCAATTTTAACATAGTTTGGGCTTATGTGGAGATAGAGAGTGCAGTGGTAATGGTTGAAAGACTTAAGGGATTCAGGGACTTCTACCCGGAGGAGCAGGAGATCAGGAGTGAAATTTTCGCCACTATGAAGGAATCCTGCAGGCAGTTCGGTTTCAAGGAGATAGACGCACCATCAGTCGAAAGCATTGAACTGTTTGCCAACAAATCCGGAATGGAGATAATGAACCAGATGTTTTCATTTAAGGACAAGGGAGGGAGGGACATCACCCTCATACCGGAGTTTACACCGACCCTATCCAGAATGGTTGCTTCCAGGAAGGACCTTGTGAAGCCGCTGAAATGGTTCAGCGTAGAAAAGTTCTGGAGATACGAGGAACCCCAGTCTGGAAGACTGAGGGAATTCTACCAGCTAAACGCCGACATTCTTGGGAGTGAAAGTTTTTTCGCCGACGCAGAGGTGATCTCCCTTGGGGGTTACATCCTGAAGAAGTTGGGCGTTGGGGACGTAACCAAGCTGAGAGTTAGTTCCAGAATATTGATAGACAGGCTGATAGAGAGAAACCTTCCTGGGAAGAGGGATGAAGTTTACTACATACTGGACAGATGGTCAAAGCTCACGGAAGAGGAGAGGGAAGCGTATGCAACGGAAAAGTCGCTGAATATGGAGACCATCATGTCCTTCGTAAATGGGAAGATTCTGGAAGGAGTGAGCGACCCAGAACTTGATAGATTGTACAAAATTCGTGACTACGTAATATCATCAGTCGGCATGGAGGTTGATATAGACCTTAAGATAGTCCGGGGGATAGCATACTACACAGGATGCGTCTTCGAGGCATCAGACAGGGAGGAAAAACAGAGATCAATTCTTGGAGGGGGTAGATACGATAACGTCATAGCACAACTCGGGGGGGATCAGACCCCTGCAACTGGATTTGCGATGGGGGATGCCGTGCTTGAGAACATCCTGAAGGCGAACGGTCTCTGGACCCAAAGGAGGGAAATTGGAGTTTTTGTAGCACCCATTGATCAGGCTGGGAGGGATTATGCTGTCAGAGCGGCATCTGTATTGCGCAACCTTGGCCTCAAAGTTGATTTGAACGTTACGGACAGGGGGATAAGCAAACAGCTCGACTACGCCGCAAAGATGGGGTACCAGTATGTAGTAGTGCTTGGGGAAAATGAGGCCAGGAAGCAGTCCATATCACTGAAGAATATGGGTACAGGCAGCCAGACAGAGGTGGAACTCGAAAAAGCTGGAGAACTCATCTCCCTGCTGAAATGATCCCGTACTGGAAGAAAGTTTCAAGAAACTTTTATAGTTAACAACTGATAACCAAGTACAGATGGACTCCCTTGAGGACAAGATAGTTCACAGGAAGATAGGGAGAAATACTAATCTCACCGTAAAGGAAATCCTAGACATGGTCGAGGAAATAAGAAAGGAGTATCCTGAAAGGGAGGTATTCTTCGATGGCGACGAATTCGCAATCTGTTCTAGGAAGAAGAAGAGGCAGGCATATCCAGTTTGATCGGGATTTCCTCGAGCATCTTATTGGAATCAATTAACCTTGTGACCTTCTCTATCATAGTTGTAGTTTCCCTGTCACCCTTGAAATCTCCAAGATACTCATTAAGGATAGAATAGGCTGTGTTGACGTTCTTTCCTGATGACCCGTACATAATCATCCCCCTGTATGAGACAAGCATTTCAATTGCTATTATTCCCTTGACGTTCCTCACCACCTGTCTCAGTTTCCTAGTTGATGTTCCCCCCATAGAATTGTGGTCCTCCTGATTTGCAGAAGTGGTGATATTATCGGCAGATGAAGGATACGACAGTACCTTGTTTTCGTTGCATAAAGATGCAGCGACGTACTGGGGGATCATTAGCCCGGACTCTACTCCTGGCCTTTCAGCCAGGAAAGGCGACAGCCCCGAGAGGGACTTGTCAAGCATCCTGAATATCCTCCTTTCCGATATATTCCCTAGTTCAGTCATTGCTATGGAAAGGTAATCGGCCGCGAGAGCCAGGGGTTCCCCGTGGAAATTGCATCCTGAAGTTACCTCCTCTAGCACTAGCGGGTTGTCTGTTGCAGAGTTCAGCTCCGTCCTCACTATCCCACCGACATAGTTCAATGTTTGGAGAACCGACCCAAGAACAGTGGGGATGCATCTGAGAGAATAGGCGTCCTGGACCTTTGATTCCGTTCCTTTCCTTATCCTCTCACTACCTTGCAGGAATGATTTAAGTGCCTTTGCCACTATTCCGTGCTCGAGATGTGGCCTCGCCTCAAATAATCCGCAGTCGAGCGCCCTTTCAGTGGCGCTCAAAACATGCATTGACAAACCAGCTGCGATGATGGCATGCTTCAGGAGGTTTTCTGAATCCGAATAACCCAGCGATAGATTGGCCAGCATATAGGAAGTTCCATTGATAAGAGATATACCTTCCTTTGCCTCCAGGCTTATTGGTTTCAGCCCCTTTCTTGAAAGTGCCGTCTTTGAATCAACCGTTTTCCCGTCTTCCACCACCCTACCCTCCCCTATAAGCGTAAGCACTAGATGCGATAAAGGAGAAAGATCTCCAGATGAACCCACGCTCCCCTTCTCCGGGACGAACGGGATAACATTGGCATTTATCATGTCTACAAGAGATTGGATCAACTCCGTCCTGACGCCAGAATAGCCCTTGCTGAGCGAGTTGGCCCTTACTATCATCATCGCCCTTACGGTCCTTGCGTCTACCGGTTCTCCAAATCCAGAGGAATGAGATCGTATGAGATTTGTTTGGAGTTCTCTTATCTTGTCCAGACCTATCCTCTCGCTTATCAGATCCCCGAAACCTGTGGTGACGCCATAAATGGGTTTGCCTGAATCTATCATTTTCTCAACTTTTTCACGGCTAGCCTTGACGCGGTTCATGGCACCGCTCGATACAACTACCTTCTCCATCCTGTCAGAAACCCTTACAACCTGGTCCAGAGTCAAGTCGTTGCCTGTGAGTATGATCATGGTTTGAGATTTCAGCCGGGAATAAATAATAATACTTTTTGTTGCCTAGATGGAGGATACTAGTCAAATATAAATTATCGGCTTGATTTGTAGAGAGATGAAATTGGATTTCGGGACTTACCATCACGCCTCAAAGGAGGAATCTGAAAGTCTGAGGGGGGAGTTGAGAGATGTATTCTCATCACTTCTACCCACGCTATTTCCTCCTGATTCAAAGATAAATGTGCTTGATGCCGGATGTGGATTAGGATTCCTATCTTCCATAGTCGGTCGCGTTTTCCGATATTCTAGCGTGACTGGTATTGACACATTTCAGGATGGAAGTCTGGCAGGATCCTCAATAGAAAGGGCGGAGAGGAATATGAAACTCCTGGGATTAGACGACAGGGTCAAGTTTTTCAAGCACAATCTTGTGTATCCACTTCCGACTGACTGGAATTTTGACCTAATTATATCTAACCTTGTCTTTCACAATATGGGAAAGAAGAGATTTGATGGATATCGTAACGTATTTGCTGCCCTGAAAAGTAATGGATATTTCGTCGTAGGAGATCTCTTCCCTTATAACTCTTCTGATGACAGATTTTTCAGGTCTTTATCAACAACTGAGAAAGAGATCATGGGAAAAGGGTCAGGCAGGTGGCAGTACAGGATCAAGGTGCTCAGGAAGATATGATTGATACTATTAATCGAATAAAATGGGATTCCCAAAATGCGCGTTGGTGATTTTAAGAGGGTGCGAAGACCTACCTTCAGTATTAGCCCTGTTCACAAGCGAATGAATCGCATATGAAAAAAATAAAAGTGAATCAAAGAAGCAAGGAGTCAACCGAGTCAAAGCAAATTGACAGAATAATGATGAGCACTCCTGACTGGAGAGGAAAGAAACTGTCAAACCTGCGCGAAAATATCAAGAGCGTTCACCCATCAATCGTAGAGGAAATCAAATGGAGGAAACCGAGCAACCCCCTCGGAATACCTGTTTGGTCCTATATGGGCATTATTTGTTTCTGTAACATACTTAAGAACTCCGTGAGGTTGACCTTCCCGAAAGGGGCTATGATTGGGGATCCAAAAGGATTTTTCAATGCTCGTCTTGACAGCAAGTCAGTAAGGGCGATTGACTTACATAAAGACGAGGACATAGAATTTGACGCACTAAAGGCAATCATCCTTGAAGCGATGAAGTTGAATCAACTCAAGCATTCCAAAAAATTTGAAGGAAGGTAGGGATTGACTTTTTGTAAAATCTAGGGTCAAAGTTATCCCGGACAACTAAGATGTGAATGTTAGGTATTGCTTAAATGTCCTTCCGTTGTACCAAATGTCTGAACCAGTCCTACTATTTTCTATTCTGCAGGCAACGAAGTTTTGTGGAAGTTGAGCTCAGTATCGCAGTGTGCACTGTGCGGGAAGGAAAAGTAGGTGCCATTCTAACGTACTGGTCACTCCTTAGGGCCTCAATAGTCTCACTATTCTACGCAGCACGCCATCTTGGATATATCCCTTATGAATGACTGGGCCGCAAGTTTTACCCCTTCTGATATGGAAGGAAATATGTGGCTAGTAGATATAACGTCGTCTATCGTGTAGCCATTTTTTATCGAATATGCCCCTTCAGTTATAATGTCTGATGCGTTTGGAGCCATTATATGCATCCCCACTATCTTGTTGTTCTTGGGATTGACTATCATCTTAATTAACCCGTCTTTTTCCCCCATTATGCTTGCCTTTGTAAGGTTCTCAAGAGAAAATACCCTGCAAGAGCAGGATCCGTTTCTTGCTGAAAACTCATCCTCCTTCATTCCAACAACAGCAACTTGTGGGCTGGTGAATACTGCCCATGCAGTTGAATTGTAATCAATGCTGACATCCTCTCCGAACATGCTCTCTACAGCAATCACTCCTTCCCTCGCAGCTAGTGTCTCCAGAAAAATTTTCTTTGAAACACAGTCTCCCGCAGCGAATATCCCTTGTGCTGAAGTTTGCATTTTTAGCGAAGTTTTTATTAGACCATTTTGGTCAGTATCTACCCCTGCAGCCTTAAGATTGAGATATTCTGTGTTAGGTCGCCTTCCTGTCGCGACTACGATTTCATGAACTTCTACAGTCTCACTACCGAAATTGGTAGTCACTTCAACCTTCTTCATTCTCCCTGATTTTGATACTTCATTTACCCTGGCCCCCATTACGAATTTCATGCCCTCCGCCTCAAGATGTTTTTTCAGTGCATATCCTATTTCATGTTCTGTTTGCGGTAGGAGGGAGTTAAGGCTCTCGATTACAGTGACCTTTGATCCAAAGTGAAGGAGTGCCTGGCCTATTTCAAGACCTATTGCACCTCCACCTATTATTGCGACCGATTCGGGAAGGGCATTGATTTCCCATATCGTATCACTTGTCAGGAAACCTGTTTCTGTAAGTCCGTCTATGTTAGGCACTTTTGGACGGGACCCGGTAGCAATTATAACTTTTGATCCTGAGACCAATGCAATCTCTCTCTCATCCATGTCTGAAATCGATATTGTTTTATTGTCTACGAATTTCCCCTTTCCCGTAAGAAGTTTTACATTTCTATAGTTCCCAATGACATTTTCATATTTCGAATTCCTGACCTTCGCAACATAAGATCTCAGGCCTTCCATGATTTTCGTAAAATCAAATCCTACGGATGTCTTGCTTACCCCCTGCATCTTAGGGTTCATTGGATAAAAAACTGAATGAGACCCCTCTAACAGATACTTGGATGGAACGCATCCAAAGTTCACGCAAGTCCCGCCTAAAGGCCCCGTGCCTACCATAGCAATTGTCATCTCTCCGTTGCTCAGTTCCGATGCCTTAATTGCTGCTGAGAAAGCGGCCGCTCCTCTTCCAAGTATTACCAGATCAAATTTTTGTACTTCAGGCATTGAGTTCACTGATCCAAGAGAATTGCTCTGTAATGTGACCCCTTTGAAAATATTGGATTCTTCAGCAAATCCTCGGGCTTCACTTTATCTGGATCAATCGTCACGCTACCTGTCCCTTCGTTAAGAGAAACGTATGCACTGATCACTCCTTCCTGCTTCTTGAGTTCCTGGCTGATCTTCTCGACGCAATCGTCACATGTCATTCCGTATACTCTAATAGTTGCTCTTTTCTCTTCCATGAATCTAGAATTGTCAGTATTATTAATACTGCAAAGTAAACTTTTTTTTACTAGACTAGATTCAAATTACGATGGAGTGAGATCGGTGAGAGACAGTGAAGATATAAGAATGAAAAATAAGAGCAAGGCGTGCATGCTTGAATATCAGGGAACTTCAATCTGCATCGACCCATCCTTGCCATTTCTGGACATCATAGGCAAGAAATATACAATGATGATATTGGGTGTTATAGGCAATAGGGGCAACAGAAAGAATTTCAACGAGATAATAAAGGACATCCCTTCTTCCAGTACAACGATGATCTCTAAAAGATTGAGGGAACTTCAGGGGTTCGATCTAATAAGGCGGAACAAGGGGAATTCAGGAGTCACTTACTCGCTTACCGATTTTGGAAAGAGCGTCAGGGAGAGTTTACTACCCTTTCTCCAGGTGGTCGAAAATAGATCGTGGAACAAAGGTAACATAACTGGTTCCTTGAAAAGGTCTGACCTTGGTTAATCTTGGAGTTTACATCTGATCCCTTTAATCTTTTCATTTTCCAGCCGCACCTAATTATGGTATTTGAAAACTTCTAATATAGTAACATTAAGAGTTTCTGGAGCCATTAGGTTCTGCACGCAATTTACCCCACGAATATTCCTCTGCCTCACTTTGGAGTATGGTCGACTATACATTATACGATATTCGTATACGTCAATATTCATGAAAACTTGTGGTTCGCGGCAACAAGAGAAAAATTGCCAAATTGTGCAGTGCTTTCCTATACTTATGCAGCCAATCTTAAGCACAACCTGACGGGGAAAATATTAGAGACTGCTACCTCTAGGGCTCCTAAGCTGACACTGTAATGAAAGGGTGATCAGAAAAGCTTTTTCATTATATTTTAAGAGAACACAAGAAGTAGAAACCTTATATAAATAGGTTATATCCTAATGTAGTTAGGTAAAACAAAGGGTGGAATTAAAATGTCAAGTGCAAAGTACATTCTTACGGAGGAGGGAAAGATCTCTTTTGAGGATACAGGCGGAGACCGAGCGCCTGTCATCTGTGTTCCTGGGATGGGCGATCTCAGAAGCGTTTACAGGTTTGTAACATACGATTTGAATAGAATGGGCTACAGGGTTATTACAATGGACTTAAGGGGAATGGGTGATTCAACCGTTAAGTGGCGAGATTACTCAGAGTCATCAATTGCCCTTGACATTGTTTCACTCATAAATCAACTTGATCTGAAATCAGTGATCCTTATAGGTAACTCAATCTCTGCTGGTGCAGCTGTTATAGTGTCCGCTCAGCACCCTGAGCTGATTTCAAAAGTTGTGCTCGTTTCCCCGTTCGTTCGAAATGTCCATATACCTCGCTCCAAACTTCTTTTGTTCCGGCTTGCCCTTGCAAAACCTTGGGGGGCTTCAGTATGGACTAGATATCAGTCTTCCAAGCTGTATCCTTCGATGAAGCCGCCTGATATGGAAACATACAGTCTCTCTGTAAAAACAATGCTCCGTTGCAAGGGAAGGATGAAAGCATTCCAAAAAATGGCTGCCACCGACCATAGCAAAGCAGAAGAGAATATAGAACACATGAATGTTCCCGCGATGATAGTTATGGGCTCCAAAGACACTGACTTTCCAGACCCCAAAAAAGAATTAGACTGGATTGCTGCGCGAACAGGTGCAAAAAGCGTCATGATTGAAGGTGTAGGACACTACCCACAGGCCGAATGTCCCGAAAAATTTATCGCATACCTAACTGATTTCATAGGTGATGCTAGTGCCACCTAGAGCTGGACTTACCACTGAAATCGTCGTAGAGACTGCCATGAAGATAGCCGATAAAGAAGGTATTGCCCAACTTACATTATTCAGGATAGCCGAGGAACTTGGTGTCAAGTCACCGTCCCTATATGAACACGTGGATGGTATAGAGGGTTTGATTAAACTTTTGAGATTAAGAGGTCTCAAAATCATGGCGCGGGAGTTTCAGCGTGCCGTCATCGGAGTCTCAGGAGATGAGGCTATCAGAAGGTTCGCTGATTCATTCAGGTCATTCGTTAAGGAGCACCCATCGTTGTACAGTTTAACAGTTGAGAGCGATATTGAAGACGACGAAGAAATCAGGGCAGTTGCAGGAGAAATTCTTGACACCATCTATGCTGTACTGCGAATTTATGGGCTCTCCGGGGAAAAACTTATTCATGCAACAAGATACATGCGCAGTGCAATACATGGGTTCGTTTCTCTGGAAATATCTGGTGGATTTGGATTAGAAGTAAGTCCAGATGAGAGCTTTGACTTAATCAAGGAAGTTATTGTGTCGAATATGAAGAACTGGCTTTAAGAACCATTTACGCATCCAATACGAGTAATCTGGAACGTAATCCACCTGTTTCCTAAAAATAGAGGTCTTGACGCCTGGAAAACGGCTAAATGGACCGGTCGGGATTTGAACCCGAGGCCTCTTGCTTGCGAAGCAAGCGATCTTCCGCTGATCTACCGGCCCTATTAGCTGATTACCGCATTACTTCTTTAGATTTCTGTTTCAGTTTCCTGTCTTCGTCTTCGAAGGACTGGTAGTTTATGACCTCGTAAAATTCCTTCCTTGTCATCCAACAAAGATTTTATGGTAATTGCGAGCCGTTCTTGTACAGGCTTGAGTATATCTCATCCATCCTCTTCAGTACCCCCCTGAACGCAGTAAGAGGATAAATCACTATTCTATAACCCAACTCACCCAGTTCCTTTGAGCTGAGTAAAGGGCTTTTGCCAAACTCAGTCATGTTAGCTAGCAATATGCCGCCAACCTTTTCTGAGAACTCTCTGAACTCCTCCTTGGTCTCCAGTGCTTCGGGAAAAATTCCATCCGCTCCAGCCTTGAGATATAGCTTGGCCCTGTCTATTGCGCCGTCTATCCCTTCTACGCTCCTTGCATCAGTTCTCGCAATTACCATAAAATCTTTGTTGGTTTTTGACTTGACAGCAGCTTCAATCTTTTCTACCATTTCATAAGGTTGTATCAGCTTCTTTCCCTCTAAATGACCGCACTTCTTCGGCAAGACCTGATCCTCCATATGTACTGCAGACGCCCCAGACCGCTCCACCTCCCTTATGGTTCTCTCAACGTTCAGAACCTCTCCGAACCCCGTGTCTATGTCCACTATCAGAGGAAGGCTGCTCACAAGTTTAATTCTCCTTGTCTCCTCGATGACCTCGCTCAGGGTCGTAAGTGAAAGATCCGGCAGGCCCATGGACCCTGCCACTCCTGATCCGGATAAATAAATAGCTTTGAACCCCCTCCTTTCAGCCATAATTGCACTTATGCCGTTGAACACTCCAGGTGCCATTACGATCCCCTCCGAGACGAGTTTTCTGAGCACTGCTGTATTGGGCCTACCCTCATTCCCTTTGAATAATTCACTCATATTTGTCGACCTCTATTAAAAACAATACCATTAACTTCTTCGACCGTTTTCATGGCTCACCTATTCAAAATAATCCATTACGAGTTCGCATATGTCAGTCGAGTACAACGCAATCCTTTCGGCATCCTCAAGTATTTCTGCCAGGAGGATGCCTTCGGAATTTTCCCTCAGGGATCTATTTATCATCTCCCTTTCATTCTTGAAATATTCTTTCTTGGAAATCTCCAAATTGGAATTGTGCACATCCTTATTGAAGAAATATTCCATTGACCTTCCCATTATGTCAATGGATGCCTTGAGGTACTCCCTGATCTCATCATTCTTAAGTTTCTTGTCTCCAAGGAGAGTGTAAATTCTGACCCCATGATCGGCGATCCTTTCAAGAATTCTTGATACAAGCAGGTATGAGAGGGCTTGAGAGGAAGATATCTTGTTGAGTTGCAGCACTGAATAATCCTTGAGCGTCTGGCTGAAGAGCCTCTGGATATATATGTTGAACTTGTCGACTTCGTTCTCTTTCTGGAGAACATATTCAATCGGTATCTTCTCATCACTTATTGATTCCGTAACTATACTCCTAACGAGAGTTACCATCCTTTTCATACCTTTGTCGAAGGTCAGCATCGGGAGGGATATGAGATCTTCAAGAACAGCTTCGTTTCCCTTTTCGTCAACTATCTCGAATCCTATTGTGTACTCCAAGAATCTTCTGATCACGTCATCCATTGCCTTCTTGTCTTCCGATCTTATGTTTATCCTCTTCACTCCCTGGATATACTTTGATATGAGCATCCTCAGCTCGTTTTCCATATCTGAATTTTTCTTAATGTCCACTGTCGCTCCTGAGGAGCTCTGCCCTCTGTCGAAGGGCTCCATCATGATCCCGCCTTTCTCATTATAGTTGAGCATTACCTTTGACCCGACCTTCAGGTCAAAATTCTGGCACCATGCCTTTGGCAGTGATACAACCAGAGTGCTGCCACCTGTTTTCTGGATCTTTCTTATTTCCACTTTATAACATCCTCATCTTATATTTCAATGTGTTTATATTATAATTCATCCACTCTTTACGCTAATTATCCTTCGAATTTCATCGGTGGACATGAATGTCGAAAAATAACCCTTAGCCTTCACCTGGTACATCTGGAGCTGATGTTATACGCACAATGACGCCCATTTTGATATCTCTACACAGGGTAAAAATAGCCTGTTTCTGGATGTTCAGTTGCCATCGAATAAAATGATTGAATTATTAGCTATGGAAGAGACAACTCCCTATTTCTTAGTTATCGCAAATACAAAAGCTCTTTAATAGGCCCATAGTTTGTGGAGGTATGGATCAAGCGTTCGAGTCCATACTATCTCCGGAATTCGAAATCAGTCCAAACTCAAAAATGAAGAATTTGGACGAGGTTTACGAAAAGTTCGGCCATTTGATTAACCCCGGAATGCTCGCTTTGAGAGTTACAGCGTCTCTGTGCCCAGAGTGCGTCGCAGAGAACAAGTTTGACAGAATGAAAATACCCGCACTAGTTTATGCAGAAGGCGGGGAAGTGAGAATGATTAAGGAGTGCCCCGAGCACGGAGTCACGAAGGAGAAGTATTGGGAAGACTATGATATGTACATGAAGGCTAAGAAATGGCTGGATAAGGGTATAAAACTGGAAAACCCAATGATCAGCCTTGCAGCAGAGAAGATCAACTGCCCAACGCACTGTGGTCTTTGCGTGAAGCATAAGAGCCACACGGGCCTAGGAAACGTAGTACTTACGAACAGATGCGACCTTTCGTGCTGGTACTGCTTCTTCTACGCTAAGGAAAACGACCCGATATACGAACCTACTCAGGACCAGATCAGGATGATGCTCAGAAGAATGAGGAACGAGAAGCCGGTGGGAGCAAATGCAGTTCAGCTGACCGGAGGAGAACCCACAATGAGGGATGATCTCCCGGAAATCATCAAGATCGCCAGGGAAGAGGGGTATGAACATGTTCAGCTAAATACTAACAGCATCAGGGCGTCCAGAGATGTTGAGTTCATACAGAAATGCCGCGACGCTGGATCAAATGTCATATATACCAGCTTCGATGGTGTGACACCCAGGTCAAACCCCAAGAACTTCTGGGAAATACCGGAAGCACTCAACACGTACAGGAAAGTTAACGTGGGTGTGGTCCTGGTCCCTACAGTAATAGGAGGAGTGAACGACGGAGAGCTGGGAGATATCATCAGATTCGGACTCTCAAACATCGATGTCGTAAGGAGCGTCAACTTCCAGCCAGTATCACTTGTCGGAAGAATGCCGGACAAGCTGAGGGAGAGGCAGAGGGTTACAATCCCGGGCTGCATAAAGAAGATTGAGGCTCAGACTGATGGTGCGATCGGAAGGGAAGACTTCTTCACCGTGCCGAGCACGACAGCAGTCACGAACTTCGTTGAAGCACTTAAGGGAAAACCAACCTACAGGCTAAGCATTCACTTTGCATGCGGTATGGGAACCTACATTTTCAAGAAGCCTGACGGATCGATTATCCCCGTTACAAAGTTCATAGACGTTCAGGGGCTCTTCGAGTATCTGAATGAACTGTCCACGGACATTAACGAGTCCAGGGTCAAGACACTGAAGAAAGCATCTGCCCTGACTGCACTGCTTAGGAAACTCAATACGTTCGTAGACGAAAAGCACGCACCTGAAGGATTCAAGATGAGGGAAATGATATTCGGTGCATTCACGGGCGGGGACTATCACGGCCTGAAGGCATTCCACTACAACTCTATGTTCGTTGGATTCATGCACTTCATGGACCCGTACACCTACGACGTCGACAGGGTCGAGAGATGCGATATCCACTATGCGATGCCTGACGGAAAGGTCGTCCCGTTCTGCGCCTTCAACGTTATCCCTGAGCTTTACAGGGATGCAACCCAGAGACGCTTCTCTATGGACCCGAAGGTTTACGAGGAGAAGACGGGAATGACTCTGAAGGAACAGAAATTCAACAGGAGATACACCGACCAGGAAAAGGCAGCCACT
The DNA here is from genome assembly GCA_023381415.1 of Thermoplasmatota archaeon. Classification (GTDB taxonomy): domain Archaea; phylum Thermoplasmatota; class Thermoplasmata; order Thermoplasmatales. The sequence goes on along the minus strand of JAMCUN010000012.1, from coordinate 1,758 downwards.
ATAGCATACTACGAAAAGTCTATCGGAAGAAAACTGGCATAAAACTAGGGGAAGATTACTCTTTTCCCCACTATTTTATATTTTCTTTCACTCATTTGTTTTATAGCTTCTACAAGAATCTGATGTTCCAGTGGATGCGTTCGCTCCAGGAGGGTTTCCGGAGTATCGTTATCCATCACCTCTATACATTTCTGCATTATTATGGGACCCCCATCTATATCTCCTGTCACTAGGTGGACTGTCGTCCCGGAAACCTTCATTCCGCTGGCGAGTATGGCTTCGCTTACCTTCGCACCGTACATCCCCTTTCCACCGAACAATGGAAGGAGGGATGGGTGAACGTTGATTATAGGCTTGATATTCAGCAATTCGTCTGGAATTATCCATATGAATCCAGCCAGAACAATGAGGTCAACCTGTTCGAATATCGGTTTCAGTGCCGTCACCATTTCCTTCTTGGATATTACTAGCGTCTGCAGACCATTCGCATCTGCCCGCTTAAGGGCATAGGCCTTGCTGCTACTGCTAATCACCCAGGAAATCCGGACTTTGGGGATGTACCCTTCACTGATCGCATCTATTATAGATTGAAGGTTAGTCCCGTTTCCCGAAACCAGAACTGCCAATCTCATCTGTCATAACAATTTCATCGAATATATATCTGCTTTTATCTTTAAGTCCAAGGGCCATCTGGAGCTCATAGAAACTTATCACAGGCCTGGAGAATGTTCCATAGTCTTCTACAGTCACTCTCGGACATGCCGTGTTGACATATACTTCTGCTGGAAAATTTACCAGTTCCTCGTCCCTCACGAGATCAAGAGTTATAATGAAGGGGGACCTGCCGGATTCCACGAGGATCCTTGACGCGATCCTCGCTATTGAATACCTCGTTTGGCCAATCTTTGTGGAAACTATTATGCCGAATCTATTTGCCCTGGAGGCCAGGTCAATTGCGCTGTACCTTTGAGCGAGGAATCTCCTCCTTTCGCCTTCCATGTCTATATACTCGCCAGTTTTTGGATTGAATGCGACTACCTTCTTGTCAGGCAGACCAAGGGCTATTCCTAGTGGGTGGAACATTCCTTCTCCCACGAAAAGCACGTTCTCCTCCACTCCTCTTGCAGAAGAAATATTGCATCCCAGTATCTGGCCAGGATAGAAAACTCTAGAGTCTCCCTTCCTCAGAGTAACCTTTATCCCTGAATCCTCGAGCTTTCTCTTGATTTTGGGGAGCTGATTGGAATAAGTAACATTTGATGTTAGGATTAGAGATTTGAAAGGGACCCTCTCGGGAGAAATATCAAAATCCAAGCCCTCTTGTATCTCCTCGAAAATTACGTTCTTGAAGGAACCAAGGTTGGGTATTGGGCTGTGTCCAAATTGTATCAGCAGATCCCAGTTGCCGTTCTGTGGTATGTCGCAGGCGCCCCAGAACGGGTCTCCTACGAAAATAAGCTCTTTGCCTCTGAGCTCCTCCGTTATCTCTCCAATCCACCTCTTCATCCCTTCAGGTAACTGGATAGCCACAATCTTAGCGTCAATATAGCGTCCATCATCCTTTATTTTCCTTAAAGCTCCCTTAAAATCCATTGGTAAAAGGCTATATCAAACCTGTTATTAAAGGGTTGAGCCGTGGTAGCGAAGCGGCCTAACGCGCCAGACTTGAGATCTGGTTCTCTCACGAGATCGGGAGTTCAAATCTCCCCCACGGCGTATTGACAGAAGTAAGAATCCGGAAGAATTAAGTACGAAAAA
>JAMCUN010000011.1 GCA_023381415.1 Thermoplasmatota archaeon | reverse complement strand
GGAAAGGAAGGTTGACCAGGCTGCAGTACATCTGACAAGGTCTAGGGTCACTCAGATCAGGTTTTCAAACAACCAGGTGGACATCAGCAATGAATGGAACGAAGAGTTCGCTTCCATATTCCTTGCAAAGAATGGGAGGACTTTCATGTTCGACCTGAAGAGGGAGGCAGATCTGGAAAAGATGGCATCACTGGCTATCTCCGCCCTCGATAGCATAGAGAAGAATGAAGATTTCTTCAGCCTCTACGACAGGAAGGGGAAGTACAGGAAGAAAGACATGAAGGATGAAAGGCTGAGGGAAATTGTGGGGCTGGATTTCGTCAACGATTACATAGAGGAGGTCAAACCGTTCGTGAAGAGGGTCGGAGGGGTATTTTACAAGAGGGAGGAGGAAGATGAAATCCTGACCCCTTTCAACAGTGGGAAAGGGAAACAGTTCGGGATTGAGTTCGTGGCTAGGGCATTCGACGACACGGATTATCCGGTACAGACATCGATAGCGACATCCACGGATGATGACATTCCTGAACTTAACAAACAGGCAGATGAGGCCCTGGACCTGGGAAGAAAGGTGAGGGGCATAAGAGAGGGGAGGGAGGGAAAGTACAAGGTGATATTCAGCCCTCTATGCTTTGCTTCCATAGTTTCATACACAATTCCGATGGCATCGGCGTTCCAGATCGATTCAGGAATGTCAGTCTTCTCGGACAGGATGGGGCAAAAGATAGGGAACGCGAATCTGACTATCTATGACGACCCTTCCGACGATACCATGTTCGCCTCCAGGGTATTTGATGATGAGGGGAGCTCAACTAGAAAGACTCCTGTTGTGGAGAAAGGAGTTGTCAGGAATTTCCTCCACAACTTCTCCACCGCCAAAAAGTATGGAGTGGAAACTACCGGAAATGCAGGCATAGTCAGCCCCTCGCCCTGGCAGATATCTGTTGAGCCTGGAACGGAAGACCTTGATGACATGATATCGTCAACGAAGGCTGGACTCTTCATAAACAATACCTGGTACACCAGATTCCAGGACTACAGGGAAGGAATATTCTCCACTATTCCGAGGGACGGCATATTCTACATTGAGAACGGAGAGATCGTTGAGAGCTGGGGGGGCATCAGGATTTCAGATTCCCTCATTCGCATGTACAAGAACATAGAAGGAATGAGCAGGGAAACCAGGAAGGTCAAGTGGTGGGACGAGACTATGTACACAAAATCACCATTCGTAGAGGTAGCAGACGTGAATATATCCAGAAGCAGGTAGGCTGGAGGGAGCTCATACCACATTTCGCAGATGGATAATGTAGAAATGTAGATATATTAAGTTAAATTGAGTAATAGCTCACTGCCCCTTGGCCCCTCCTATCGGGCAGTGAGTTTATGTTTACCCTCATGAAACAAATATTTCCCACTGAGATTGGCTGAATTTCGTGCACCTTTTCCTCACATGGTGAACGGCCCGGTTTGCATGATAACAGGATGAAGACACTTTGACTTGATTGCACATTCTCAATGAAATGTTTTCTCTATCCATATAAAAAATTAGAGCGGAAGTGCAGGCTCCCTGCTGAGCCCCTTCTTCCCCCCTGCCTTCAATAATCGACAGCCGATTAGAGCAGTTTGGACAATTTCTTGTTTGCCTCGTCCCAGTTGACTATGTGCCACCAGGCACCAACGTAATCCGCCCTCTTGTTCTTGTACTGGAGATAATAGGCGTGCTCAAATTCATCCAGGATAAGGACAATAGGCATCTCTGCAAGATGGTTCATAAAGTGGTTCTCCACTGTCATGATGTTGAGATTGCTGTTCTCCTTGTCATAAGTCAGGACCGCCCACCCTGTCCCAGGGTTTGAGTTTGCCGCCTCAGTGAACAGCTTCCTGAATTTTTCGTAACTGCCGTACTGCTGTTCTATCAGGTCCCCGAGTTTTCCTCCTGGCTTGTCTCCTCCTTTTCCCTCAGGTGCCATATTGTTCCAGTAGAGAGTGTGGAGCTTGTCACCGTTTATGTTGAACGTGAGATTCCTCAGCACTCCGTGGATGTCGATCCTGATGCCCCCCCAGCTCTCAATTCCATTTAACCTATCTATGAGATTGTTTGCGGTGTTCACGTAGGCCTTGTGATGGCCGTTGTAGTGTACATCGACTATATCCCTGTTGATGTGTGGTTCCAGTCCATCTATTCTGTAGGGCAATTGGGGTAGCTCATATTTGTTCAATCCCTTATATTCCGCCATAAAATCACCGCATCACCATATGAATGTTCGTTTTAATATTTTTGTCAAGAAGTATGGAAACTCCTTCAGTCCAGTTTAGGATCGAAGTGAAATATTCCTCGCACTTGCAGTGTCTGCAGAACTCACTTCTTCAGAAGTGCCTTGGCGATAACAATCTTCCTGATCTCCGTCGTTCCAGCTCCTATCTCGTAGAGAATCGCATCTCTCAGGTATCTGCCTAGAGGGTAGTCTTCAGTATATCCGTATCCGCCGAATATCTGGATTGCCTCCTTTGCTATCTGCGTCGCCGTCTCAGATGCCAGCATGATCGATGCAGCAGCATATGATGGATCTGACAGCTTGTTCCCCACAAGAGCGGCTGCCTTGTATGCGAGGAGTCTTGCAGCTTCCAGCCTCGTGAACATATAGGCCAACTTTTCCTGTATCAGCTCGAATTCCCCTATCCTCCTCCCGAACTGAACCCTCTGATCGCTGTAGTTGATAGCCTCATCCAGAGCGCGTCTCGCTATCCCAAGGGGGCCGAATGCTAGAACGGCCCTCTCTGCGTTCAGGCCCTGATAGATTATGCTCTTCGCCTGCCCCTCCCCCTTCAGTACCCTGTCCCTTCCAACTTTTATGTTCCTGAAGACAACCTCTCCTGTAGGCGAACCCCTCATCCCCATTTTCGGGATCTTCCTGGGTGTTTCGACACCATCCTCCCTCTCCAGTATGAATGCTGAGTAAGACTTCCCATTCCTGGCATAAACCAGGAAAACGTCTGCAACCGGTGCATTGGTAATGAACGTCTTAGACCCGTTTATCTCGTAATGTGCCCCTTTCTGTTCGTATGCGGTCTTCATCCCTCCAAGTGCATCAGACCCCGCACCTGGTTCAGTAAGGCAAAGGGACCCTATCTTCTCGCCCTTCACCAGACCTGGAAGGTATCTTTCCCTCTGTTCCCTGGTGGCATTCCTGTGTATGTTATCGACGACCAGGTTGTTGTGGGCACCGTACGACAGTCCGAAAGATCCTGAATAATAGGAAATCTCTTCCAGTGCAATTCCCTCCGTTAGGTAATCCATTCCTGCCCCTCCGTATTCCTGTGATATTGTAAGACCGAGCAAACCAAGCTTCCCCATTTCCCTGAAGACCTCGATCGGGAAGTGATCCTCTCTGTCCATTTTAGTTGCCACAGGTTCTATCTTCTTCCTTGAAAATTCCCTGACCAAATCCCTAATTGCTAGGGTGTCATCTGGAAGATCGAAGTCCATAATATCCCTGTATCAATATCTACAGCCCTGTTATAAGATTTACCAGATGCTGCCAAAGGTTATTAGCACCAGAGAGCTATAGAACTGGACAATGGAAATAGTGTTTCCTGACATACCGGAGTACCATTTCATCCTCAAGGGGCTGTATTCGGACAAGTTACCTTCTTACCCAAGATTCCATTGCGAGGCGATCACCGACTTCAACAGGGACATTAAGGCAGATGTAGCGTTCCTCCCTGCCCCCATAGCAATGATGAATGCTCGTGACTACGTCCTGCTGAAGAGCGGGAACATTTTCTCATACTACTCGGGCCCGCAGCTATTCTCCCCACTGAATGAAATGAAGGGGGTGTTCGTCTGGGAGAAGGACCTGGTCTCGGAATACTATGCTAAGATATTCATCAAAGGAGTCTCAATAATTAAAGGGCAAGGCTATCCGGCACTCGTGGAACCCAGGATCGCAATGATGACCTCTCAGACAGGCAGAGAGAAGATTGACCTATATGGGAGTTGGAGGACGTCTGCGGATAATCTCCCTTTCCCCCTCTATTGTGGTATGATCCGCAGCTCTGCACGCGGACTGAAGGAGCTGGTGGAAGATGCGGTGAAGGCTTCGGTGAAGTACGCCCTGGACAACTCTTCAGAAGTCATAAAGGAGATCGCCATGGCCCATAGTATAGAGAACTTCGAGCTGCTCAAAAGGGTAATGTTCCAGTTCATAAACAAGAACACTTTTGCCATAACGGAAGAAGAGATTGAATCGTTAACCACACTGAATCGCGAAATGGAAAACAAAGGTTTTACTGTATACAAGCTGAAAATTTGACCTTCGGGGAATGCGGGTAATGCACACCTATTAATATGCTGAACTCTCATGACGGAACATGGAGTACATTGAAGAGATCAGGTCCCTCGAGAGACAGCTTTCATTTAGAAAGGTGATCGAGATTCCTGATCATTTTGACAATATAGTCGTAGCTGGAATGGGAGGCTCAGGCATTGCTGGGATGATACTCCGGGACTTCTACACAGAAAAGCCAGTTATCCTTGTTAATTCCTACGGAATCCCAGATTTCGTAGATTCCAAGACTCTGTTCATTGCGATAAGTTATTCCGGGAATACGGAGGAGACACTGGAAGCAACCAGAAGGGCAATGGAGAAAGGTGCCCATATTAGGGCGGTCACAACTGGAGGGAGACTGGCAGAGGTTGTGGATGAGTCCGTCATAATCCCTGAAGGATACCAGCCGCGTTCGGCTGTCGGTTTCCTCACCATCCCCATTTTCATGGGGCTCGGCCTTGTCGACGAATCGGAAGTGGAGGAGACGAGGAAATTGCTGAGGGGTTCCGACTTATCCGTTGACCCTTTCAGGAAATTTGCCGGCGAAATATTTGACGGTGAGAAAATTCCTGTGATATTTGGAACTCCAGGATTAGGAAGCGTCGCTTACCGCTGGAAGACTCAGTTTAATGAGAATGCGAAGGTCCTTGCATACTCGACGTCCTTCCCTGAGCTTAACCACAATGACACGATGGCCCTCGAAAACACCTACAGGAAGGATGAGTTCTACTTCTTTGTCCTGACCCCTAAGTCGGTGGAGAAGGAGATCAACAAGAGGATAAGAATCACATCCGAGCTTTGCAGGGTAGTCTTAAACAGGGTAGAAGGGGAAGGGTCAACCCTCTTCTCCAACATATTTTCTCTGATTCACAAGGGCGACTACATCTCCTACTTCCTCGCCCAGAAGAGAGGAGTGGACCCGAGAAACGTCAAGATCATTGAAAAACTGAAGGTAGAATTGAAGAAGCAAGACTGATTGCCTTTTGGCCAGAAGATACGATGAGAAAAGGGAGTTATTAGGGGCATTAAACATAATTATTAATATGAAGCGTCTTTAGACCATGAACTCTAGATGACGGTTATAAAAAGGGAAGAGCTTGTCACGGCCCTTAACGTAATATTCAAACCGTCCGGGATGAATCAGAAGGAGATTGAAGAGCTGGCAGATTATGTGCTGAGCTTCTTCGGATTTGAGGACACGCTAGTGGACAACATCCTGTCTCAACAGGACAGGGACGTTTTCTATACGCTAGAGGAGACTGGTATACTCTCTACCAGCAGCGAAGACATAACTCTGATGAAGGGAAAAACCTGGAGAATACATTACTGGCACATCAACGATCTCAAAATAAAGAATATCCTGAGCACAAGGAAAGAAGGGGAAGAGAACATTTACGACAAGATATTCAAAGAGGAACTTAGGTAGCTTTTAAAAAAAAGGAGAATGGATTGACGTCCCGGTTCTATGGACGTTTGCCTTACTAATAGACTGGCCCTTAGAATCCCAGTCTGCTTCAGGCGAGCCACATCTGCTCCTCTCTCCTAACATTATTATATAAACTCTAGATTACTTACTCGATGCAATCAGAGGTTCTGAACCTGCTGAGGAAGGGCAGGACTATGGTCATTTCTACTACAGGAGAGACCCTTTGGTCTGCGAAGGTCTATTATGCCCTTGAAGGTGGATTGATATTTCTGGTAGAGAAGGGCAGCCTGACTTTGAAAAATCTTGAGAAGAACAACAATGTTGTATTCACCATCGATTTTGATACCCCTGACCTCTTCATCCAAGGAGTCGGAAAGGTGACAGTGCTTGGGGAGCCCAGGGATTTCCACAAGGAACGGGGCACTCTACTTTACAAGGTTCCGGAAGATACCCTGTTCGTTAAATCTGGACATGTTCTCATCGCAAAACTTCTACCTGATAACATAAGGTTCAGCGACTTCCGTGGCCAGCCGAAGAAGACGGATAACAAGTTCAAGCCAGAAGAGCTCACAGAGAAGAAGACCTTCAGGTACTGGAGGGCGCTGAGGCCGTGGTCTTTCCAGCAGAGCGTTACCTCCCTTGTCTTTGGAGCCCTGCTTGCCTTCCAGGTTAGCTTTTCATTCAGAATTAATATATTTCTGCTCTTGCTATCGGCCATTTCTCTCGTATTGGTTCACGGAGCATTCAACGCATACAGCGATTATTTTGACTTTGCCCTCAAGACAGACAAGCCAGAAGGCATGGGTTCTGCAGGAGCGAGAGTTCTGATAGATCGCATCATACCGACCAGCAAATTCCTCGTCTACACCACTGCAGTCTTCGTCGTGGGTCTTGCAATAGGGATATATCTCATCTTTCTGAGACCTGTCATTATCCCCTATGTTTTGATAGGGCTGGTTGCAGGAGTGGTCTACGGACTGCCGAAATTTGGATGGAAGAGGATAGCTCTTGGAGATCTCGCAGTATTCCTGGCATTTGGACCTGGAATATTCCTTGGTTCCCTGGTACTGCAGGGGGGACAGGTCGGGATTCCACAGATTCTTATCGCATTTTCGCTGGGAATGATCATAGTAGCAATACTGCATGGGAACAACTGGAGGGACATCAAGGACGACAAAGAGGCTGGAGTAAAGACTGTTGCACAGTACCTGGGGGACAGGGGTTCCATGATATATTACGTCACGCTGATTTGGATTTCGTACCCCCTGTTCATACTTGCAGTTCTGCTTGATCCAAGGCTTTTCCCTATACTGGGTGCCCTGCTTACTATACCGTGGGCGGTCAGGCTTACGAGAATCGCAAGCAATTCGAAGAACATGAAAAGGAATCTCCTAGATATGCTGACTGCAAACTTCACCTCCCTTCACATATATTTCTCGGTGATTTTCCTTATCATATTCCTTGCGCTGATCTCCTATTTTCCTTCCATCAATCTTCCATGAAAACATTTGGGATAGGTGTCACGCAACATGAGATGCTTGGCGCCTTGTCTCTGACACGAGGTTTTCTAGGAGCTCTCGCATGAACTTTTCAGCGTTTGCATCTGCGAATTCCCCTTTCTCATCTATCTTCTTATCAACATTACTTATGATAACTTCCGGTCGGTTTATGATCCTTGCATCGAGGAACACGAACGATTGCCTGATATGATACTGCGCTCTTGCACCTCCCATCATCCCTGTTGAGGAGCTCATGATGGCTCCAGCTTTCTTTGCAAACACATTCCTGGGGACTGAGGCCCAGTCAATCGCATTCTTCAGGAAACCTGGAATTGAGTAGTTGTATTCAGGTGTCACTATCAGGAAACCGTCAGTTTCGCTAATTGCACTCCTGAATTCTATCACAGACCTGTGTGGGGAGCCAAGTTCATCCGCGTTGAATACTGGGATCTCAGAAATTTCCACAATCCTCAGTGAGGCTCCGTCTGGCATCATGTCCCTCGCCTTCTCCAAAACCTTCCTGCTGAAGGAGCCTTTCCTCAGGCTCCCGCCGAATCCTGCGATCACTATTTTGTCATTCTCTTTCATATTCTACGATGCCTGTGAGGTAATTAAGTTTCTTTGTTCCTTTTTCAGTTGAAGTTCACTTTCGCAGCTTGGCCTTGTTGTGAACCGGAAAACCAAATGCATTAATTGATGATTGTCTACACATCCTTCAACGGATGATTTCCATATGATAACTTACACCCAAATGGGAAAGACCGGGGAGAAGGTATCTTCTATCGGTCTAGGTACATACGGAATAAGGGATTACGACCAAGGGGAGGAAGCATTCCTCTACGCAATTGATCAGGGGATAAACCTGATAGACACTGCTGAGATATACAACACCGAGGATTTCGTTGGAAGGGTAATAAGAAAGGTCGGGAGGGAGAAACTGTTCATCACAACGAAGATCCACCCGAAGAACCTTGCATCCAAGGAAAGCGCATTGAAGTCAGCAAGAGGGTCTCTGAAAAGGCTCGGAACTGATAGCGTAGATCTTATTCTCATACACTGGCCTCATGACACCATGAACATCGGTGACCAGATAAGGAACATAGAATCTGTACTCAAGGAGGGGCTATCGAGATATATAGGAGTTAGCAACTTTTCCGTCCAGCAGATGGAAGAGGGAAGGAACTCAACCAGCTCTGCGGAGATAGTTTGCAATCAAGTGAAATACAACCTTGAAGAGAGGGAAATCGAAAGGGACGTGATACCTTATTGCGAGGAGAAATCGATGAGCGTTGTAGCATATACTCCTATCAGCAAGGGGTCAATTTCTCAGTCAAAATCGATGAAAAAGCTAAGTGGAACAACAGGAAAAACACCAATTCAAATCTCCCTAAATTTCCTGATGAGGAAACCTTCTGTCATACCTATACCAAAGACTGAAAGAATTGAACACATGATGGAAATCATTGGTTCGATGGGGTGGAGACTCAGCGACAAGGATTCGTCCCTCCTATCAGGAGATGTAAAGTAAGCAGTAACAGCACTAGGCTCTCTTCACTTGAGAATGACTTGTGTAGTTTTGTGCCAGTTCCTCCTTTCTAAGGGTAGAACTGAAAAACAAGCGCTTCTCGGAACAATACTAATACAAGCAACTAGAATTTATATCACTGTCAGAAAATTTAGTGGAAAGTGGGTGAGAAAGAGCTGTTTTGTTTATACTATCAAATCATGATATCTAAATATCACGATATAATACCATAGTGCCTTGGAATAGTGGCAACCTAGATATTCCGGGTGTTTGAACTATGAACATTAGAAGTAGACTGTGCGGTCTGGAAAGTAAAGACTCGGTTAATACGGAGGAGCACTGGAAACTGGAAGAGTTGCTTAGTATTTTGTTTTACAGAACCAGACCTGCCATTATTTCGTTAGCTTTACAACACGAAAACGTGTGTGCGTGCGAATTGCAGTCTGCTCTAGGACTGGGACAGACAACAGCATCCACTCACTTACAGAAATCCTACCCCAATGGTATCCTTGAGAAAAGAAGTGAATGGAGATACACTTTGTGCTCAATTAAGGAGGAGTACAGAGATTTCCTGAATACAATTAAGAAACGAACGACAGTCTCTCCTCCAGTCTCCTTCAAAAGGTCGAATCAGTCGAGATGATCTTGATGTCAACTTCTATCAAGAAGAGTTCAGTTAAAAACAGAAGCGTCAAATTTGGCATCAATAGGGTTGCAGAACATGTAAGGAAATATCTAATTCTCTATACTTTGGTGTTCGTTGTCTTAGGGATTGTCATTGGATATCACTATCGAACATTTAGTGCTTCAGATAAAGGACTGATGTCAAATCTTGTCATCTTCTTTGCAATATTGACCATATATCCTTCCATGATACAATTGAAGACTGAAGGCCTGCTTAAACATATTCGTTCCTTTAAACCCATCGTTGTTTCCTTAATTTACGTATTCGTTCTCTCTCCATTGATAGCAATACTGGTTGCTCCTTCATTCGGAAATGCGTCGGTTGCCTCGGGATTCGTTGTATCAAACGTAGTTCCCGCGTCTAGCGCATCGATGGGGTATGTTCTCATAGCTGGAGGGAGTTTGGAGCTTGCAACAGTTCTTGCCGTATTGAGTGTTGTGGTTGCCGTTCCTGCAATTCCATTGATTATGAATCTATACAGCAGCCAAATGCACTTCACATTTCCGCTTGCTCCTGTTATGACCTCTGTACTTTACATACTTATTCTACCATTGATAGCTGGGCAACTTACTAGATATCCAATAGAAAAGTTCAAGGGCAAAGAATTCCTAAACGGAACGTCTAGAAAGTACCTCTCTCTTATAACAATGTTATCAATGTTCTCGCTCATTTTTGTACTGGTCTTCAAGGAAGCTTCGGTCATTGTTACAAGGCCTGATTTAGTTGTGTACCTGATTGGATTTCAATCTTTGATTATTGTTGGGATACTGATTCTTTCTCTTATTGTCAGCAGATGGATTAGTCTGTCTTATGAAGACCACCAGGCACTTGCCATGATATCAGTCTCAAAGAATCAGAGTGTTGCCGCTGCAATAGCAGTATTGAGCCTGAGCCCGGTTGCAGCTCTAGCACCTTCAGTTATTCCTATGATACAACCTGTTCTGATAATTATTTACATCCACCTGGAAAAACCGGTCAAAGCATTGTTTTCCAAACAGAAAAGAGTTGAAACATATGCCTAAGAGAGCATTCCAGGAAAAGTCATAGCCAAGTCTCTCCACCAATCACTTTTTGATGATCATATCTGATCTGGAAGAATCGTACTACATATTCCTCTTAATTTTTCTAAATCAAGAAAGTACAGACTTTTGTGCCTTTATTTGGTCTCGCTCTAATGACCGTTGTTATTACTGCAAGTTTGTTTAGTTGATCTGTTGGGAATGGAGGAAGCGGAGGACTTCATGGAAAAGGACGATCTGACCAATGCAAAGAAGAAGGCAGAAAAGAAGATGGATTCATTTATCCGCAGTATGAATATTGAAGCTGGAAAGATGTCACAAGCAATTACAGACGGAAATCCTGGGAGGACCCTGATTGATTTGGCAAATAGCAGCTATTTTGATGCTGTACCAATAGGTCACAGGGGGTAATCCTACATAGAAGATTTCTTCATAGGGAGTGTAGCTCTCAAATTCATTTCAAAGGTAAAGATCCCAGTGATAGTCGTCAAGAAAAACAAAAGGAAGGAGGACATCCTTGAAATGAAATAGTTTGACTTTATTTAATTCACGCTATTTTTTATCTGTATTAGGGTGTCACTTCCTTTGAGTGATGCCATCGAACGGTATCCCTCTTAACATAGCTGTTAAGCAATTGAATTGGTTGTCACGTACAACCGGTTTGTATTTTGAGTGACTAAAATTACAAAACTAGGAAAAAGCACATACCTTAAGCGACAGACAGAGTAGCCCCAAACCGAGCATTCAAATTCGGCTGTATGTGTAATACAAGCTCAGGTCTGTATTGACAGATAAGACATGATTGGCGCTGTTGCCACTGATAAATAGCAGAACGTAAGTCGTATCCGGATTGAGTCTCCACGACAGCTGCAAATTGCCTGAACCTCCTACGCTATTCAGAAAACTAGTTGGAGTTATATTTACAGCGATGGTAATAGTCGCTCCTGGACTTGACCTGTTGAACGCCTCTCGAACAAAAGTGGAATTCCACAGGGACCTGTTAGACTCGTTCGTCCACCCAAACATCTGTCCAGGAGTAAGGAGAAGTACTTGGTAACCGGATGAGTTGCTTTTAACAGTACCAGATAGCAATGTGGAATTTGATGAATTGAATACAAACATTAAACCATAATAAACAAACGTTTTATTCCCATAAGTAGACCAGTCGCCCCCAGGACCGGGATTTTTAACAGTGACCGGCTGCGACAGTATAATTAGTGTTGATGTTACTACGACTATAACTACCAGCAGAACAGTTATCGCTTTCCAGTGGTTTTTGAGATTCACAATTATGAATACATAACATACTTTAAAGGATTTGGTAGATTCAACAGTACTAAACCACAATGTACGAAAAGACCAATTGAAGTATAGAAGTTACAAATAGGAACAAAGCCACCTACATTTGCTTAACAAGCTACCTTCACTTACTAAAAGCCTATCTTTTTAAAGCGTTTTATGCATCCTATAACGAGAACTATTGGTATTCTTCCTTAGAGAATAAAATTTAGTAAGAATAAAAAAATATTAGTTTTCTGCTTGCGTCGTCCTAGAAGTTTCTACCTTATCTGATTCAAGATACTCGGAATCCCTTGATATAACTTCTAGGTCCTTTCCCTTTGGTTCAGGCAGCAGGAATACCGTGAGAAGCAGTCCAACAACTGCCAATCCTGATAGTACCAGGAAGAGGCCGGAAAGGTGGAATTTTGAGGTTATGAACAGATTAAGGAAAGTTCCAATGAACGCCCCGATCTTGCCCCCAGCTGCAGCCAATCCAGACCCTGTACCCCTTGCAGAGATTGGGAAGACCTCCGGAGGATAAACAAAGGTCGTTACATTCGGACCGAACTCTATGAAGAAGTAGCTTATCCCGTAAAGTATCAGGAATTGTACAACATATGATGGAGTTGCAAGATATGAGAATATTCCGAGAATACCGAATGATAATGCCATCATAGCAAATCCAACGATCTGAATCGGCTTCCTTCCTAGCCTGTCCAATGTGAACGTCGCGATCCAGTATCCTGGGAAAGCAGCTACTCCGAATATCAAAGCGGAAAGCTCTGTCGACCTGATCACGTGGGAAAGACCATTCAGACTGGAAGGGACGAGGAATCCAAGCATCTCGCTGGACATAATGCTGTTACCATATAGCGCCCAGTCCATGAGGAACCACGATCCGGCAGTTCCTATTATCAGGGCCAAAAGCCTCCAGTCTGTAAGTATCCTGATAATTGATAGGTGGCTTTTAGCTGCAGTCTTTTGGGACGTGACAGAGATGTTTATATTCGCATAGCTAGTCAAGTCTTTTGCAGCTTTGTTCACGTTCCCCCTAACTATTGCAGAGTATTTGGGAGGTTCCGGCATGCGTCTCCTGTAGTATATGACAACTGCAGCTGGGATTGCTCCTACTGCAAGCAGCAGTCTCCAAGCTATAACTGGAACCACTCCGCTTGTTAGGAACCCGAGTGCTACCAGAGGCCCTGCGACTAGACCCAGACTCTGCATCGAAAACACCATCCCTACGAACCTTCCTCTGTTCTTCGTGTTAGAGTATTCGCTCATTATCACGGAGCTCGTAGCGTAGTCGCCCCCTATGCCTACGCCCAGAAGGAATCTCCAGGCAATGAGAGCGCCTACTCCGTTCACAGGTGTTAGGAATGCACTTCCCAGCGCTCCTATGACCAGGATTATTAACTCAAGGCCATAAACAGCCTTTCTTCCGAGCCTGTCAAGCAATCTTCCGAATATCGTTGCTCCAACAACCGCTGCTATCAGTGCTGTTGATGCTACGAGTGACGTCTCAAAAGTCGTCAACTTGTGCCATCCTGCGAGTGGGAGTAGCGAAAGAACAACGCCTATTATGAAGAGATCGTACGCATCTGTAAAGAAGCCCATTCCCGCAGTAAACCAGGTCTTGTAGTGGAAACCTGAAGCCTTTGATCCGTTGATAGCCTCTACAATCCTGTCTGTATCACTGTCCATTTGTCATCATCGGCTATATTGCTGAAATGGCAAATAGATAATGAAAGTATTAAATGGGGACTACTTACTACTCAATATAATATATATTAAGTGCATTTTCTGCTGAACCTGACGGGATTTTCTGTCGACCCACGGCACGATAACCGACCACAATGTAACTCCTTCAAATATCTGACCATTTTGAGTTTACAAACAGAGAAAATGAGAAACATTAGAAGTGGCATGTTTCGAATGCCTTAATTCTTTCATCATGATCCGGGAGAGCAGATCACCTTTTTCAATATATTCATACCAGATAACCCAGGAAAAGTCCGATGAATGTCGAAATTACCCAAGTTTCCACAATCAACAGGAAAGGGCGGAAGTTGATCGCCTTGAATTTGTAGGAAAGTCCGCTTCCGACGACACTTGCTGAAAGAGTCTGACTGTTTGATAGTGGTATTCCCAGTATAGTCGCAGCCTCTACAAGCGCCGCACTTCCCAAGAGAGATACGACAGCACTAGAATATCTCATGCTGTACATCTCCTCCCCCACCCTCCTTATTGCACCTTCGCTGAAGAATATGGAACCTATAACAATACCGACTACCATGACTGCAGTCACCAAGGTACCTCCTCCTACGAGATTCAGGATGAATCCAAGGGTATTCGCACCCAGAGTGAATGAGGTGAAAAAAGCTGCCCCCACCAACAGCCACTTCAGGGTAGTTGCTGTCTTCCATATATTCCTGGGATTCCGTTTCACCATACTTTTGTTAAAGAAATACGATATTGCGATTGACATGATCGGTGAAGCAACCCACATTATCACGATCAGCAGCAATAGATTCTCTTCTGGTATTCTCCCCAGGTGAATTGAAATCCCTATAACAGTGCCCACTAGAACCATTGTCAGTGAGAGCGGAGACCTGAGGACAGTGGCCAGGATGAATGCTATGATAGATATGAGGAGGGCCATGGAAACATAATAGAAAGAGTGGGGGAGCAACGATGTCGCCGCGTAGCGCAGTCTATCCCCCTCGATGATCAATCCTGTGATGTAACCAATTATTCCTATCAAGATACCCGTGCTCCTTCTTACAATCTTCGCCCCAATAAGGGTCCCCACCGAAACTGAAAGGTTGTTGCCGGAGACTAGTATCGTCAGAATTCCGCCTAGTAAAACTGCTACAAGGAAAAGCTGCATCCTATCTCGTCAGGGATTCATATATTGACAGGATGAGACCTGCTGCATCCTCGCAATCGTCAACCATGTCGTCGATCTTGTGAACCATGCTGGTGATGTGGTTGAAAACAAGATAGTTCATCTCGTCCGCCCTCCTGTAGGTTTCATCCAGCACTGAATCCTTGAGATCGTCTACTGCCTCCTCTATTATCTCTATCTTCTTCATGTAGTCCCTTATGCTGTCCATTCCCGCTTCTGAAAGCATCCCTTTCACGCAACTCATGGCTTCCTTGCCTGAGGTCAGCATATGGACGAACTTTTGGTAAAATGGGCCGGTGACCGTAGAGATGTTTCCATTTCTCGGCACGTAATCGAAATTCATGCGCTTTATTTCCCTGCTCAGGTAATACGATCTGTCAATAACGTCATCGAGCCTGTTTATTAGAAATAGCAGGTTGTCGATCAGGCTAGGATTGACTGCGCCCCTGGTGACCAGAGCATTGAACTTTTTGGAATAGTTATCCCCCTCCTTCTCCTTCATCTTCACTGATTCGTTCAGTGCCTCCAGATCTTCCCTTTTCCCCTGCATCATCTCCATTAGAATATCAGCAACGCTTACTGAAAGATCCGGATAGACTGTCAGTTCGATCAGCAGATTTTTCTCTCCAATGCTCGCCAGCCTCTTGAACAAGGAAGGTTTTTCCACCTTCGGCCAATTCCGGCGACATTATAAATTTGTTCTGAGTCCGAAGGACAGTGTTTGCTGTAGTATCTGATACTGCAAGTGTTTGAACGGAATGATCCATTCCAGCATTCTTTCACTGGCACATATTTTCTACAAAGTCAGCCTTTCTCGCAAAATTTGAGCTACTGAAATATGTTGTCCCTCAGTCTGTCGTAAAATTTTCCCGCCTCTTCGTAGTCCTTTTCCATGATTATATGTTTCAGAAACTCCAATTTTGAAGTTATCCTTTCTAGTTGCTTAATCGACTCCGGGTTGAAGAGGATCTCAGAGAGGAGACTGTCGTCCTCTGACAGAATACCCTTGGCCAGTTCCATGTGCTTCCTGAAGTTTGTTCCCGGGACCGCCTTTCTGTCGACACATCCGGCGAATACCATGGATGAGGAGAATGGAAGCGTCAGGGAATAAGCCATCATGGAGTCATGTTCGCTGAAGGTGAATTCGTAGAGATTCAACTTGATCTTTGAGTATATTTCACGGAAGATCTTCTTTCCCTCCTCTGACGACTCCTTTATGATTATAGCGCTCTCCCCATCTGGCCGCTTCATATTTGCGTTGGTTGGCCCGAACATCGGATGACTCGAGACATACCTGTGACCGCTTTTTTGATAGTAATTTTGCAGTTCCCCCTTTATGGATGTTATATCTGCCAGTATGCATTCCTCTGGAAGGAACGGGACTACCTCCTCAAAAACCCTTATCGTGTTGCCCAGTGTTACGGCATTGATAAGTATGTTGGGCCGGAAGACTTCGATCTCTTCAACCGACTGGAGTACTTTTACTCCTGTTATACCCTCCGTCTTTTGCTGCTCTGTGTCATACACCGCAATGTCCCATTCTTCTTTCAGTACATTCGCAAGCCATCTTCCCATCCTTCCTATTCCTACGATCGCGCATCTCACAATTCCCAACTCCTATAGCATCCTAAGAGCCTCAATCCAGTGGTGGAACTCCTGATCTTTTTCAGCGCCCTGCCGACATTCTCTTCAGAATAGTCACCTTTGAAATCTATAAGGAACTTCGATCTTCCTGGGGAGTTCCTTGACGGGATGGACTCAATCATGGTGAGGTTTATCCCCTCTTCTTTGAAAACGTTAAGAACTGTTGTCAGTGCTCCAACCTTGTCTTCTGTAGAGAACGTGATTGAACACTTGTTCCCACTCTCACCTCTCATCTTCCCTGAAATGACTACAAAGCGTGTAGTATTGTATTTTGAATCTTCTACCCCCTCCCTCAGGACGTCCAACCCATAAATGTCAGAACACACGCTGCTGGCAATCGCTGCAGCTCCTGCAGGTTTTTCCCTGGCTATCATCATTGCAGCACCGGCTGTGTCGTAGAAAGGTCTCGGTTCCATTTTGTTCCTTGAGATGAAATCCCTGCACTGGGCAAGCGCCTGTGGATGCGAATATACAACTTTCACCTCTTCCATAGGAAGTCCCTTGTGGCTGAGAAGCGAGTGATGGATTTGCAGATTCACCTCCCCAACTATATTCAGGTCACCATCTGAAATAAGGTGACCTACCGGGGTGATCGTTCCCTCTGACGAATTTTCTATTGGAACCACCCCGAAGTCGAATTCTCCCTCTTTCACACCTTTGAATACGCCTGAAAAATCCTTGCACGGCACTGGGATTATCCGATCATCTAACTTCCTGCAGGCAACTTCTCCGAACGCGCCCCTTTCCCCCTGGAATGCTGCAAGCATGTAACCTTCACGCTGCAGCCTTTTTGATTCGGAAATGATGACATCATACAGCCTCCCTATGAAACCTGGGTCAAGAGGAGGAACCGACCTGGCTCTGAGTGAGCCTATTACCTGCCTTTCCCTTTCCTTGTCCTCTATCCTGCTCTTCACCCTTCCCGCCATGATGGAAAGTAGCATCCTCCTTCCTAAAAGCCCGAAAATGTCTGAGTCAATGTCATCAATTTCTCTTCTTATTTCTTTCAACTCCATATCATCACCTTTTCTCTTCAAATGTCTCCTGATATCATCATGAGGTCGGCGACTGTTAATGCAGCCATAGCCTCCACGACTGGCGGCGCCCTTACTGCGATGCACGGATCGTGCCTCCCCTTGACAGATATTGTAGCAACCTCACCTCTTGAGTAATCGACTGTTTGCTGGGCTCGTGATATGCTGGAAGTAGGCTTGAAAGCTACTCTGAAAACCACAGTCATGCCGTTGCTTATACCCCCCAGAATTCCTCCTGAGTTGTTTGTAAGTGTGGTCACAATACCTTGCTTCAGGGTGAATGGATCATTGTTTTCGCTCCCTCTCATGCCTGCTCCACTAAAGCCGGACCCGAACTCGACCCCCTTTACTGCCGGAATTGCAAACATTGCACCCGATATCTCACTCTCGAAAGAATGAAATATGGGTTCACCAACTCCCACTGGAAGGCCAATGATCCGGCACTCTACCACTCCCCCGATCGAGTCTCCATGCATTCTTGCCTCCTCTACAGCCCTCATCATCTCCATTGCTTTATCTTCATATACGCACCTTATGACCCCTTCTGTTTTCAAACTTTCAATCTCTTCGTCCTTGGGGTAGCCTCCTATCTTTACTGTACCTATCTGGACTATGTGGGCTATCACTTTGATCCCCTTTGTTCCGATTATACTTTTTGCCACTGAACCTGCTGCAACGAATGCTGCTGTCATCCTGCCTGACAGGAATCCTCCACCTCTGTAGTCGAAGACGCTTCCATACTTCATTCTTGCAGTAGGTTCAGTGG
>JAMCUN010000010.1 GCA_023381415.1 Thermoplasmatota archaeon | reverse complement strand
GACCATAGAAACGTAAGCAAGTTGGGTCTTAAGACCCACTAATTTTTTATTTTTTATTTACCCAGTTCTTTTTAATGATTCTGAAGTCTTAATATAGTATCTATCTATCAACGGGAGTGAAAGAAAGAGTACTGGTATTTGCTGCCCTTCCATACGTCAACAGCGGACTGCATCTCGGCCAGATAGCTGGTGCATACCTCCCTTACGATGTCTTCAGGAGATTCCTAAAGCTGAGGGGATATGAAGTTATAGCCACGTCTGGCAGCGACGAACATGGAACGCCAATCACCCTAAAATCAATAAGGGAGGGGGTGCCACCAGAAAGTATAGTGGAAAAGTACCACAAACTGGATGTCGAGATATTCAAGAGCCTGAACATAGAATTTGATGCATATATAGAGACATCCTCAAGCATTCACAAGGAGGTCACTGCCAAATTCCTGAGGAAGTTGATGGACAACGGATACATCTATGAGGCAGAAATGACGCAACCTTTCTGCGAGATAGAGAATATTTTTCTCGCGGACAGATACGTTCAGGGGAAGTGTCCTCACTGCGGGTACGAACTAGCTACAGGCGACCAGTGCGAGAACTGTGGACGGACCCTTGAACCAAACGAACTTGTTAATCCAGTGTGCATTTTCGATCACTCTACTCCTGTATTCAAGCAGACCAAGCATCTGTTCTTCAGGCTCTCCAACCTCCAGGACGAGCTGCTGAAATACATCGAATCAAAGGGAATGTGGAGACAAAACGTACTTAATTTCTCTAAGAACTTCATAGCCAACGGCCTCAAAGACCGCCCAATAACCAGAGATTTGAACTGGGGGGTGGAAGTACCATTCTCTGGTTACGAAAACAAGAGGATATACGTTTGGTTCGAGGCGCTCCTTGGATACCTTACTGGGGTTTCCACAGTCCTTGGGAGTCAGGATGAGGCGCTCGCCCTCTGGAAGGACAGGAACCTGAAATATTATCATTTCATAGGGAAGGACAATATCGTATTCCACTCTATAATATGGCCTGGAATGCTCATCGCCCACGGCGATATGACACTGCCGCATTACGTTGCTGCAAACGAGTTCCTTAACTATCAGGGGCAGAAGTTCTCAAAGAGCAGGGGGACAGGTTATACCGTTCAGCAGCTCCTAGATAAGTACGACTCAGAATTCCTGCGATTCGGTGTTCTCTACAATCTTCCGGAAGATCACGACTCAGACTTTTCGTTGGATGAGTTTGAGAACAGGGTCAACACAGAACTGATCGATAAGTTCGGGAATTTTGTCAACAGAGCGCTGGTACTCGCATTTAAGAAGGGGCCTGTTAGCTCTGATCAGATAGCGCAGAACGGACTTGACGTTGAAGCAGAGCAAACAATCAAGCAGGGAATGTCCAAGATAATATCTGAGATGGAAGGAGTTCACATAAGAAATGCTTTCAAGGCGTGGCTGGACCTCGCCTACTACGGCAACAGCTACATAACATCTCGAAAGACGTGGGATGCCTGCAAGAAGGATGATGCTAACTGCAATGCAGCGATATACACAGGAGTTAAGCTTGTTTATGCACTTGCAGTCTCAGGGCAGATATTCCTTCCAAAGACGTCAAAGAAGATACTTTCCTGGCTTGGGTTTGATGAGCCAATTGAACTCAGGGAGGACCTGTATCTACCCGTCGCCAGACTGGTATCGAAGCCGGAGAGGCTCTATGAGAAGATCACGACGAAAGAGCTGAACCTTGAGCTCAGAGTTGCCAAGGTAGATGATGTATTTGACCATCCAAATGCAGAAAAGTTGTATCTCCTTGACCTTAATCTCGGAGACGAAAAGAGGAGGATAGTGAGTGGCATTAAGAATCACTACGACAAAAGCACCCTAAAGGGGAAGAAGATTGTTATAGTAGCCAACCTTAAGCCTGCCACCATCAGGGGAGAGAAGTCAAATGGGATGCTCCTTGCAGCCGAGGACGAGAGTGGAATTCACCTGGTCCTGGCCCCTGAACAAGCCAGTCCTGGGGAAGAGGTAAGGATAGGAGATTGGCATATAGATACGAGCGAGATTTCTATCGAAACTTTCAGGAATTTCAACATCCAGACCGCGAAGGCCGACTCTAAGACGGTACCTGTCCTCTTCTTGGATGGTAAACCTTTACACTTAGAGACTTCGGCAGGCATGCTGTATGTTGATGGATCACCGAAGGAAGGTATAAGAATAAAATGAAGGGAGACTTGCACATCCATTCAAAATACTCCCCGGATTCTGTGCTTGAGCCAGACATGATAATCAAGACCTCTAGGAATAAAGGACTGGATTTCATTGCAATTACGGACCACAACAGGTTTGTAAAACATAAAGGGGAAATGCTGATCATAAATGGCGAAGAAGTTTCCTCTGCAGACGGGCACATCCTGGCTCTGTTCATAGAAGGAGAAATAGCACCTGGCATGAGCCAAGGGGAGACGGTAGACAGCATACATGACAACAATGGAATTGCTGTCTGTGCTCACCCATACAGGAGCGTGAACGGGATAGGGTCAAAATTCATAGACATTTACGACTCGATTGAGACAAAGAATGGAAGGTGCAGTAGAAGGTGCAACAGACGCTCCGAGTTACTTGCTAGAAATATCAATAAACCCATGACTGCTGGAAGCGACTCACATTTCTACAGTGAAATTGGGCGCGTTTTCATGGAGACAGATGCTACAGACGAGGAATCAATAAGAAAATCGATAATATCAGGCTTGATAAAAACTGGAGGAAACGACCTTACTTTTCTTGGACAGGTTCAACTGTATTTCAAGCTAGGCAGGGACTACGCAGTGAGAGGCTTCAAGAGAATTTAAATCAGTTGATTTTGAAAATAAAGAGGCTCTACAGAGAGCCAAGTTTATCAATCACTTTTTTTACTCTTTTCATCATATCTGCGTTGCTTGAAACCTTCTCCCTGTTGTCGGAAACATATTCGACCAGCGTCTCGATATTCCGCAGAGCATCCTCCAACCCACTCAATCCGGCCAGCCCTCCCATCGTCCTCCAGGGGAACCAGCTTCCTTCAAGGATACTTTTGCCCTTTTCTGTCAGGGAGTAATACTTCTTTCCGTCTTTATTCTCAAGGTTGAGGTAACCTTCTGAAGTCAACTGTTCAAGGAGGGGGTATATATGACCTGGAGAGGGCCTCCATCTGCCCATTGACATTTCCTCAACCCTGTCCATTATCATCGCGCCCGTAGAAGCCTCCCTCGAAACAATGCTGAGTACCCAGTACCTGAGGCCGAATCCTCTGAATCGACCCATGTTGTGCCTCATCGACCCCTCCCTTCCGTAACCCCAATCTCTATCATCGTCATAGTATCTCATCTATCTATCACCGATATCTCTTTCAGATATCTAAATTCGATATCTTTTTTAGATATTTAAAATATTCCTAAGTAGATTGGTTAAAGAGATAAAACAAGCAGTCATTCCCCACATTCATAGAGTTACCGGAGTTGCAATAACTGCCAAGGAATTGTCATTTAGATGAGTTTTGAGACCCTGTTGCTTAGAAAGTTTATTTCCTTCTCAATCCGGTCGTCATATCTCTGTACTTGGACTGCGAGGAGGAAGGATTCCCTCACCTGCCTGATCACTATTCTGCCCCCGTCCCTTAGTTCGACACTTAACTGCCCTAGATGCTTCCCTGCAGTGCTTGCAAGCTCTTGAGCCCCTTCATACGTAATGCTTACCAGTGGGGCGTATGAATCAACCTTGGCCCCGCGTGATTTGTTGATGGCGATTGGAACGCCGATACTAGAAAGGAGGACTGTCCCTCTGACATAAGGTTTTTTGGCATATTCTTCTAGTAGGCCATCAACTGTCTCCTTGTCCATTACGTTTCATTATCCTGTTCGCTCATATAAATTTTTAAGCTTGAGCATGGATGCATAGAAAATTTCCATTATTCTACCTCTCTGTCAAAAAGTTCTATCTCCTTTGACTTAAGCAGGCCGAGGTAGATAGAAGCAAATTCCCCCACTATAACATTCTTCACATAACCACCTACTGAACTACAATTGTAGGGAAAATTTCCAACGAGTTTATTCCCCCCAGCATCACCTCTGTTTGAAAATGAAATGATTCCGATGTTATCCTCTCCACCCTCTGGTTTCAGTTTCGTATCCGGCTCATATTCCAGAGGAGTATCTGTCCCACCGTAGGTGCTGAACATGTGTGCGAACATCCTTGCGATCCCCTCAGATTTGGCATCGTGCAAAATCTTGAACCGTTTCCTCTCCATTAGAGAAGCAAGCTGTTTTGCCTCATTGAAGTCGGTGATCTCTGAAGGGGAGTTCCTTTCAATGAAGGCTTCCAGGTCTGGAATATCGACCTTCATGCCAAACAGTGACATTAGGCAGCCAAAAATCTCAGGGAATAGAAACGAAGTTGAGTAACCCTTTGGAAGAGGGACATAATCCCAACCCTTCTTTCTGGCTAAACTCTTAATCATTCCCCCAGACGAAGCAACTATGCCCCTTGCTTCACTTTGCTCAACCGACTTGATTGCTTCTTTCAGTTGACCGGAATAAGATATTATGCAAATCTCGTCCCCAGTGGAATGAAATGAAAATGGTCGTACCTCGACTTTCTGCTTACCGATCACGTCACTTGCCATCGTAGCTATAATTTGCGCGTTTCCTGCGGCCTCCACATATAAATGATCTATCTTTCTCCCCACAACACATGTCATGAATCGGTTCGTGGTCTGCCTGATCCAGCTAAAGGGTGGCGAGTCATCCATCTGAATAACGAACTCGTCGTCGAGAATGCTATCCACGTCCCTCCATCTGTTCAGGGTAAATAAATTGGTCTGAACACAAACTTTTATCCGTTGTTACATTTATGTCCAAATGGAGATTTCAGTACTAGTAACTGTGAAGAATGACATAGAGAACATGAAGCTACTGGTCTCCTCGCTTAAAACCCTGGGCAAAGATTTCGAAATAGTGGTGGTTGATGCATATTCAACTGATGGCACTTACGAGTTCATCAAGTCCGAGGCAGATGGGGAAAGATTCATTGTTTCGCAGATTGAAGGGAAGAGGGCAGTCGGAAGGAACGAATGCATAAGACTCTCCCACGGTGATAAACTGGTATTTCTTGACTCGGACAGTGAGATCACGCCAGGTTGGGAAACTGCCCTGAAGGGTCAAATATCCAGGGAGATACTGGCAGGAAAGATAGTGCAGGAACTGGGATCCAGGTGGTCAGACCTGGAGAGGGTTCCGATGTACTACAAGGGAAAGGATGTAACTTTTCCATCCAACAATCTCATGTACAGCAGGAACGTCATCGATAAAATTGGGCGATTCGACGAAAGGTTTCATACTGCGGAGGATATTGACTTAAACATAAGGGCAGTAGAGATGGGATACGAGATATTCTATGATGAAGGTGTTGTGATTTTTCACCATCCACGCAAATCATATGTATCTATGTTAAAGCAAAGTTATAGCAATGGTATAGGGAGAAGGCTGATAATGGAGAAGTGGGGGATCAAGAGTTCATTCAACACGTCGAATCTGAGGAGGCACCCGTTTATTGAGTCAACCAGGCTCATTTCAGGTATGCTGGGCTATACTATAGGGGGACGAAATTGATCTCCTACATTATCCCTGCACTTAACGAAGAAGGAAGCATAGGAAGAGTGATACATAAAATAAGGTCAATAGATCCGACAGGAGAGATAATAGTAGTTGACTCAAACTCTGTAGACAGGACAGCCGAAATAGTGAGGTCCCTAGGTGCAACGCTCGTCAACGAATCAAATCTCGGATATGGAAATGCGTATAAGAAAGGGTTCTCCGAAGCAAAAGGGGAGATAATAGCAACGCTTGATGCGGACGGTACTTACCCCCCGGAGGAAATCCCGACGATGCTGGAGTACCTGAACAAGGGATACGATTTTGTATCGGGGGAAAGGCTGACCAACTCCTCCAGGGAGGCCATGAGCCTTCAACACCTAATTGGAAACAAGATACTCAATATATTCACCAAGCTACTTTTCATGGTCAACATAAAGGACAGCCAATCTGGAATGTGGCTATTCAGAAGAGAGATACTCCCTCATATCATGCCGAGCGGGTCTGGGATGGAGTTTTCGGAAGAGATCAAAATCAGGGCTGCAACCTCCTTCTGTTACAAGGAAATACCGATCAAGTATGCAAGGAGAATGGGTGAGAAGAAGCTACGTCCGTGGAAGGACGGAACCTCAAACCTCCTATTCCTTTTGAAATTCAGAATAAGGTCTGGAATCAGGACACGTTCATTCAGATGTTCTCGATCCTAGGCGCTATGAGAAAGGTGACCTTCCCCTTTCCGTTCAAAATTGGTGCTTCCATCCTGAGAGGGTAGTCGTTCCCTATCGCTATTGAAACTTCTGTGGTGCTTTCAAGGGCCCTCAAGAATTTCGTCAGATATTCAAGCGCGAACGAACTTCTTGAATCTGATGTGAAGATGAACTCCTTCGCCAGGCTCTTTGGAATGGTCATCTCAGTTGTCTCTGAGTCTGTTTCACCCTTTGCGTAGACCCTGAGTTCGTCACTCTTGATGCTGAAAGTCACAACCTCAGAAATCCCCTCTGCAGCCCTTATTCCTTGGCTGAGGAGTTCAAGGTCCGTTACGATCTTGTCTGGGGGTTCTATCGTCGGTATCTTGGGTGTCGTTAGAGCTGATGGGTCTATGATCGGTATCCCTGCAGACAGGTTCCCCAGTTTCACGGAAATCTTTTTGCCGTCATACTTGAAATCTATTATCTCGGTGGATGCCGTCAGCTTGAGGAAATTCCTCATCTTTTCTATGTCCAGGCCGAGGCTTTCCTCCCCAGTGACGTCGAATTCCTGGAAAGCTTCCCTCTTTACCTCAATTGAAATCATTGCGACTCTGGCAGGGTCCATTACCTTTGCAGAAATTCCATCTGGTTTGAAATCAACCCTGGCTTCTTGTACCAGAGTCAGAATGATATTCGAAAATTCCCTTATAGTCTTGGCATCTACCTTAATCTGAAGCATAATTACCGAGAGTTAAAAAATTACGTCCTTTTAAGCTTTTCCTTGAGTATCTGCTGACAGCCTGCGAAAATCCGACGTCTCTACTCACAGGTCATCTTTGATACGTTAGAAATTGGTTATGCTGGATATTTTGGATTGAGCCGAATTCAATCCTTTGTTGTCTGTTCAGAATATCCACATCTTCCGCAGGTAAGCCTGTCCTCGTGCTGCGCAAGGAATATCCCAGGTCCGCATTTTGGGCAGAACTTTCCTTTTCTCACCAGTTTTCCATCTTCAACTTTGTACATTTCCCGCTTTTGCATTCTTATCTCCTTCCTTTGACTTAAGACCGTTCCTTATGAGCAAGAAGTCTGGTTCAAGTGCCATTGCTTCCTCCTTTGTTCTGTACACCTTTGCGTACCCCTCTGTGTAATGCTTTCCGAATTTCGACTTCTGGTAGTCTATTACGACCAGCTCTGCAGGAACCTGCAAATTGGCAGCTATCTGCTTCTTAGTTTCCTCCCTTGCAGGGGTCTTCTCTTTCGCATGGACTACTCTAAAGCGTACTTCCACCCTGTTCAGGAGTTTGTTTTCCTCCCTGCTTTCGATTTCTATCTTCATTCACATTCCCCTTAATATTTCCATGTCTCTGTAAACCAGTTGTCTGAGATGGTCTCCCACCTCATAAACTGCTATTCCCTTATCTGGAACTCCATAAATAACTATCGCACCCTCAGGCGCTAGCAATATAGCAGGTATCGATGCTAGGTCCTCCTCGCCGTCAACCTCTATCAGCGTATTACCCTTGGACTTCAAAGCAATATCTATTGAATTCCAAAGTTCTACTGATATCGACCCAGGTGCATTTCTTACCTTTATGTTGTTATCCCACCTGTTTGGCATTGCAGGTATCATTTCGTTCCTCTTCGTCTTGAAATCCACTATTGAGAGCTTAGGCACGATCTTGAATTTCAGTGCTGTAGCGGTGACAACGTCCCCTACCGTTATCAGAGTCTTTGATGAAAGAAATTCTATCTGCGACTCCTTCGTTATCAGTACTTCTGGCAATCTCGAGAACTTCTCCCTCATCCCCTGAGGTACGACCACATCCCTATCTAACTTTGATTGCATACTCACCGGGAGTAGTGATCCTTGCTTTTTTTCCAATGAGGGATCTGTCCGTGTCAAGAACAAAGAGATAACCCTTCCATTCCATTACGGTATCCCCCCCGCACTTCTCGCATTTGACTTCTTCAGTCACGTTTTTGCAGTTCCTGCAAGCCCTAAGTTTGATCACTTTGCCTCACCCTTAAGCCACTGAAACTTACCCAAGAAGTTCTGCCTCATGGTCAAGCCAATCTTGCTCTCCTCCAACTTAGAGTCTGATAATGAAAGAGCCACTATCCTGGCCCTTACAAGGTCACCCATTTTCAGGTCTCTCTTCGTGTCCTTGCCAGTCATCCTCTTGTTGTCCTCGTCAACCTCGATCCTGTCGTCCATAACCTGGCTCACGTGTAGCAGACCTTCCAGCGGTCCCAGACTCACGAATGCGCCGAACTTCTTGACATCTGCGACGTCCCCTTCAACGACCTCCTGCATCATGGGTTGGAAGGCGAGTATTTTCATCCTGACCTCCTGGTAAACCCCGCCATCTCCGTGTACTATCCTGCCCTCTCCGTCAAGTTCAGATTCCAGGACAAGCAGGTTGATGTACTTCCTGTCGTTCGAATCCCTCACAAGTTCCCTGTCCAATACTCCTATTTTTCCTTCGACGTTTTTCACCGCAATAGTTTTTGCAGTGGTCTCGTACTCTTCCCCCAGTTTCTCAGGAGGAACCCTGACAGTTTCATTGGTCTCAATTATGAAATACATGTAACCCTCTTATATATCACCGCATTTGTCCTGAGTATTTATTTTTTTCAAGTGTTTTCAGGGCAGTGAGCATATTGCTTTCTCGTTTGCGATGTACCAATTCTACTTGTTAAGCATATTTTCAGGACTGAAGATCTGCTTAATCTGTTCCTCTGAGAGGATTTTCCTCTCTCTCAGCAGTTTTAGGAATGGGACGTTTTTCTCCTTCGCTTCCTTCACAATCTCTGCCGTCCTCTCATAACCTATAACTGGGTTGAGTAGCAAGGCGGTCCCCGGCGAGTTGACTAGCGTCTGGTAGGCGTAGTCAGAATTCACCTTTATTCCTTTTAGCGTCTTCTCTTCCATTATGGTAAACGTAACTGTGAGAACGTCGAATGCCTCCATAAGGGCAGTATATATTATCGGGGTGAAGACGTTGATCTCCATCTCCCCCTGGGACGCAGCGTCATTGACAGTGAATGCAAGGCCCCTTGTGAAGAGTGCACTCATCGTAACAGCCTCGAGTATGCTTGGGTTGACTTTGCCTGGCATGATGGACGATCCTGGTTGAACTGCAGGCAGGACAATTTCATTGAACCCCGCTACTGGTCCCGAGTTCATCATCCTGAGGTCTCTCGACATCTTTATTAGGGCAGCAGACAGATTGCTGAACCATGATGCTAGAAGATTGAAATCTGAAATGAACTGCATTACCATCATCAGGTTCTCTGCCGGAACGAAGTTTTCTCCGAAATAGTCGTTGATGTTGCGGTACACAAGGTCCCTTACATCCTTTGGC
>JAMCUN010000009.1 GCA_023381415.1 Thermoplasmatota archaeon | reverse complement strand
GGTCAATGGATGTCCCTCAAGATATAGTAGATCTTATAGACAGGCTAGACTTACACACCCTAAATTTCAGAGAGCTGGGTGTAGGGAAGGGTTATCTTATCCAGATATTGAGGGGTATAATGTATAAATTGGGAAGTTTGCTATGATAACATAAGCTAATCTTATCATTTTGTAATAAATTGTGCTACTTACTAGTACGATTTCCCGATAGGTTCTTCGAGAATTCTATGAATGTGTTAAACCATAGCTCCTTGGTTCCAATGTCATATCTGGTCCCTTCTATCTCGGCAGCAATAACTTCCATACCCTTAACAAGGAGATTATAAGCATCCGCGAGCTGGAACTCTCCATTAACACCTGGTTTAATCATCTTAAGGTAATCATAAAAGTAACTTCCTAAAACATATATTCCAGTTATTCCAAGGTTGCTGGGAGACTTTGAAGGATCCGGCTTTTCTACAACGCCTTTGACTTTATAGATTCCTTTCTCAATTTTTTCTCCATCTATTATGCCGTAATCCTTAATCTTTTCTTTCGATACCTTTTCTACGGCCAAAAGGGGATGATGAAATCTTTCGTAAGCGGATAAAATTTTTGATGTGACAGTCTTATTGTCCTTGGACTTGTATATGGTATCCCCTAGTAGTACGACAAAATCATCATCGCCTGTGAAATGTTCTGCATATTTCAAGGCATCAGCAAGGCCCCTCTGCTCTCTCTGCCTCACGAAGAAAATCGGAGGCAGATCACGGAGACCATAATTGTCCATTTTCTGATCGAGAGAGTGCTTATCGAAGTAGTTGATTATGGCATCCTTACCTGCACCAACAATTATCAGTATCTCATCCAATCCAGAGTTAATCGCTTCCTCAACGACGTAATGTATGACAGGTTTATCGAGTATTGGAAGCATTTCTTTAGGCTGTGCCCTTGTGAGGGGATAGAATCGGCTCCCCGTTCCTGCTGCAGGTATTACAACCTTTCTTATCCTACTCATAACCCACCCCGATTCCTTTTATTTCTGGATGCATTTTAAGGTCTGCTATCCTCCTTAAATCGATGACATTTTTCCCTCTATCGTAAAGAGGATGCGATCTGAATTCCTTCCATTCAGAAGCTATTACAATGCAGTCTGCCATCGAACAGTCTTCCAAGCTCTTCGTAACTTTAACCCCTTCTACGTTAGATATAACAGGATCAAATGCGATAACCTCAGCACCTTTCTTTTCAAGCTGCCTTATTAGCTCCAAGGACTTCGATTCTCTTGTATCATTGGTGTTATCTTTGAACGATATTCCAAGTACGCATACTTTCTTGCCCTTAAAGGAGCCTAGCTCCTTTTCTATGAGATGGACAGCGTGCTCAACTCTTTCCTCGTTCACCTCTATGGCGCTGCGTACAATCTTCATGTCCAATCCCTTCTCCATTGCGAATCCAACAAGGGCCATTGTATCTTTGGGGAAACAAGAACCACCGAATCCAAGTCCAGCCCTGAGGAATTCTCTTCCTATTCTTTTATCCAGCCCCATGCCTTCTGCCACCACATTTACATCAGTCCCCGGAATTTTTTCGCAAAGGTTTGCTATCTCGTTGATAAAGGAGATCTTCGTTGCGAGAAAAGCGTTGCTCGCATACTTAATCAGTTCGGCGTTCTCATTGGTAATTCTAACCACGGGGGCTCCAGTGAATTTCCATATTTCTTCAGCCAAGTCAAGATATTCTTTGTTTCTACCACCTATAACTATCCTGTCTGGGGATAGGGTATCCGCAATTGCATTCCCCTCTCTTAGGAATTCTGGGTTTGATACTATGTCCTTCTTTATCATTTTTGAAAAATGAGATGCAGTTCCTGGAACAACTGTGCTCTTTATAGCAATTATTACATCCCTATCAGAGGAATTTGCTGCTACAATCGCACTTTCAACGTATGATAGGTCTATTCTGTCATTCACCGTTGGTGTTGGTACACATATGAAAGCTAACGAATTTCCCTTAAGGAGGCCAGAGTCTGTTGTAAAAGTCATTCTGTTTCTATTTTTCTTGAATATATTTTCCAATCCTGGTTCGTATATGTAAAGATCGTTCTTCATCAACCTTTTTATTTTTTCCCTGTCTGTATCAATGCAAGTTATTTCATTCCCCTTCTCAGCAAGTATTGCCGCGGTGACCAGACCTACAAAACCAAGACCAATGACACCAATCCTCACCTCATTCTCCTCCGGAACCATTCTATTGTTTTTACTAATCCTTCGTCAAGACTTATATTCGGCTCCCAGTCTAATTTCTCTTTTGCTAGCGTAATGTCAGCCGCCCTCCTTCTCGGATCGTTCTCTCTTGCAATGTCATAAAATATTTCTGACGAAGAGCCGATTAGACCCTTGATCTTCTGAGCAAGTTGAACTATCGTAATCTCCTTCTCAGAACCTATGTTTATCACATCGCCAGATAGGCCATCCTTCGTGAGGAATTCCCAGGTAGCTTCTAACCAGTCGTCAACGTAGAGAAAAGATCTTGTTTGTTTCCCGTCGCCGTGAACTATAATTCTTTCACCCCTTAACGACCAGTCAATGAACCTGGGTATCACCCTACCGTATGCTCCGTCCTCCCTTATACCTGAACCGTAGACGTTGAATGGCCTCTGTATCCTCGTATCCAGCCCGTATTCCCTGTGATACGACATAATGAGCGCCTCTGAAAACCTCTTACCCTCATCGTAGCAACTCCTGATTCCGTTGGGATTCACATACCCGTAGTACGTTTCTGGCGTTGGAATGACGGCAGCATCTCCATATACCTCTGACGACGATGTGAACATGAAAGTTGCATTAGATTTCAAGGCGATTTCCAGCGTGTTCTTCGTTCCAATTGAATTGGACAGCATCGTATCAACAGGGTGTTTAACGTAGTCGTCGGGAGAAGGTCTTGCTGCGAGGTGGACAACATAATCAAATCTTTCATTTGTGCTGAAGTCCTCGATTCTTTTCCCGACGAACTTAACCTCATGGGGTACATTCATCTGGTTCGAAGTGGACATATCGTCTACGACAGTAACTTCGAATCCTCTGGCCAGGGATTCACGAACAAGATGAGAACCGAGAAATCCGTTACCTCCAGAGATGAGAACTCTTTTCATTCCTTTTAGCGATAATGTACCAATAATTAAGCTTTTCAGGGGCAGTATCCATAAAGAGTTTCCCTATTTAGCTGACTTGGTCCGGAGAGAAATTTTTCCTATATCCTATTACTTTCTTAAAACCGAAGAAGAGGAATTTCAGATCGTCCACGGACCTTACATTCATGATTCTCCTGACAACGAATTCAGGAGTATAGGCAGCGGCGTAGAATTTCTCAATTATCTCCATGATCTCTTTCTGTGACATTGGAGTTTTCATAACGGGCATCCTCATGTCGTACTCGTTCCAGTCCTCTGTGAGGAGCCAGCCGTTTTCCTTAGCCTGTTTGAACAGTTTTGTACCTGGATAGGGTATCACAATGGTTACTTGCCAAGTCTTTGCGTACTGTTTCTTGATGAGATCAGTGCCAAGCTTAAGTGTTTTCATTGCTTCTTCCTTCTTTTCCCAGGGATAGCCGAACATGACTGTTATGTGGGGATCAAGGCCTGCATCTGAAGCCATCTTTATGCTCCCAAACTGCTCCTCTGCCTTGACGCTCTTGTTCAGCCTGTCTATTGATCCCTGATTTGCACTTTCTATTCCATATAATATGAATCTGAAACCTGCTTTCTTCATCTGCCTGTATTCTTCTGACGACAGTACACCCACTCTCATGTTGCATCCAATCTTCACTTCCTCGTTATACCCCCTCTCTATCATTCCGTCTGTGAATTTCTTGAGCCATATGCCAGGGGGGAATGTGCCTGTATCGTCAAATATCTCCCTCACTCCGTTGTCAATTAGGTGTCCAACGGTATCCAGCGCATTTTCAACAGACATTACTCTAAATGTGGGATATAGAACTGTCCAGGAGCAGAATGTACAGCCACCATCATGCCTATACCAGCAATCCCTTCCAAACATTGTGTGCAGCCCAGGTCTGTACTTGTAGTTTCCATTCAGTTCCGAGTACATTTTCCACTTCGTGAGGTCCAGATCAATCATCGGCAGACTATCCAGCTGATAATTTTCGTTTGACTGCCCAGAAAATGCGATTCCTTTTTCCTTCCTTGAGTAGAATCCCGATGGCATTTTGTCTGTCTTTCCGCTTAGGTAGTTCGTAAGCTCCAGACCCTTGAAGTCATATTCCCCTCCGTCCATAACAAAATCCACCTTTGAGTTCTGAAATGACTCCTCAGGAAGGGCAGTGACGTGATCGCCCATGAGAACTATCTTCGCGTCGGCAGTTTCTTCCTTGAGATCGTCTATTATATTCCAGTGCCTCTTTATCGTTGGAGTCTTAGTTTCCAAGAATATAACGTCAGGGTTTCTGTCCTTTATCCTTCTCAACCAGTTCTCGTAGCTTAGCTTCTCAGCAATGCCGTCGTCCCAGAAAGTGTCGAAGCCGTTATTGTTCAACATTGTTGCAAGATATGCGGGGATAACGGGATATATGTAAGATTCAGCCGATTGGTACTGGAACTGCCTGTTTTGTGCAAGTGCAGGAGTTCCTTTTCCTATCTCTAACGGAGGATAAGATATGTTTGCCTTGAGCATTTTCGACCAAAAATTATAAATTAAGGCCATATTTAACTGTTTTGAAGCTATGGAGAATGACACAAATGACGAGAAGCCTCTGATCAGCGTAGTTATTCCTTTCAAGAAAGCTACTCCTTTTCTTTATGATTGCATTAACGCTCTGCTGAACCAGAATGTTAGGGAAATTGAGGTTATATGCATTCCAGATGCTCAGGAGAAGATAGAAATTCAGGATGCAAGAATAACTGTGGCGATAAAACCTGGTACTCCATCCGCGAAGAGAAATTATGGCGTCTCAATAGCTAAATCGGGAAACATAGCATTCATCGATGATGATGCAATACCCTCACCTAATTGGCTTGAACTAGGCTTGCGAGATCTGGAGAAAGAGCCAGTGATAGGAGGACCAAACATTGCACCTGCAAATGAAAATGTTAGGAGGATTGCATCAGATCTATTCCTCACCTCTGTTTACGGGTCTCTTAGAGAAGTTTACAGGTACAAGCCAGTAACCAACAAGAAGTATGTCGACGACCTTTTGACAGTCAACATGTTTGTGAAGAAGGGCGTCTTTGTGGAGATGGGTGGATTTGACCTTGACTTGTGGCCAGGGGAGGACACGCATCTATCAGAAGAGTTGAAAAAGGCTGGCTATAACATATATTACGATCCGTATCTGTTTGTTTACCACCACAGGAGGGAAGTTTTTCGAAGTCACCTATCCCAGATGTGGAGATACGCGAAGTACAGAGGGGCTGCAATTAAAATTGGCGAATTCAAGCCTTTTTACCTCATTTCTTCCTTCGCTCTAATACTTGCTCCGATATTGATCGTTCTGTCTATTTTGGTCTCCTCACTGATTGCGATATTTACATTTGGCCTAATTCCGTTGCTTTCAATTATAATCTTTGTGGATTACTACAAGCGGTGTAAAAGCCTGGAGGGATCATTTCTTGGTATGTTGACGGTATGGTTTTCTCACATAACGTACGGAGCTGGAGTACTTTATGGTATTTTCTTCACGAATGTATCGACCGCTACAAAGAGCATCTAGTCGTTTAAAGAAGACAAGTTCTTACCTGTTTGAAGTCAGCCTACGACGCTAAAAAGCAGTGTAGGAAAGACTAATGTTTCGTGAAATGGTTATTCCTAAATCCACCTAAACTTCCTATAGTAAAGGTCTACCAAGCTCGTCGGTACATACTTGTAAAATTTTGAATGTCTTATCCTGAAAGCTATCAGAGAGACGCCAATACCTACCGTCCCAGATATAGGACTGAATTTCCCCCCTTCACGGTGGACGTAGTGAGATTTTACTTCTTTAATGCGTGCTCTTTCCTGTTTGAGAAAGAATAGTAAGGCAACGTCGAAGAATGTATTCGTAGATCCTACCTTCCTCATGGCCTTGACGAACATTTCAGATTTGAATGCCTTGTAGCCACTCTGAGTGTCCCTTATCCTTATGCCTAGGGACGCCTGAACTAGGACATTGAATCCCCTGCTAAGAAACCGTCTGGTGAAAGGTATGCTGTTACCTTTGTTGTACCTAGAGAATATTATTCCGTCATACTCCTGCAACAAATGCAGATTGTCCACGACATTCTTGAATGACATGCTCCCGTCTGCGTCCATCAGTACGACGTAACAGGAGTCTATGGCATCGAGAACCCTCTTGACGGCAGCACCCTTCCCTCCCCTGCTTTCCGATTTCATCATGGACAGGAAAGGGAACTTTGTGGAATAGGAGGAGACTATCGTGTCTGTGGAGTCGTTCCCATCCACAGAAACAACAACCTTCCATTTCAGCTGCCTTTTTGAGATGAAGGTGCAAACCTCCTCTATCGTTCTACCTATCACATCCTCCTCGTTGTATGCTGGTATTACTACGGTTAACGTATTGTTCAATAGAGTTGAAACTTCTTTGACTGCTATGGCATGCATTGTAACATCAGGATATGACACGATATTTTCTTAAATATAATAATATTCTCATAGTCAGTTCCCAAGAATTCCGTCGATAACAGGGAAGATCATTAATTGTGCAAGGAGCATCTCCCTGATATCCTTCCTGATGTCTTATTGCGGAGCCAAACCGAGTTCTCTTGAAGTTTTTGAAATGTCTGCTTGCGTGAACATTTGGTAACTTTTTAGAGGATTTGGCGTGTATTTGGCAACACCTCCATATTTCATTTCTTCCTTTACAGTGTCAAACATTGCGTTGAAATCAGTCGATTTACAAGGGGCAACATTGTAAACGTCTCCAGGCTTCCACTTTTTCATCGCCAATAAAGATGCTCTCGCAGTGTCACTCACATAAATGAAGTCTTTGCTCTGCCTCCCGGCCCCATAGATCACCGGCTGTTCATCCTTCCTTATGCTCTCAATAAACTACCATATAACGCTGGAAAGCTGCATCAGGGTGGATTCTGATGTCACCCCCGTAATACACGAGGTCCATATCGCTATAATTCACATGATATGCTATTCTTTTGACGTGATGCTGGAGTAGAGCAGGCTCATCCCCTTATCCAGGTTCACCTTCGCCTCAAATCCTATCTCCTTCTTTGCCTTGGATGGATCCGCAAGAGTGGTCATAACGTAGTTCTTTACCGGCATCCTGACGTATTTAGGTTCAATGTTCTTTCCAGTTATCTTCTTCAATCTTTCCACGGCTTCGTTTAGTGAGTAGTTCTTGCCCGTTCCTACGTTATAAACGTTGAACCCCTTTGCGTTAGATGCTTTCAAGAGGGCATCCACTACATCGGTAACGAATACGAAATCCCTTCTCTGCTCTCCGTCTCCATAGATTATAGGCTGCTCTCCATTGATGAGAGAAACCATAAATTGAGTAACAAGATTTGCATACTTTCCCTTTCCAACGTCGTTATATCCATAAATTGAAAAGAACCTCATTGCTGACACACTTAATTCAAACAGATTGGCGTACAACTCCCCCAGCCGCTCGCATGCTATTCTCGCTTCCGTATAAAAGAAGGTGACCCTGGGTATCACGTTCTCCCTGTGCGGGGGTTCAATCCCGTTGTAGATGGAAGAGGTAGATGCGAACACCAAAGGTATCTTCGATTCTTTACAATATTCCAGCACATTGGTCATACCGTGAACCACCTCCCCTACAAGGTTAGGATTGTCCCTGTACATCGGAGATGCTGAATATATGCCAAGATGGAATATCCGGTCAAAATCACCTTTCAGTGATTTAATGTCCTTGGCATCACCTTTAATGAATTCAGTCCCTTCCGCTATGGCCCCTTCAATGTTTTCCTTCCTACCGGTGTGGAGATTGTCCAGGACCACAACATCGTTGTCCTTTGATAGCGCTCTTACGAGGTTGCTGCCGATAAAACCAGCACCACCTGTCACCAGAACTCTCTTTCCTTTCACATTTTGTTATTTTATCTTCTTATAAAACGTTATATCATCTTTTCGTGGGCAGAAAGGTTTAGTTAAATCTCATTTGATCGGAGCAAATTTTCTATTATAAGAAAAGTGCAAAATTTAGCCAGACAAATGTGCGTCATAATGGAGAGTAACTGGTAAATTCTTATATATTAATATTCGATAAATTAATCGCAATGAAGACCAATAAAAGGACTTTTAAAAATCCAATATTTAGAAATAAAAAAATCGCAGCGATACTTCTCACAGCAGTAATGGTTCTTAGCGTTCTGGTTATTCTGGCGGTAGGGACGCAGCCTTCATACGCAGCGAGCGGATCAGTAACATACGATCCATCTGTTTTCACTAACGGACAGTCCACTCTTGTTGTAGCAAATGGAGGCTCGTTTATTGCTGGCTCCACTGTATACTTTTACGTAAGCTCTACCGATACGTTCGGGAGTTCATCCGCACAGGTAGGCTCCTATACCCTTCCAACCGGATCAACCAGCCTGTCTAATGCAGTATTCCACCTGGACATTTCAGAAACTCCAGGGACTTACTACATAGCTGCATCCGACGACAACAGGGCAACTTTCACATCAGGTTCTCAAATCACAGTAACTTCCCTCTCCCCATCCATAAAGATTGCATCGTCAGCTCCCGCAGGGGGGACAGCCAGGGTCACAGGAAGCCAGTTTGATCCAGGATCCACCATTGATCTATACTTGCTGTATGCAGGCGGTCAGATTGTTGCGAGTAACGTACTGGCAGCCACAGGAAATTTCTCAACAGTCATCAGTATCCCAAATGCACTGTACCAGACAACTTCCACATACTACCTTGTGGCCCAGGAAGTTTCATCCTCTTCCTTAAACAACGGGATAACTGCTTCAACCACATTTACGGTTCTCCCGTCCATAAGCGTGTCACCACCTGACGTTTCTATATCAACTTCTTCCACGATTGTGATCAACGGTTACGGCTTCTATCCCGGTGCAACGATATCTGCGAATTCTGTTACTCTGACTGCCCAGTCAGGAAGCATTACTGGTGAATCAAATTCAGCAACAACAGTCAGCACAAATGGTCAATTCTCAATGACAGTGAGCTTTGACTCTGCCACCGCAAATGGTGGTTCAGTAGCCATAGGATTAACAACTAGCCCATCCTCCTCATCTTCATCTTTTCCATCTTCTTTCTATGTTTCGCAGCAGAATGCAACCTCACTTGGATTCAACTTCGCAGTCATTCCAACCACAGGCTCTACATACAATGTCGGAGACTCGTTCACCGCCACGGTATTTAACTTCCCTGCATCTCAAAACGTTGAGTTCTATCTGGGGACTACGGAAATAGGTGCCACAACAACTGACAGCAATGGCTTCGGGCAGGTCACATCAACAATTCCAGCACTTCCGGGTAACACGTATTATCCAACCGCTGAAATCAGTTCAATGGGACTTTACAAACAATCATCCTCCATAGTGATATCACCTGATTTCACTGTTTCTAACCCAGGGAATGTCATTATGACCAGCAATCCATCAGAATTCGTGCCCTCGAATGCGACCCTGACTGTTACAGCATTTGGGCTGAACCCATCCGATACCTACAATCTGGATGACTCATTAGTTGCATCAAGCGGAGTTTACTCCTCTGGAACTGGAAATATTGTAACCTCCATTTCTGTAGGAACCGGAAGTTCCAGTGGAATATACCCAGCGACAAACGGAACCCTGATATTCAGTTACAATCCAGCCTACACCACGAAAACCACAGGCTCCCCTTCCACGCTGACCATGACTGGAAGCGTTTCAGGATTCGACGGATATTCCTTCGGTTATAGAACAATTGGTAGTCCAACAGTTTCTTCACCATCATCATTCAGCATCCTAACCCAAGGGACTGCAAGCACGAGCCTCACGGTGAGCGGGCTCATACCGTTCGAATCGCCGGTATATCCTGGAACGTCATACTACTACTCGGCATATGTGGGTTCTTCAGCACTTTCCCTAACATTCAGCGGTATGACAACCACTAGGATATATGCCAGCGGAGGATCATTCGCCGGAACATTCACGGTGCCTTATCTTTCTGGACTTTTAGACATTAACATCACTTATGCCGGTTCTTCCTATTCCAGCAGCATAGCAACCCAGTACATAGTGATATCCACGCAAAGTACGTCTTATTCCTCAGGTACCCTGCAGGTAGTACCCCTTAGCAATTCAGGGACATATGAGGTAGTCGGTAACGATTATTACAACAAGAATCCAAAGCTCTATTATACAACATATTCCGGTCCCCAGCTGCAAGGGACGGAATCCCTAACAAATGGGGCATTTGCAGTTCAGATATCCCCAGGAACTAACAATCCTGCTGGAACATATTCGGTGTTCACAGAGTTGACAAGCGGAGGACAGACGTATTTCGTCTATTCCTCATATACTGTAACTGGTAATCTGACTTTGCTGACAACATCCTCGGGAACAACCCAGATATACAGCGGTCCAATAGGCACTACACTCTACCTAAAGGCAAGCGGACTAGTGCCACAAAGCTATTACAGCGTTTACTTCGGCTCCACATTCGAGGATTCTTATACCGGAACAAATCTTGGGGCAGGAACTGAATCCATTAAAGTTCCTATTTCAGTACCAGGTGTTCATGCTGTAACCGTAGATCCGGCCGGATCGAGAGCTCCGGTAGAATCGGCAAGCTTTGAAATAACTTCGAATCCTGATCTTACACTGTTCACAGACAGCAATTACGCTTTTCCAGGGCAACTTGTAATGTTTAATGCAACAGGATTTACTCCTTCATCTTTGCCATCTGGTACGACGGCTGTGGGTCTGGCTACAACATATGCTACAATTGAACTTAATTCATCAGACTATAAGACGATACAGGCAACATACAGCAGTGCGAACGGTGGTACAATAACAGGATCATTCTTAATGCCAAACGATAACCCCGGTGCTTACTTCGAACTTACTGTAACTGCCTTTGAGGTTCAACCAGTCTCTTACAGCATCGCTACCTCACCCGCCTCTACTGCTTATGGAACAGTCACCCTTTCCTATACTGGTTCTCAAAGCGATTATCTTGGGTTGGTTTCAGGGAATGGAGCCTTGGTGACTGGAATATCTCCGTCTCAGATTGCAAGTTTGGAAACAGATATCAACACAACGCTGTCGGTATCACTCTCCCAACTAGATGCATCAGTTATAAGTATCCAGAATAACGTTGCACAGATAACAACGGCTTTCGGAACCATGCAGGCGTCCCTCAACACGATAGGTGCAACCGTAACGTCAATCAACTCAGGAGTTGCTACGCTCCAGACCACGCTAGGGCAGGTCACAACATCACTAAGCTCTCTTAATGCGACGGTAGTTGCACT
The DNA here is from genome assembly GCA_023381415.1 of Thermoplasmatota archaeon. GTDB lineage: Archaea > Thermoplasmatota > Thermoplasmata > Thermoplasmatales. Next base: position 94,363 of record JAMCUN010000009.1, on the reverse strand, counting down.
CAACGGGGATACAGCAAAGATATCAACCGCAGTGGGCGCATTCAGTACGACAATCAATAATATTAACGCAACAGTCACGATAAGCAACGGTAACCTTGCAACAATCAAGACCGATTTGGGAACATTCACAGGAAACGTAACAAGTGTATCTAACGGCATCGCGACAATTCAGACGAGCCTCGGAACGATAAAAACGAACACTCAGGCAACGAGTACGACCGGATTGGTTTTCATACTTGAGATCGTGATTCTTGTATTAGCAGTAATAGCAGTTGCATTCTCTGCAATGGCGATGTCGAATACAAGGAAGAAGTTCTGAAAATCAAACTAAAAACATTTTTTTATTTTTTTATTAATTTTTAACAAATGGAATATCAATCAAGTTGGTCAAATTTATTATTAACCTTACCAACCGTCCGCCTGAATTCCATATCAGGTCAATCGTTTTAAAAACGAACTAATTTGGCTCTTCCTTTATAACCAAATCAAGATGAAGGTAAAGATGACGGTTGTTATTGCTAATATTAGGATTTTGACTCATCTTGTTTTTTGTTCCTTTAATAGTGATAGCTACTTTAAGTTCATCTCAGTAACTTTAAGTACTGACCCTAAGAATGGGAATTGGAAAAACGACCTTGAGGATTGAAAAAGGTCCTTGATCTGCAATCTAAAAAACTTGGTTTTTCCTATAGACAACGTGAGTTCTACATGGTTTAGGTTTATTGAAAGTATTCTTATGAGAATTCGGGAGAGTAATTATCATTAGCGATCATCACTTTTTCATTTTTGTACTGGCATGCGACATGCAGGCAATAGGTTAGTTTGAGTTTTAGGCTTCTTTCCCTATTACCTAAACTAATTAATTGAGTGCGCTAAAAAATATAAATATAGGTTAATACTAAGCATTTAAAGGTATTACGTGGTTAAAAATAAGAGCAAATTTATCGGCATAGCGTTGTTGACTGTTATTGTGATGTTATCATCCAGCTTTGTGTTAGGTTCGTATCAAGATTCGGTTGTAAAAAATCCAGCATCGGAGGCAGTCTTAAGTACGAGTAATGGACATTTGAAGTACACGGACTTGAACAACAACGCAGGCCTATTCAGTTCTCACACGACCCTATCACACGGAGAGAATCCTTTAGGTGCCGGCAGTACAATTAGCACAATTTCTGTAGGCTCTTTTCCGTGGGGGATTGCCTACAATAACGCAACTCAGCAGATATTTGTTGCGAATTCTTTAAGCAGTGATTTTTCAGTTATACAATCGTCTACAAACACGGTCTCAACTATCAATCTTCCACCATCTCCTTTTGATATTGCTTACGATCCTTCGAACTCATATCTATATGCAACGGATACTACATTCAGCTTGCTATGGGTACTTACGCCTACATCACCGGATTCTTCGACTTATCAAGTGATCAGCGATATTACACTGCCAGCTACTGGATATGGTGTTGCATATGATCCTGGAAATAATTTGATATATGTTGCCATTCCTAGCCTGAATGAGGTAGTCGCACTGGATACGGGAACGGGAGCGCTAGAAGCAACAATATCCTTGGGTATTTCGGAACCTGAGTATCTTGTGTACGTCCCGACAGATAATTATATGTGGGTGACCGATAGGGGAAGTAACTCAGTAACAGTAATAAATTCTTCCTTAAACCAAGACGCAGGTGGGAATACAGTGGGGAGCAATCCTATAGGTATTGCTTACGATCCCGTGAATAAAGATATCTATACTGCAAACTATGGCTCAGAAAACATAACAGGCATTAATACTATTTCAGGGATCACTAGCACAATATCAGTACCTGGTCAGAAAGTAGAGGGCGTAACATACGACCCTATCAACAACTTGTTATACTCTACGGACTACTACAACATGAACACCCTCAGTGCAGGTAATACCGTATCCGTCATAAATACCACTACAGATTCTGTTGTTGGAACGATAACTGTCGGTAACAATCCTGTGTTCGCAGCGTACAACCCCGCTAATGAGGATATATATGTGACTAACTCTGGATCAGATACGGTCTCGGTTATATCATCTCCTTCTGTCTCGGTTTCTTCATCTCCTTCTTCAATAGACGCAGGTCAGACAGCCACTCTAACCGCTAATCCGACTTCAGGATCAGGGAGTTATACATCGTATTCGTGGTACGTCAAACCGCCTGGATATTCCTCATTCTCGATAGTACCTGGAGTTACAACCCAGACCCTATCGTATGCAACATCTGGCGGATCTACTGCAGGTACGTACTACTTTGAGGCTACTGTAACCGACAGCAATGGTGTGACCTCCCTGCTTTCTTTAGAATCAGGTTTGTCAATATATTCCGATCCGACTGTTTCAATCTCACCATCCGGTCCAATTTCCTACAATGTTGGTCAGACTGCCTCACAACTAACTGCATCCGTCACCTATTCTGGGCCAAATACGGCTACGGTTGAATGGTATTCTAATACAGCCGATTCCACGACCGGAGGAACAGACACAGGTCACTCCGGAACTTCGTTCATACCTCCCACTTCAGCAACTGGAACTCTATATTATTTTGCTACAGTCAGAGATAGCGCAATCTCTGGATACTCGTCGTCTTCCGGGGCATTGGAAGTGACGGTGAATCCTATCCATCACCAGACATCTGTAAAATATTTTGCATATTTCCATGAAACGGGGCTGCCAAATGGAACTGTCTGGTATATAACGGTTGACGGTAACACTTACAGCAGCAACACTCAATATGTAAACTTGATTATTCCATCTGGCATCAACAATTACACTGTTGGTGGAGTTACAGGATATTCTGCATATCCTTCAAGTGGCACTATAGACGTTAACTATGCACCATTCGCAACCCAGATAGTATTCTCTGCGGACCTGATGGACGGTTATCTCACCGGTTACATACCGTCCACATTCAGTCTATTCATAAACGGGGTTCAGTACGGCACTCAGCATGGGGAGTTCAATATAACTCTCAAGCCAGGCAACTACACGATAGATGCGACGTATTCAGGTAACTTGGAATACCACGGAAACGTCACAATCAGCTCATCGAAGTCTACAGACCTGAGAATAGAGACACCAAGGACGACTTATGACCAGACTATCTCAGCTCTTTCCCCTGTAATGGCGCTCACAGTCCTGATGGCTACCTCCGCTGCCTTTTTGGCAATGATATTTGCGCTAAAATTGAAACGCTCTCGTTAATATCAAAGCCGTTTCTCCTTATTTTCCTTATTTAGAATAATCTTCATCTTTATTCATATCGTATTACTGTTACTAGAGAATTAACCGTTTGAAAAGGCAGGCATATATGGAATTCAGGGAAATTTTTCTTTCCCGTTGACTTTAATGACGTTAGGGCCAAATATTCACAGATTACAAATAAGATAGAGGGAGAGGCAACTACCCCTTACTCCTGATAAGTACGAATAGAACTCCAACAACCAATAAAATCACTGAAACGATGAGTATGTAGAGAATGAAATTGGTGTCCTGCTGCACCTGAATTGTCAGTTTTGAAACAGCTCCTGCTGCCGTATCAGTTCCTGTAAATTGAGAGCCGGATTTAGCACTGTTTCCAAAAAAAGAGGGGGGTGGAGGAGTATGTGCCGTTTGGTACTTCGAACCTCACTCCTCTTATCGAGGGGTTCTGGGTTATATTGATCTTTTCCCCATTGAATGGTGTTCCCGTCAGAGTTACGGATCATTTTGTACCGTTAGGAATTCAGTCCTGTGCAACCAGGATTGGATAAATGGCAATGCTCCATGCAATAGAATTGCTTGTGTGATTTCCGTTTACCATGACTCCCTAGGAATGTAAGGAAAAATTGTACTAATTTACTATCTGCAGATGGTACTGGTAGCTTCAGTTTTTCTCCTCAATAGAGATGGTTCCGTTAGATGAAGTGAATGTGTTTCCATCAAACCCAGCAAATGTCTCACAAAAACATAAATAAGGTACCGACATCTGCAACTCGAAGCGGGGTGGGGTAGCCAGGTATCCCGACGGGCTCATAACCCGTAGACCGATGGTTCAAATCCATCCCCCGCTATATTTTACCAAAAGTTGTATGGAATGTATCCGGAGAGTAGAAACCGAAATGTAGGTGTCCGATTTAGACATTTGAATCATTCTGTCTTGTTTTCTATACAGACTGTATTTGAAGAGGCAACTTCGAGAAGGATCACCAGTTCTTCCTAATTGGTGCACAGGCAAGTCCTGGTTTCGAGACGGGTATGTTTATTCCAGACCTATATTCCAACCCACCGTCAAAAGGCTGTATCTTGATTGAATGAAATCCATCCAGATCTGTGTATTTGACATTTGATAGAGAAGATGCAACCGCAAGTGAAGCAGCGATTCCAACCTTGCTCTCAATCATGCATCCAACCATTGAATCAATGCCGTAGGATTGTGCGGTAATCAGAGTCTTGAACGCCTTCCTTATCCCGCCGCTCTTGGTGAGCTTCACGTTAACCAGGTCTGCGCTTTCTGAAAGAATTGCGTCTATCACGTCCAAAGGCTCGCTTATTGATTCATCCAGCATAATTGGGATGCCACTCTGTCTCCTCAAGGCACGGAGGTCCTGCAGTGCATGCCTATCCAGTGGCTGTTCAAAGAAGAGCGCTCCGGAATCACCCAGTACATTTGCAACTTTCATTGCATCCCCCAGTTTGTACCCCTGGTTCGCGTCAACGTAAAACTCCATACCTTCAAGATGTTCTGAGATCGCTTTTATCCTTTCAATATCCTCATCTGCATTCTTTCCAACCTTTACCTTGATTACCTTGCTCTTCAATCTCTTCAGTCTCTCCAGCGATTGCAAATTCTCCTTTACAGTTCCCAGCCCAATGGTCAGGCTTGTCTGCATCTCCTTCGGGCCTCCCCCCAGGAGTCTTGTCAGGTGGATGCCGTAGTGCTTGGATACGATGTCGTGAATGGCTGTATCTACGGCATCCTTGGCTGTTGGATTCGCATATACGGACTTATAGACATCTTCCAAGAGTTCCTCTATTCCAGAGTACTTCCTATCCTTCAGGCGATTCAATATATGGAGAGCAGTCTCGAAAACACCGGCAGGCACTTCACCCGTGATCTCTTCTATAGTGGAACCCTCTCCATAACCTTCAATCTCCCCAGAATCAAGTTCAACTACCGTCCCTGAGTAGTCGTACTGAGTTCCCAGGGAAATCTTGAAGGGTTCAGTCAGAGGGAGCTTGATGTGGTAAACTTTGGCCTTTTGTATCTTGAGGTCTCCAACCTGGACATTCAGATCAACGACCTTTTCATTCAGTACAGTCATAATTTTTCCCTTCAGAACTTCATTAGAAGTTCTGTAGATATAGGCGAAGTTAATTTAAATTTCTTGCCCAGGATCGGGACATTTTTCATGGAAAGGGGACTGCATCAGGGTAGCAGTTTAAATAGGGGGAATACTCTTGCAAATGGCTTCACCATTTCGAGTCAGGTGAGAATACGGTCCTAAGAGACTTATGCAGTGAAAGTGTTGACGAGAAGTTGAGTCTCTACGTGCAATTATTAACTATTTTCTTGGGAAATAGGAGTTGATCTGAAAGATATTGCAAATGTTTAATATTAAATACACTTTGTCCACATTTGGAGATGAAAATGACTAACAACAGTTCGAGTGGAGCTCAGACGTCTCCTGGCTTGAAGAAAGATGCTGTCAGATTCTGGGGGTTGGTATTCTATGCTGTTTCCATTATCTTCCCCGCAGGTGCCTTTGCCGTCACGGGTGTTACGGCAATGGTATTTGGAGGGGTGACGGCGCCTCTGGCGTTCCTGATAGCCGGTGCGACACTGTTTCTTGCGATAATAGCTGTTTATGTTTTCAGCGAGAAGATAGCAAACGCGGGAGGATACTTCAAATTTGTAGAGGCAGGAACGGGAAATAAGTACATTTCAAAGAGCGTCGGTTTCTGGCACCTATTCTGGGTAGTGGGGGATATAGTCGGTGCAAGCATCGTCGTAGGATGGTTCGTCTACGTCAGCCTGATAGCGCTGTTCAACTACACTCTACCATTCTATGCAGTTGTTCTGCTCAGCCTCATCGTTCCGGTGCTGTACCTCATTGTGGGATATTTCGGGATCAAGGTTGCCACCAGAACTGCAATGTTCATCGGTCTTGTGCAGATAGTGTTCTTCGTCATAGTCGCATCTGCATTGCTTGGGCTCAGCGGTCATCACAGCCTCGCGGCGTTCAACATAGCCAACTCAACGAACGGTCTCTACGGATTCTTCCTCGCGATGGTCGTCGGTGCATTCCTTGCTTATGGCGGATATGGTTCAGTTGTGTCCCTCGGTGAGGAAGCTCATCTTGCGAAGAGAAGCCTGAAGAAGGCAATCGTGACAGCCCTCCTCATAATGGTTGCCTTTGACACTTTTGTGGTCTATGCGATAGTCGCCTCGTCCGGTTCCAATTTCAGCACTGTCGTTTCTTCCTTTGCCCCAGGAATATATCTTTCCCAGCAGTACATGGGTATAGACGTTGCCTTCCTTGCGTTGGTGATAGTGGTCTTTGCCCAGATAGCATCCCCTGTGATATTCGGCAACAGCGGTGCTAGGACGATATTTGCCTTGGCAAGGGATGGAGTACTTCCATCAAGCCTAGCAAAAGTGCACAAGAAGTACCAGAGTCCACATATTGCCACAATCTGGCTATTCGTAGCACTTTTCGTGGGAGTAATAGCGACCATCGCTGGGTTCGTCGCAGCATTGGGAGTTGCAAACGGGTTATTCTACGGGTTCTCGGCATGGTTCACCGCAATTACGGTGTTCACGCTTCTATACCACATATTCACGAACCAATCTCTCGCACTGTTCCTTCGCAGGACAAAGGAGAAGATCAACATTCCATTCCACATAGTGGGACCGGCAATCGCATCTGTGATAATGGCAATAGCGATCTACTACTCCCTCGCAGGGCTCTCAGGCCCGCTGCTAGTAGCTGACTTCATGATTGTGGTCTGGATAATACTGAGCATCATTATCATATACCTCAGGAGAGGCCACACGAAGGTGGAAAGTGTCGAGGAACTGATGAAGTAGGGGATAGAATAGAGGATGGTAACCCCTGAATTCAAGCAGCTGAGGGGCAGGGTGAGCTCCACTGGACGGTTCATAGTAAAGATCGGAAGAAAGGAATACATCGACTTCTCAGGGGCAGCCATGGCAGTCGGGCACAACTTCGTCCGTCCAGACGAACTCATCTCGCCCCTGACCTACCTTATATATAGGAACGAATACACAGAAAGGCTCATAAAGAGGCTCACCTCCATATCCGGATTTGATAACGTTGCTTTCTCAACATCAGGAACGGAGGCATGTGACTCCGCTTTACAGATGAATTACGGCAGGCCATACATATCGTTCGAGGGGGCATACCACGGACTTGATTATATAACAAACCTGGTTTCAAATGGAAATGGAATTGACTTATCCAACAAGATTGTCCACCTCAGGTTCCCTAATACAGAACTGAGTGAAGAAGGGGCGATAGACGCAAATGACAGGATCCTGAAAAAGGCATCGAGACGTTTCGATTTAAGGGGTAGTGCCATGATAACGGAGCTGATACAGTCAGATGGTGGCATCAATGTGATGACAGACAGCTTCGCAAGATACGTTAAGGAGACGATCAATGAATTCGGAATGAAACTGATAGTGGATGAGGTATATACTGCGCTAGGAAGATCTGGGGAGATGTTCCTGTTCAAGAGGTATGGGTTCAAGCCTGATTACCTCTGTCTAGGGAAGGCACTAGGAGCCGGCTTTCCTCTGGGCGCTGTCCTTTACAGCGATGAATACCCTCTCTACAAGAACAATCTGGTGAGCATGCAGGCAGCCACGATGTTCACCGCAAGGGTTGCGTTAAAGGTGCTCTCTAAGATAACAGAGGAGAGGCTGCGCTACGTGAATGAAATGAGCAGGCAGATAATCGATTCCCTGAGGGAAATCGAAAGTGGGAACATTCTAGAGGTCCGGGGGAGAGGGTTCATGATAGGAGTGGAGCTAGTGGATTCACGAGGCAGGCCTGATCCAAAGTACGCTCTTGAAGTGAGGGATAAGGCTGCGAAGGGAGGCGTTGTATGCACCCTTACAGGCGCAAACAACAATGTTTTAAAGATAACCCCTCCTGTGACCGCCCCTGCGCAAATAGTCGAGAAAGGGGTTTCAATAATCGCAGAAACGCTTAGAAGTACGAAGCACCCCTGACGTAGAACGCACACAAGGTGGTCCATCCATTGAATATGCGCATTGAAATTCAGGTGACACAGAAGGTCTCTAATAGAATTCAACAGCCTTTCCAAAATATTATTTCATAATTATTTTCTCGATTTGTCTCAAAGTGCCATGAACATTACAAGATGGGTTATTCGGGATCCTCCAATATATCAGAGAAACATTTCATCTTTCATCAGGATATTCAAGCAATAACACAACGGGTTCCCTAACCCTACCAGGGTCAAGCATACAGTCTAAGGTTAATGCAATATCAAATCCTGCAACATATTACCTGTTATGCGCAATAATCTCAGTGGTGATAATAATAGCAGCAATAGGTGCCGTACTAGCAGATGGAGAGCGAAGAAGAAGTGAGTAATGGAATAAAATAAAATGAAAAAAACTAGCAGAACGAGTTCATCAGGTCCGTAACGTCGTTCAGCGGTTTTCCGTTTGAGTGGATAGGGTCCATCACGTAGTTCTTTTTTCCGTAGTCCGGTACCAGTTTCTGGAGCTTCTGATCGTATGTTTCTGTCTGGTAGTCTATGAATACCCCCATCGGTATCCTTTCGCCCCATTCCAGTGATTTCAGGACTGCCTGCGGCACCTTCTGCTTGTATTCCGCTTCGTTGTTAGCGACGGGGTTCCATCCTTCCTTCTCTATGTCGTAGAGCCTGGGATCGTAGAATTCCTTGGTATTGATGTTGTTGTAGGTAACGCAGGGCTGCATCACGTCTACAAGTGCAAGCCCCCTGTGCTTCATGGCTCTTATCAACGTTTCCTTTAGGTGCTTGATGTTGTACGAATAGCTCCTTGAAACGAAAGTGAATCCAGACGCCAGTCCGAGGAACAACGGATTCACTGGGAATTTTATGTTCTCAGTCTCTATGCTCTTCGGCATCTCACCGTACGGCAGAGTTGGGGAGGCCTGTCCCTTCGTGAGTCCGTAAACTCCATTGTCGAATAGTATGTACGTCATATCCACGTTTCTCCTTCCGGCGGCAACGAAATGCGCAGACCCTATCCCAAGCCCGTCGCCGTCGCCAGAAGCGGATATAACTTCAAGGCGCGGATTTGCCATCTTCACTGCCTGTGCCTGAACAAGCGACCTTCCGTGAAGTGTATGAAGTGTGTTCACATTGACGTAATGCGGAATCTTGGAGCTGCACCCTATGCCACCAGTGAGGACGACATCCTCATTCGGTATCTTCAGCTCCTGAAGAGCAAGTACCAGGGCATTGAGTATACCGAAGTCACCGCACCCCGGGCACCAGTCTATTTCCACGTTCGTCTTGTAGCTCTGTGGTTTCGCAGCAGGGCTTACGGTGCTAATCAAATGTAAGCACCTCCCTTCCATTCAGCTTTGGTTTGCTCAGCACTTCCACCATCTCCTCGAATGCTATCGGCCTTCCGTTGAACTTCACTACTCTAGCGCTCACATCAAGTCCAGTCTTCTCCTTCAGCAGGTCTGCAAGCTGACCGCTGTAATTCTGTTCCACATCTATTATCGTCTTTCCCTTCAGGTATTTCATGACATCCTCCACCGGGAACGGCTCCATCATCCTGACCTGGAGCAGCGATACATCCCCCACCTTCTCCATCGCATCCAGTACCGGTCCTTTTGCGGAGCCCCACGACAGCACAACTTTCTTGTTTGAAGGCGATCCGTAGAACTTGACCTTCATGTCTGCAGGAACATCCCTGAGTACTGATGCCATCTTCTGCATCCTCTTGTCCATCATCTTTATCCTGTTTTCTGCATCTTCCGTGAATATGTGTCCATCCTCGTCATGCTCATCCCCCGCTATCGTTACCAGACCGCCCTTCACGCCTGGTACAGACCTTGGAGATATCCCGTCATCCGTGAATTTGTACCTAAGGTAGTCCTTTGTTTCAGCGAGTATCAGCTTGCCCCTGTCTATCCTCGCCTTGCTAAGGTCAAACAGGTCAACGGTATAATTGCTCATGGCCATCGCCTTGTCTAGAAGCACTATGACTGGTACCTGATACTTCTCAGCTATGTTGAAAGCCTCTATTGTGTCGTAGAATGCCTCCTTGTGGTCTCCCGGTGTTATAACCACCCTGGGAAACTCCCCGTGGCCCGCACTGAGCGCATACTTCAGATCACCCTGCTCATGCCTTGTTGGCATACCCGTTGCAGGTCCTGCCCTCTGGTAGAAGAATATGACGACAGGGGTCTCTGTCATGCCTGCATAGGAGAGCGCTTCCACCATCAGTGAAAATCCTGGCCCGGAAGTGCTTGTGGCCGATCTGAGCCCTGCGTTTGCGGCAGCTATAGCCATGTTAATTGCTGCTATCTCGTCCTCCGTCTGTTCTACGACAAAATCGTATTTGTCCATCAGTCTTTCCAGATAGTTCGATTCGTCGCTTGCCGGTGTGATGGGGTAGTATGACTGGAACTTCATTCCAGCCTCAACCTTTCCCATTCCTACTGCGTGTGTGCTGTTTATGAGCATCCTCTTCTTGTATACAGCTGGCTCAAGATCGAACGTTCTGCCTGGCTTGAAATCCGAATATACCTCGTCAACGATCGCATTGTTCATTTCGGCGATCTTCGGCCTGGATGCGAAATTCTCCGATATAACCCTCTTTATCTTCTCCTTGTCCAGGCCGATCATCTTTGTTGCGCCGGCCAGGGCAACGGTGTTCTTCATCACATTCAGTTCGGAAAGGGCCTTCCCGAACTTGGTTGCCACTGTCTGAAGTATGTCCTTGTAAGGTATCGCAGCATGCCTTGGGTCTTCCAGGTTGTCCTCATAAATTATGGAGCCATCCTTCGATAGTTCCTTGGTATGGAGCATCACGCTCTTCGCATCAAGCGGTATAAGAATATCCACCCTTTCGGAATAGCTCCTTATCATGTCCTTGCAAACACGTACCCTGAAGTACGAATGTTCTCCCTTGATGGTCGAGAACAGTTCAGCGTTTGTAAAGACGTGATACCCCTCCCTTGTCATCACTTTTGCAAAAGTATCTGACGTAAAATTGATTCCACTGCCCTGGGGACCCGCTACCATAAGATTTAGGTCGTGCATCATTTAATTCCCCTTCCTTCCATATAACATTTTGGTTAAAATATCTTAGGCTTGTATTTTACGTGTTCGTCTATACTAGGACGACTTCACCGCATCGGAAGGCAGTACGTCTGCATGCAAATCAATATATTGGTTCAACACAAGGTGGAATACCCAGAAAGGTTTAAACACGGTGTTTGCATCACCAGACGGTGCCGGAAGATAAGAGAGGCGGAGGATTCCAGTCAGCAGCAGGCCTGATCCGTTACTTCGACGAGGAGGAAGACCTGGGTCCAATATTCGATCCCAAGCTGGTGCTTTATATAGCGGTTATTTTCGGCGTCGTAATAGAACTCCTGAAGATATTCTGGCCTGTCTGAAAGATGATCTGAGGGATATGCCACTGTAAATTAGCTGGGAACATCCAGAAAACGATAAGTCCTAATTTCATATTGCATCTTGATGGAAGAAGCTGTCCTCTACTCATCGTCCTCAGGTAAAGTGAAATGCACCGCCTGCTCAAGGTACTGCCTACTGGGCGAGGGACAGACTGGTTTCTGCGGAATAAGGAAGAATGTGGGGGGAAGACTCCATTTGCTTTCCTACGGAAGGGTGGCTGCCATTGCAGTCGACCCAATAGAGAAAAAACCACTCTACCACTACCTTCCAGGCGGAAGGGTGCTGTCCCTCTCAACAAGCGGCTGCAACTGGATGTGTTCTTTCTGCCAGAATAACGATATCTCCCAGAGAAGGCAGATAATGGGGGATTATCTAACGCCAGAAGAGGTAGTCGGCCTGGCGGTGAGGAGCGGTGCAGACGGCATATCATACACCTACAACGAACCCACAATATTTGCGGAGTATGCGCATGACATAGGTATTCTCGCAAAGAAAGAGGGGCTGTTCAGCACCTTCGTAAGCAACGGTTATGAGTCTCAAGAGGCCATTCCATACCTGAAAGAATTCCTGGATGCAATAAGCGTGGACTTCAAGGGTAATGCAAACGATGCATTTGGCAGAAAGTACATAGGAATAATGAGCTATTCGCCAGTTTTCGACACACTGAAGCGGTTGAAGGCAGCAGGAATATACACGGAGATAACCGACCTGGTAATTCCTGTTAAGGGAATGGGGGACAACGAGGAAGATGCGAGAACGCTATCGAGATGGATAAGGGACAACCTTGGACCGAACACCCCCCTTCATTTCACGAGATTTCATCCAGACTACAGGATGATGAACGTTCCCGTTACCCCAGTAGCGACACTCGAAAGGCACCATGAGATAGCGAAGGAAGAGGGGTTGAGGTTCGTTTACGTCGGCAATGTTCCAGGTCACCGCCTGGAGAATACCTACTGCCCTAACTGTGGAAAGGAACTGGTGAGGAGGTACGGGTTTCAGATAATGAAATATGAAATCACCACGGACGGAAGATGTCCTTACTGCGGAGAGGATATGCACATAGTAAGGAAACATCCCGCAAAATTGCACTCTTTAGTAAAATAGATTCCACAGGGTGCTTTTTCCCAGCCATTTGACAAGGATGGAACCTCACTTCTCTTTCCGGGAGTCCCTTCCCATATTCATTCTAGGTTTAACCTCATGCATTTCATTTATCCGGGCATTGTCCCTTCCTTGATGCGAAAGGGCAGAGAAGTATGAGTAAAGCAAGGCACTTTTGAACTTTAATTAAATTTGATAGAATGTCAGAGCCTTCTTGACTTCCAAAAACTACAATTCAATGCCTAGATTTCAACTTCAAGACTCTAAGGACTTCATTTTGAATGTCAGGTAATTTCACACAGCCATCAACTCTCTCTGCAATACAGTATAATTTACCAATCTCTCAAGATGTATTTCAGGATTTTTTTCAGCTGGTCATCATTTTTGGCTATTTCACGACCACAACATGTCTAAGTTTCCGCTCTTTGGCCTGGTTCTCATCGCCAGAAAGAGGGGCAGTAGGGTCGCCACTAGATTTGGATGATGAGTATAACTATATCTTATTTCCTGCATTTCAACGCAGTGCCAAGATCCCTTTTTTCCTGTGCATTTACCCACTTGTCGGCACTGCGGAACGAGACAAAACACCCTAGCTTTCCATCTTTTTGAGATAATGTTTCTTTATTTCAAAGAGGCGTGTTGGCATTTAAAGGGGAGTTCAGGTAATGCAAAATTGATCATACTTCTCCATTAATCAGAGCATTCTACTAAACGCTCGATTCGTACGGCAACACCTAACCAATTCCCCTCTTCAGCTTCCATCTGAATCAAATTTTTAGCCTATTGGCGTCTGAGCGGATTTCATAACATCTTTAGATAGACGTCTTGATGTATCAAACATTCCACTCACAGAATCCTCAGAAATATGGGAGAACGAAGGAGGACCTGCAAAGAAATCAATAAATATTCATGCGGACTAAAAGGTACATGAAGATAGCATCCACAGCTTTCATTGCCAGGAATGCAACAATCATCGGAGATGTAACGATAGACGACAACGCAGGAATAATGTTCGGCGCGGTCCTGAGGGGGGACCAGAATTCAATACACATAGGAAGGAATTCAAACGTACAGGACAACGTCGTCATTCACGTGGATAGGGAAAACAGGACTGAGGTTGGAGAGAACGTATCGATAGGGCACGGTGCCATAGTCCACGGGGCAAGAGTAGGGTCAAATGCACTGATAGGCATGGGCAGCATACTTCTGTCCGGCTCTGTTGTCGAGGAAGGGGCAATAATTGGAGCTGGATCTATAATCACAACAGGGAAAGTGGTTGGGAAGAACTGTCTCGCAGTCGGGTCGCCAGCAAAGATAGTCAGGTGCGATGAATCAGTGGGAGAAGCAGCGAGGAGAAACGGAGAAGTTTACCAGAAACTCATAAGGGACCACATTGAAGGGAAATATGAGCTATACACTCACTGAGGAAGGTTGCTCAAGTCCTCTGGGACGTTTCCGTTCTTGAACTGCTTCTTCATCATGCTCAGTATCTTCCTGTTGCCCTTAAGGTTCTTCACCATGTCCTTCACCCTCTTGTAGTCCCTGAGCAGTTCTTTCACATCTGAAGTGTTATACCCTGACCCCCTTGCAATCCTTTCAACCCTCTGCCCCTTTATCTCCTCAGGGTTCTCCATCTCGTAATAAGTCATCGAATCCATTATGACCTTGTACTTCCTGAGCTTCCCCTCAGATTCGTCCAGGAACTGTTCGTCCATCTCCTTCTTCATACCCCCCGCAGCCATCGGCATGGAGTCAAATAGCTTCTTGAAAAGGCCCGGTTTGCTCATCTGGTCCCATACGTCATACATCTCCTTCAGCGTGAATTTCCCCTGGGCCATCTTCTCTACAGCGTTCTCATCAAGCTCCTTCTGGAACTCCTTGGCAGCGGCCATTAACGTTTCGAAATCACCCATCCCGAGCAGCCTCGACAGGAACCTGGCCGGGTTGAAGTACTCCATATCCTCCATGTGCTCCCCGGTCCCGATGAACAGTATCGGGGCGCCCGTTGAGGCTACCGCGCTCAAGGCACCTCCCCCCTTTGCAGTCCCGTCAAGCTTCGTTATGTAAACACCTGTTATCTTTACAGCCTCGTTGAACGCCTTTGCCTGCTTTCCTGCAGCCTGGCCTATGCTCGCGTCCAGGATGAGCACGACCTCGTCTGGCTTGGCAATATCGTTTATGTCCGCTATTTCTTTCGTAAGGGATGAATCTATAGCATTCCTTCCGCTTGTATCTATTATCTTCACGTCCCAGTCCCTGAATTTCTCCAGTCCTTCCTTCACGACCCTTCTGCTGTCCTTCTCACCGTATATCCCGAAGAAGCTGGCGCCGACTGAACCCGCTACCTGTTCAAGCTGTTCGTAGGCTCCAAGGCGCTGCGTATCGGCGGCTATGAGGACCACCTTGTAGCCGTGCTTGGCGTAAAACTTTGCAAGCTTCCCTGCGCTTGTCGTCTTCCCCTGGCCATAGAGTCCCACAAGCATCAGGGTGGCTGGCTTGACGTGAAATTCCCTCGGCTTACCGAGTATCCTGAGGAGCTCTTCGTATATGATCCTGATGAGGTGGTTTCTCGGGTTCGAATTCTTCGGCACCGGCTCCTCCTTCGCCCTCTTCTCCACAGAATTCGTGATATCTAGAGTGAGGGCGACGTCCACATCAGCCATCAAAAGGGCCCTCTGCATTTCCTTGACGATCTCATCTACCAACCTGTCGTCCACTAATGCACTCTTGTTTATGCGCCTGAGGGCATCGCGTAGGCTCTTGGCCAGCGAATCAAGTACCATCCTGTCTCACTTATTCCAGCTACTCGCCCGGAACCTTCTCGACTATTCCCGACAGCCTCTCCCTTATCCTGGAAAGTGCGTACTCAAGAACCTGTCTGGGTCCCAAGCTACCATCAGTTTCAAAGTAGAATATAAACCTTCTTTCGTCTTCCTTTATCTCAAGCGAATCCATCCTGTACAGCTTGCCTATGTACTTGGACGGATAATCTGCAGTGAACACGACCTCCTTGTCGTTCTTCCTGAGGACGTTCTTGGGGGAGTGCTTTATTATTTCATCCAGTTCCGGCTCCCTTGCAGAAACCTTCAACTCCCTCCCGTATCTGTAAGATACGCCGCTCGTTGTCTGGAATCTTGCATGGTCCCTCGCCCTTCCCACGTATGCCTCAGCATCCAGCATCATCGCTTGCCTCTCGTTGAGGTCAACTATCGGAATTTCCTTGTCAGTGGGTGACATCTTTGAATCCCCTATTGCAACAAGGTCTCCGCTCATGACTTTCTTCGGTCCTACGACAAATATGCTGTAGTTGACTGTGCACAGCGAACATCCTGCTCCACCGCAGCTACAGTTCTCCCTCTCGTTCATCTTGAGGTCTGTAGGGAGGGGTATCATTCCCAGCCTAGATGCTATCACCTCGTCGAAAAGGGACGTGAGGGAGGAATACACCTTCTCCCCTTCCTGCCTTATCTCACCATGATGGAAATTGACCTTTGATATTGCGAGTTTCGGTATGTCGTTAATGAGCGTCCTCCTCAGTAGGTTGGCGTATGCAGGGGAGATGTCGCTGATCTCGAACCTGATGAAAGTTTCTCCCTCCTCCAGTATCTTGATGTTCTCGCTCATACTCTTCTTCCCCTCTTCCCCCCTTTCTTCTTCGTTCCGTCGTGGGGAATGGGTGTTGAGTCCTCTATCCTCGCTATCTTTATTCCAGCCCTTGCCAGCGCCCTCACGGCTGCCTGTGCTCCAGGCCCGGGGTTGTGGCTCTTGGCACCTCCAGGTGCCCTGATCTTGATCACAACGTCTGTTATCTCCTTCTCCCTCAGCTTCTCCACAATGAGGTCTATCTCCTTCATTGCGGCGTAGGGAGAACTCTCGTCCCTGTCTGCCTTGACGACCATTCCTCCGGATGCCTTCGCAAGCGTTTCCGCACCCGTAATGTCTGTCACGGTGATAACAGTATTATTCTGCGATGCATATATATTGACTACTCCTACCTTACCCATCATTGATCATCTCCTTCTTGCTGCGGTGCAGGCCCTGCCGGTGCCTCCCCTTCCTTCTTCTCCCCTACCATCCTCATGGGGTGAAGCTCGTTTGCAAGTGGGGAATTTGGTGCATAGTTCACCGACTCCTCCTCCACCTTCAGTACCTTGTATCCAGGAACAGTGACCTTCCTGTCCCCCACTGATATGTGCCCATGAACTATCAGCTGGCGTGCCATTCCAGGAGTCCTTGCCAGTCCCTTCCTCATGACAAGGGTCTGCAGCCTCCTTTCGAGGAATGATTGGACGTTGAGTGCAAGTATGTCGTCTGCGGTTGCGTTCTCGCTCAGTATGCCGTAACGGGAAAGCCTTCCTATCATGCTCTTTATCCTTTCAACAGCCCTTGCATCGTTGAGCCTTAGGCTTGCCTGTATTGATATTGCGTTTGTCCTGTATTTCTTGAGCTCTGACTCTGCCTTCCACAGTTCCCTCTTGTTCTTCAGGCCGTACGCTACTACCACCTGGTTCTCTGCCTTAATCCTCTCCCCCTCGAACGGGTGTCTCGGGGTGTCGTACTTCTTCCTTATCTTCTTAGGATCTCCCATTGATCATCACTTCTTAGCTTCCTCTGCTGGCGCTGCAGCCGGAGCAGCCGCTGGGGCTCCTCCCTCCGGGGCTGCGCCTTCCCTCTTCTTCATGACTCCAACTGCCAGTCCCTTCCTTCCATTCGATCTTGTCCTCTGTCCCCTGACCTTCTTACCTTTCTCGTGCCTCATTCCCTTGTAGCTTCTTGTCCTCTTCATCCTGTTTATGTCATCCTGGAGAGCAACTCCCAGGTCCGGGCCGACCTTGAGCAGGTTTTCCCCCGTCTGGATGTCCCTCTGGTGGTTCATGGTCCAGGGTGGATAGAATTCCGGATATCTCCTCTCTATCGCATCCTTGATCTCATCGATCTTGCTATCGTCGAGTTCCCCAAGCTTGACATTTCTTGGTATGTTAAGTTTCTTGAGCAATATTTCTGCAGTCCTGTAACCTATTCCCTTAATATTTGAAAGAGCGTACACTGCCTGTCTAGTACCGTCAAGGTTAGTGTTCGCAAGCCTTACAATATATTTTATGTTTTCATTCTTTCCTTTCTGTTCAGCCATTATATCACTGCGGAGCAAGACCTTTAGATGTTTTGCATATATAACCTTTCATTCGGTAAAGCACCTCAGATTTGTTTTGACTGTGGTATCATGGTTCAGGTACATTTTGGGAGGCATGACGTTCTGAATATGCACCTTAGTAATCTGAACACCTCATAAATGCGTTTCCTAAATAACCGGTTTCTCCACAATATGAAGGGTAATGGATGATCATCCATTTCACTGAAGACTGGCAGATAACGCAAATGTTGACTGCTTCTTGTATAAAACATATGTTCCGATCCTCCGCAAGCACCACAGGAACGGCAGGCTGCTGCGGGTCAAATTGGATGGGAGTATCGGAGAGTGGATGATGCTGATCGCAAGGTAAATCATGAAGCTTCTCGTAACAATAATCCACCTGAAGCAGCGCATCTTTAAGTCCTATGATCGCGACAGATACCGAAAACGGCATATAGAAATGTCAAATGCTAAGAGCGGCTGATATAGCGATGTCTGGTACAAAATACAATTTTGATGACGTAGTGAATCGCAGAAACACATCATGCGAGAAGTGGGATTTCCTGGAGAAGAACTTCGGTTATGACGACCTTCTGCCCCTCTGGGTGGCTGACATGGACTTCCGGTCCCCCCAACCTGTGATAGATGCGCTTGTATCCAGGGCTAAGCACGGCATATACGGCTATACCGGCCTTACGAACGAATACTACGACTCAGTGATAGGCTGGTACAGGAGGAGGTACGGTTGGGAGATAAGGAAGGAATGGATAGTCTACACTCCTGGAGTGGTCCCTGCCGTCAGTCTTGCAATCAGGGCATTCTCTAACCCAGGGGACAGGATCATAGTGCAGACCCCGGTGTATTACCCATTCTTCAAGTCAATAGAATCAAACGGAAGGCAGGTTCTAAACAACAGGCTGAAGCTGAACGGTGACCGCTATGAGATGGATTTCGACGATCTTGAGGAGAAGGCCAGGGACAGCAGGGCGAGGATTATGATACTATGTTCACCGCACAATCCAGTGGGAAGGGTGTGGAAGAAAGACGAATTGAAGAGGCTTGGGAGGATATGCGCAGACAACGGTCTTCTTGTGATCTCGGACGAGATTCATTCCGACATAACTTACCCCGGCATAGTCCACACGAACTTCGCATCCATATCAGAAGAATTTGCATCCACTTCCATAACCTGTACTTCTGCGTCAAAGACGTTCAATCTCGCAGGACTCCAGATATCAAACATAATAATACCTGACGAGAAGAAGAGGAGCATATTCTCAAATGAGGTTGAGTCCTGCAGCAACGTACACCCCAACTCATTTGCTCCAGATGCAGTAATGGTCGCATACAACGAGTGCGAAGACTGGCTGGAAGAGTTCCGTGCATACCTCAAGGGGAATCTTGATTTCCTGAAGCAGTTCGTCAAAGAGAACGTACCAGAGGTCAGGGTGATTGAGCCTGAAGGGACATACCTATGCTGGCTTGACTTCAGGAGAGTGGAACAGGATGTGAAGAAGCTGGAAAGAATGATGCTGAGGGATGCGAAGGTGGCGCTGGACGAAGGTTATATTTTCAGGGACGGCGGAGAAGGCTTTGAAAGGATAAACCTGGCCTGTCCCAGGTCAATATTGAGGAGTGCGCTTGAAAAAATAGCGGAAGCTGTCAAGAAGCACTGAACTGATATCCACAACACTCACTTTTTCCTGCATTCAGAGTAGGCTATGACGCTTATCTTTGTGGCATCCAACCCCTTCCGCATCAGCTCTTTCTTCAAAGGGGCGAGGTCCAGGTCGATGTCCATCACCTCATTGCTGTCCGTGCAATAGACGTTCACGTGTGAATCCAGTTTTGATTCGTACCACTTCATCCCGTTCACCTCGAACGAATTCAGAATCTCACTGCGGTCCAATGTATCCAGGGTGTTGTATACTGTTGAGATGCTAATGCTCGGTTCCTTCTTCCTTATCAGGGAGTAAACCTGCTCTCCTGTAAAATGACCGCCCCTGCTCAATATCCTGAGTATGGAAATCCTTTGGGGGGTTACCTTCAGCCCCTTGTCACGAAGCAGCTTAGTAGCATCAAGTTCCATGTCGCAGCGACTATTCAGTGATAGTTATTCAATTTTCTGTAATCACCCAGAATACACCGGCTTGACTGCATAGTTGGTGATTGTGCGTTCATTCCCATAAAAATATATTTTAAGTTCAATTAACAAGATACTAAATAGTAATAATTATTAACTAATATTTATTACTGTTTTGAAGAAGGTGAAAGAAAATGGAAGAGAATAGGTTTCCATTGATAGGGGAGCGATTCCCGGAATTGCAGGTTGAGACCACACACGGTATGCTTAAGGTGCCTGATGCTTACAAGGGGAAATGGTTCATGCTGTTCAGCCATCCAGGAGATTTCACTCCTGTCTGCACAACAGAATTCTTTTCCTTCTCAAGGAGATACGCTGATTTCCAGAAGCTGAATACTGAGCTCATAGGACTGTCTGTCGACAGCACAATAAGCCACATTGAGTGGGTTAACTGGATCGAGGAGCACCTGGGGGTGAAAGTACCTTTTCCAGTGATTGGGGATTCGATGGGAAGGGTGGCTACACGCCTTGGCATGATTCATCCAGAGTCCTCCTCATCCACTGTTCGAGCGGTATTCATCGTTGACCCCAACTCCGTGGTGAGGCTCATAATGTACTACCCACTTGAAATAGGCAGGAACGTAGATGAACTGCTGAGGGCAATCAAGGCGCTCCAGATGAACGACAAGTACAAGGTAGCGCTGCCGGCAAACTGGCCTGAAAACGAGCTTATAGGAGAGAATGCAATAAATCCTCCTCCTAGAAATGTCGCAGATTCTAAGACGAGAATGGAGCAGTCAAAAGGATTTGCCTGGTGGCTCACCTACAAGGAGGTCCCAGCAAACGAAGTCCAGGAAGCAAAGAAATTCGTCAAGAAGAAGGAGTGACCTCCTCTCCTTCTTTTCAGTGACTTCCTCTAAGCTACATCAAAATGTGCCGATGGGTGCCACTGGAACAGGCGTGCCCAACACTTGGCTCTTCAATCACGGGTAGGGAAAGGTAGTTCAAGGATTCCAATGCGATGTTTCTTCATTCATTACCGAAGGGGTGTTATCAGGGAATGACACCTATGAAGTGATAAAAGCTGGTAGAGATCCACCTGCTCACGATTTGTCCTATATTCAGCCGCAAAGCTATCCAGGGTTCAGCGGTCCATCCCAGCTACGTCAAATACGGTTCAAATAGAATTTATCCCTTGAGTTATTACCATAGACAATGATCAACCTCTACCGTTGCATCCCGATGGAATACGACGACTGCCTGCAACTGCAGAGAAGACTGAACGAGGAAAGGAACGAGGGCAGGATAGGGGACACAATCATTGCAACTGAGCATGATGATACCTATACAGGAGGGATCCATTTCAGGGAGGAGAATGGAGGAGATTATTCGGTGCCCATCATAAGGGTGGAAAGGGGGGGAAACCTGACGTACCACGGAAAGGGGCAGCTGGTCCTTTATTTCATTTTCAACCTCAAGGAAAGGAAGATGAACGTAAGGGATATGATAGAAAGGGTGCAGGAATCATTGATTCTGACGCTTGGTTACTATGGAGTGAAAGGAGAAGGAAGGCTCTTCAAGGAGACAGGGGTGTGGGTCGGCGATAGAAAAATATGCTCAATAGGCTTCGCGGTGAGAGGCTTTTCCACATTCCACGGAATAGCAGTGAACCTGAACACCGACCTTTCGAAATTCTTCAAAATAAACCCCTGTGACATGGACCCTGGAGTGATGACATCCCTTGCAAAGGAGATTGGGCACAGTGTCGACGAAGAGGGCTTCCTTGAAATGATGGTCAGGAATATATCAGAAACGTTCGGTGAAGGAATAGAGATCAAGGAATGTAGTGCGATTAAAAAATAGTTTGTTTTATTTTTATGTTAGGATAATTTTAAAACTTAGAAAAATATATATCTTTTCTTTAAATTTAGTTCTATGATTACAGAGGATTTTTTGGACGCCGATGGGATCAAAAAGATCATTTCCACTCACATGCTTGCAGATGGCCTTCCCCTCATATTGAACCTGCAGAAGAGCAAGGGTATGAGGCTCTACGACATGGAGACTGGGAAGAGCTTCCTGGACTTCTTCGGTTTTTTCGCATCAAATGCGGTGGGAATGAATCATCCAGACATGTTTGAAAAGGACTTCCTGGAGGACCTCAAGTGGGCCGCAATAACAAAGGTCACGAATTCGGATATCTACACCCCGGAGATGGCAAGGTTCGTTGATCATTTCGCAAAGATCGCCGGCCCTGAATACATGGAGCATTACTTCTTCATAGATGGTGGGGCACTGGCAGTGGAGAACGCGCTCAAGACAGCATTCGACTGGAAGGTAAGGAAGAACGTGAAGGAAGGTGTGAAGGGGGAGAAAGGGACCAAGATTATTCACCTCAAGGAGGCTTTCCACGGGAGAAGCGGATACACACTTTCAATGACGAACACATTCGACCCGAGGAAAACTATGTACTTCCCCAAGTTCGACTGGCCGAGGATAACGAACCCTAAGATAAATTTCCCGCTCACGGAGAAATCTGTTTCAGATGTGGAGAAGCTTGAGGACAAGAGCATAGCCGAAATGGAGGAGGCGTTCAGGAAGAACAAGGACGACATTGCAGCCTTCATAATGGAGCCTATACAGTGCGAGGGAGGGGACAACCAGTTCAGGAAGGAATACTTCGAGAGGGCAATGGATGTAGTCCACGAAAACGACTCACTGTTCATAGTGGATGAAGTGCAGACGGGGATGGGTGTAACGGGAAGGTGGTGGGCACACCAGCACTACGGCATCGAGCCAGACATACTCGCATTCGGGAAGAAGGCACAGGTATGCGGCATAATAGCAGGTAAGAAAGTGGATGAGGTCGAGGACAATGTTTTCAAAGTTTCAAGCAGGATAAACTCCACGTGGGGAGGGAATCTGGCAGACATGGTAAGATCAACTAAGATTCTTGAGATCATGAAGAAGTACGACCTCGTCAGGAATGCGGAAAGGATGGGAAAGATAATAGTGGAATTCCTGAACGAGATGAACGAAAAGTACCCAGGGGTGGTGCTCAACCCAAGGGGGAAGGGTGTCCTGGACGCAATAGACTTCAAGAATGAGAAGAAGAGGGACGAGTTCTTCGACAGGATGTATTCCAAGGGGGTTGTAGTGCTGAAGGCTTCTGAGAGGACCATAAGGTTGAGGCCGCCCCTGATTGTCAACGAAGATGACATAGAGGAATTCTCACAAACTGTGAGGCAAGTACTGAAGGAAATGTCCTAATTTTCTTGACAAACATTTTATTTCCTTCTTTATTTCAACTGACCAATGGACTTTAGAGTAACGAAGGAAAACAAGGAAGAGAGCAAGGATCAGGAGAGGGCAGTAAGCGCCGAGATCTATTTCGAAAGGGGATCTAGGTACCTGTCGCTGAAGAAGTACAAGGAGGCGATAGACAACTTCCAGAAGGCTCTTGAACTGGAGCCGGAGGATTATGAAACAAGATTCAACCTTGCAGTCACATATTTCCACTCAGGTAAGTACGACAAGGCACTGGAGATATTCGATCAGCTCATCAAGGAAGGAAGGGGTGACCAGGACCTATATTTCAACGTAGGAAGCGTTTACCTGGAGAGGGGGGACTACAGGAAGGCGGTCGAGAACCTCCAGAAGAGCGTGGAAATAGACGAACTTTATCTGGACGGATTCGTGAATCTTGGCAACGCATTCTTCTATCTCAAAGAATACGACAACGCAATCAAGAACTACGACCAGTCTATAAAGCTCAACCCGCAGAATGCCGACTACTACGTCAACAGGGGTCTCGCATACATGGGAAAGGGGGACAATGCAACGGCAGTCGCCGATTTCGAGAAGGCGCTTTCACTTGACCCTTCAAACAACAAGGCAAAACTTAACCTCCAGAAGATAGAGTCCGAGGTCTAGTCCTTTATAGCCCTGACTATCTTTCCCAGCATCTCCGGGTCCTTTTCAGCAACCGTGCCCGTGACGACCGCAGCCGCCCCAGAATCGATCATCTTCCTTGCAGTGATTGGATCCCTTATGCCGCCACCAACTATCACCGGAATGGTCATATCTTCGCAGACTGCCTTTACCACCTTCGGGTCAATGCTCATTGGTGCACCCGACCCTGCCTCGAGGTAGATCGCGTGGAAGCCGATCAGCTCGGCAGCCGTGGCGTAGTCCAGTGCAGATGACACATCATCCCTCCCTATCAGTTTCGCCCCCCCGACCTTTCCCACAGTCATGCCAGGCTCGAAGACGAGATAGGCAACTGAAATCACTTCCATCCTTGTGCCTTTCAGAAGTCTAGCGGATTGCACCTGGTACCCCATCACGTATTTCAGGTCCATTGAATTAAGGAGGCTCAGGTAGAATATTCCGTCGGCCCTGGGGGAAAATGCATCAGGGCTCGAGGGGAAGAGTATAACAGGTTTCCTGGTGAGTTTCTTTATCGCTACAACAAGTTCGTCCACAGATTTCTTTCCGGTGCCAGTTGATCCACCAACAAGTATTGCGTCGCTCCCTGCCCTGTTTATGAAGTCTATCACACTGCCAGTATTCTCAGGCCCGTTCTTTTCTGGGTCAAGAAGCGTCAGATGCCTGATCCGTCCATATTTGATGTTCTCGAGTATCATATAGCGCTACCAACCAGGAATGCGACCAGCCCAAGGATCATGCCTATCTTTATCAGGTTCTGCCCCTTTGTCTGGTCGTTGAAGAAGTAGAATACGGATACTATGAACACTACGTCCGACAGCGCAACAGTCACCGCGTAGAACCTGCTCCAGTTAAAGAACACATAGGGTATAGGCGTAAGCGTGACCGCTATTATTATCAGAATTGCAGCAGCCACAAGGCTCAACCCCTTCCCTATCTTCTTCGGAAGGGTGGTCCTGTTCACGTCACCTGACACATCCTCAACGTCCTTAACTATCTCCCTCGCAAGGTTGGCCAGGAATGCCATGAGGGAAAGCACTATAACCACGTAGGTCAGCTTTATCGACATGCTCCCATAGACGAATATCAGGCCTACAAGGGATGATATTATGATGTTCCCCACCAGTCCCCAGGCCTTAGTCTTCCACTCGTATGTAACAAGAAGGAATACTGCTAGGACTGCGATCAGGAACTGCAGGGGGTTTAGAGTGAATATGGAAATGAGGAGACCGAGAGCGAAGAGTACCACAGCCAGGTACTTGGCTGATTTCCTTGAGACCTGGCCTGAAGGTATTGGCCTCGCGGGATGGTTTATCTTGTCTGTATCTGCATCGAAGTAGTCGTTAAGTATGTTCCCGCCAAGGAGCACAAGGAAAACAACTGCCATGGCGAGGTATAGTTTTGGATATAGCAGTCCGCGAATATTCTCGACTGCAATCACTCCCCCTATCACCGTCCCGAAGGATGCCATGACGGCATTGATAGGTCTCATCAATGCGAGATATCCCTTCATGCCTACAACGGAAGGGTCTTCGACTAAATAAATCTGTTCAAATATTGAGTTTTTATAGAGAGTTCAATATTTTTCTATATTCCTCAGCATCAACGTTCGATTTGATACCCTTCTCATTGAAATTTGTCCCTCCGGCATCGTAACCCCTATCCTTCAGCCCTTCTATTATCCTCAGTTTCCTTATCTCCTTCTCCCCGTTTGAATTCCCGTAGAAGAGGAACATCAGGTCCTCGCTCCAGAAGTTAGAAAAGATGTCCCTGGATGTGCGGGAGAAGGGGAAATCTTTCATGCCATTTAGAACGGAGCGGTCGTAAAGCTCTCCCATATAGAGAGGTCCTACCTCCTCTCCCTCAACCTCCGCTACCCTGATATTCTTGAGGGCATCATCAGCAACCCTGTTCCCCTTCTTGAATTTCACGAACAGCCTGATGAAATGCCCCTCCCTCACTGCAAGAAGTGGCCTTCCTGCCCTTCCAAGGGAGGCCCCCCGCTCTATGACATATTTCAGGAATATCCTCGTTGAAATCTCCCTTGAATATCTTCCCCTCACCGACCTCGATCCGTAAATCCTCTCCCCCTTGGTGATTGACTTCCCCTCCAGGTTGGCGGTGTCAGTCATCGTAATGCCAAGTATTCCGCCGTTCTTCAAGTTCGTCACCGCAGCCTCCACCAGCCCGGCAGGGGAGCCGAACGGATCCACGTCTATATAATCCCATTTCCTGGACGAGACGGCGCAGAAGTAATCCCCCCTCATTATCTCAGGCTCGAGGGAGTTCATCCTTGCGTTCCTCTTCTCTATCTCAGTGTTCCTGGAATCCCTGTCGTTGAGCACCACTTCCCACTTCGTCTCCTTTGCTATCCTCAACCCTCTTATTCCCGTCCCTGCCATGGAATCAAGCGCTATGCCGGGTTTCTGTGTGCCAAGGAGCGCAACCGTCATATCCCTGGATACTTCCATCGTCCTGTTGTAAAAACCGGGGGATATGCTTCCGGGACCCTTCTCGAAGGTCGATATAGTCTCTATTTCCACCGATCCTTCACGGACAATCAAGCTTCCTCTCCCTTGAGGAGCTGGGCTATTTTGTATGGAAGGAGAGTCCTGTTTATCTGCGTCACCTCTAGGCTCCTTACATCATCCCTCTTCTTCACTTCCTGGAGCAGAGGGTTGCGCCCCTTCTTGTGGAGAGTGACTATCATCATCTTGTCCAGCTCTAGGACCTCCTTAACCTTCTCTGTATAAGCCTTGCTCTCCTGCTCTATCTTGCCGACCTCGTCTATGACTATGACATCAGCATTCTCCTTGGACCATTCTATTGCCGGTATCGCCACCTGGTCGAACGCCTTCAGGTCCACGCCGAACTTCCCTATCCTTATCCTGGAGTTTATGCTCTTGTGTGCGAATATTATGGACGCCTTGCTGTGCCAGTCCAGCACCTTCAGCCCTACAGCCTCCTTCCCGTCCATCACCTTCTCCGTCAGTATCCCTCCAACGACGTTCCCCTCCTTCTCAAGTATGTCTATCGTCTTCAGCAGCGTGTTCGTCTTGCCAACTCCGGGCAACCCTGCCAGGGATATCTTGACCTTCATTCCTTAAGCACCTTGAATCTCATCAGGGGGTATTTCATCGACGACACCCAGGCCATCCTTCCCTCCACCACTGCCTTCCCGTACTTGATGTGCAGCTTAACGTCCATCATGTCCCCGAGAAGGGTCTTGTACCTGTAGGCTGGCTTGGATTTCCCAACCTTCCTCCTGTCAACGCTCACCTTTACCATGGTGACGAACGGTTGAGCGGATACCGCCTTCTCTATCGCCCTTTCAAGGAAATCCACATTGCTATTGTTTATCGGTATGCCGGTGTACTGGTGATAAATTGAACCAAGCTTGACTCCTGCCTCGAAAATCGCCCTCTCTTTATCACTACAAGAAAAATAGTTTGATGCGGGATCGACCACTCATCTTAATAACAGCATCAATAATAAATCTTGTTTGCATTTCCCGGATTTCCATCACATGTCATTCTCATTTCAAATTTCCGAATGCCCTGCCTTGAAAGTGGGAGAAATTGGAATGCGGACTGCCATCAAAGGTTCGCAGATTCCAGTGCGGAAAGATGAAGAAGCATTCCGTACTTCAGGGCCTCCTCATTGATGTCGAATATGCTTGAATGCTTCGACACCTCCTTTCCCTTAATCTTCCCTGTTCCAAGGAATGCGAATGCGCAGGGGATCCTGGAACAGTAGAACGCGAAGTCCTCCCCACCCATCGTAGGATTTGCGCTCACCTGCTTCAGGTATTTAGAGGCAACAGCATCCACTGACTTAGCAAATTTCTCATCGTTCACCAGTGGAGGCAGTTCCCTCGTGTAAGATGCTTCCACGTGCTCTCCCCTGAGCTTCATCACTTCTCTCTCCATTATCTCCGAATCCTCCCTGGTGTACGTCCTTACCGTTCCACCTATCTCCACCTCCGCAGGTATTATGTTCTTCGCCGTCCCCCCTCTGACGTACCCGACGCTGAGTACTGCGGAGTTCAGTGGGTCCACCTTCCTCGCTGGAACGGTGAGCAGGTACTGGATGATCCTCGATGCCTCCAGCACAGTATCGTAGGCAAGATGAGGGTAGGCGCCGTGCCCTCCGGCCCCCCTGACTTTTATCTCGAAGGAATCAACAGCAGCCATTGCCTTCCCCTTGCATATAGAATACTCTCCCACACCGAGAGAAGGCCAGACGTGGAGGCCGAATACGTTTGATATCCCTTCAAGCGCGCCGCCCTCGATCATCATGGCAGCCCCCTCCCCAATCTCCTCCCCTGGCTGGAATATGAACCTCACGGGCTTCATGCTCATCCTCTTGCAATACACCATAACGCCCATGAGTACGGAAGTGTGAAGGTCATGTCCGCAAGCGTGCATCCTTCCCCTTGTCCTGGAGGAGAAGGGAAGACCTGTCTCTTCCACAATCGGAAGGGAATCCATGTCGGCCCTCAGGGCTATCCTGGGCGACCTGCCGGAATCGACGATCAGCCCGTTACCGACCTCCTTGACTGAGAATCCAAGATCAGCAGCCAGTTTTTTGACGTAGTTCTTGGTCTCCACAGTCTCCATCCCGAGTTCAGGGTTCTCGTGGATGTGCCTTCTGTACTCTACCACGAGGGGGTAAATCTTCTCTACCTCTGATAGCTCTATCAAAGCAGCCTCCCCCCTTCCACCTGAAGTGTGCTCAGGAATCTGTAATCGAGCGTTACTCCTATTCCATTTCCTTTTAAAGGCGCTATCCTTCCGTCCTTCATCTCGAACGTTTCGTTTGTTATGTCCTTCTTGAAATACCTGGAATTCGGCGATGTGTCCCCTGGCATGTTGACGAGAGAGTTTGATGCGAGAGATATGTTGAACGACCGTCCAATTCCTGTCTCAAGCATTCCCCCTATCCAGATATTCACCCCCCTCTCCCTGGCCTTTTCCATGATATCAAGCGAGTTCTGCAATCCTCCCACCCTCCCAGGTTTGATGTTTATCACGTCCACCGCCCCCCTTTCGATTGCATTCGTTGCAGATTCCACGGATTCTATGCTTTCGTCAAGGCAGATCGGCGTCTTGATCTCTTTCCTGAGGAGGGCATGACCGTTGATGTCCTCAAGGGGGAGGGGCTGCTCTATGTAGATGAGGTTGAACTCATCTATCTTCTTAAGAATCTTGAAATCGTCCCTTGTGAATCCCTGGTTCGCGTCTGCGCTCAGGGGGATGTCGCCAAACCTGTTCCTGATTGCCCTCAACAGCTCCACATTGAACCCCCTTTCTATCTTCACCTTTATCCTCCTGTACCCCTTCTTCAGTGATTCCTCTATTGTCCTCATCTCGTCATCTATCGAAGACATCCCGATCGATATACCCACATCAGCGTACCCCTTGCTCTTTCCGAGGAACTTGTGCAGCGGCTTGCCCTCCCTCTTCGCATTTATATCCCACAGAAGCATTTCCATCGCCCCCTTCGCCATGTTGTGCCCTCTGATCTCTTTGGCCTTTTCGTTGAACTTTTCTGGTTCCAGGTCAGGGGAAAAAATGGTCTTGAGGTGGTTGTTTATTACGTGGAACAGCGTGTAGTTGTCTTCGTATCCGTAGAGCGGCGCCTCATCAGTGACTGCTTCAGCATAAGCCTCCATGCTTTCGTCCATGTATGTTAGAATGACAGCGTCACGGGTGAGCTGCGTTCCGAAACTTGTCTTGAACGGTTTCAAAAGGGGGTTGGAAATCTTGCTGTAGGATAGCATAACACTAGTATGCCTTCGGAAACTAATAATTTTGTTGCGTCAATTATCAACTTATCTCAGGGAGCCCCTGAGTGCGCTTACAACAGAACTTATGTCTTCTGTGGAAGTGAGGTCGATGAACACATCCTCCAGGTTCCTTTCCTTCAGGAGTTCTGACGTCCTTCCCTGGGCAACGATCTCCCCTCCCTTCATTATCGCTATCTCCTCGCATACGTTCTCCGCAATCTCAAGTATATGAGTGGAGAAGACCACTGTCATCCCGTCCTGGGAAAGGCTCCTCAGCAGGTCCCTGAATATCTTCGCCGACTGCGGGTCCAGGCCGTTTATGCTCTCGTCGAGGATGAGAATCTTTGGTGAGTGGATGAGGGAAGCTATGATCGAAACCTTCTGCCTTGTTCCGAAGGAGAGGCTGCCTATGAACTGGTCGTTGTACTCCTCCATCCCGAACGCCTTCGTCAGGTCGTCAGCCCTTCTCTGGGCCACATCCCTTGGTATTCCCCTTATTGACCCTATGAAACTGAAGTATTCATAAGGTGTAAGGCTCTCGTAGAGGTAAGGGGTTTCAGGAACATACCCTACTATCTTCCTTATTGCAATCTGGTCAGTCTTCGCGTCTATTCCGTCTACGGTAACTGAACCTCCATCGAACTGGGAAATGCCTGCCATTATCTTCAGTAGGGTTGTTTTTCCAGATCCGTTCGGTCCCAGTATCCCATATATTTCCCCGTCAGGAATTTCGATGGAGAAGTTTGAAAGAACTCTCTTCTGCCCGTAGAATTTGTTCAGGGATTGGACCTTGATGGACACAACGCAATAGGTCAATTGGATTATTTACCTTTTCTTGGGATATGTGCCAAAATCGAAGCACCTTGATCCAATATATGAATTGATAAAATCGGAGGACGGTCATTTCTTCTTGCCGATAGACGAGCATCAGGCATTAATAGGCCTGAATATAGAAGCCGTCCAGGTTAATGTTTCCAGTTGGTGAAGGGTATCATCTCAAGATGATATTGACCTTCTTATGAATATTCCAGTGTTAATCCAGGCATATACCCACAGAATGTTGAATATCACGGCAATAGCTACAAAAACCCACAGAAGTGGGGTGAAATGGGTGACAGCAAGTATCCTGACAGTTGAAGTTGCAAACAATCCGAGAGGAAATCCGTATGCCCATGCGCCAAGAGTCCCCTTCACAGGACGGGTTAACATCAGTATCATCACCACAAGGAAATTCCAGACCTCGAAACCCCAGAGAAGGACTGAGACCCATTCGACGGATTGCAATCCGATGAAAAGCTCGTCCACCTTTCCGAAACCCGATAGGGAGAACAGGTTTATGATTATGAGACTTGCAATTCCAACAGGCAGCATTGTTGTTGGCATTGTTTCATGAACTTTGGTAGATACATGCCCTGCAAGGGCGAGTGAGCCTATGAACACGAAAAGGAAGAAGAATATGCCCAGTCCCATCAGGACAAGGAAGTACATCGCCTGCTCCTCTACTCCTCCGTAATACTTCATCAGTGTTCCTGCGAGGAAGACGCCTGTGCCTATTGCAAGAGGGGGTATGACTATCGCGTAACTGATCTCCTTGGGGTCTATCTCCTTGGTATACAGCCTGTAACCGAGAGTCACCCCTAGTCCCAGGGCAAGGACGTACTCGGCATAAAAATTTACTGTCGAAAAGTACGCTGTTGTACCTGAAAGGCCGAAGAAATAGATCAGCTGATAATTTCCCACAAATCCTATAATTGGGATGAGCGCAGTAAAACTGAGCCTCGTCATGTTGTTCCAGTGCGAAAATGTACCATCCCTGAGGGTGATGGACCTGGATATCCACAGTACCAATACCAACAGGAAAATAGAAATGCCCGAGATTGAGAGGAATTCTGCTATAAGTCCCAAGAACTCCAAATGAAACTCTTGGGATAGAAGAATGTAAAGTTGGGCAAGGGCAAGGGTTGAGATTGAGATGCCGAACCATTCCGAACAGAAGAGACTAAAAACACTTCTCTGCATCGTCACCGAGATCGTGGGCATCCCTATAAGTTTTCCAAGGAATTAGCCAGTGATTAAGGGCAGCTGAATTCCTTTGGCAGGCAAAGAATGGTAGATGATCCATATCTCTTAAACGCGGTCATTTCAGTTGCTGCAAATGATATTCAAACTGTTTCTTGATTAGAACGAAAGATGGTTGGATGGAACACAGAAATTGAAGTAGCTTGAATGCGGAGTTACCAATGGAATATGCTGCTAGAAAATGCAGTCGAAGATGCTTTCAACAGTGGATCGCATATCGCATCTCCTCAAGGTTCATCGACGAAATAATTTACCAATTGCCAAGGTATAATGCACTTATTTTCTCCTTGATCATGGGAGGGGAAATAAGGTGAGAAATTTTATCCTTAGATCGAGTATAAGTCATGGGGGAACACATGAAGAGTTACGATTTATTCATCGACAACGAATGGGTAAAGTCAAAGAAGGGGGAGGAACAGGACGTTATCAATCCTGCAAACGAACAGGCAATAGCTAGGATACAGAAGGGTGGAAGGGATGATGTGAGGGCAGCGATAGATGCGGCCAGGACAGCGTTCGATTCTGGTCCCTGGCCGAGGATGCCTCCGGCTTCAAGGGCAGAGCTCATAATGAAGCTGGCAAGGATAGTCGAGGAGAATATGCTTAGGTACGGCGAAATAGAGCTCCAGAATACAGGAAAGGCAGTCAAGCAGGTGGTTGATTACGACATTGCATACACAATAGACAACCTGAGGTTCTTCGCAGGTGCAACAAGGCTGATAGAGGGTATTGCTGCAAAGGAATACGTTCAGGACGGGACAAGCATGCTGAGGAGGGAGCCGGTGGGAGTGGTTGCGGCGATAACACCTTGGAATTATCCGTTGATGATGGTTGGGTGGAGGGCTATACCTGCCATTGCTGCAGGAAACACTGTAGTTGTTAAGCCCGCAAGCTACACTCCACTGACGGCACTGGAGATGGCCAATGCGGTGAAGAAGGCAGGGATACCGAAGGGGGTTTTCAACGTAGTCACAGGATCTGGAGCCGCTGTTGGTGAGGAATTGGCAAGGAGTGAGAGTGTTGACATGGTTGCATTCACTGGCTCTAATGAAGTAGGGAAGAGGATATCCAGTCTGGCATCTGACTCTGTGAAGAGGCTTTCACTCGAACTCGGAGGAAAGGCACCTTTCATAGTGTTTGACGACGCTGACCTGGAAGCAGCAACGGAAGGGGCAGTCGTAGGAGGACTCATTAACAACGGACAGGACTGCGGGGCAGCAACAAGAATATACGTCCAGGAAGGCGTGTTCGATAAGTTCAGGAAGCTGATGGTGGAGAAGCTGAGCAGGGTAAGGGTCGGTGACCCGACGAATCCGAAGACAGATCTCGGACCGATGATTTCGAAAGAGCAGAAGACAAAGGTGATGGATTATATTGAGATTGGGAAGAAGGAGGCTGATATACTTTATGAGGGTGGAACAAGCGGACTGGAAAAGGGGTTCTTCCTGAGGCCTGCACTGTTCTCTACAGAAAACAACAAGGCACGCATCGTTCAGGAGGAGATATTCGGGCCTGTCCCAGTTCTTCTTAGATTCAAGACGTACGATGAAGTAATAGAGAAGGCGAACGACGTCCTCTATGGACTTGCTTCTTCCGTGTGGACAAGGGATCTGAGGACAGCAATGATGGCTGCCAGGGACCTGAGGTTTGGGACAGTTTGGGTGAACGACCACGCACCTATCCCTTCGGAAATGCCGTGGTCCCCGATGAAGAAGTCAGGTTACGGCGCTTCAACCTCAAAATACTCGCTGGAGGAATTCACCACCGTCAAGCACGTTTACGTTGACCTGACCGGTCAGGCGAGAAAGAGCTGGTACTACCAGATATACGGAGATCAGCCTTCTGAGTAGAAATACGATTGAGGAAACCTTGAACTCAGATGTAAAGCGAAGGAAGGGAGGGAGCAGGAATAAGGGCAACCATTCAAAGGTCAATCTCCCGCTAGAAGGAGTGAAGATTCTGGACGCATCGCGAGTGCTTGCGGGCCCGTTTTGCTCAATGCTCCTATCCGATCTTGGAGCCGAGGTTATAAGGGTAGAAGACAGGGAAAAGGGGGATGAAACTAGATATTACCAGCCCCTTATCGGCAGGGAAAGTTCGTACTACCTTTCAATAAACAGGAACAAGAAGGTTCTATTCCTGAATCTGAAGGAAAGAAATGGTAGAGAGAGGCTCTATTCTCTAATAAGGAAATCTGATGTCTTCATTCACAATTTCCTGCCGAGAGTGGAGGAGGAGCTGGGAGTAGGATATGATACCATAAGATCGAAGAATGGAAAAATCATTTACGTGACTATTTCAGGATACGGAAGGGAGGGAAAGCGAGCCAGCTTGCCTGGATACGACATACTGATGCAGGGTGAATCCGGCTTGATGAGCGTCACGGGGATGGATGAAAATAATCTGGCTAGAATAGGCAATTCAACCGTAGATATCTACACTGCATATCTTTGCGCTACAACAATTCTGGCCTACCTCTACTCCTCAGCGAAAAGGGGGGAGAGGGGTGGCACCAGGGTGGACATACCACTCATTGGAAGCGCAATCTATTCTATGCCATTTCTGTTTGGATATCTTGCGGCAACTGGAGAAAATCCTAAACCAGCTGGAACTGCTCACCCCGGGATTGTACCATACCAACCCTTTGACACTAAGGACAGGAAGCTGATCATTGCCGTTGCGAACAACAATCAATGGGGCAGATTCTGCGCTGCCATAAACAGACCCGACCTAGTAAACGACGAGCGTTTCAGGACTAATGAACAAAGG
Organism: Thermoplasmatota archaeon; assembly: GCA_023381415.1. Classification (GTDB taxonomy): domain Archaea; phylum Thermoplasmatota; class Thermoplasmata; order Thermoplasmatales. The sequence continues at coordinate 59,760 of JAMCUN010000009.1, read as the reverse complement.
GTTAAGCACAGGGACGAGCTGATTCCTCTTCTTGAGCAAATAATGATTCAAAAACGTGCAAGTCAGTGGATAAGAATATTCAACGGAAGATCAATCCCCGTTGCCCCAATAAACCGGCTGACTGATGTCATGAATGAAATGAGTCTTTCATCCTTCATAGAAAGGAGGAATGTAAGGGGTAAAGAAATGCTATTCACGAAATTTCCAGCATCGATTGATGGGAAGAGGATACAATCCTTCAGGAGGAACCCGCCGACCCATAGAAAATGATCAGCGCCAAAATTTAAATTACGCTTAACGAAACCACTCATATATATCAAGGAAGTATCGATGTTACGGGAAAATGCGGTCTGCATCAAAACAGCTGCAAGTGGGCAGCAAAACTCTACCGAAGAGAGATTGGAATCACCTCTCTTTATGATGTTCAAAACTTTAATTGATCATAATTAAGCCCCTAGATTTCTACTATTTGTCTCCCCTGAGCTGTCCCCTTTTTAAGGTTGTCAATGGCTTTGTTTACGTCACCCAGCTTGAACAAGCTTGTTACCGTCGACTTTAGATATTTCTTATCAGAGAGCGCAATCAGTTCCCTGAATTCCTTTAGAGTGCCGACCACGCTGGTTGAAATCTGCTTTTGGTAATTTATCAGATTTGGAGTGTCGTACTCCAATCTTCCTCCGTACAATCCAACCATAATGTATCTTCCTCCTTTTGCAAGGAGTGGGATAAACTTAGACAGGGTCTGGGTCGAAGAGTTAAAATCAACTATCACATCTGGTCCGTAACCATCTGTTGTCGATTTGATTTCCTTTTCAAAGTCCGGATCGTTCACATTTAGCGTTATGTCAGCTCCCAGACTCTTTGCGAGATTTAGCGCCTTAGTGTTCGTATCTACCCCTATAATCGTGGGAGCTCCCAGAAGTTTGCCAAGCTGTACTGCCATCGAGCCCAAGCCTCCTCCCGCCCCCACTAGAAGCAAAACCATAGAAGGATTCAAGCTCGCCTTTTTAAGCGCAGAAAAGACGGTAAGTCCAGAGCACGATAGCGGCGCTGCATCCGAGAAGCTCAACCCTGTTTTTGCAATGTATGAAGAGTCAGGTACTGCAACAAGCTCGGCATACCCTCCATCGGTGTTCTCACCCAGATTTACCGGGCTGTCGCATAGATTGGTGAGTCCTGACAGACAGTATTTGCAGGTTCCATCTCCTATCCACGGGTTAACCACCACCCTGTCTCCAGAAGACAGCCCCCTCACATCCTCACCAACTTCTTCCACTATTCCAGCAATCTCATGTCCTAGTGTTATTGGGAGCTTTGCTCCTAAATCCTTAACGATGTCTATTTTGCCGTATCCTCCATCTCTCAGGTGAACATCACTGTGGCATACGCCTGCTGCCTTGACTCTGACAAGTGCACCTTTCTTAGGAACAGGCGGAGTATCTATGTCCATGAGCTTTAAGGGTTTTCCCACAGACTCTAGTCTGGCTGCCTTCATTCAATCCTCTTCCACGTCGCTTGGAACCAAGGCCGAGTTTTTCAGGACATCTGACTTCCTGTGTTTCAGATATATTGCGAATATCGGGCCTATAACCGCTGACCATATCAATGCAAATATGACTGCTCCCATGTAAGCTGCATTTAACACAGACGGAGATGCAAAATAGGTTGTCACTGTGGAATAGGATGATACAGTGATGATTGCAAGAGCAGCTATTATGCCTCCAATGGATGCGGCGTAGTTTACCAGGGATTCTCTCGTTTTGTTCTTTTGAGTGAATCGTATAAAAGCAACGTTCATAAACAGGTGGACAAATATCGACCCTATTCCAATTGCGGTTAGGAAAACAAGTGCACCATATGCCGGTCCCAAAATGAAGCCTGCAATCAGGGAGAGAATCAGGATTACGCTCGTGTTGACAATCATGGAGTTTCCGGGGACACCGTGCTTGTTCAGCTTTGACATAAACCTAGGGAAGACGAATTTATTCTTCGCCATGGTATACCATACTCTGTTTGTAGCGTTCACTTTCGCCACTGAATAGTCGAGGTAACTGTTAGCTGTAAATATGATCATGAGGCCTGCCCCTATCGGTCCCAAAAACTTTCCAAAAACGATCAGTCCTGGGTCAGGAGAAACAGCATAGCTCGCTATGTTTCCTATTCCCCAGCCAACAGTCAAAGCATACGTCGCAGGAATCAGGGTTACTCCGGCCAGAAGCCATGCAAAAAACAATGAGTTTCTGATATGTTTCCTGGGTTTGGTGATTTCCTCTGACGTAGTTGTAACAGAGCCAAGTCCGATGAAGTCCACAATCGAAAATATTGTACCAAACATGATGGGCCCTATCAGAGCAGCTGGAATGGTGAATGGCTGGACCGATAGATGAGAGGATCCAACTCTCAATATAACTATGACGGCTCCTATTATTAGGAACAGAATCTCTGCCATACCAGTATAGAGCGCGTAGTTCAGGGACAGCTTAATTCCAAGGTATGGCAGTACAAGGCCAAAAAGTGCGACAAATATTGCAATGGGGACCCAGACGTAATAGAATACCGAAGGGAATATCAGGGCAATGAACGAAGCAAGTCCAAGAATTGCGAATGATTCCCCAGTAAACTGGTCAAAGAACCACGGAAGTTCTGTCATTATTCCCCATATTCCTCCGTCTCCGCTACTGGCGGCGTATGAATAGTATGAACCTGCAGTTGCCAGTTTCTTGGAGAATTTGTAGGGAACAATCATCATTATACCGTAAATAAGCCATCCCAAGATCACGCTTATCGTGGAAAACTGAAGGGCAAATGCAAAAGTTCCGACCAACAATATTGCAACGTCGCCTGCTGGAGCTATATAGGATACAGATTGAAAAATTCCCTGCCAGATCCCAATAGCCCCCTTTCTAAGCTTGTTAGACTCTTCAGAGGACTGCACGAGTTGCTTATGGTACAATCAGTATAAATAATGGCAATTTGATAGCTCTAATTGAAGAATTTAGGAAAATAAATCTTCTAAATTCAACCTAAAAAGAATATTTTTTCCCAATTTATAAGGTTTTAGATGAGAGGCCTCATCAACTAAATGAATCTATCTTTATCAGGAAGGCCACCTTCCGTGGAAAATTTCAGGTCTCAGGCATTTGAGAGAGAGTTGCAAATGAGAAAGATTGACTTTTCTACTCTTTCCAAGAGGGTTATTTCAAGGTTGTGGGTTGCTTGGTCCAGTGACTTTCTGACTGTATGTAATTGTCAGAAGTTTGTGCAAGGTTTCTGGTGGATGATTCACATTTAACATCCATATACTGGTCTTGATGTATCCACTGCCATATCCTTAAAAAATAAGGATAAAGCGTCACTTCTTTATAGAGTAATGTAGTTCACTTCTCAAAATGGTCTCGTCTAGATTCAAAGCGGTTATGCCATCACCGACTGTGTCGCTGAACAACAAATTCTCAGAGTTGAAGGAGAAAGGTGAGAACGCAATTTCCTTTGGAGTGGGGGAACCCGATGCAACAACACCACAGACCGTCATAGACTATGCGGCACAGAAGGCAAGGGAGGGGAAGACACATTACACATCTTCCCTTGGCATAAAGGAACTGAGGGAGAAGATTGCTGGGAAATATCAGCTAATGACAGGAAAGGAAATCAGGAGCAGGGACGTTATAGTAACTATAGCGAAATTTGCAATAAACCTGGCAGTACAGGCAGTCATAGAGCCGGGTGAAAACGTCCTCATACAGGATCCGAGCTTTGTTTCGTATCCAGAGATCATAAAGATTGCAGGCGGTGTTCCGAGGTATTTCAAATCCAGGGAAGATGGGAGCCCTGACCTGGAGGACCTGAAGGAGAAGATAGACGACAAAACCAGGATGGTCCTGATAAACTCCCCATCCAACCCCCACGGATGGGTTGCTTCATATCAGGACATGAAAGGGTTGACAGAAATAGCATCTGACTACAAGCTCTACATCACATCTGACGAGATATACGAGATGATAATCTACGAAGGAAAGCACATCTCCCCTCTCTCTTTCCCAGGTATGGAGGAAAGGGTTTTCGTCATAAACGGGATGTCAAAGAGTCACGCGATGACTGGCTGGAGGATAGGATACCTGATTTCTCCTCCGGAATTTACGACATATATAGATTCTTACCAGCAACAGACGCTCACATGCGCATCATCCGTGTCGCAGTACGCAGCCCTAAAGGCGATGGATGAACAGGATTTCCCCGCAAGGCAGAGGGAGATTTTTAGAAAGAGGAGGGACATTCTCCATTCAATTCTATCAAGGAGTGACAGGTTAGACTTCAAAAAACCGGCAGGTACATTCTACGCATTCCCTCTCCTAAAGAACGGGATGACAGGTGAGGAGTTCTCAGCATCGCTCCTGGACAAGAAGAAGGTCCTTGTCACTCCAGGCTCAGGCTTCGGCCCGTCAGGAATCAACAGGGTCAGGCTCTCCTTCGCTCTATCTGACAAGGAACTGGAAGAAGGCGCCTCCAGGATAGTCGAATTCCTTAACGAGTGACCAGTTCTCCCTTACCTGGTCATTTAGAAGCAAGTTGCATTAAAATGAAGAAGCATCAACTGCAGGCCTACTTCCTCTTCTTCCTGTAGGCAGTATACTTCATCTGGTCAAATTCCAGGACGTGCCTGATCTTCTTGGATATCAGGTATTTGCTGATATCCTCCGTGACATCCCTGACATAAGTCTCCGGAAGGGGAGCAAGTATCGATATCTCCTTCTTTCCAAGGGGGAAGATCATCCTCAGTTTCCCTTCTCTCGTATATCCCTCAGGTTTCCTGTTCTTCTTGATGTCCTGCATGTTGAGCATAATTATCACATCCCTGTGATCAGGCTCATCCTCCATTTCGTTCGTTTCCTTGAAGAACAGTTCCATCATTCCCCTGAAGCTCTTCTCAAGCTGCTTCCATTCGAAATTCTGTGGGAATATTATGTGCCCGCTCCAGTTCTTCATGATCTACCTACTTAGCCTTCTTTTTCCTTTTAACAGTCATTGGAATAGCCCCGTTCTCGAATTCCAGGAGGGCAATTCTGAGTGGATCCACTACTTCCTTTGGAATCTCAATGATGATAGGTGCCCCCATAGAAATCTGAAGGGCTCTTGCGCCAACTATCCTGGCTTTCTCGTACTTGGAATATTTCTTATCCGACATTGAACCACCTGATGAGTACTTCATCATACTTGAAACTGTCACAAATCTCTCGTTTCAGTTATATCCTTCTCCCTATTAAGTTTATTATTCTGTCGAGGAAATGTTTGTCCTGATTGGAGAATGGGTCTACGTAATCGCTGTCTATGTCAATTTCCCCTGTCACCTTCCCGTCCTTGAAAATGGGTGCCACGATCTCTGACTTTGTTTCTGGAAAGCAGGCTATGTACCTGGAATCCTTCGAGACATCAGGAACGACGACTGTAAGTTCCTCCTTTGCAGCGAGTCCGCATATCCCGTCCCCTACCTTTATCCTTGTATGTTCTGTTTCCTTCGGGCCTGAATATGCGCGCAGAACTAGATCATCCCCCTCTATCACGTAGATTCCAACCCAGTTGTAGTGGGGAACGTTACTGTTAAGGAAGTTCACCACGAATGAAGCAATATCCCCGGTCTGATCCTTAAGTTCACTGCTGAACCTCTTGTAAAGAGAATCAAAATCTGTCCCTTTCACCCTTCCACATTCTCATTTGTTATATATATTTGGAGAGGGTGGAAGAGCCTGTTCAGTTGAAAGCAGATGCGATTTCCTGAATGTATGATGAAAGCTTCTGGTAAGGGTCGGGAAGTGACTGGTCGCTGAAATAGTCCACTCCGGCTATCTCCCCTATCCTCACTATCTCCGAGGCAGAGAAGGGGACACCGTAGGCTATGACTGCCAGTCTCCCCTTTGATTCGTTCTGCCCGTATGTCCTCAGTGCTGACAGGGAAGGGTAGCCCTGGTTTTCGTATATTACTGTGATGTTGAAGATAGATAAGTAGCCTCCAGGAACGAAGTCCCCCGGGTTGCCTATGGTGAAGTTTACCCCCACAAGCCTGCTCTGAGCAACGAGGTTCGAATAGAATGGCTCAAGGGAAACGTTGTCAGATACTTCGTCGAAAAATATGGCATGAATGTTGTACCATTTTGTGTAATTGTGAATGTCCTCCAGGATGCTTCCAGTGGCTCTCTGACCGTAGTCTGTGTAAACGTACCCGAGGACTGTGATGCCCGAAACCTCTGATCTGTCAACCCATCCGTACAGCGACGGATCTGATGCATTCCCTGGACCATTGTCAGGGTTTATTATGACGAAGACGTGAACGTTTCCGTACCTTTCCCGGATGCCAATGACCTCCTCGAACTGGGATGCATTCCCTGAGTAAAGGGGTACTAGAATCGAGTCTCCCCTCGCACTCCCACCCTGCTTCATCATCGATTGGGAATATAGAACAAATGAGGATGAGACAAGCAACATCCCTACCGCTAGGGCGATTATCACTGGCAAATATGAAGGTCGCCTCAACTTTCCCGATCATCCCATCCCTTTCCCTGTATATGAGAATTATGAGGCCGACTTGCTCCAAGATCGGTGTCATGCTTTGGGGCGATAGATGCTTCCTTTCGGACCAACTGGAAAACGAGGGAAAAGTCGCCAATGTTTTTATCTTACCGATTTTTCAATGGATGATGCTTTATCTGATTTCAGTCAACGCTATCAATGGTGAAGGCAAGGAATATTCCCTGACAAAGGAGGAATTCACGACAATTTACCTTGACATACTCCGGAACGGGAAGTCAAATTTCAACGGAGAGACAGTCTTGCTTTCGCCAGCGTTCAGGAAGAAGGCAATAGATTCCAGCCTATTGAGGGAAACTCTGGAGGAGCTGAACAGGAAATTGCTTTCAACCAAGCTTACAGAGGATCAGTTGATAGAAAAGATCATCTCAACACTCGACGAGATGGAGAAGTTTGAGAATTTCCTGGAGCAGAAGGCTGAGGAGACGAGAATATTCATGAGGTATGCGACTTCAGCCCGGGGGGAGTTCTCAGATAAGCTGTCGGGCATGCTGAAGCAGGTGAGGGAGTACGTGAGGGAACTTGAGAAGACGCTTGACGAGTATGTCGGAAGGAGCGCACCAAACCTGAGGAATGTGGTAGGATACAAGGTAGCCGCACGGCTAATCAAGTCATTCGGGGGTGTAAGGAATCTGGCGCTCAGCTCATCAAGCACTGTCCAGATAATAGGGGCGGAGAAGGCATTCTTCAGGTTCAGGAAGGGGAGGGGGACACCGCCAAAGCACGGTATAATCTATGAGATACCAGACATATACAAGGCGTCCAGGAACAATTCAGGGAAGATATCAAGGGCGTATTCCAACGCAATCGTGAAAGCTGCCAGGGCAGACCTTGTTGGCATCGCTTCAGAATCAGATACGAAGCTGAAGAAGAGGATAGAGGAAATAAGGAGGTCCTCAAAAAAGTAAAGGGCTAGGAATTGTTAAAGGATGAAGCAAAATCTAAACACCCTCCCTCCTTCCAATTCTTTTGGATTGGGTTGACATCCAGGAATGATAATGTTCCTTCCAGATAAACAGCATCCTTAACGATCTCGTATAACTTAAAGTAGTCAGTTTCAATGTAAAGATGCGATAACATGGAACCGGTTTTACAGGTCGCACTGGATTTTGAGAATCTTCACAGGGCCCTTCAGGTTGCAAAGGAGGCTGTCGAAGGGGGAGCTGACTGGATAGAGGTCGGCACACCTCTCATAAAGAGCGAAGGGATGCAGGCTATAAGGGAGATAAAGAGGAACTTCCCCAACAAGATAGTCGTCGCCGACATGAAGACAGCAGATGTCGGGGGATTTGAAACCGAACTGGCGGCAAAGAGCGGCGCCCAGATAGTAACTATACTAGGGATAAGCGACGATCCGACGATCACAGAGGCAGTCAAGGCGGGAAAGAAGTACGGTGCTGAGATAATGATCGACCTCCTTCAGGTTGAGAACGTGGAGGAGCGGGTTAAGCAGCTTGAGAAACTCGGAGTGAAATATTTCTGCGAACACGTTGGGATAGACATGCAGATGATTGGGAAGGACCCGCTGAAGATACTCGAGAGGGTTGTTTCTGCAACGAAGATACCCGTCGCAGTCGCAGGAGGGCTGAACAAGGAGTCTATTCCAGAGGTAGTTAAGAGGGGGGCTTCTGTAATAATAGTTGGAGGGGCGATCACAAAGGCACCAAACGTCACTCAGGAAACGGAAGCAATAAAGAGGGTGATTTCCACCGGCATAGCAGAACATGGCAGTATGTACAGGAAGTATTCGAAGGACGAGATCTTAGAGGCGCTCTCGAAGGTCTCTTCATCCAACGTTTCAGATGCGATGCACAGGGAGGGGGCGATTCACGGTCTCATACCGAGGGTCCTGCCAGGCACGAGGATAGCTGGGAGGGCACTCACTGTCAAAACTGTGAACGGTGACTGGGCAAAGCCTGTTGAAGCGATAGATAGGGCGAAGGAAGGGGATATACTGGTCATAGACGCTGACGGAGGGGAGGATGCCGTATGGGGAGAACTCGCATCCTGGAGCTGTGTCACGAAGAAGGTCAAAGGGGTGGTGATATGGGGGGCGATAAGGGACATGGACGACATAATGAAGATACCCTTCCCAGCATTCACCAGATACGTTTCATCAAATGCAGGCGACCCAAAGGGCTTCGGAGAGATAGGGAGCGAGATCGAGATCAACGGGAAGAAGATCAGAACTGGAGATTATATCATAGCAGATTCATCCGGCGTTGTCGTCATACCCGAGGAGAACGCGCAGGAGATTGCAAACAGGGCTGTTGACGTGGCTGAGAGGGAGAACAGGGTGAGGGAGGAGATAAGGAGGGGGAGTACGCTCTCATCTGTTCAGAAGCTGGAGAAGTGGGAGAAGGTTGGGTAACGGAATCTCCTGAAGTCCTGTTCTCGTAGAGCCCTTCATAGAAAGAAAGGCTGTACCCCTTTTCACCGAGATATGTCCAGTTCACGGCGAAAAGGTATGTTGTGCTGTTGTCGGCGGTTGAACTGTTCTCGTATACGAGCTGGAAGGGCTGCACGAAGAATTTGGAGAAGGAGGAGCTGTTGACCATGATCGGTGCCTGGTTAGGGTTGAGGCTGCTGTTGAACCCCCATACGCCATACCTTAGCATGTAGCTGTTCAGGAAAACGTATCCTACTGGGGAGTAGGAGCCGTTCTCTCCCGTTATTTCCCAAATAGCGCTTGTCCATGTGGTGGAGTTCCAGAGGATGGAGATGTTGTTGAATGGTGAACTGAATCCGTAGGAATAAAGGAGGATCCCTATCTGGTGGTCAGTAGCAACTGACAGGCTCCTGTTTCCTGTCTGTATCAGGTACTGGATTGTGGAGTTGTCCTCCACTGTGATCGCCTCGTTGTGGGATGGCACAAAGTCGTTGACCATAGGGTAGCTTGCCACTCCCATCATCAGTACAAGTGAAACTGCAGCAATGACGACAATGTTCTCCACTGGCCTCCTCGCCGAATACGTCAGGTTCCTTACATTCCTGACTGTTGCGCTCCTCTGTACGGTCACGATGGTTGCACCCACGGGACCGTTCATGACTATGGGAGTAGCCACATGCCTCACTTCGGAGTACATCTGCTTTACCTTCACTCCGGAGCCCTTCCTGTTTGTCCTGAAGTAATGGTACCATTTTATCAGCACATAGCCGCTGATGATGCAGAACGGTTCTGAAAGATATTCAATGTTCCTTGCTGGGAGGAGAACGGTGTTCTTTGTCAGGAAGCTGTAAAGCAGGGAGAGGATAATCGCCATAGACCATCCTAGCGTTTCTGCTATGTTGTTTTCAATCAGGAAATACTTTATTCCAACCACGGAAACGGATATGAAAATTATGAAAGGAAGGGATATGAATATCGCAACGTAGCTGATGTAGGGCGGTATGAATCCCATCTCCCTCAGCAGGAAGAAGAGAAGGACAAGTGTTACCGACGATACAAAAACAAGGAAGAGGTCCCTCTTTGGTGCTATCTCAAGCTTAAGCATCTCGACGACCTTGACAGCCCGGGTCTTGATCCTTTCCGGATTCACCATTCTAAGGATGAAGAACATCCCCAGGACAAGTGCATAGAAGAGGCCTATGACGGCCCCATATCCAAGCCCGTGGACTGCATTTGAGAAGAATGCAACCATGTCCGGGACCCTCAGAAGCAGATATGCGATCATCAGTGTGCCTGTAAGCTCTATTATCAGCATGTCGGAGATCAGGCGTTCCTTCCACTTGGTGCTGAGCAGGTTTACAGAGAATACCATGCCTATGATGGATATGAGGAAGAAGTATGTTGATAGCTGGTGGGAGAGGACAAGGAGGACTATTGAAACGGACATGGGAACGGCAAATATCCTCTTCCTGTGGTAGGCCAGGAAAAACAGCATGGAAAGTAGCAGGAAAAAATGCCCAGTGGTAAGGTAGTTGGGCTGTGATGTCTGGTACAGCTGCACCGGGCTGACTACAAGCAAGAATCCTGCAAGGGCGGATATCGCTCTATCAAACCCTATCTCCCTTGATATTAGGTACACGAGGAAAGGGGTGAGGCCGCCCAGGAACGGTATCGAATAGTCCAGGGATTCCGCAATAGGTATACCTGTCAGATAGTGAACCATGTCAACTATCAGGTAAGTCACTGGGAAGTACTGGTATCCGTCCGTTCCCCAGGGGGAGGATGGCGGATAGGCTAGCGCGTTTCCGCTGAGGAATGCTTCGCTGAGGTAGTAGTATATGCCGTAATCGTTTCCCCATGCGTAATTAAGTATATTGGGAAGGAGCCTTATGGCTACGCCGGCTACGATTATTCCTGTGATTATTGCGATATCCTTCCTCCCCAGCTTCATCGACTTCTATGGATGCGACATCAAGTTATTATTTTATGCTTTCCCACATATGTCAACGCCCTTCCACTGGAAGGGTACCCTTACACCCGTTCTAAGGGTGAAAAATCAACCGACACGGGGATCTTGGGCGTTGGGATGTGATCCTGTCGGGTTCCAACCGCCATGTTATTTATATAAGAAGCAGTTACTTCATTATGTTGGACATTCTGGATCGAAAGCTGGATATGTCTCTCTACTTTTCATCTCCGATCCAAGATCCAGGACCACCATTCCCGGAAGGGAGGAGCCAGGTGCCTATGGACCTTCATGTGCACGAGGGATCAATGTATTTCGATTTCTTCGTGGATAGGAAGATGGGGACTGACTATGACTTTTACAAATATTATAACCCAATTATATACGGCGGTTATGTGCTGATCGCACAGAGGATAGAGTGGCCTGAACTGGACAAGATTCGCAGGACAATTTCTTCAATCCCCACGTTCGTCCTGGGCGGGCTTTACACGCAGGAGAACAGGGTGATGACGGATTTCAGGTTCCACAATTCAGATCTACAGAAGGTCGAGGGCCTAGTGAAGGTAATTGCGTCCATAAACGCAGACGTAAGAATATCCTATCTCGGGAAATCGGCGGGGCTGATATCGAAGCTCGGAGAGATGGAGGGAAGGGCAAGGATGTCGGTGGCAAGATTCTCGTATGGGAATGATTCTGGAATGGACGACGTGATAGAATGGAAGGGAATTGCTGAACCTTACGCTGCAGTATCCTATGGAAGGGATGGTAAGGGGGAGGTGAAGAGGGTGGATATTTCCAGTACCCCCATAATGCCATTCCTCATGACGCTCATACGGGATCAGATACCGATAGTGGGATACTTTGAGCACCGCAGGAATGGCGCTGTTGATTCAACTGCGATATTTCCTTCTTTCCTGGTCAAGCCATTCCTGGTACGCTACTTCGAGAAGACGGGAGCCCTTAAGGGTATAAGGCTTCAATACGTCGAGTCGTACGAAGATGTGAAGGACAGCATCTGAACCCTGGAAATGGGTTATGCAAGGAATGTAGGCATTTCGGTCATCCTGAGCGAAGAATATGGAAGTTAATATTGGTCTTTCATTCGCTGCAGCATCTACGTTCTTCAGGCTTAAATATTTAGAGGGTATGCCCACCTAACGATGATTAGTATACTTAAAATTGACTTTCTAGACGTGCAGGGGGAAGGGGGATGAAACTCGGTTTTGTCTCAAAGCCAGAGTGCCCGAGGTGCCTGGAGCTCATAAGGTTTCTCGGGGGGTACCTGAAGGATAACGGGCATGATTTTGTGATCGAATCGAGCACTGCAAGGGATATGAAGGTGGATGGGGAGAGGATTGAAAGGATAAGGGCAGATGCGCTGGTCACAGTCGGAGGGGATGGCACGGCTCTCTGGGCGCTCCAGCGAACTGACCTGCCTATCCTCCCAATAAAGGTGAGCAGCCTTGCCTTCCTCTCTGAGGTGGATGCTAGCAACGCCCTTGGGTATGTGAACAGGCTCCTTAAGAAAGATTTCAGGGTTGAGGAGAGGGCAAGGATAAAGACAACAGTCAACTCGAAGAGGCTACCCGACTCACTGAATGAGGCCGTCCTGAAATCTACGATAATGTCGAAGATAAGATGGTTCGGGATGTACCTCGACGACGACTTCATCCACAACATAAGGGCAGATGGCATAATAATCGCCACACCAACGGGGTCCACGTCCTACTCCCTGAGCGTGGGAGGTCCCATCCTTGACCCGAAGGTGAAGGGTTTCATAATATCTTACATGGCCCCGTTCACACTCAGCGCGAGGAGCATGGTCGTCCCTTCGCAGTCAACGATAAGGGTTGTTGCCCTGGACAAGGGGAAGAGCATAATGCTGACCCTCGACGGACAGGACGGGCTGGAAGTGGGGTTCCATGACGAGATATCATTCACGGAGAGCGAGCATCCTGCAAGGTTCATAAGGTTCAATTCAGATTTCTACAGGAATACTAGGGAGAAAATGACATGAAGATCAGGAGGGGGGTGATCGAGCTTGTGATGGAGAGCAGCAAGGATTCTCTCCCCAACGAGTTCGCTGCCCTCCTCAAGGCGAAGAAGGACGTGATCTATGAGATCGCACTTCTGCCTGGCACGATATCCGGGGACAGAAGCGCAATAATGCAGCTATGGGCAAGGCCTCTGGACCTCGGGTACGTAGGTACGATCCATTCCCACCCCTCAGGCGTCACTTACCCAAGCGACGAGGACAGGAACCTTTACTCAAAATTCGGGAACATTCATATCATAGTAGGGTATCCGTTCAACTTATACTCCTGGAAAGCGTTCAACAATGAAGGCTTCGAGATAAACCTGGAAATGGTCCCATGATAAGGATAACGGATGGAAGGTACATAAGGCATGTTTACGGCACTCCCGTGGTTGCAGACATATTCAGGGCAACCTCCAACATAGTCACGATGCTCATGAGGGGGGCGTCTGAAATAGTGCCTGTGGATGAGGTGAACAGGGCACTTCTACTGAAGAGGGAGGGCTACATTCTTTTCGGAGAGGAGAACCTGAACCCCATAGAAGGGTTCGATTACGGCAACTCTCCCGTGGAAACATCGGGGCTGGATCTGGAGGGGAAGAAGGTGGTGCTCAAGACAACGAACGGAACAGGGGCGATAATCCGGGCTGGAGAAGGAACACTGATAGGTTCATTCCTCAACATCACCTCCCTGTCAAGATACCTGAGGAACAGGGAGGTGCACATCTTCCCCGCAAACCTCAGGAATGGGGTGTCAACGGAGGACAACGAGTTCGCCTATGCCCTGACCAAGAAGGTGCTTGAGCCTGGATCTAACATTGAAGTAAACATCACGAGGGCGAGAAACGGGAACGGAGCGTCCCTGCTGAGGGGCAAGAAGCTTGAAGCAGATATCTCATTCTGCCTACAGCAGGACATCACGGATATAATTCCTGTATACAGGGAAGGGAAGATAGTGAAGGCAGACCTGTCATTTTGACCGTATCCTGAGAAATATCAGGAGGCCTACTATGACCACCAGGGAAGCGACGAAATAGTCAACCGAAAAGCCGAACTTAGATACTATGATCCCAGTGAATGCTGACCCGATGACGGCCCCGAAACTCTGGACTGCGTTGTACGTCCCGCTGACACGTCCGCGTTCCTCCGGCTTGGAGAGATTCGAGACCAGTGTTCCAGTGCCAACAGATATAAAGGCCCAGAGGGCACCCAGAACAGAGTATACAAGCAGGAGTCCGACGAACAGGAGTGGACGGAAGGTAACCAGTGCGACAAGCGCTACAGTGGACGGGAAAATGATTATTCTTGCTATCACTGCCATTGTTGCAACTCTCCTGTTTCCGTACTTCAATGTCGTGTGCCCCGAGAAGCCGAAAGTTATGGCTCCGAACAGGTAGTTGCCAAGGAAGATGAGGAAGTAGACTGAAGAGGAAACGTGAAGATCGTTGGTGAGCATTATAGGGAATTCCACGAAGAATAACTGAAACCCTGTCATCATTATCAGGAACCCGATCAGTATGAGCTGAAGGTCCTTTTCAAGGTTCCTGAAGTGGAAGTTGAAGTGTATGAGTTGAGATGGGAGGTACCTGACCCTCTCTATGACCCTGAAAGTCCTGAGGGGCACCTCGTCCCTGTTGATTTTTGTCGAACTTTCTGGGATGAACAGATATCCGAGCACAGCAGAAGCTACGTAGAATACAAACGTAACAAGATAGAGGTACCTCAGCATGGATGCCTTCGGGAATGCGCCGGTGTAGAGGGCAGAGAAGAGCACTCCCGCTATATTCCCGTAGCTGTTGTACTGTGAGAATTTCGATATCTTCATGGACCAGTCCTTACGTTCCGTAAGCTCCATTATAAGTATGGACGAGACCGGGGTTACTGCTGCACCGAAGAACCCTGACAGGAAGGATACAGCTATGAAATACTCAACGTTGAACGAAAGGGAGAACATTATGGACGTAAGGGCAAGGGATACGAATCCGATGAACACGAACATCCTCCTCTTACCCAGCCTGTCAGAGAGGTTCCCCCATACGAAGAGGCCGATGATCGTCGCGAGAGAGGATACGATGACATAGGCCGAATACTCAATTGCCCCTCCAGCAAGGAGTTCGGTAATAAAAAGAGGTGCGAGCGGACTGGCGATGCCCGACGAGGTGTTCATCGGGAAGTACGAAAGAAACCACCTGTCCTTGCCCGGAGTCCGTTCCATTCTCGGGTTATTTCGTGCGATTATTTGTATTTTGAAGTTTGTATGAATCTTCTGGAGGATATTCAGATTCTTTCATTGGGAGAGAAATCAATCCAGGACCGTCAGCACGTTTCGTCCCAATCCAGCTGCTTTGGGGCAACCCCCCCATTCCTCAGGTAAAAACTGGTTATCCTGTTGGCGCACACAATCGCCTGTTTCATGCTCCTTCCCCTGAACAGCGAAGAATAAAGGGCCCCCCTGAACATGTCACCTGCTCCCAGTGTAGAGGCCTTGGCGACCCTTTCCGTGGGGATCAGCTCGTCCCTGAATATCGCACCCCTATCGCCTAGGGTGACTATTGTCTTCTCGTGGTCGAGCCTTGTGAAAGAGGAGAGGTAGTTGAATTCGGCTTCGTTAAGGATCACGAGGTCGGCCATCCGCAGGGCTTCGACTATCCTCTCCTGCTTCCACCTGTATTTTACCTCCTGTCCCGGATCGAAGACCTTGATGCCCTTTGCACGTCGCATCAACCTCAGTATCCATTCAGGGTTCGATGTTGCAAAGTGGCAGAATTCGCTCTCTATCTCATAATCTTTACCCACGGAATTCATGGGACCCTGGTACATGTATGCAATCTGGTTGTTCCCTGCATCTGCAATGTAGCAGAAGGGCCCTTCATCTTCAGTCATCTCCAGCTTCAGGTTGACGTGGTCGTTCCTGAGCTTCAATAGCATGTCCTCCGGAAAGCTCCTCGAAACCCTGGATATGAGGTCTACAGGAGTCCCAAGTGAGGCAGCGAACATCGCAATGTTGGCTCCGGTTCCACCGAGCTTGCGCTCGATGCTTTTTACCTCCTCGCTTCCGAAGGCCGGAATCTGCCTGATCTTCAGTATTATGTCCACGTTTACGTGGCCTACAACTGTAAGGAAGCTCATCTAATGGTGTTTACCAGCCTCGTCCCTGTATCTTCTCCGAGTCCTCCATCTTCCCGACGTCCCTTCCCTTCATGCCTGACAGTCCCTTGCTCATCTCAACAAGAATGGATGGATCGTCCCAGGCTGCTGTTGCCTGAACCACGGCAGATGCCATCCTGTCTGGGTTGGGGCTCTTGAATATGCCGCTTCCAACGAATACGCCGTCGACGCCATGCTCCATCATAAGGACAGCATCTGCCGGGGATGCCACCCCGCCGGCAGCAAAGTTCACGACAGGCAGCCTCTTTGCCTTCTTGACCTCCCTTAGAACTTCGTGTATACCGGACTTGATCTCTCCGTAGGTGAAAGTGCCGAATATGACGTCGTCGTCCGTTATCATATCCCTTCCGTAGAGCATCTTTCTAGTTTCCCTGATCAGGTTCTCATAGCTCTTGGAAATGTTGACTGCCATTTCCCACAGCTCATCTTCGTCAGCCATAACAACTTCCTGAATCCCCTGGTTTACCATCCTCACGTGCCTTACCGCTTCTATTATATCCCCTGTGCCAGCCTCCCCCTTCGTCCTTATCATGGCCGCACCTTCCCATATCCTCCTCACTGCCTCCCCCAGGTTCCTTGCTCCGCAGACGAACGGAATTGAAATTTCCTTCTTGTTCACGTGGAAGAATGGGTCTGCGGGGGTGAGCACTTCAGATTCATCTATCATATCTATCCCAAGCTCTTCAAGTGCCTTTGCCTCTGCCAGGTGGCCTATCCTCACCTTGGCCATCACTGGTATGGTGACCGCATCTACTATCTCCTTAATCTTGAGTGGGTCAGCCATCCTTGCAACTCCTCCCTCCGCCCTTATGTCGGCCGGTACCCTTTCTAGTGCCATCACGGATATTGCCCCTGCGCGTTCTGCTATCTTGGCCTGTTCCGCATTGGTGACATCCATTATGACCCCTCCCTTTGTCATCTTGGCAAATCCCTTCTTCAGTAAGTCCGTACCGTACTTGACTTTGATCTCAGTTGCCATACCTGATAGATTACAACCCTCGAAATATAAGTTTCGAAATGTCTCAGGCAACAAAACGAAAGCTTAAAGTTCATACCAAGATAATGAGGCGTGAAACTTCTTAGAAAGGGTAAGGTGAAAGAGGTATACGACATGGGAGAAACCCTCCTGTTTGTGTTCACGGATCAAATTTCTGTCTTTGATAAGGTGATCCCTTCTCTGGTTCCAGACAAAGGGGAATCACTGGCCAGGACATCTGCTTACTGGTTTGAGCGGGCATCAAACCTCCAGATCCCCAATCACCTTCTAGAATTCAGGAACAGGAAGGAGATGATTGTCAAAAAGTTCGAGATAATAGAAGGGAAGGCATCTAGAGACAAGAGGAGCTACCTTGTCCCGCTCGAATTCATAGTTAGGTATTACGTGGCAGGGTCGTTGCTGGACAGAATAGAGAAAGGGAAGACAAGATTCCAGGACCTGGGATTCAGGAGCACTCCGAAGCACGGAGACAAGATTCCGGACCCACTATTTGAGATGACTACCAAGTTCGAAAAGACAGACAGGCTTCTAGATATTTCGGAGGCAAAGGAGATAGGAGGACTGAGCGACCAGGATGTGGAGGCAATAAGGGAGACTATATTCAAGGTCGACAGAGAAATTAACAGCACCGCACTCTCCAGGGGTCTCATACACGCTGACGGCAAGAAGGAGTTTGCCCTTGATGATGAGCGCCAGCCAGTTCTTGTAGACACATTCGGCACGGCAGACGAAGACAGGTTCTGGGAGAAGGAAGATTACGAGAAGAATGGAACAATGGTTGAAAGGAGCAAGGAATTTGTGAGGCAGTATTACAGAAAGATGGGGTACTATCAGAAGCTGAGCGAGGCGAGGAGCAGGAATCTGGAAGAGCCGCCGATACCTCCTCTTCCAAGCGATATACTGCAGGAGACATCCTTATTATACAAGAAGTTGTACGAAAGGATAACAGGTCAAAGCTGGTGAATAAGCTCCTCCTTTAATAATGGTAAGGGGATTTCATCTTCAGAACTTGGCTGAGTGTACCAAAGAATAAATAAAATGAATGACTTTTCTCGACAGCGGAGGTTGCCGAGCTAGGTCAAAGGTGCCAGATTGAGGGTCTGGCTCCGTAGGGATCCGAGGGTTCAAATCCCTCCCTCCGCATAGCGTAATTTGTACAATCTGTCAAATTCAATCAGCCCAATTTTCCAGACTATGACGTAAAGAGATATAAGGGATGACAACTGTATTTGAGTAAATGCAACCGTCAAAGGTCTAACACATGAATTCTAACTGATTTCCTTGGGCGCTGTCTAAGATTGTGTTGAAATTCACCTTATCCAAACGCATGGGAGATGTCTTGAAACAATGGCAATCTTTCCCAACATTTTCTGGGGAAGATACAATGTCATTTGATCGTGAGATAAGATGATCATTGGAGTGGGTATCTGTTTCTCAGTGGAACATGAGTTTCACTTGGTCATGGAAGGCAGCCAAGTCCTTCGCTAAAACTACAAGGTTGAGGAATTCCATCAGGAGGACGAACTCCCCGTCGTGTGCGATAAATACCTGAGCCAGAGTCGCATTGCTGTCTGAAGCGGTGTATGTGGAATAGAGGAAATTGTCAAACGTGCCGTTTGTCATCGTTACATTTAAGAAGAGCTTAGGTGAACTCTCCACTCCCTTAATGAAGTTACTTACGAAAAGTGAGGCAGCAGACGTGGAGTTCATACGGAGAATCAAAATTGCTACAGTACCAGTGGTATTCGTCGAGTTCCCTTCACTATAGATCCAAAACTCCCCCTTCACTATGTTTCCAGTCGAATAAATGGAAGATGTGGATAAGTTCTCGGAATGATTATACGCCGTGAAACCCGCTTCATAAGTGGAGTTGAGAACCGACGATGGAAGGAAAGCGAATACGGGAGTAAGAGGTCGTGAAGATGTAAGATAATGAGCAACTGGAGGGTAAGCGACCACTACAACTGCAGATGCTATAACTATGACTACGATGGCAATGGCAAATATCTTTAACCTTGACTTTCCCCGAGGAGACGGGGGACGAATCGGAAAGACGCTTCCTTCTGACATCTAACTCAGATAGGAGGGGCGCTCCCCCTCATATTACCTTGCCTGTTCACCGAATCCCTTATCTCTATCCAAGCAACTATGAGCAGTATCCCTGGAATGAGCCCACCGAATATCAGTTGTATTATACCCAGAACAATGGCAGGTGCCTCAGCCTCCTTTACTCTTTCCTCGTTCAACCTTTTGTATATCAGAAAGTAGTCAAGCAAGAGCCACAGAATTCCGATCGCAAGAGCGACAGAGAATATTACGGAAATCACGTTTGGCAGAGCGACAAATTGCTGGCCACCAGGGTTAGTGGTTAATGAGGAGGTAGATACACTTTCGAAGAAGAGCACCAGAGCAAACGTCTCAAATAATCCTATCACGAAGAATACTGCCTGGATTATTATTGCAACAAGGGTGAGCGTTTTTGCCGTAGAAGCGTCGCTATCCAACATATTCTTTCATGAGATTATTCATTATGAGCCTTGCTATTGCAATTCTTGAATGGTACTGAGAAAAACATCTAACAATCAAAAAACTGAATAAAAATGAACAACTCTTGGAGTAGCATTGTCAATTTACTACAAGACACTCAATGAGGAAAGATTGATTCCTTGCCAGGGCGCAAATGATTGTTGTAACACTTCAATCAGCAGTCATGGTCGGCCGTTCATGGTAAATCAATAAATACTGCGTTTAGCATTTCAATGTCAGGTGATTAGCATGGAGGAAGATAAAAAAAAGAAGGAAGGTATTTCGGAAAAGACGGGCGAGGTAGTAGGCGAGGTCGCTCAGAAGGGGGCAGGAATAATTAAGGGGTTCGGCAAAGGGCTTTCGAAGGGCTTCAAGAAGGAAGAAAAGAAAGAGTAGCTTGAATTACTGTACTTATTTTAAAAGTAATTAAGCGTTTTTGCCTCTATTTTTTCATTTTTATCCGCTTTGATGCTGTAAGTTATATCAAATAATTCCTGAACCATTACACAGATATAGAGAAGCAATTCGATGCTAGGTGGCTGGCAGAAACATACCCATGACCAAAGGTTGATGATTTAGTTGTTAAAGAAGCATCTTGGAACAAAATAGATAAAGTTTTATAAAATATATGTTAGGGACTATTATGAAAAGTTCTATCATCTCGAAGCGCGAACTATTTCCATCCTCCGAGATTAAAAAAATTGACCTACTGCAGAACCAGAAAATTTTGGAATTCATTTCCCATTATATCGACCTTATGGAGCCATCCTCCATTTTTCTGGTAACAGACTCAAGGGAGGATTATGAATACATAAGAAGGAAATCGCTGGAAGAAGGGGAGGAGAGGCAGCTCGCGGTGAAAATGCACACATACCACTTTGACAACTACTACGATCAGGCAAGGGACAAGGAGAACACCAAGATCCTTACACCCAACGGAGAGAACCTTCCTTTCATAAACACAATGGAGAGGTCTGCTGGAATAGCGGAAGTAGAAGGATTGATGAAAGGCATCATGAGAGGAAGGACGATGATCATAGGATTCTTTTCCCTAGGGCCGAAGGATTCACCTTTCTCTATGAAAGGTGTGCAGATCACGGACTCCTATTACGTCATGCACAGCGACATGATGCTGTACAGGACTGACTTTGACTACTTCGTGAGAAACCCAGGCGCAGATTTCCTGAGGTTTGTTCACAGCCAGGGAGAAGTAGATACGAGGAAGGTAAGCAAGAACCTGAAGAACAGGAGGATATATTTCGACCTTGATGGCAACAGGAGCCTTTCTGTTAACACCCAATATGCCGGAAACACTGTCGGTCCAAAGAAGCTTGCGTTCAGGATTACGATTAACAGGGCGCTGAAGGAAGGGTGGCTCTCAGAGCACATGTTTCTGATGGGAGTGAATGGATCAGGCGGCAGGATAACGTACCTCACGGGTGCATTCCCCTCGGCCTGCGGCAAGACCTCAACGAGCATGATACCGTCAGAGAAGATAGTGGGCGATGACCTAGTCTTCATAAAGGAAGACAGAGGGAAGGCACGTGCAATCAATGTAGAGAATGGTGTGTTTGGAATAATTGACGGAGTGAACGAGGACGATGATGCGAAGCTATGGAATGCAATATACAGCGATAGAGAAGTCATATTCTCAAACGTTCTTGTTCACAATGGAGAACCATTCTGGAATGGGATGGGCGTTGATATCCCGGACTCTGGGGAGAACCACAGCGGGATCTGGAAGAGGGGGAACAAGGATGCAGAGGGAAATGAAATAACTCCTTCTCACAAGAACGCACGCTTCACTATAAGCCTGGACTCTTTCGATGGACTGGACAGGGAAGCCCTCGAGGCAAAAGAGGGGGTTGTGGTTGGAGGTATGATATTCGGAGGGAGGGATAGCGACACGTGGCCACCTGTATGCGAGTCCCTGAACTGGAATCATGGCGTGATCAACAAGGGGGCGAGCATAGAGTCGGAGACAACTGCAGCTACTCTCGGGAAGACAGGTGTAAGGACCTTTAATCCCATGTCAATTATGGAATTCATGTCAGTAGACCTTGGAAAATACGTGAGAAATTACCTGGATTTCGGTGCTAAACTCAAGGATAAGCCACTGATTTTTGCAGTTAACTACTTCCTCAAGGAAAATGGTAAGTTCCTGAACGAGAAGATAGATAAAGCGGTGTGGTTGAAGTGGATGGAGAAGAGGATCCACGGCGAGATAGGAGCTGTTCTCACGCCAATAGGATACATTCCGAAGTATGAAGACCTAAAACCGCTTTTCAAGAGCGTCCTGAACAAGGATTACACGGTGAAAGAGTACGAGGAGCAGTTCAGAATAAGGGTTGCAAAACTAATTGAAAAGGATGTAAGGATAAAGGAAATCTATAAGGGGATAAGGACAACACCGGCCGAAGTATTTCGAGAACTGGATGAGGAAATAGGAAGGCTCAAGAAATTGAAGGAAGAAAAAGGTGACTCTGTATCTCCAGTAGCTCAAATGTGAAGGACGGGACAGGGGCTGGTGCTGCCATTTAATTACAAAAAGGGGCTAAAGGCAGGGGACGAAGATGAACTTCAAGGGTGTTAGGCGTTGCCCTCCAAGGGATTAATTCTTAATTATCATATCATAATTTTTTAATATGACGTTATAATTTCGACCGATGAAAGATACAGGTACAATGCGGGATGATGGCCATTACTTTGAACCCCATGTTAAATATTGCAGAGTGCGGGATGGGGAGACAGATTTGGATGTGCCTGGATGTGAAGAAAGGCCGCCCGAGTGCAGACCTGGAATTGATCGGATAACACCTTCAAGACGCCAGTCATGTCCCAAAGTGGAGTGCGATCCAGCTATCTTGCTAGGGCTAGGGTCAAAAGAAAACTCGCTCTGGAATCAAGAAACAGCTGGTGTCGTAAGGAAGATGTTCTATGATAGGACTTTATTTGCAAATTTTCGCATCTCCAGTCTCATCATGGCGATAGCCGGACTGTTGGATGGGGAAAGAATTATGGTGCGCAACCCCATAGGAAGGGAGATTGAGAATTCTGGAGCAATATCAGTAAAATCAGAAGTGGTGAGATCATCAGAAACTATTATCACAGCAAAAACGCGCTTTTACCCGGGTGAATTTACGGCAGCATTCATAAACTTGATCAAATCAAGTTGATAACAATGACGGAAGCGGGCATCAGTCGGAAAATTGGTATCAGGACAATCCTGTTTCCGGTCTTTGTCGTAATAGCGATTATCGCAGGCCTAGTCCTGGGATTCAAGGTTAAGGCTGGGACCTCAGATGTTGCAACTTACGGCATCCCAATAGGTCTTTTCTTCATGATATATCCGGCCATGACGAAGGTCCGGCTGAATGAACTGGGAAAGAGCCTCAGGAATTTCAAAACTGTAGGGCTGATGGTGCTACTCAACTACGCAATAGCTCCATTCCTGGTTGCAGGAATAGCTTACTTTTTCATATATGAAGTCTACTGGCCACTGAATCTAATAGGACCTAATGTCGCATCTCAGATGCTGGTGGGGATCATACTGCTTGGAGTTGCTCCGTGCATTGCGATGGTAATGGTCTGGACAGATCTTGCCCATGGAAATCTTCCCCTTGGGGTGTCATTCGTTGCGTGGAACTCCATTATCCAGGTCATAACAACGCCTTTCCTAGTTTACCTTCTTGCACGTACATCGGTGATTGTGAAACCCGAATTGATCCTTGAGAGCGTGATCTTGTACCTTGCACTGCCATTGATCGCCGGGGTAATAACCAGAAGATTGTTGCAAAAAAAGAACTACTTCTCGCGGGTGCTAAATAGGCTGGGTTCAGTACAGACCGTAGCATTACTCTTCACCATCCTGGTTATATTCTGGGGAGAGGGGTTTGGAATAATCGACACACCCTCCCTGGTCTGGATGGTTGGCATCGTTATGCTGATCTTCTATTTCCTCCTCTTTCAGACAGGCTATCTCACGTCAAGGAGACTCAGACACAATTACCCAGACTCCACTGCGATTGGATTTACGGTATCTGCCAGGGATTTTGAGGTGAGCATTGCTATTGCGATAGCCGCGTTTGCCGTGTACCCTTATGTCGTCATAACTACTGCTATCGGACCATTGCTTGAGATCCCGCTGATGCTATTCCTTGTATGGGTTCAGCTTGGAAGAGAACAGAAAATAAATACGCAGAAGAGGTTAAGTTCAATGGAGATAGGCAAATGAGTGATGACGTAAACTTCTGCAGCGCGAGGAAGATAGAAGAAGTAGACCCGGACAAGTATGAAGATTTCTCGAGGATACTTAGGGTGCTGGGAAACAAAAACAGGATAGCAATACTGGATATAATCTCTAAGTACGGAAGCGTGTGTTCCTGTGAACTCCAACCAGCTTTAGGGCTTCCACAGCCAACAGCGACTGCACATCTTCTGAAGATGTATGAAGTGGGGCTTCTTAAAAGAAGAGAGGAATGGAAATTCAGCTATTATTTCATCAATCCACGGTATGAAAGCCTGGTAAGACAGATAGTGTCGCCTAACTCCAGTCGGAAGAAGGAAGTAAGTTCAAGGGGAACAGGGAAACGGGTATCATTATGAAGTAGCTGCATTGAAGAAAATGAATCGATTTTTAGAGCAAGGACATTGACGGTAACGGCACAGGCGCTGATTTCTTACCAAGAGAGCACTTCAAATTAAGGGCTAGGAGCACTCTTGAGGTTCAAGCTTTATCGTTTCTATTTCAATAGATACAAGCGTTGGGATTATCAATATGCTGGGGAGGGTTCTGGCGTGAGAATTAGAATCCTCAAATTAAAATATCATAATATGATATGGAAGTATGACAACAGGTATTCAATCCAATCTCAACGAGTCAGGTAAGAAGCTTTGGCACGGCGTGAAAAGAGATGAATTGACCTGGTATCCAAAAATATCCAGTAACTCCTGCAGCGGTTGTTCGATTTGTGTTCTGACTTGCGGAAACTCCGTATTCAAGTGGAACGTCGGTGCTCACAGGCCAGTGGTTGCAAATCCCCAGAACTGTGTGCTCGGATGCACCACCTGCGGTAAACTCTGTCCAGAAAATGCGATTTCATTTCCATGCGATCCAAAGACTTTCATCAGAGCAGCTACAATCAAGTACAAAGTCTTCCCTGCAGTGAAACAAGAGCTTGAGGGGAGGCTGTCAAAATTTCCTGATCACGATGTGAACGAAGGAAGTGAGCTAAAATATGGTCAGTGAACTGGCGACCTGGCATGGAAAGAGCAGGAGTGATATAAACTGGCATCCAATCGTTGATCCTAAAAAGTGCACAGGTTGCGGAATGTGTGTTGTGACATGCGGTGAAAAGAGGAATGTATTCGGCTATGACAGAAGCTTAAGAAAGGCAGTGGTTCTCAATCCGGATAACTGCATGGTCGGTTGCAATAACTGTTAGGTATCGTGCCTCTGGAACGCCATCTCTTACCCTGAGGGCATTGATTATCTAAGGGATACTGTCAGAAAGATACCGGAGGAAGCCCTGGCGAGTGAACTGAACAAAAAGATGGAAGCGAACCCATCGATAAAATCCTGAAATCGAGCTTTTCAAATTCCACTCCATCTTTTGATACTGTAGCAGACTGCATTCCTGCAGTGTCTTGACGAGCAGTCTATATCATTTCAGGTACTTTCTTATTCTAGGCCTGAACGAGAAATGACCCAGAGGAGTGATCACACCTTTCCCCAAGGATAGCATGACACCCTTCTCATCCTCCACTTTTAGGGTAAATTCAAGATCAGAAATTTGTTTGGACATTTTTCTCAAAAGACTTAAGTTCCTGAGTCTGAAAGGAAGCTTCGGGATTAACGACGAGTAGTTCTCTTCATTCCCCAATATGGATATGGCCCTGCCTTCAAAACGAATTGAGAACTCCTTCCCGCTCAATAAGACCCTGGCCGAACCATCCAGCTGTGGGTACCTAAGCCTTGTCCCTGTCATGGACCGGCCGAGCAGTTATGGTTACCTTCCCATTAACAACTATAGAAACTGTGCCAGACAGCTTGACTGTCAGGCCGTCAAAGTTGAACTCCGCTGAACTCTGTGTTCCTTCTATCGCTCTAATGAAACTTTCTATGATGGATTCTTCTTCTGCCATGTTTTTTCCACTCGAAATTAGTATATTAGCGTTTTGTAGGGGCAATTCAAAACCTATCATTCTCCTTTTCCGATGTTGGAAATGGAAGGCTCAACGTTTCCATTGTTTCCAGACGCCTTCTATTTTTGGAGAGTTCATTATTGCTGGGTGAAAAGTCGGAGTCATAAATGGAACGTCAAATTTTGTACATTGAGCGAATGAGTCCCCAAAGCGGAATCATGAGAAATAACTTAATCTAATCAGTCAATCAATTTCCATGAATTTTGAAGATGTAAGGGGACGGATTGAGAAAATTGCGCCAAACGAGAAGCCGGATAATCCAAGATTTTCAGTAGATTATATGGATAAATCGGTCCTCCCCCACGATAGCTTCTATACCTATAGCAATGGAAACTGGATAAGAACGCATCCAATCCCCGAGGACAAGACGCAGTGGAGTGCGTTTATGGAACTGGTGGACAAGAACAGATATGTCCTGGGGAAGATCCTTGAGGATTGTGCGTTTAGTGACAAAAACGATGATCCCATCAGTAAGCAGCTTGGATCATTCTATCTGTCAGCAATGGACACGGCAAGGATAGACGAACTGAAATTCCAGTCGATAATGGTTTTTGCCGAGATCATAGAGGGCATTGAGACTGTGGACGACATTGCCCCAGTGGTATCAAAATTACACCATAATGGACTTCCGGCCATGTTTTCTTTCTCATCAGATTCTGACGAAAAGAACAGCTCCTTATATACTTATTATCTGGAACAGGGGGGTCTCTCCCTACCGAACAGGGACTACTACCTCCTAGATACATTTGAGAGAATCAGAAAAGATTACAGAAAGCACGTGGCAAACATTTTCAGCCTTTACGGGCAAAGCAGAGAGAATGCAGAAAGGTCAGCTGAAACAGTATTCAGCATTGAACTGGCACTTGCCAGGTCAAGCAGGACTCCCGTCGAGCTGAGGGATCCGGAGAGGAACTACAACAGATTCCTGTTCACAGAACTCGAAAGGGCGGTCCCAAGGCTCGGCATCAAGAGATACTTCTCAGAAATAGGCCTCCCTCAAGTTGACCAGATAGTAATAAGACAGCCCGAATTCTTTTCGAACCTTGGGGCGATGCTGGATACTGTCAAGATCGAAGACTGGAAGACGTACCTCACCTGGAAGCTCCTTCACTTTGCTTCCCCATTCCTCAGCAAGGAAGTGAGGGAAGAATATTTTGACTTCTATGAAAGGAAGCTATTTGGAAGGCCGAGGGAAGAGAGGAGGTGGAAGCAGGTTGTACAGCTGACAGATATGCTTCTGGGCGAAGCTCTGGGGAAGCTATATGTGGAGAGGGAATTCACGAAAGAGTCGAAGGCTAAGATGGAGGAGCTGGTTAACGATCTCAGGGAGGTTTTTTCAGACAAGCTATCGAAACTTGACTGGATGTCAGAAAAGACGAAGAGGACAGCATTGGAGAAATTCGGCAAGTTCAGGGCCAAGATCGGATATCCGAATAAGTTCATCGATTATTCATCCATCAAAATCTCCCCTGACGATTTCTTTGGCAACATAATCAGGTGTAACGCATTCGAGTTCGAGAGGGAAATCAGGAGGGTCAATAAACCGGTGGACAGGGAACTTTGGGAGATGACTCCCCCGACGGTAAATGCATACTTTTCGCCAACAAAGAATGAGATTGTCTTTCCAGCTGGGATCCTGCAGCCGCCATTCTTTGACCCTACAATGGATGATGCGGTGAACTACGGAGCAACAGGCGGAATCATAGCTCACGAGATTACTCACGGATTTGACGATGAGGGCAGGAAGTATGATCTGGATGGAAACCTGAAGGACTGGTGGTCTAAGGAAGATGCAGAAGAGTTTGAAAGGAGGGCGAAGACAGTGGTGAATCTTTACGGAGAACTGGAGGCGCTGCCAGGGCTGCGGGTGAATGGAGAACTGACTTTAGGAGAGAATATAGCAGATATTGGAGGGATAAGCATAGCATACGAAGCATTGCAGAGGAAACTTGGGAGGAATCCAGAACTGAGAAGGGAAATAGACGGTCTTACGCCTGAGCAAAGGTTCTACATCAGCTGGGCCCAAAGCTGGAGGGCCAACGTGCGGGAAGAATCGGTAAAATGGCAGATATCAAACGATCCTCATTCTCCAGAGAAATTCAGGGGTGAAATACCTGTGGTTGTACATTACAAGTTCGGTGATAACTTCAAACATCCTAGCGATCCTAAGACAACTGGAAGAGGAATAATCACAATCTGGTGAAATCAACAATTGCTGTTCAAACAATCTAAGATACCCGTTTATATCCAGAGGGCATCAATAGGCGGGGGCGACTTGAAGCTTGCAAGTCAAGGGCCGGCTCAGCGCAATTGACGGGATCAGGGTAAAGAGAAGCAAGTACTGGCATTACGGGCTGACAGTAAGCTTCACTCTCACCGCAATATCTGCAGTAGGCCTCGCAAATGCATATTTCAGGTTCTTAAATATAACGTCATACCACTCCACAAATCAACAAATCCCGTATTCACACCTTCTGGCAGGATATGTTGGGGTGTTCATTCTCCGTCTCCTTCCCATTCCAGATTTCATAACAGTCCCCCTGTTTGGATACCTGAGTTCTATCCACGTCTTCAACCCCGTGATAGTCTTCTTTGTTGCCCTTGCGGGAGCAATACTACCAATAGAATATCTGGCGGGTCGGTTCGCTGCCAGACCTATCATGCTTAAGGTCCTTTCAATAATGAGGATCAAGGAGGGGAATATTGAGGTAGCAGAGAGATGGTTGCTGGATCATGGGAACTTCTCAATATTCATGGCAACGTTCATACCTTACTTCTATTCGGTTGCCGCTTTTGCAGCTGGAACGCTAAAGATGAGGGTTGTTCCTTACATGGCTGCAACAACACTTGGATTCGGGATAAGGTACGCACTTCTGGAGTACATAGGTTATTATGGAGTGTACATACTATCCCCAAAATACGATTACTCTAACAGGGATGCTCTTTTCGCAATTTTGGCATTCACATCCGTTTACTACGCGGTCTACGCAGCACAAGTTTTGAGGAAGGATCAAAAGTCCCAAGATGACAGAATAAAGAATTCAAACTGACTGTCCCCACCATCTACACTGACGAACGAGGCAGAATTAGAGAAACGCTTTTCTACCATATTTTAAAAAGTAACCCTCCTTCTGTATCTCCATTTACTTGAAGCGTTTCATGACTGATTTTGTTCCGACGTACAGAAGTATTGAGCCTACCAGGCTGAATATAGCGAAGAAGATTCCGACAATGTAGAGTATGCCAGCAGCGCTGAACGTTGATTCCTTGAAGAAATCCTTCAGCCTGAACGAACCAAGGATAAGACCAAGGATCTGTCCGATGAATGCAATTATTATGGCTGCAAATATAATTACTAGTGAGACAATGATCAATCCAGGGGATACTGCTAACGCGCTTCCTAACGCTAACAATGCCCCCACTACTGTTAGTATAAGGCCTATGAAGAACAGGTTTGTCCCTGTATAAGGTGAACTGAATCTCTCAGATACACCTTTGAGTGTCTTGTACCCGGACCTTAGGAATATGAATGAGACCACCAGAATAATGGCTGATGATATGACCGTGGCTATTATTGCCAAAAAGGTTGCACCTAAAGCAGTCGTGATACTTGAGGGAGAAGAAATCCTGGATAGTATCTCACCAAATGAGAAGATGGTAATTATGAATGCAGCTAGGTCTATAAGGAACCCGACCATCGACAGAATCGAGAATGTCATGATGTTTCTAAGGGCATTCATCACTTCACTATTCTGCAGACCTAATTGGGGTTCAGTCCCGTAATTGTCCGCCATAATCGGGCCTAGGTTAAAACCGCTATTAATACTTACGGAATCCATCAGCGGCGCGCTTGTTGGAGTGTTGCTGGGAAGCGTGGCCGGGTACAAAGGTGGGATTATTGGAGACGTGATAATGAGAATCACAGACATGTTCCTCTCTGTTCCTTTTCTAGTGCTAGCAATTGCCTTTCTTACAGTGTTCGGTCGCAACCTGA
This sequence comes from Thermoplasmatota archaeon, assembly GCA_023381415.1. GTDB lineage: Archaea > Thermoplasmatota > Thermoplasmata > Thermoplasmatales. Next base: position 29,902 of record JAMCUN010000009.1, on the reverse strand, counting down.
CGGTAATGATAATAGCCCTAGTAGTGGTATGGTGGCCCACATACACAAGGATTGTGAGGGGGCAAGTCCTTTCAGTAAGGGAGTTGAAATATGTAGAGGCATCAGTAGCTTCAGGATCTTCTCCTCTGAGGACTGTTTTGAAGCACATAATTCCGAATTCGATCTATCCAATATTCGTGCAAATATCGCTTGACTTTGGCAATGTCATTCTTACAATTGCCGCTCTATTCTATTTCGGTGTCGGTTTTGCAGGCTATTCGACACTTGAGTGGTGGAACCTGATCGGGCTAGCTAAGGATCTTGGAGGAGGTACTCCCGCTCTCACAAAGTACTGGTGGACTGTCCTAATACCAGGATTTACAATACTGATTTTGGTGGTAAGCTTGAATTTGCTAGGGGACGGTTTGAGAGATGTAACTGATCCAAGATTCAGGAGATGAATTTTTGAAAGTATCCCGTTTCAATTAAGTGAAGGGCAAACAACTAAACTTGCAATAGTATCTGAAGGGGGTCAAAGTTCTGTGGCTTTATTCAACCCAGCAACCCTTAAATAGATTCTAGAAGATATTCTAAGAAGATGCATATAAGCTACGAAGGAGGTACGATAACAATCAAGGACCCTACCTCAGTCCCGGACTACACAACATTCGACAGGAGGACCGGTTCTTACCGGACAGAAGGATACCTTTATTCCAGACTCAAGGTTGATTTCCCTGATGCCGAAGATGATGTTTTCAAGGAAAGGAAGACTGAGCTGAACCATCAGGAGAAACTGAGGTCGTACCAGAAGAGGGCTGTTGATCTGTGGTCTTCCAATTCATTTCAGGGAGTTGTCGTCCTTCCCACTGCAGCAGGGAAGACGCACATAGGGATGGAGGCGATGTCGAGGCTATCAACATCCACCCTTGTGATAGCACCAACGATAGAGCTTGTTCAGCAGTGGAGAGAGAAGCTGAAGAAGACGTTCAACATAGATGTTGGACAGATTGGAGGAGGGGAGAAGGAGATACTGGATGTGTCTGTAAGCACATACGATTCTGCATACCTCATGGCAGAGAAGCTTGGAAACAGGTTCAAATTCCTTCTGGTGGACGAGGTGCACCATCTCGCGGCGGAACGATTCGTGGAGATAGCCAGAATGTATGCCTCTCCATACAGGATGGGTCTCACCGCAACTTATGAACGGACGGACATGCTCCATGAAAGACTCAAGCAGTTCATGGGAGGAAAGGTGTTCGAACTTGGTTATGAAGAGCTTACTGAATTCCTGGCTGATTACGAGATTATAAGGATTCCAGTAGAACTTGAGCAGGAGGAGGAAGAGGAATATGACAGGAATCACAATTTGTTCCTCAATTACCTGAGGAAGCACAGGATGAGGATGAGAGGTCCGTGGGACTTCGAGAGGTTCATCTTGTCATCATGGAATCCTGAGGGAAGGGAAGCACTCATAGCGTGGAGGAAGGCAAGGTCGATAGCATTCAATTCAAGAGTTAAAATAGATACGGTGAGATACGTCCTGTCAAAGCATAAGGGAGAGAAGACGATAATATTCTCTGAAGATACAAACACATCCTACCTGATATCAAAAGAATTCCTCATGCCATGCATTACATATCTCACCCCAGGACCTGAGAGGAAAGAATATCTGGATATGTTCAGGAGGGGTGACGTCACTTCTATAGCCACTTCCAGAGTACTGGACGAGGGGGTGGACGTACCGGATGCATCAGTGGGCATAATACTCAGCGGTTCAGGTTCAACAAGGCAGTTCAGGCAGAGGCTAGGAAGGCTTCTTCGGCCATCTTCAGGCAAGAAAGCCATACTGTACGAAATAGTCGCAAGAGGTACGAGCGAGTTTGCCACTTCAAGAAGGAGGAGGAAGGGTGTTCCCGACTCAGCTGATGTCAGTTAGGAGGAGCAAAAAGGGAACCTTGAGGTCGATATTCCTTACTGAGGAGAACAGCGACTACTGTTCCTCTATAATTGAATTATTCTCAAAGAGCATAGGTAAGAGCAGGGGTGAAATTGAAGAAGAACTTAAGACGATGGAGTTGAAGGTGCAGAACCCAAAGATACTCAGGGGTCTTGCGCTCATAATGTTCCGTTCCTCTGAATTCGTGAAACCATCTCCACTTGATTCAGAGGTGGTAAGAAAGACTATATTCTCCATAGCAAGGAACCCTGTGGTGAACCCTGAAGAGAGGGAAGAAATAATGGAGAGAATAGCATCACAGATGAATTCAACCCCAAAAGAAGTGGACGAGGCAATATATGGGGACAAGGAGAGCAACCTCATCCTTGTCAAGCCGTTCGATGCACCATCCGACATCCTTTCAAAGAAATACAACTCTGAACAGATAGAAACCGTGATCATGAAATCGCTGTGGATAGAAGTATCGACCACAACGCATTCCAACGATTTCATAAGGAGCATAAGGTCAAAGGGGCTGCTCTACGAAGAGAGAATGGATGCTCAGACGCACATCATAAGAGTGAACGGTCCTGTATCTATATTCGAGAAGAGCGAGAGGTACGGTGTGAAGCTAGCACTTTTTGTGAGATATGTGCTCACCCACGACGACTGGGAGATCAATGCATCCATCTCCCTGAAGAGCAGCACAGGGAAAAAGGAAAAGGATGAATTCCTCTACCATCTTGATGAATCGGTATCAGATCTTACATCAGGAGAGAAAGTCCCAGAGGAACAGCTCCCTTCATTCGTGAACAGGAATCCCAAATCAATTGACGTAGATGGTGGCTTCATAACACCTGACTATTCCATAAGTATAGAAGGGAAGGAAGTACCAGTATTCATCTCACCGCTCATATACTACGGCGACGAACTTCTTAAGGCAAGGCAGATTTCTGTATCCGGAATCAAGGCGGAGTTGTTCTGCCTGCTGGAGGGGAAGGAAAAGTGTCCAAAGGGTGCGATGTGCTTCAGGGAAAGTGTGGATTGGTGGAGAGTTAGGGAATACATAGCTCAGAAGTATTCAGTGGAGAAACAGAGACCATCAGGCCCAATTGGCAGACAGTCCATTTCAAATGAAAGCAATGTAACACCAGTCAGGCTAACAGACCAGATGATATCTCACCTCAACTCTCTCTACCCTGATGATAATGCAATGGTGGATTACCTAGACTTCATGGGTATCCCACCTGAGGAGGGGTTGCGTGCCGCTGGCTTCAAGGTAAGCTGGAAGGGTCTGAGGATAGTCGTGAAGGGAAGGGACAGTTGAATCTATTTATTTTTTGGGCTACCAACCAATCAGCTATGTGTCAACACAAGCCTTTTCGGTGATTTCATTCAGCACTGACAACATATTATTCGGTACCCCGGTAAGTTATTTCTTTTCTAAACCACAGCAGGACAGTGAGGCAGACAAATCAGCGGTTATGAAGTTTGCCTTGGGAGATAGCATACCCGATGTTTAGGATAGCTGAAGGGATGGTGGTTGCATTGGTCACGGGAAGGGACGGAGAGGGAGTTCTTTCCCATCTCCGATCCTCTGCTGGACTATCTTCCCTGCCTCAAGAACTGAGGTCGCAGATAGGTATGATAGACGAGTATGATTACATCACCCCAATAGAGAAAGCTAAAAGAATAAAAGCAATAAGACCAAGGTACACTGACATCATAGGGTACACCAGGTTACCTTCCAGTCTGGCAAAGGGGAAAAATAAGCTAAGACTAACACAGAGGAACTGCTCTTCGCTCTACAAGAAGCTCCTTAATGAAATTGTAAGGAACCTGTATGAATAAATACAGACTATCTGACCATTACTCTTCATTTTTTCACTTTTTAGGCGTCCCAAGTTTCGTGAAATTCAGGCTTATTGCATACCCTGAAGTTAATCTGATATTCTCGATCAGGGAAGGCGAGATTGAGGGCTTGGAAAAAGTCATTTTATAACCATTTCGATAGAGAGTCGGATGCCATTCTGAACGTATTCATTTTTTGCGCAGAAGAGTGGCTACCATTACAGCAGTTTCCAGATGTCTTCGTTTAGGTCAGAAGAAAGTGTAAGGCTCACCGTTTCATGGGTTCTGGAAAAGAGTTTGAATGTTTCATCGATGTGGTCGAGCTTGCTGTCTTTGCCTACGAAAACTATAATGCGAAGCTTCCCCTTTTCTGCCCTATAAAATCCATAGTAGCGCACTATGAACGACTCCACATACAGATCTTGGATAAGTTTCATTAAGGGAGCTGTCACCTGACTCTCGTAGATGGAGGAGCCTTCATCTACAATGACAGGAAAATAGTATTTGCCTGTTTTAGCACCGTATAGGATTAGCTTATGGCTCCTCGCCCCTGTCGGGTCAATAGACACTTCGGCAATACCGCCATCTATTAGTAGACTGGCAATTGATTCGTCGTTAATGTAATCCATCGATGTCTCATATTCTATAATACTCACTCTGGAAGAGAGCTTCATGTCAGAAAGATGGTACATGAACCCTTTTGATGGACCTAGATAGATATCTTTGACCATTCGCCTGAGTGTTTCCTTCTTGCCGAGAACCTCAGAAAGTTTGTTAAGAAAATTACTGTGCATCCTGAATATTATCACCAGATCGCCTTTCTCGACTTCAATCACCATTGAGGATAACGAAGGCACATCTCTCAGTGAGCTTATGAAATGAAACAGAAGACTGTCCGTGGGAATTTCGACAATTGATCCTTCCGCGGATCCATTGAAGGACAAAGATTCTTTACCATAAATGGAGGGGTCCGCAACATTTTTAGGTATCTTTGCCACTAGGACCTTAGTCCCATCTCTCTCCCTTATGATTGTGGGAAATATGGAATCATTAGCTTTGGATATGCTGAATAACCTGCCTTCCTTGTTTATTGTAATCTTGCACTCAATATCCAGTTTTCTATCCACGTCTGGTAAGTGCATCTCTTATACATATTCGTCTAAAATATATATTTAACCAGACCCGTTTGAAGGTTTGGATAAAGCTTAATTATCTCCGGGTGGTATAATATCCAGATATGTTCCGGAAGATAGCAAGTGGTCTGGATATGTGTTTTCACATTTCAACTCCACTTAACAGCTATGCTCTGAGATCAGTAGCCAGAGAAGGTAAGGTTCCTTTGAATATATTTGAGGAAGGCGACAAAACATATTTCACTTTCTATATTACTGGAATGACAAAAGAAGAATCACTGCTCACAGAGAGCCTTAATCCAGTAAATCTCGGAGAAATAATCCAGATAACCGAAGCGCTAGAGAACCCTGTATTATCCCGATTCGGAATGGAGGCTTTGAAAATTCCTACTATAGTTGCAGTTGAACGTTATGCGGAAAAGGGGAATTTCGTTGGAAGGTACAGGTTCCATTCGTCCGATATAGATGGATTTAATTCTGCGCTCAAAGACATTGTTTCCGTCAACTATCCTTTATTTGATTTGGGAATGCACCCATGTCCTCCTCGGGGGAGTGCCTTGGATGATCTAAACAAGAGGATTCCCCTATCAGTTATAGAGTTTCAGTATGTTACTTCTGAAGAGAGAGATATTGAGGTGGAATGGAAGAACATAGATCAAGACCCAATTAAAGGTATTTGCTATACCCAAGATGGCAAGGTAAAAGCGTTTGATATGGGGAAACTTGACACCTTCGGTCTTCTCAAAACGATTGCCAAAGACCATATCGCCTTAGCTATGTATGCAGAGTTCCACGAGGGAACTAAGGCAAGGTCTGTATCGCTTCTCCCCACAGTCCTTCTAAAACCGTACCTTGTCAGGCTGTTCTCAAATTCCGATTCAATCAAAGAGATGAAGATCGTGAATATAGAGGCTTACGATGAAATCATGAAAGATCCAGAGTCACCTTACAGGTTCTGATGCAATTCAGTCACCCGACTAATCTATTATAAATTACTTAAAGAAACGCTTAAGTTTTTCAGCGAGTTGACCAAATAGTATTGAGTACGGACCCGGCATTAATCTCCAGGATACCTCGTCAGTTCAACCTCGATATCGGTAAGGGATTTCATTTTCCCTGCAATAAAACCCCAAGGTCTGAGGTAAACATAAGCTGTATTTATGCTTCCCTGCCTCAAGTTTCTGTACCAACGGCATGTCTCTTTCCCCTCCTTCAAATTAGCATATTTGGCATTATTGGTTGTGAATGTCACGATTGAACTTGCAATGGAGATATATAAAGAGGTACGGTATCGTTACAAACCTTGTCACGGGCCCGAGGGGATTTGAACCCCTGACCTACTGGTTAAGAGCCGGTCGCTCTACCTGTCTAAGCTACGGGCCCAGCGAAGGTTATTCCTTCCAAAGCATAAACATTTCCGGGTAATTGGCTACCAACAGAGATGTAGCTGCCCCGGGGATGTCACAAGATATGAAGGAAGGATTATTCGTTCAGGACGTCGCCGCTTCCAAGGATTTCTGCCACTTCCTCTCTTATTATTTCCCTGGGTATTTTTTCATTATTCTTCAGCATATCTCTGATTCTGGTCTGGCTTATGATGAGCCTGTCCTCCGCACCATGAGGGCAGACATTCTCTGATGTGATACCCATACATTTCCTGCAGTAAAATGTGTCCTTGAATTTCAACGGGATCATGCCTATATCCATTTCATCGAAGATTCGCTGGGCTGCATAAGGATCGTAATATCCGCCTACTCCAGCCTGGTCTCTTCCGACGATGTAATGTGTTGCTCCGAAATTTCTCCTGATGATAGCCAGGAATATGGATGCCTTGGGACCAGCGTAACGCATCGCAATTGATAGAGACCCCATCATCGTTTTCTCAGCCCTGTGGTATCCCCTGATCAATGCACCGTAAGATTCAAGGATTACATTTGCCTTGTAGTCCCCCTTTTTCAATCTTCCAACCACCAGGTGAATGAACAATCCGTCAATTCCTGGAATTTCTAGGGAGACCTTCTGCAAATATTCATGGGCAACGTGCGGGGGATTCCTGGCTTGGTAGGCTGCTATTCCCTTCCACCCCCTCCTCGCAAATTCTTCCCTCGCTTCTGATGGGTGAATCTCAAACTCTCCGCCCGGCAATTCAGGCTCCCTGAACACCTTTACCTTTCCAGATATAGCTGTATCGCCATAGGATTCGAACAGGTCCTGAACGTTCGGATGCTTAAGCTCTTCCGTCCCATATACGGAAAGGGCAAACTCCTTCTTTTTCAATCTAAATTTTGTCTCGACTTTCATCGAGCCGTACGGGCGTTTATTCATATCAAGCAATGCTATCTCATCCCCTGCGCTGATTTTGCTGTTTGTCGCATCGTCTATCGCAAACACAATCGGAACAGTCCAGGGAAGACCGTCAAGCAGAGACTCATTCTTAAGCACAGAATCTGTCTCTTCCTCCCCCATGAATCCCTCCAGAGGGCTATAGGACCCATCGGCAATTTTCAGGGAATCGTAGAAGAAATCTGTGAACGGTTGTACCTGAATCATCCCTTCCAATCCCTTGAGATGCCTTTCCTGATTGTTCAGGTCAAGAGAAATCTTTAGTTTTCCACCATAGGGGGTATTGACCATGGTTCCATTAAGGACCAACGTTACTTCTAATTTTCTATAATTACATTTAATTAACCCGTTATTTTGGGAGAATCGAGCAAGGGTTCGTCTGGAGAGTTAAAGAAACTTTATCTTCATACCGCAATTCCCCGGAAAAATGTACATCCAGTGGTGGATTCTATTCTCTTTCAACATCCTTCTAGCCGCAGGTATTATGCTTACATACATCGGAAGGAGGAGCCAACGCGGTCCATTTGAGTCAGAGATTCCAGCCCCTTCTTTCAGAACGCTCGTTATAGTTCCTGCGAAAGGGGTTGATTACGGTTTCGATGACAACCTCATCTCCCTCAAGAGCCAGGGATATAGCAATTATGAGCTTCTTGCGGTCGTTGACAGCGAGGAGGACCCAGCAGTGGATGTCCTGAAGAATGTAGGAGTTAATTACATTAAATCCATGGATGTATGTGATAGGTGCAGCGGGAAGGTCAGGGCAATATATTCCGCACTCCTCAAATATCCAGATTTTGAGTGTTACGTGGTAGCAGATTCTGACATCCTGGCAGGGAAAACTTGGCTTGAGAGCCTTTTGAAACCGTTGGGAGATCCGAGCATAGGCGCTTCAACCACCTTCCCCATATTCTATCCAGAAGGGGGTTTCTGGAGCAAATTCAAGATGTTCTGGGGCCTTGTCGGTCAATCTATGATGGAATCAGGGTTGACAAGATTCGTATGGGGCGGATCGATGGCCTTCAGGAAGGAACTCCTTGATGATGATTCCTTGAAGGAATTTTCGCAATCAATCTCTGACGATATCTCAATCTTGAGGATAGTCAAGAGGAAGGGGCTGAAGGTCTCATACGTCCCTGAAGCTAGACCGGAAATACACTCTGAAGACGGCTTCAGTAGTTTCATGGAATGGTCGAACAGGCAAACTGCTTTCTCTATTTATTCGACTGACAGGACATTCCAGTTCGGAATGATTTACTACGTTGCATCCATTTATCTGATGGTATCGTCGATCGTGCTTGGGGTCTTTGTTGACGGCCTGTTCTTCGTCTTCCTGTTCCCCTATCTCTTCAACACAATCAACAGCCTGAGGAAGGTTCCGGTGAAAGTCTGGTACTTCCCTGCGCTCACTTTAATCCTGCCATACGTTTACGTCTGGAACCTCATGTCCGGGGTGACGAGAAGGAGGGTTGTCTGGAGGGGGAATAGTTACTCCCTCTCCAGGGAATAAGCATCCTGAATTTTCAGATTTATGGAGGGAGAAGCTACGCGTGCGCGAGTGAGCTCACTGACGTGAACTCCCTTCTCTGTTCCAGTCCGTACCCCTTAACCTTAGAAATGTTAACGCCTTTCTTTCTGGCAACGTCCTCCACTACCTTCATCATAAGATAGCCGCCGACGTAGATTATCGCGCCTGTTCCTGCTCTAACAACCATGTTCCCCGCTCCTTCAGATTTTCTCCTCGCTGCCATCTTTGCTAGGTGCCTGTAAGATGCATAATATACTGCCAGCTCCGCTTCGTTGAGGAGATCACTGTCAAACTTCTTGGAGGTAATTCTCCCCATAGGAACGTTCTGGAGGGGGGTAACTGTGAACTCGAACGGTCTGCCATCATCTATCACTGAATTGCTCAGCCTGTTTATCATCGCCACCGTATCCCATAAATCCTGCTCAGTCTCCCCAGGCTGTCCTACCTGAAGCGTGAAAGCTGATCTCCAGTAATATTTCGTTTCGTTGAACACGCCCTGCCATACTATCTCTTCCCAGCTGCCGTCCACCCCTATCTTCAGGGGCATTGTCTTGTTTGGCATGTGTTTCTTTGCAAGCGTTTCGCTCCCTGTTTCAAGCCCTGTCTGTATACCAATCCAGTTGTCTGGGCCCGCTTTTATGACTTTTGACAGTTTTTCCATCAGCTCAGGGTATCCGGACGGTATCGATATTCTGCCGTGAGTTGGATTCGTGTCCTTCACCCCAGGAATATCCATGACATTTTGGAACATCCCTATGAGCTCTTCCTCGTTCGGTCTGAAGAAATTGTCGTGCTTATATCCCCAGATGTCGTCTGAATGGAGCCATACGTGCGGGTTCCCGCCAATCTTGAGGTTGACTTCTATTTCGGCCCTGATCATTTCTGGAGTGTAGTATCTGAGGGGTCTGAGTGTAACCTCGCAGAAATCGCATCCCACCCCGCACCCTCTCATTACCTCTATCATTCCCTTTATTGCAGGGTTCACTATTGTAGGTATCTCCTCGAGCTTAGGGTAAAGCTTTCCTGTGAGTCCCCTTGAGAGTATCTTTTCGTCCGTCTTGTATTTCCTGGCGAACTTCTCGTCATATTCAGTGTAACCTTTGTAGAACAGTTTCGGATCTATGCTGTCGTTAGCCACCTGTTCGAAGAGTTCAGGGAAAATATCGTCAGCTTCCCCGGAGAAGGCATAGTCTATCCCCTCCTTGTCCAGCTCATCCCTCATCTGGAAGAACTCCAGAACCCCCGGTCCCCCCACCAGGAGCTTTGCCTTCTTCCCCTTCCTTGCTGCATTGATCTTCCTTATGAGTGCTTCCCATTCCCTCCGCACCCAGGCGTACGGGTCTCCCCCGAAGAGAACGTAATACGACATGGTGGTTGGCCCAAGACCCAGGGGGTCCATCGTGCTGACCCCTATGACCTCAGTGTCGTCCTTTATTGCACTTTCTATGCTTTCATTCTGGGCCACATATATATCCTCCCTCTTGTTCTTCCTCAGAAGGGAAGCTTCCATCTTCCTTACCGCATATGTGGTGTGGAGGGGCTGCCCATCGCTAAGCATCGGATAAGGGGGACCCTTCAGAAAGTTGAAAATGGGTGCAGGTATCTTAGAAACCGGTGCACAGGGGAGGAAATCCAGCAATGGAAAATCCCTGTAACCGTACATCAATGTGTTATCTGAAATCAATACATACTTGGCCAAATAATTCGCCTCTCGTTGTGCAAGGGATTCCGAAACTGTTTATTAATTTTTTCTTGTAAAATTAATTAAAAGATGCAGTTCCCTCCAAATTATTTGTGCTCTCGCCATAAATATAGGTGCTTCATGGATAAAGAAATGTTTTTAGACGATGCTGAATTTAATCGTCGATGAGAATCCTGCTCTTCAGCGATGTTCATGCAAACATCTATGCCCTCAAGACCCTCCTGGGCCTGGAGCGTTTCGACGAAGCCGTATTCCTCGGCGACATGGTGGACTATGGGAGCTCACCGGCAGAGACAATAGATGAAGTGAGGTCAGTTTCAAGATACATCGTCTCAGGTAATCATGACTATGCTGCAGCATTCAACAAGGACTGCCTCTGTTCCCAGGAAAACCACGAACTCTCCGTCTACACCAGGGAAAACATAACACTGAAGGATATCGGAAAGGGGGAGATAGATTTCCTCAGGTCGCTTCCAACGTCTCTGGATGTGAAGTTAGACGTAATTGATTTCCACCTAGTTCACGGAGCACCTTCAGACTCCCTCTACGGCTACCTTTATCCGTGGAAGATATCCAACGATCTCCTCAAGGGTCCCATGAGCTTCACGCAGGAACCTGGAAATTATCTGGTCGGCCACACCCACTACCAGTTCCTTCTGAATTATGGGGGGAACCTGATTGTGAATCCAGGATCGTCAGGTCAGCCCAGGGACGGGAATCCGAAGCCGGCCTATGCGATATACGACACAGGCAGCCAGGCCTTTGAGATGAAGAGGTTCAGCTACGACAGGACAAAACTCAAGTCTGACCTGGCAAAGAGGGTCAAGGACAAGATACAGCTGGAAAAGCTCTACAGGCTATTCATGCTCTGATTTTCTCTAATCTCATTCGAAATATGAGACCTCAGATACGCCGATCCCCTTCTTCTCAAAACCAACGTCCATACTGGATACCTGAGCCACCCCCCTGCCTACCGCTTTTCCATCCAATGAAAGAACCACTTCCATTCCCGGTTTCACATCTTCACTAATTCCCCTTATTCCTGGCAGGAAGAGGTTGTCCCCGGAAAAGATCCCCTCAGTCTCGACAGTCCTGATTCCCTCCGCAATCAGTATCTCTCCCAGTCCTTTCATCATCGTCAAGCCTGATACAGTTCTCTTTAGGATTGGCGAACCGCCGTACAGCACTATCCTCCTATTCCCTTCCTTGCGCTGGCTTATCTTTCCTTGTTCCAAGTCCAGGTCGAAAATGTATTTCAGCACATTCCAGTATTCCACTGATTCTTTCCTTTTCCTGTCGCTGGGGATATTGTGGCTGCTGATTATCTTCGCAATTTTCTCAGAGTTCTCAAAATTAATGCTACCTTTCACCCCCTCTGCATTGTCGAAAAGCTCCAAAATACCTCCTTCCTCATCAGGCAGAAGGTAGAAGACGTTTGCATACTTCTTGTTTCTGAAGTACCTTTCACCTATGTCGCGGAGAACCTTCTTCTCCTCCTCGAACCAGTGGCCGGTGACAGGAATGTCGTAGTACATCGCAGGGAAGAACGATTCCAGTTCACGTGGCACAAGGCCAAGAGGGCTGGTGACTATAACCTCCTGAATTCCCCCGAGATATTGTCCTATGAAGGAGTGAAGTATCCTGTGAGTCTTCGAGTTTGAATAAGGCTTTATTGCAGAGCATGGCATGAGCAGCAGGCTGTCAGCGGTCTGACGCAAATTTTCCATCCTGTTCCTGAAATCAACGATCTCAGGCCTGTAGACACCTTCCAGGCTCGCAGCAACTATGCTCTTCGGCCTGTAGTCCATGAAGTTCTGGATGTAAGGGTAGAATTCCATGTCAAGTATTCTAAGTGCCTCCCTTGTGAAGTTTGTGAAGGAATGTGTCTCTACAAGTTCCCTGAACCTGTTGTTCTCCAGGGACAGGTTGATAAGGTCCATCACCCTCCTCTTTTCACCCAGATTCCTTTCAATGCAACCTTTTCCCCTGTACTGCCCGAATTCGCTCACGCACCTTTCATCGCCCAAGAGATGGATAGCGGAATCGTCTAGGAGGTCGATCCCCATGTAGAAGAGTACAGGGTAGTCATTTGGAAGGCCGAATGCAGGAAGATAGACGAGCTTGTCCGGAAATCTGGTTCTTACGTTCGTGACTGTCCTTATGAATTCCCTTGTGTTCAGTCTGTTGATCCTGTTTATTACAACGATGTCCCCACTAAGGAAAACAGGGTCCTTCCTCGTCTCGAGCCTCTGGCGTTCCACCTGGTTCTCCCCTATGGTGAGCACATCCGGAATCCTCCGGCCGAAGTATTCCCCATACCTCCTGGCGAGGTACCTCATATCTTTTTCCCGTCTGTAAACACTGAGGATAGATAAACTTGTCCTGAAATCCAGATCGCTCTTATCTGAGTTTTCAGAATGAACCGAAGTTGAGAACTATGAGGCCGAAGTCCCCTTGTGTGTGTATGAACCCCTGCCTGAAATCGATGTTCCCCAGCCTGTTCTTGACCTTCCTGACGAAGGTTATGACATCATTTGAATCTATGTCGCTCCCTATTTCAAGGACCATGTAGAGCCTCCTTATCTTCTCCCTCGGGAACTTGTTCACCTCCTCGAATAGGTCCCTTTCCGCTATGCTGAAATTGACGAACGGATACGTGAAGCTGGAAACCTGTACTGGACCGTATAGTGTTGTGAGCATCTTGATGTCGTGAAGGGATATCCCAAGTGCTGTGGAATTGTCAACTACCCTCGATATGCTGAGGACCTTCTGCCATATGTGCCTGTAATACTGGTTGTTGATGTCAAGCATCCTCTGGTTCTTGGAGTCTGACAGCAGGAATTCCGAATCAATGAGATCGAGCATGTCCAGGTCGCTCCTTATTCTCTGAAGCTTCTCCATCTCCCTCCTCTTGTCAGCTCCTATCGGAAGGATGGGGAAGAAACCTACCAGGGCCCCTGTGGACCTGAGTATCTTTAGAAGGGGAGGGATGATTGCGTCCTGGAACCTGCCCTCCACCTGTGCTACTATAAATATAAGGCTCGACGAAAAGTTGTCCAATATCGTGCTCCTCTCCCCCTTAAGGATTTCATCCATCCTCTGGCCGAACCCTCCGTCGAATTCCTTGAGCTGAAGCATGTTGTCAACCTTGCAGTCCCTGATGCTCTCTGGGTCATAATCCAGCCCTGACGTGAGCGTGTCCCCACTGAAAAAGGAGGCTACAGCTACCCCAAGGTGTCCGACTCCAAGCACTCTCACGTTACCAAGTTTAGCATTACCCATTATTAGCAGCCTTGCTCAGCTGTTCCTTCTCTAGGTCCCTTATCTTGTCCCTGATATAGTCCCTGACGGCCGTCCTGATCAGGTCCTCCCCATCCACCGCCATTCCCTTGTTAACGATGACGTCGATGTTCTCGACTTCGTTTCTCGGAAGTCTGAGGGTCATCTTCTTTGAAGGACCAGTATTGGTGAGCTCGTCAAGATGGGACTCAATGGCCTCCCTTATGAATTCCGAGATGTTCTTGAATTTACCCGCCTCTATCAGCTCGTTGATCTTGTTCACCGAGTCCAGCGATAGACGAACGGTAATTCGGGATTGGTCTGGTAGATCAGACATTTAACATCCTTATCCTGACTTTCTGTCAGACATATATCACATTCCAGATATTTAAGGCTTTAATTAATCGTCTTTACAATATTTAAACATGGTTATTTTAAGTAGACTGTAATCAGCAAAGGTATTATCGATATATGCAATTATAATAGACATGATGCCCGGCAGGATGAACGAAAGGCAGATAAGAAGAATGATGCAGCAGGCTGGCATAAAATCAAGCGATATGGACGGAGTCATACAGGTAGATTTCATATTCAGCGACAGGAAGATATCCGTAAAGAACCCCCAGGTCACGATTCTCGACATTCAGGGGACAAGGACCTACCAGGTTGTCGGGGGGCAGGAGGTATCAGGTGAGGCAGCAGAAGCGCCGAAGTCAAAGGATTCAGATATAAATGAGGAGGACATCAATCTCGTTATGCAGAAGACAGGGGTGGAAAGGGAGAAGGCAGTTGAATCACTCAGGAAGAACGGGTACAAGCCCGCTGAGGCAATCATAGCGCTGATGACGGGCAAATGAACAAGGAAGCAGCATACGATAAGGGAAAGATACTTGCTGAGGTTATGGAGGACCCCGCTATCCGAAAGAGGAAGGAGGAAACGGTGGGGGAGATCGAGGCAGCGCTCAAGCAGCTGAGAAAGAAGGAGAATCTGAACTTTGATATTTTTGTTGGCGGATCGTTCGCGAAAGGGACGGATATCAGGGGATCGGATATAGATGTCTTCATGTTATTCCCGGATGAGTTTGATGCACTGAACGTTCTGAAGATGCTGAGGAAAGAGTTTCCGGAAGGGAGGGAGGAGTATTCAGACCACCCTTACCTCACGCTCCCCCGTGAATCATTCTCAGTCGACATAGTCCCTGGCTACAAGGCGCAGGACGAGAAGGACCGGAGGACTGCAGTCGACAGAACACCTTTCCACGTCAGGTTCGTTCAGGAGAATTTCGACAAGCGAATGAAGGACGAGGTGAGAATCCTGAAGCAGTTCCTGAAAGGCATAGGCGTTTACGGGGCAGAGTCCTCAGTGCAGGGATTCTCCGGATATGTAGCGGAATTGCTCATATATAAGTACGGCACGTTCGACGATCTGCTGTCGAGTGCAAGGGGCTGGAGAATACCGAGCATCCTGGACGGAGGTTCAAAGGAGTTCAAGGGCGCGAATCTGGTGGTAGTGGACGCAGTGGATAGGGAGAGGAACGCCGCAGCGAACGTGTCGATGGAAAACCTTGCAACATTCATACTGGCATCCTCGATGTTCAGTTGGGAGAGGTGGAGGGATTTTTTCTATCCGGCGAAGCACGATTTCGAACTTCCTAGGGAAGCAGTTGTGGTTCACATTCCTTGCAGGAAATGCAATGAGGAAGTGCTTATCCCTAACCTCAGGAGGATCAGTGCCGTGCTCAAGGGGGAACTCGAGGCAATAGGGTTCAGGATTGTCTACTCTTCAGTATTCGTGGGCAGGGGAGGTTATATTGTCATAATCCCTGAGGCTAAAATGCTGGGAGAGGCAGAGCTCCACACTGGGCCTCCTGTGACAAGCCAGAATGTGAAATCATTCCTGGACAAATGGGGGGGAGGGACCAGGTTCGGAATGCCGTTCATGATGGGGGACAGGATATGTGTTCTCCGGGAAAGGGAAAAGGTTGATGCGGCCAAGGCAATCGCAGAAGTTCTTCCGAAGATTAAGCTGGCGAAGGACTTTGACGCAAACAGGGTGGTGGTAATATCGGGCAAGGACATTGAGTCCGTTCCGGAGAAAATAAGGAAAGGTTTCCTCTTCCCGTCCCTGGGAGACTGGTTGTCCGTCAGGGAATATTGAGCGATATGATCCAGAACCCTAGGAATGACATGAGGGAAATGAAGAAGACTATGAGGTAATCAGAATTCTTCTTTGTCTCATGTCCGGACCTGCGTACCAGGTAGATGCCGGCCACAAGGACGACGAAAAGAAGGAGAACCCCGATCAGGCTTCCTCCTGAGGGCAGGAGACCGGTAAGGAAACCGAGGAATGCTGCAATTGCAAATGCAATCAGCATTGCTCTCCCTCTTGTTATGTCAGCCACAACATACTTTTTCCTGTCAAACGTATCCACTTATACTACCTCTTCCATCATTTCTGCGATGACCCTGATTGGGTTCGGAGATTTAACTACTCCTGACGCTACAAGTACCCCCTGGGCACCCAGGGTCCTGCTGATCCTGACGTCATCCCTGCTCTTTATCCCCGCACCTACCACGAGCTTTGAGGACGTCCCCTTGAGGAGTTCAACTGCTGCTTCTATGATCTGCGGCTTTGCCGTGGACACGGACACATCACCTCCTATCAGCTCAGGAGGCTCGTAAGCGATGAAATCTGGATTGAAATCCCTGATGCCTTCTATTTCTTTCAGGTCCGCAGCGCATACAATCGTCCTCAATCCCATCCTAGTCGCCATTGCGACAGACATTCCTATCTTTTCGCGTTCTATCCTGTGCTCTGAATGGTTGAGCATCACTCCTGAATAGCCGTACTCCTTCAGGATTCCGATCGGGACGTGACCGGTGAATGGGCCAGGATCGAGCGGTTCAGCCGACTGTATAAACTTGGTTATCTTCGTCTCCATGAGAGAATCAAGAGGGTTCAGCACAATCACGATCCGTTCCGTCGGGATTGACTCCCTTTCAATTCCCCTCAATATTTTCAGGGCGTTTGCGGAAGTTGACTCCGCATACGCCTTGAAGTTGATAAAAAAAAGCAAGCCTTCACCCAAGTTTTGCGACTGCTTCCTCTATTTCCTTGTAGTCAGGTTCCTTCCCTGGGTTCTCGCTTACCCACCTGTAGGCAACCTTCCCGTTCTTGTCGAGGGCGAATACTGCCCTCTTAGATACGTTCAATCCTTTCACGTTGAATGCATTCTCGTGCACCCCTCCGAACGCCCTGCTCACGCTTTCAGTGAAATCGCTCAGCAGCGGGAAATTCAGGTTATTCTCTTTCTTGAATTGCGCAAGGGAAAATGGCTGGTCCACGCTTATCCCGTACACCTGGGCCTTTATCCTGTTGAAGCTTGCCATCGCATCCCTGAAGGTACACATCTCTTTCGTACAGACAGACGTGAATGCACCGGGGAAGAATGCAAGCACCGTCGGGTGTCCAAGCATGCTGGATGACTTGACCGGTTTCAAGTCAGTGTCAACGAGTTCAAAATCCGGAACCTTGTCTCCAATGTTCATGATTGGTCTATGTAGACATATTATTAAAAATTCGCTTATTGATTGTAAGGAGTCCCTTCATCACCCTTCTTCCTCACGATTGATTGCTGCCCTTCTTGGTCATCTTCATCCTCTTTGCCCTCTCGTCGTATCTTTGCTGTCCCGCGTTGAAGAGCGACCTGTCCTCGTCCGTTTCTAGCTTTAGTTTTGGCACTTCAACGGGCTTTCCATTGTCGTCAAGGGCTACCATCGTCACAGTTGCCCGCCCGGTGAAATTCATGTCGCCTGTCTCCAAGTTTTCAGCATACACCTCAACTCCCACCTCCATTGAGGACCTCCCTACGAAGTTCAACCTTCCCTTCAGTTCCACCAGGTCTCCGATCCTGACAGGGTAGATGAAGTCAATGTGCTCTATATTCGCCGTTACGCAATTTCTCCTGCAGTGCTTGGTTGCGACTATGCCTGCTATCTCGTCCACCATCTTCAGTATTGTCCCTCCGAAAACGTTTCCCGCCACGTTTGCGTCCGGCGGCAGCATCACCCTTGATATTGACGATTCGCTATCTCTTGGCGTTTTTTCTTCCATTTATAATTCCTCCAACTGTTCTTGGATATCTGTTCTCTATCGCAACGTTCGTATAAAGAGATTATCAGTATTTCCAGAAACCATGGTAGAATTAGAAGAATCTTAGCAAAAAGTTCGTTTAGCCCCCTTTTAGATTTGACGGTACTTGTGATGGAAAGTTATATAGGAATGAGGTCAGGAATGTTAATTACGATGAACTGAATCATCAGAAGATTTGATGAAAAATCTGACTGTTGAGAGGGATCAGTTCACTGTTCCCGTATCCCTTATCCCTGCCATGAATCCTGGGACTTCATCTCTAACCGGCTTTTCAATGAACAAGGTAGAGGGAGGATATCATGAAATCTGAAGAAGAGAAGGTGGCCATAGTAGGCATTGGTCACTCTAAGTTCGGAAAGAGGATGGATGTGAGCATCAATGAGCTGGGGTGGGAGGCAATAAGGCCGGCACTTCAGGATGCGGGTATAACCCAGAAGGATGTGGACTTCTATTCTGTTGGAAATTTCGGATACTGGAGCGAAGAGATACTCCCTGCGGTAACAATAGGAGAGTACGCAGGACTGTCGTGCGGCAGCCTTAAGACTGAGGCGGCATGCGCATCAGGCAGTGCATCTCTCAAGATAGCCATGGATAGCATACTATCAGGGAACGGGAAAATAGCAATGGCAATAGGGATTGAGAAGATGTACAACTCCCCGAATGGGACGATAATCGAACTGATAGGAAGGGCTGGAAACTACTTCTGGGAATTCGAGAACTTCGGGATGACATTCCCCGGTTATTACGCCCTCTACGCAAGCAGGTATCTCCATGATTACAATTACAGGGAGGAGGACCTCTGCGAATCAGCTGTCAAGGCGCACCATTACGGGGCGCTGAACCCGTATGCGCAGTTCCAGAAGGAGACGACTATTGAAGAATGCATGAAGTCAAAGTACGTATCCAGGCCCCTGAAACTGATGGATTCCTCCCCGATCACAGACGGCGCAGCTGCTGTGATACTTGCCAGGGGGGATGTTGCAAGAAAACTAACAGACACTCCTATCTACATAGATGGTCAGGGTTATGCCACTGGGACAGCATACATAGGGAGAAGGGATGGATATACCGGCCTGGAAGCTAGCAGAAGAGCATCAGAAATGGCTCTGAAGAAGGCAGGGCTCGAAGGAATCGGGAACAATTTCGACCTGTTCGAGGTGCATGACTGCTTCACGATAGCTGAAGTCATGGCTTACGAGGATGTCGGTCTGGCACGGAGAGGGGAGGGGATCAAGCTGCTGAAGGAGCACCAGACCTACAGGGACGGAAAGTTCCCCGTGAACCTTGATGGAGGGCTGAAATCAAAGGGGCATCCCATAGGTGCAACTGGAATAAGCCAGGCGGTTGAGATAACAAAGCAGCTCAGGGGTGAGGCCGAGAAAGGGAGGCAGGCAGAGATCAGGAAAGGCAGGGCGCTTCAGCACAACGTCGGAGGAACAGGCCACTACGCTTACGTCACAATATACTCGAGGGGGGATTGAATGCCAGACGATACTGTCATAGAGGACAGAAGGGTCCTCGACCTGAGATACAGAATGCCCATTTCCAAGATATCGAATTTCTTCTCAGGACTGGAGAAGGGAAAGGTAAGTGGGACGAAATGCAGAAGGTGCGGGAGGGTGTATTTTCCACCGCAGTCAGATTGCCCCGACTGCATGGAGGGAAACCTGGAGTCGGTTGACTTTGACGGAGAGGCGACACTGGAGACGTTCACAGTCGTTGAAATCACCCCCACATCATTCGTCGGTGAAGGGAGCTATGTGGTAGCAGTCGGGCTTCTTAAAGAGGGGGTCAGGGTGCTATCGTGGCTCAATTCGGCCGACAGGGGGAGCATCAGGATAGGGATGAAGATCAGGTTGAAGGCTGTAAAGAAGAATGAAGGGTACTACAGCTACGAGTTCTTTCCATATTAGGAAAAACATTTGAAAGGAAAAAGAAAAGGCTCAGTTGAAGACCTTCTCCTCTTCAAGTCGGAAGTCCAGTGCGTCCTTCTCCACATCCCTCTTGGTGGAAGCATAATTCTTGTCGGTGAACTCCCTGACAAATTCATGCTGAATTATCAATTTCATCACTTCGCTGCTACCTGTCCATATCAGTCCAAGCCTGGAATCCCTCAACAGCCTCTCCACAGGGTAGACAGTGGTGTATCCTATGCCACCGAGCATCTGCATGGCATCGTTTACTATCTTCCACATGGCCTCGGTGGAATGGAGCTTCGCTATTGAGACCAGTTTTCTCACGTAGGCCAGTTCAGCCTTCCCCTTTTCCAGCTGGTCTGCCGCCTTGCTTGCTACGAATACCATAGAAGAAGCGCTCTGGAGCAAGGCCACGCTCTCCGCAAGTTTGAAACTGATCCCCTCATGTTCGATCAGCTTCCTGCCGAAAGACTCCCTCCTAAGTGCATAGGATGTTGCAACATCTATTGCAGCCATTCCTACCCCTATGGATCCGGATGCAGTGGTTAGTCTCTCCGGCACCATCATCCTGTTGAATACATCATAACCCCCGTTTATATCCCCTATCAAGTTCTCCTCGGGTATTACGGCATCCTTGAAGACTATCCTTGCAGTCCCACCTCCCCTGTTTCCCATGAGGCCGTACATTGTCTCTACCTTCAGTCCTGGGGTATCTCTGTCAACTATGAATGCACTGACCCCCCTCGTCCTTGATTTTGCATTTTTATCTGTTATTGCATAGGTCACGAAGAAATCCGCCCCCTTGCCCCCCACAATGAACCTCTTCTGACCGTTGAGAATGAAACCGTTCCCTTTCCTCTCTGCAGTAGTCTTCATCATGCCAAACAGGTCTGACCCTCCCGACGGTTCCGTGATCGCTTCTGCCCCGTACTTACTGCCGCTTGTTATCCCTTTCAGATATGTTTCCTTCTGATCCTTGGTCCCGAACCTGTAGATTGGTTCACCCACTATTGTCCCTAGGGAGTACATGCAGCTCAGCGTGAATCCAAGGTAACCCATCTCCTCAACCGCTGCAGCCTCACCTGTCCAGGTGCTGTCCCTCCCTCCGTAAGCAGCCGGGAATCTCAGGCCGACAGACCTGTCTCTTGTTGCAATATCTATGAATTCCCTCGGAAATACGGTCTCCTCCGTTTCGATCCTCCTTATAAGGTCGTGAGGTATTGATTTTACAGTCTTCCTAACATCGTATTTCGTCCTTCTTTCGTCATCGCTCAGCAGAAAGTCTTCCACCTAGTTCATCTCCCTTATTCCTTTCCTTTACGAGAAGCTATATATTGGTCGAATAAAAATGGTGCCTTCAAGAATCTTAAAAAAGGGATAGCGATGTATTGGTATTTCTTAGGGACGGAAGGAGGAAAGAAGGAGACGCGAAGAAGTATTGAAGATGAAGGTGGACTTAAAAATGTTAAACCGAAAACTGGAATGGAATCGCAATATTTAACTACGGGACTACTTTTAATATTGTGGAAAAATCATCAGAAAATGGCAGGATATGGTTGAAAGTTTATGATAAGGGTGTGCCCCCAGATATTGAGTGCGATGCAGGTAAGCCGTACGACTTCCTGAAGTACTCCGCCGAAAAGGTACCAGACAGGGTTGCCGTGATATTCTTCAACTACAAGCTCACGTACAGGCAGCTGAAGGAGAGGGCCGACTCGTTCGCTGCATTCCTCCGGATGCTTGGTGTTTCAAAGGGCGACAGGGTGGCCATAGACCTCCCAAACTGTCCCCAGTACATCATAGCATTCCAGGCGATAAACAAGATCGGCGCAGTGGTGACCCAGATATCACCGACGTATTTCGAGGTTGAAATAGGGAGGATAATCGATGACTCAAAGCCGAAGGTCCTCATCCTGTTTGACGACCTGATACCGAGGGTGGAGGGGATTGTAAAGAAACACAGCGAACTCGTGGTGGTAGCAACTAGTATTGAGGACTACCTTGCCTTCCCCCTGAACTCACTTTACAGGATGCAGAGGAAGAGGAACAAGAAGTTCGTTGAGATCCCACAGAAGTTCAGGAAGTTCAACGAACATACCTCATTTTCAGGTGATGACAACGAGAACAACGATCCAAAGGCCCTTGCTGTTCTGCAATACACAGGCGGCACAACAGGAATTCCGAAGGGGGCAATGCTCACGAACAGGAACCTGGTCTGCAACACCATCCAGTCCGTCGCTACCCTGCCGGGTCAGGGGTTCGGTAAGGACGTTATGCTGAGCGTGATACCATTCTTCCACGTCTTCGGCATGACTGTGGCGATGAACTTCCCGATCAGGATAGGTGCGACAATGATACTGCAGCCAAAGCCTGATGTAGACGGCATTCTCAAACTCATAAAGAAGTACAAGCCGTCGTTCTTCCCAGGGGTACCAACGCTGTACGGTGGAATACTCCTGAACAGGAACATCGCGAATGTGGACATGAAATCAGTCAAATACTGCATTTCCGGATCAGCGCCACTGCCTGTGGAGATCATAGAGAAATGGGACGAGATCACAGGAGGGCACCTTGTGGAGGGATACGGCCTAACTGAGGCCTCTCCTGTCACGCACGTAAACCCTCTCTACGGGAAGATCAAGGCAGGTTCAATAGGAATTCCCGTACCTTCCACATATGGAAAGATTGTGGACCCCGAGGACGGTGCAAAGGAGATGCCGATTGGGGCAGAGGGAGAGCTTGTCGTCAAAGGACCGCAGGTAATGGAAGGGTATTACAATAATCCAGAAGAGACCAGCGGAGTTTTGAAGGACGGATGGCTCCACACGGGAGACATAGCGAAGATGGATGAGGAAGGGTATTTCTACATAGTGGACAGAAAGAAGGACGTGATAATCGTGGGTGGTTTCAATGTCTACCCGAGGGAGGTGGAGGAGATTCTTTACCAGAATCCAAAGATAAAGGAGGCGGCAGCGATAGGAGTGAAGGACGAAGCGCACGGGGAAGTGGTAAAGGCGTTTGTTGTGCTCAAAGATGGGCAGACAGCAACAGAACAGGAGATCATAGATTTCTTCCAGGGGAAGATAGCCAAATTCAAGATACCGAGATCGGTTGAATTCAGGAAGGAACTTCCCAAGACACTTGTGGGGAAGATACTCAGAAGGGAACTGAGGGAGGAGAAACAGGGACCACAGGCCAACGCCTGAGCTCCCCCTGCAAAATTGATACAAGAATCAATTCCCTGGAATTCTCCTCAGATAATTCCTGGAAGTAGAGGTATTCAATAATCCTCAGGGTTGGGAGATGTAAAGACTGCACCGTTTAATCTCTCTTTCTTTACCTGCGATTGGTCTATTGGATGATTGGGCAGCCGGGCTTTTCACTCCAGATATTCATCAGGATTATCAGTTGCAGGAAGACCTCGGGATGCTTGTTTCTCCCCTGCAGCTCTATCTTCCCTAAACGAATCCAGCCTTCCCCTCGAAGACGAGGCTCGACAGCTCCTCCATGTCGCTATCTTCCCTGTGGAACAGGACAGAGAGTGCCATGGAATCCCTGTAGAATTTCTCTATCCCGAAATCCTCAAGATAGCCGTACCCCCCGTGAATCTGGAGGGACGTCTTGCTCATGTCCTTGGCAAGGATCAGGGATTTGTGCTTCAGGAACATGGCCTCCTTCCTGCTTATCGGCGATGAAAGCAAATCGTGGAAATATCTCTTCAGTATGTTCATCTCTGCTATCAGTGAAGTGAGGTCAAATGCGAGAGGTTGGAAGTCCTTGAGGTAGTGGCCGAAAGCAGTCCTGACCTTTGCGTAGTCGAGCGCCTTCTGGGATACCCCCTCGCTCATACCTATCGCAATTGCGGATATGGGCAATGTGAAATCTTCGTACATCTTTCTGAGGGCAGCGATTCCATCTTTCGCAACTACGGAGTAATCGCTTGAATCAACATTTATGCTGGAGAACCCTATGCTCCTGAATCCGAGTTTCTTGTGCTTCTTCCCCTGGCTGAATCCAGATTTCAGGAGAATGAGTTCACCTGTATCAAGAAGGGTAAGGATGAAATCTGAGTCGCTACCAAGGACGTATTCCTTCTCCCCTTTAACCCTTCCGTTCTCCAGCTTGAGGCTACCATTCTGGCCCTTGGGGACAAGAAGGTCTGAAAATGTGACTGTTCCTGATTTTGCCCCCTTTCCTACAGAATCAAGTATTCCAGTATCGTTTACAAGCGTTGAGAAGGCGTTTACCAGCAGTACCTTCACTGCGGCTGCTGGTGCCGACTTTGAAAGGTTTTCCAGTACAATAGAGAGCGCTTTCAGGTCAGATCCGGATGCGTCACTCCCCTGTCCCATCATAGAAAAGAAACCCTGGTCGGCAAGCATCCTGATGAAATCAGGACCCATGGATTCATTCTCCAGCTTCAGGGAATTGTTGTCGACGAACTTTGAATTGAAGTCTTTGACGGTGCTCTCTAGGATTTCGTACTCCTCTTCCATCCTTATCACGCTCCCTCTTCCTTCAGCATCATCCTCGTGATAATAAGCTTCTCTACCTCTGTCGTCCCCTCCCATATGTCCAGTATCTTTGCATCCCTGAAGAATCTCTCGAGATCGTTCGTCAGTCCGTGGAGTGACATCAGTTCCAGGGCTCTCCTAGTTGAGAACACCGCAGTTTCAGCAGCGTAGTACTTTGACATGCTCGTGACTATGGGATTCGGGGTGAACTTGAATAGATACGAAGCTGCCTTGTAAGTCAGGTTCCTCGTCGCCTCGACCCTCGTCGCTATTTCTGCTATCGCGAGCTGGATGCTCTCCTTAAGTTCACCAGTGTCTGAAATCTCCCCGTATTTCTTGGAATATTCAACAAGCCTGTCAAGTGCCCCGTGTGCTATTCCAAGCCCCTGAGCAGCAACGTAAATCCTGCTTATGTTGAAGAACGTCATGATGTAATAGAACCCCTTCCCTTCCTCCCCGACCATGTTCTCCTTCGGTACCCTGACATTGTTGAATATCAGCTCTGCAGTATTTGTTGCCCTGACTCCCAATTTTCCATGAAGTTTGTTAACTGAGAACCCCGGGCTCTTTGAATCAACGACGAAGACGCTCATTCCCCTGTGCTTCTTCTCAGGAGATGGGGGTGGCGAAGTCCTCGCAAGAACGAGGAAGTAGTCTGCTATCTGACCGTTGCTTATGAACATCTTCCCTCCGTTGAGTATGTATGAATCTCCATCGAGCTTTGCCTCAGTCTTTATGTTAGCTACGTCTGACCCTCCTCCAGGTTCAGTCACGCCGAGGCCAAGTGTCTTCAGTCCAGCAAACACTGGATTCATGTACTTCTCTTTCTGATCATCATTCCCGAAGAACATGAATATCTCAGCACCAAATGCCGATATTGTTACAGATATCCCCAGTCCAGGATCCCTCCTGACCAGTTCTTCTATCGTCACCAGAACCTTCCACGGGTTAGAGAAGTCCAAGATCTTTTCCTTCTTAGATAAGGCTACAATCTCAGTCGGAAACCGCTCTTCCCTGTCTGACCTCTCTGCCGCCTCTTCGGTGAAATATTTCTTCGCGAATTCCCTCGCTTTTGTTATTGCTTCCTTCGTCTCACTGTCCAGTTCAAAATCCATTTTATCACACCCTTTCAAGTATCGCAGAATATCCCTGGCCGCCTCCAACGCAAAGCGTAGCCATCCCCCTCTCCTTCCCGTTCTTCCTGAGCAGCCTTGACAGGGTCCCGGCCAGCCTGGCGCCTGATGCCCCTAGCGGATGGCCTA
The DNA here is from genome assembly GCA_023381415.1 of Thermoplasmatota archaeon. Lineage (GTDB taxonomy): Archaea > Thermoplasmatota > Thermoplasmata > Thermoplasmatales. Next base: position 4,309 of record JAMCUN010000009.1, on the reverse strand, counting down.
TCGCTATAGCTCCACCATTCACATTTACCTTGTTCCTGGGGATGTTCAGTTCCTTCATCGCATTGAGGACAACAACAGCGAACGCCTCGTTTATCTCCCAAAGATCTATGTCGTCTGCTTTTAGGCCAGCATTTGCCAGCGCTTTCTTCGATGCAGGCACAGGTCCCTCCCCCATGATGGATGGGTCCACAGCAGCCCACCCGAATGACGTGATCTTTGCCAGGGGTTTCAAACCGTACTCATTAACCTTCTTCCCTGAAGCCAGCATTACAAGTGAGGCGCCCGCATTGAGGGGGGACGAATTCCCAGCAGTGATCACTCCGCCTTCCTTGAATGCAGGAGGTAGCTTCCTCATCTGCTCTATCGAGCTGTCCTTGCGGATGGACTGGTCCTTGTCTATAGCCCTAGTCCCCCCATCGACCTCAACCTCAAGTGGCAGAATCTCGTCCCTGAAATAACCCTCCTCAAGCGCCCTGGAAGCTAATGTGTGACTCTCGTAAGCAAACTGGTCCATCTCTTCCCTCTGAATCCCCTTCAACTTGGCCAGCTTTTCAGCTGTTAGACCCATATAGAACCCAGTCTTCATATCGTACTTAATATATTCCGGCCTCAGGAGGAGCTTCAGATTAGGGCTCACCATTGGATTGTCTCCAAGCGGTACATGGGTCATGTGCTCCATTCCCCCGGCAAGCACGATACCGGAGTTACCAGTCATAATTTCCATAGAACCAACGGAGATTGCGTTCAGTGATGAGGAACATGCACGGTCTATGGCCATGGCTGGGACTTCGACAGGGAAACCTGCGAGAAGGAGTGGTTGCCTGCCGCCGTACATCCAGTTTTCCCCGACCTGCAGGGCGGAACCCAGGATTACGTCATCTATGTCCTTAGGTTTTACTCCGGTCGCTTTCACAGAATCCTTCATAAGCTCAGCGAGAGCCTCATCCATCCTTATGCTGTTGAAAATGTCCTTTGAAGGATCGCTGGGCTTCGACTTTGAAAACGCTGTCCTCTTATAGTACACTAAATAAACATCACTTTCTTTTCCAGACATTGACACCACTCATTCATACAATTCTTCTATATAATTCGTGACGATGCACTTGCCAAAATTATTTTAGCTCGCCGAAAGAAAGATCTGGAGCTCGCCAACATACCCATTTGATGGGGCGCTGAGCGTAAGCACTACTGTTTGTGTCGACCCACCCGCTATCTGCAGTGGCATGGACGGTGAAGAGGATAGAAGCTTGAATCCCCCGTTGCCTATTCCATCAATACTCACTACGCAAGGAGCGCTACCGTGATTCGTCAGTTTGAAGTGAAAATGGAACGTCTCATCCGGGGTTAGGGTTTTGAAATTCCAAGTGTAATTCTGGACAGCGGGACCAAGATAACCGGAGGAATTCCCTGCATATTCTAGATGTACCTGTACTCCCATCACGTTTGTGGTCGCAACAGAATCCAGCGACAGGGCGAAGAATACTGAGAGCGATATCAATGCTACGACCACACCCACCACTACAACCATCTTCCTCTTCCTGTGCATCTCCTGTGTTATTGGAATCCTGACAGGCTCCATCGTCTGTTACGGTCATCATTCGCTATAATTTAAAATAGGTGGTTTATGGATGGGGAAGCGCAATTTTTCTGCCCCGAAAAAAGTTATTATTGAGGACGGGTTTTTGAATGAGACCTATAATGGCTGGAGCGATAGTTAGTCCAACCCTCGTTTTTATACCTGAACTAGAACTCATAATCCTGTACATAACATCCTTCTCTGCTGCTGGGTTTGTGCTGTACTGGTATTACAGGTCGTACAGCAGGCTTGGAATCAAGGTCAGCGATCTCCTGGCTTACGTGGGAAAGAACTGGAAGTCGATGATCAGACAGGCCCTGAGCTACGGCGCCTTCCACAAGAAGACAGTCAAGAATGCGTATGCGGGGGTAATGCATCTCCTGATATTCTACGGAATGCTCATACTCTTCATCAGCACTGCGCTTATCGCCCTCTCCCACGACATCCTCAAGCCCCTCTTCCACTTTGGGATACTCGTAGGGAGTTTCTATCTCAACTTCGAGGTCTGGACGAACATCGGCGGCATAATGCTTCTGGCCGGCCTGGGAATGGCCCTCTACAGGAGGCTTGCGAAGAAGATAGTTCTTGAGTCACTGTTCGACGACTACATCCTAATACTCGGAATAGTGATACTCTCCGTTGAGGGCTTCTTCCTGGGGGCACTTAAAATCGCCCTGTTCAGGAATTCATTTGACATTTACAGGTTCATTGAGTGGTACCTGTCGTACATCTTCCCGAAGACCATGAGCCTGAATCTGGGGATAACGATCTACAGAGAGCTCTGGATGGTGCACATTCTCACAGCATTCGTACTGGCGATCTATCTTCCATTCTCAAAATTCTCCCATATCGCACTTTCGTGGACCAACGTAACCATAAAAAAATTCCGCCCAAGGGGAGAGATGACAACACCCTTCCTCCTTTCAGAGGCACTAGAGACAGGAAACTTGGATTTCACGGTCGGAGCGAAGGAGGTCCTGAACCTTCCGACAACAATGAAGATCGATTCCCTAGCATGCACGAATTGTGGCAGGTGCGAGAGGGCTTGTCCAGCAGTACTTGCGGGCTCCGACCTGGACCCAAGGGTCGTGGTGCAGAACGTCAAGACGGTCGTGTACGACGGGAAGGTCCAGATGGTTCCGGGAATACTGACGGAGAATGCAGCTTGGTCATGCACAACATGCCAGGCATGCGTCGAGGAATGCCCGGTGCTGATAGATCCCCACTCGTTCGTGATGGAGTCACGCAGGAACCTGGTTATGGAGAACAAGCTGACGAAGGAGATGACGCAGTATTTCAACAATCTAACGAACACTCAGAACCCGTACGGAAACTCCCCTGCAGATAGGGACGACCTTTTGAGGTTCGGGCCGAAATACGATTCAAGCAAAGAAATACTCTACTGGGCAGGTTGCATGGGAGCATTCGACCCTAGGGGGAAGAAGGTTGCGGAAACTGTGATGGGCCTCTTCAAGAAGGCTGGAGTGAACTTCGGTATCCTCGGTTCAGAGGAGAGGTGCACGGGGGAGACAGCAAGGAGGATGGGGGAGGAAGGAAGGTTCCAGGAGTTGGTGCTCCAGAACATAGATACATTCAGGAAATACAACGTGAAGAAGATAGTCACTGCCTGTCCTCACTGCTTCAACACCTTCAAGAACGAATACCCCAAGTTCGGGTTAAATGTTGAGGTGGAACACCATTCGAAGTTCCTTGCGGAACTAGTGGAATCAGGGAAGCTGAAGGTGAGGAAGAAGGAGGAGACGATAACGCTCCACGACCCGTGCTATTTGGGGAGGGTGAACGGTGAATTCGACAACACCAGGTTCATAGTGAATACCTCGGGTACATTGACGGAGATGGAGAAATCCAGGGAGAAGAGCATGTGCTGCGGTGCTGGAGGGGGGAACTACTGGTACAAGGTAAAGAGCCAGGAGAGCATATCCCACCTGAGGATGCAGCAGGCCCTGGAAACAAAGGCAGGAAAACTTGCAGTCGCTTGTCCGTTCTGCAACGCGATGATGGAAGATGCTTCGAGAACGATGGATGCCCAGGGAAAGATACAGATCAGGGACATATCTGAGATAATAGCGGAAGGGCTTGAGAATTAATTACAAATTGACAAAAAAATATAAGGCAAATGTGTCATTAAAGGGCACCGGGTGACTTAATTGCCTTACAATATAGTAGTTCTGATTAAGCAGATTATAGACATTGATCAAATGAAGACGAACTCGACCACAGGTGAGCCCATAACGGAAGGTGTTCCCATGAGGATCGAGAACCTGAGCAAGAATGCAATCGAGGCGGCAGTGAGGATAAAGGAGAAGTTTGGGGGGAAGATAACTGGAATAATTTTCGGCGGAGAGCAGGCAAGTGGAGCGATGAAGGAAGCCTACGCGATTGGAGTGGATGAAGGTATAGTTATCAAGGGTTACAGGGGGAGGAATCCTTCAGTCACTGCAAGGGTGTTATCGGAAAGGATCAGGACGCTCCAGTATGACATGGTGATCCTGGGCAACCAGTCAGCAGATACCTACACCGGCCTTCTCCCAGGGAAGATATCAAACCTCCTGAATATCCCCCTCCTGGGGAATGCAGTATCTATAGACCCTGAGGAAAAAGAGGTGAAGGTTACAAGGGTCCTTGAGGAACACAACGTTGTTCTGAAGAGCGCATACCCTGCAATAATATCCGTATCACAGGAAATAAACGAACCCTTCAGCGTCACCCCTT
>JAMCUN010000008.1 GCA_023381415.1 Thermoplasmatota archaeon | reverse complement strand
CTGTCGCGTTTTGAATAATGCCCTCCCGGGAGGGAAAATTGACCTGCCCACGGGTCTCCCCTAGTAGAACTCCTCTTCTGCAGGATTATCCTTTTGTCGTGAATAACTATTGCAACTGCAGCGTACTCATTCCCGTCCTTGTTGTCTGCAATGAATTCATCTTCCTCCGCAGGGTGCGGGATGCGCATTCTTTGTCTAAAGAAACGATAGTACTAAACAGTAACGCAATTTGCCCTTCTTATTCATCTCTAACCCAGAGCCCTGGTGTGAGCTGCTTGTTTTAGGTGTCAGGTTTACTGACTTGAAGAGAATCCCCTCATTTTCCAGAGGGCCGGGACCGGGATTTGAACCCGGGTCCGGGGATCCACAGTCCCCAAGGATGCACCGCTACCCCATCCCGGCCATGCTTCCTCAAACGATTCCTTCCTAAAATATTTACCAGAGGTAATCATTCGAGGGGGTGGCAACTGACAAAGCCATCTTCCTAGACTTTTCCAATACGATTACAACTGTGGAATCTGAGAACAGGTCAATTTCGGACTGGCTGGATCTGGTAGCGAAGAAGTACCACATAGGCGGCGAAATTCATCGCAATTTTGGGAAGATGAGAATGGAGAAGCTCATTGACAGGGAGAAAAATTTCAGGACCTTCATGGAGATAAACAGGGAAGTGCTTCACGAACTGTACGGACTAACGGACATTCTGGAGGAGGAGTATTACAGGTCTCATGAGAAAGGTCTGGTTCTCAGGCCTGATTTTGTTGATTTCATGGATAAGGTGACGGGCAGATTCAAGGTTGTGATGGTGACCGACGCAGATGATTTGTACACGAAACGGACGCTTCAAGCGCTAGGGGTAACAAGATATTTTGAGGTCATAGTTACAGCTGAGATGGCCAGAGCACCGAAACCAGATCCCAAGATATTCAATTTCGCACTCAGGGAGTCTCACAACCCATCACGGGTGGTATTCATTGGTGATTCTGAGAGAAGGGATATAGAGGGGGCGAAGAGAATGAATTTCATAACACTGAAAATGGATGATGACTCAAGCAAGACTGCAGCAGATAGGACAGTTCATAACTTCAGGGAAGTAATGGATACAATAACTGAACTGAATTTGTAATCTTCTCTGTACTCCTGAGGTCTTTTCGCACATATGGAAATGAACGGCTGCAAGGGTAAAATCCAGAGTATTTATTCAGGATGGGATTAGGAATGGCCAAGGCACTATTCAATCTTGAAGCAAGGGTAAGCAGCAGCAATCTCCAGGCAGTGCTGGATGCAGTCAATGACTTCATAGGTAAGAGTGGAAGTGCAGTTGTGAAAGGGGATGTCATTGAAATCAAAGCGGAAATTGAGGGAGAAAGTGCAAAGGAACTCAATAGGAAGCTCCTTTCTGATATGAGGAGGGTGGAGAAGAGGACTCGACTGAGAGCTGAGTGGACATCGAATGGCCTGACGGAAAGATTCTTCGACTATGTATCCAAAGGGACAGGAAAGTTCGCCAAGGAGTAGGCATCCTTCAGCACCATAAAAGAACTAGAAAGAACGTATCTTGTTGATTACGTTTGCAATTATCTCTTCGAAGTCACCGGACGAGGCATTGTCCCCCTCTATAACCCTTTCCTTCATATCTGAGCATGGGGCATCGGATATTGAATCCCCTGGGAATAGCTGAACGTACTGTGCGAATGAAGATATGGAGACTTCCACCGTCTTTATATAATCCGGATTTGGAGTGTAACCTTTCAGTGTAGATGTTGTCTGCCGGTCGTAGTCTTCCACCTGTTTCGGGTCATAGCCGATGCAGAACGATCCCTGCTTCTCGAGCGATGCACCGTACAGCCGTGCATTGAATGGAGGGGTCTTGACAGAGAATCCACCTTCCAGTACGCTCCACGTCTCCCCGGGGTCCAGAGTGAAGAGGAAGGCAATTATGCGTTCCCCCTGACTAAAGTCGATTATGCCAAGGGGCATTATGTTCCTCTCTATTCCATTATTCATGAGGGGGGTGAGCTGTGTCGCCCAGGTAGTCAGTCCATTACCCAGATAAATAGGAAAGTAGGCGTTGCCGAAATAGTACCCTGACCTGTACAGCACTGCTGTCTCCTGATACATGGAGTTATTTTTCAGGTTCCACGATACTATCCCCCTCATCTTGTTGTACCAGTTCCAGCTACCCGTAATGCTGGTAGAGATACTTTCGACATCGTTCCCTATCCCAATCTCGTAGTGGCCGGGAACCGGTGGAAGCGCCCCGCTTGTAATAACCATCTGTTTCATATAACGGAACTTAATTTCTGACTTAACCATTTGGTTTGTACCTCTATCCTGGAAGAAGCAAGAATCATTTCCCATGCCTGCAACCTCAGTTAGTGTTTTGAGCCTAATTCCCCTGTAGTTTCACCGACTTGTTGATTACAACTATATGAATGCTTTAGGGTAATTTGCATCATTGCAACAACGCATTGAACGGCCTACATGCAATAGAGATTGCAGTATCAATGAGGAACATTCACGCCGGCATAGATGCATCTGCCCGAAGCTGTTGTTTCAGCTTTACGGAATACCTGAACAGTATGCCCTAGAACATATTCATGTATTCGCTTGTGCTGATAACTGGCATCATTCTTGCGAGGTTTTTGAGGCTCCTTTCGTGTGCTTCCCTGTCCCTCGACGAGACGGCATCCTGAATTATCACCGGAATGAAGCCAAGATTCTGGGCATGCCTTGCGGAAGTCTCTACACCCATTTCAGTCGCAATACCAGTGAAGAATATTGTGTTTATGCCAGCATTCCTAAGCATTAGCTCAAAATTCGTCCCTATGAAGAAACTCGCGGTGTTTTTGTTGATCACTGTATCTCCCTTCTCAGGATAAACTTCCTTCACGACGTCTCCTGGTTCGAACTTTCCAAATCCAGAAATCTTCCTGAGCGGTGATTCGAACTTTTCAGGCAGGGGTGTTATCTTGGAATAGAACAGTGGGATGCCTGACGTCCTCGTTTTACCTATTATCTTCACCAGGTTTCCTATGAATTCTTCCCTGTTGAAGATGCTTGAAACCAATGCCTCCTGAACGTCCCATACAACAAGCGCGCTCTTCTCCTTCTTAATCAGGCTCTGTACGTTCTGAAACATGTATGCGTATCTGATTTCCGGGCAAATAATTTTTCTTGCTTCTTTCCTTCTCTTTCTTGATCCATTTCCAACGTTGGAGTATTGTTGATGATTGCTCAAGAAACAGACAAAATCTCTTTTATTCAATCCTCACTCCCTTCCTGGATGGCATTGAGTGCAAAGCGTAGAGCGATGGAGGACAGCAGCGGCACAACGATGACGAACACCTTTAAACATAATCTTGTAGAACAGGTCTGCTCCTTCATCCGGTCAAACACATCTAGGGACGTTTCCCTTTCTGCCCTCGAAAGGCACCTAGGAGTAAACAGGTTCACCATTCAAAAAACGTTCAAGGAGGTAATGGGCATTTCTCCCAGGAAGTACGCAGAGGAGCGCAGAATACTCATGCTAAAGAGGAACCTTAAGGACAACCAACCCATTCCTAAGGCCATATACAAAGCGGGATATAATTCGCAAAGCTGGCTTTACGGTGGTTCGGATTCCAAGCTTGGGATGTCACCTTCCACTTACAGGAATGGAGGAAGGGGGTCGTCGATCAGATACCTGACTTCATCTTGCATTCTTGGCTACATCCTCCTGGCAGAAACAGATAGGGGGGTCTGCTCCCTTAGCCTCGCGGACTCTGAGGATGTTCTTGTACAGTCGTTGATTAAGGAGTATCCCAATGCTGAGATAGAGAGATCGGAGAAGGTAAGGAAGAGCCTGGATTCTGTCTTGAAGTATCTTGAAGGACAATCCCTCGACCTCCCTGTAGATGTTAGGGGTACCGATTTCCAGAGGAGGGTTTGGGTTGCTCTTCAGACTATACCGTATGGGGAGACCAGATCATACCATGATGTAGCGAAGATGATCGGAAAGCCGAGTGCAGTGAGGGCAGTCGCTAATGCCTGCGCCTCAAATCCAGTCCCCCTGATCATACCCTGTCACAGGGTAGTGAGGAAAGATGGAGGAATTGGGGGGTACGGCATGGGAATAGAGAGGAAGGAATATCTGCTCAGGATGGAAAGGTCCAATTCGAAGAGGAGGTAGTCTTTCTCTATGGATAGAACTGTCAGGAAGATGCAACGTGACAGAAGGTCTGTAGGGAAGGTGTGTGTTTTCAATCAAAGACGTCCATAATCTCTTGAAGGAAGAGCTCATGGAAGATTTCCTGCAGGATAAGCTTATAAGCAGCTTCACCCTTGATCAAGTCATTGGATATCAGGACGGGCTGTTCTGGCTGGAGCTACAGCAGATGGGTAGGGCCGTTCTACCCCCGTGGAACTAGGCCATCTGACTACCTTAAAGTGTATTCATCCGTGTTTGACACAGTGGAGATAGACTCAAGCTTCTACGCGAGACCGGGCACTGACATCGTTGAGAAGTGGAGAGATTCGGTGCCTGAGGATTTCAGGTTCACGGCAAAGATGCCGCAGATGATAACCCACGACTTGAGGCTGAGGAATTCAACCGATGAGGCAAAAAATTTCCTGGAGTCAATGAAAGTACTTGGAGAGAAACTTGCAATCATTCTCATCCAATTACCCCCTTCACTCAAATTCAATGAAGGATTTAAGCGACTTTCGAGTCTCCTTGATGCACTCCCAAATGAGTTTAGATATTCAGTTGAGGTCAGGGACCCATCATGGCTTGTGGACGATACCTACTTCATGCTGAGGGAGAGAAACGTTATATTGGCCTGGTCAGAGACACCCTATGTCATGATACCTCCAGTTGCAACATCTGACACAATATACATAAGATTCGTCGGCGATCGTTCAATAAGGGAAGAGGAGTTCGGAAGAGCTGTTGTGGATAGAACGAAGGAGGTGGGATTCTGGGCAGGGAAACTCAAGGAGAAGGAGGATATTATCAGGCACGCGTACGTTCTCAGCAACAACCATTTCCAGGGGTTCGGTCCTGAAACTGTCAACCTCTTCAGGCGGACATACGGACTGATGCCTCTGAACTGGGATCAGAAGACTGGCCAGACCAGGCTCTTATAGGGGTTGCCTTCAGTAGAAGCATCTGGAATCTGTTATTTACCTTCATTACGGAAATATCAAACAATGACCTGATTGAAGAGTGGGCCCGCCATGTCAACGTCATCTTCCTCGTACTCCAAGATTCCCTTTCCTGTAATCCTGAACAGAATTGGCTTTGTACTGTACCCTCCGCCGCTCATTTTGACTACCGTTGCCCTCTTCACATCCGAGTCTGGATTATCTGTGTTCAGTCTTATAACCCCTGCAGCGAATGACTGTTCTAGACCGAAGACGCTGACGTCGCTCTTGCCAACTCCGCTCGTTACTATGGTGTAAGTATCTGTTATTGAAAGTGCCCTGAAAAACTGGCCAAGGAAATCGTTGTCCTCTATGATCAGAGGGGTGATTGGATCTATCACCAGCCTTGATACATCATACTGGACGACCAATGTTTTCAGCTGTGTGGTAATGTTTCGGATATAATTCTTCATTGAGAAATAATTTGAAGTCAGGCTTGATTTGAGTTTCAGGATTCTATCCGAGATCTCCATAACTTCTATCACCCCGTTCCTGTAATATTCCCCGAACTTGTATGAGAATGATTGTGCGTTTGAGACGAACATCTTCCCCTGAGTATCTGTGAGCACTACCATCCCTCTTTCTCCTTTCTTCGCCCCTTCTATCAGGAACTGGGTGCTGAGAGCCGTCTTTCCTGTTCCAGATGGTCCGGAAACCATGTAGATGCTGCCCTTCCTCATCAGCTTGCCGAAATTTTCGTCAAGATTCTTGAGCCCAAAAATATTGTAACTCTTCTTCCCGTTATCTGGAGAAATAATGGAAATGTTGCACGCCTTTGCAAGGTTGAGCTCCAGCTTGTTAAGGTTCCTGTCTATTGAAATTGCCTTGAGCTGAAAACCGCAGTCCCTTGCTATCGCATTGAATTCCATTATGTCTGTCACGGTATCCTCTGATAACTTTTGAAGGACAGCAATCTTCGTATCTTCGTCCCTGCTTGATGTAATGATCAGGTCGAATTTATGCTGAAGACCAGACTTGCCCCTAATCAGCACATTATTCTCAATTGTGAAGTCGTCCCCCAACGAAAATTCCTGGGCGACCTTGTATACGTCCATCTGGTCTCCTTGTATCATTTATATTATATGCCTACGTCCCATTTAGACTATCTGAATATTTAAGCGTTCCTAAACTTTAGCCATCACCATTATTGGTATATTTATTGACACCAGTGATTCCCTTCCATTTTTGTTATTCCAAAAGTGTTTACTATATCCACCTAGGAATCTAAATCTCACGTCTATTTTCAAGAGTCAACTTTGCCGGAGAGATTACGGTGTATCATATAGAGCCCAACGACAACATTCATGATTGCTTCTTTTGAACGTTGCATATCTGGTTGCATCGAGCCGCAAACTACGTTCACGGTCACCTTTAACAAATATTTAAATTAATAATTCCATGAAAGAGATGGTTGAAATGCCTCTGGACCCAGATATTAAGAATCTTTTGAAAATGATGGAAAGCATACCGCGACCAGATTTAACAACGACGGACATAAAGGAGTTCAGGAATTTTGCCGAACAATCTGCCTTGATCAAGACAAGCGAAGAAGTTGGGGAGGTGAAGGACATGAAGTTCGAACATGATGCAGTGACTGTTCGTACAAGACTCTACACTCCCGAAAATGCAGGGTCTGGTTTGATTTTATATTTCCACGGTGGAGGTTTCGTCTTTGGCAGTCTGGATATGTATGATGGTCTCTGCCGCATTGCGGCTAATCGTTCGAAGACCCGGGTTATGTCCGTTGACTACAGACTGGCCCCGGAGAACAAATTTCCTGCAGCCCTCGAGGATGCACTTGAATCACTAAGATGGGTCCAAAGGAGTGCAAAGGAATTAGACATAGATGTTGAAAAAATTGCAGTTGCAGGTGACAGTGCAGGTGGGAATCTTGCGGCCGGGGTATGCCTTAAGGCAAGGGATTTGAAATTGAAGCCTCCAAGACTGCAGGTCTTGATTTATCCTTCTTTGGGTAGAAGCGGGGCTTCGATGTCCATGACAGAGTATTCCGAAAATTACTACTTGACTGAAAAGGATATGGCATTTTTTGGTAAGGCTTATCTAAAGCAACCCTCTGACATTCTTGATCCATACTTTTCGATAATAAATCATCCTAACCTTTCCGGATTACCAGAGGCACTCGTGGTAACAGCTGAATATGACCCTCTGAGGGATGAGGGGGAAACGTACCTTGCAAAACTTCAGAAGGACGGAACGCAAGCTACAGGAATTAGGGCAAAAGGCATGATACACGGATTCCAAAATTTCTTCCCAGTAGTTCCAGCGTCTAAAAATCTTCTTACAATGATTTGGTCATTCGTTGGCAACATTCTTACATAAAATAGATGAGACATTCTAAAGAAGATTCAAGGGGCAAAAGGGAGTCCCGAGGTTCCATATAGAGAATTTCCTTTATGTGAAGGACTGGCCAGTTGAGAATATGGACTTCAGGCAGCTCATGAAGAAATACAACAAACCCAAGGTGTTCTTCTACCTTGATCCCCCTTACATATCTTCCGGCTGCAGGACCTTATCGACTTAAAGAAGATGATGGATGAGCTTGAGGGTAGCTACTTGCTGAACCTGTCGTTCTATGATGAGTGGATGGAAGATATATTCGGCAAACCGAATAAAGCTATTGATTATGCGAATCCTCTAGTGGAAAATGGAAGGAAGAAATGGATATGTGGGTATTGGTGGAAGTTTTGAGGAAGATAGACCATCACTGTCCCTTTAAGGAGTTGAAGATATTAGAAAATAGTTGTTACCAGATAAACTTGAGCTTCAGAAGGCACTTTTAGTCATCGAACTCGTTTTAATGACCAGATAGCAATTAAGTCCCAATTCATGCAAATAGAAATTATTTAATATTTTTAATATATAGAATTCTAAATGGAAGTTCCGACGAGTCTTCCTAGAACTACCATAGTAGATCCTGTCCACGGTCATATCCCTTTGACAGATACAGAATACCGGATATTACAGGTTCCGAGTTTCATGAGACTGCATAGGGTGAAGGTTAATGGACTTGCCTATCTAGTCTTCCCTAATGCTGTCACATCCAGGTTCGTCCACTGTGTAGGAACGATGCATGTTGCAGGAAAAATGATCACAAGTATTCTACAGAAAATGGACCGAAATACGTACAAGAACTTATTTGGTGATGAGAAAGTAGAATACGTAATTGGTGTCGTGAGACTGGCTGCAATGCTTCATGACATTGGACACGGACCATTCTCGCACGCGTCTGAAAACATAATGAGAAAGACGCTGAAAAAGTCAGAGAACGAAGAGGCTATGCGTTTGTTTAGCCTTACCGGCAATACCTTAATTCCTACTCACGAATACTACTCTTACAAGATAATAAACGAAGACGGTGAGATTGATTCCATCTTGAAAGAGTCGAAGGGACTACAATTCAACAAGAAGGACATTTCATCAGTTCTTTTCCCTAGAATGGAAGGTGCGACATCATGGACTAAAACAGTCCACCCAATCGTGTCGGGTTATGTAGATTCAGACAGATTTGACTACCTTCTCAGAGACTCATACATGACTGGTGCTGTATATGGGAACATCGATATTCAGAGGATAATTGATGGCTTGAGCATCAAACTTGTCAAACCCACAAATGAGTACACAATCTCCTTTCACATTAAATCCCTTGGAAGCATAGAGGATATGCAGGATTCCCGTCTTAAGATGTATAAATGGGTCTACGGGCATTCACTTGTGGTCCTGGTTGATAAGATGGGTGAGGAGGCCCTTAAAAAGCTTACAGACGTAGGAAAATTGCCATCAAAATTCTTCAACTGGAAGGAATTTGTAAAGGGGAAATCGTATGACGACGAAGCGATTGGGGTTTTCTCGAAGCAAGACTTCTCTCGAAAGGAAAGCCAGCCATTCCGTGGAATCATTGACAGGAGGTATCTTCCGATTAGCCTGTTCAAGAGGCCGTACGATTACGATGAGTTTGTTAAGGATATTTCTGAAAAGATTGGATTCGGCAGGGACTTGTCGTACAAGGATACTGTAGAAAAAGAGATTTCCAGATGGGGTAAGAGTGTGGAAGAACAGGAAAGCAACTCCATTCCAAGGAAGGCAAATAGATCAATTGATATCCACCTTATTTTGAGCTTTCAGCCAAGATCCCCTTATACACCTAAAGCAAAGGAGGATAATATCTGGATTTACAGTGGCAACGAAATTAAGGAAATAATGACTGAGGGCCTTTCTTCATACTTTCAGGCAATAAACAAGGAATGGACCCAGTTTAGGCCAGCATATCTTGGTTTTCTGCCATTGAACGCCAAGGGGTACAGATCCGAATGGAAGGCGAACTACATAAAGGAAATCAGAGAATCACTAGTAGAGGAAATCAGTAGTCATGCGAAATCCTAAAATTAACTACGGCTGTCTGTTTGAGAGAGAGCTAGCCGTCATTCTCTAATACTATTATTTGAAGGGTGTCATCCATATACTTACAAATCTTATCTTAATTCTCTTTCTTTCTGATTTCATTTTTCGCATGAATGTGAATGCAACAATCCCTTTAATAATTTTTTCCTTACAAAATTCACTTTTTCATTTCATTCACTTTTCAATTCGGACTAAAATCTTGAAATATATGGTTGCAAATTTTCGGATCGATGTACATGAAAAATGAAGCAGCAGACATAGAATTTGACAAGTTGGTAGAAGGAAGGATGAAAAGGCTTGACAGGATTAATCTGAAGGAGGAACTTGATTTCATGGATAACGTTTCCGAATTATCTAGCCCTGATGGCAGAGAGGTATTAGGGGAGTGATCCCAATGATTTGCAATTTAACAAACAAACAGACTACACTTGTATGGAAAGATGGCTTGAAGGTACTTGGCCAGATGAATATGAATGAAGTTTTGGACAAATTGAGGATGGAGGGTGTGGAGAATGGTCAATAACGGTTCAAGAAGGAATATATCACAGGAAGGAAAGACCAGTGGGACATAGATTACGAGATCATGATGAAAGGATATGAGGTCTCGAAGAACAAAGAACAGTATTTCGAGTTCCTGAAGGAGAATATGAGCTTCGTCATAACGAAGGTATCCAGCGAGAGAGCTGATGAGTTGATGGAGGAACTGGAGCTGGTTTAACTTCATATCCCGCCACTTTATTAACGCGGAGTTCATCGTTCATTAAATGAGAGTGATAAATTCTACAAAAGAGCTGCCAAGTGTACCTGCAGTTTATGCCCTATATGGGGGCAGAGGAGTAACAGAATACGTTGCATACGTAGGAGTGGCCAAGAACCTCAGGCAAAGGGCGGAGCAGCACCTCGTAAAGCATAATAGCAGCGTAACTACCGGACAAGCTGCAGTCAGATTAGAAACACAATATCTTACCAAACTAAAATGGTGGGAAGAGCCGGGATTTTCAACCAGAGCCAGACTAGAAGCTGCAGAGCTGGTAGCATCTAGTCTTCTCAAACCTACCCTGGTCAGTCGGGGAAATTCTAGGAACGATTCCAGAAAATTATTCAGTGACAGAACCTTTTACGAATCAATAAGAAAATTAATGGCAAACCCCTCTGGAGTCCTCGTGCTGTCGACCACTGAAGAAAGGATTCAAAAATTAGAGGACAGGATGACAGCTCTAGAGGAGATGATAAGTGGTAAGAAAAAAAGTAAAGAGCTTAAAATCTAATTTCCTGAGTAGAGCCACTCCTTTAATTGTAATAACTGCTCTCCTATTCTACCCGATGTTCTTTTGATGTTTTCATCCTTAAAAACAGACTGGTATGTGTGTCCTCCAAATAACATTATGTCTTGGTAGTTTGAACACAGGGCATTGATTTCGTTTGAATATATCAACCTGTACTTTAGTGCCTTTTCGGGGGTGAGTTTCTCATTGTAATATTCAATTGGCTTGTCTTTGCTAATAATTCCATATTTGGCAGAGATAATTCTAACGTCTATACCATCTCTCTGGTTTAGATATTTTCTGACCATTTTAAAGGCTGGGCCATCGTATATGTCTATCGCTTTTCCTTCTCCAATTTTTTTTGTTTCTGAGCATGAAAGTAGGAGTAACCTCTCCTTGCTCAATAATGGAAATATTTCCCTTTCTATGTAGCTACGGGTTTGTTCCATCCTGTTATGCTTTTTATGACTTTCTTCTAGGTTGTAGCGGAATATCCAACCTTTATAGTCTGAACCCCATACCCCTAGTTGCTTGAATAACCCGATTCTGGATCTGTTAAAAGTTCCAAGCGGGAATAATTTGTCTTCAGGATACTTCTTTTTGATTTTTGTGAGAGTTTCGACAAGCATTTCTTCCCGTCGCACTTTAACAAGTCTAACGTGATTTTCAACTTTATCTAGAAGCCCTCCTATCGCTACCATTTCATAGCCCATTCGCTTCTGTTTTGTATAACTCTCGACGTATTCCTTTGATGATCTTCCTTGAGCGACACCAACGAGCGTGAAATCTCTATCATATCTACCAGAACGATATTCTCTTATAGCTTCTCTAGCACTGCTTAAAGTTTTATAAGGGTCTCTATAATAATCCTTTATTATCCCGTGACTAACTCCCATCTTAAGGTACTCACCGAAGAGAAAATTATAGTCGACATCTCTTCCTTGGAATATTCCCGAGTCGCCTATCTTGGTATCTGTCAGGTCGAATTTCTTGAATTTTATCTTGAACGGATTAGACGTAAATGCATGTGATAATATCCCGAACTGGTTGTTGTAACCAGCTAACCCTTCCAATATTTTCAAGGAGAATGGCCTATCTGCAACGAATATAGGAATAATTCCCACAGGACCACAGGACCTATTTCATCTTAAACATTTCCATTAATTCCTTAGTGTTGCTCAGAAATTCCAGCATTCCTAAGAATTCTTTGGTTTGCATCTTCGGCAATAGTTGGAATAGGGACCCCCTTCAATCCAGTAGCATCATGGCTTATGATAAGCCAGTTCCCAGGGCGAAATGTGAATGTTGGAGCCAATTGTTCTTCACTAATACCAAATGCCTCGGATACTCTCTGTCTATCGCTAAGTCTGGGCAACTTGCTCACAAAATAAGTGTGAAGATTTGCCATTACTGCCGTGTCCAAAAGAGAAGCTCGTTGAGTTGATATGCCAATTCCGAGACCAAACTTCCTACCTCTTCTCGCTAAAGTAATACAGAGTTCCCTTATTGCAACTGTATCTGCGTCTTGTCTGTCTTGGGGTAAGAACAAATCGGCTTCATCAAAAACGAATGATATGAATGGCTCCCTGCTAGTCATCTGTCTTCTAGAGTCGTAAAGTTGGTTACCAAGAACCGATGCAAAATGTTTCAGTTCTGAATCTTTTCTGCCAGTGATTATTATAGTTTGATGTCTTTCTCGAGAGTTCAAGCTCTGAATTAGATCTCCAATCGGAATAATAGCGCTTGGTGGAATGTTTATGAGCCCTCTTTGTATCCTATCCAGTTCGCGCAGAGTTCTATCTATTACTCCTTTGGCCGTTCCCTTAGTAGCATCATTAATATGTTGAAACGGTTGAGCAAAAGGAGACGGAAATGCATTAGCAGCATCAATTGCCCTTTTGACATTTTCTGAAGTGATTGGGGTTCCCTCAAAGCCATCCGACCAATTTCTTTCAACATTTCTGAGTGCCTCGCGTGCAGCTGGACCGGTTCGTTCATCTGTTTGATTTTGAAGTTCTTCATGAATTAATGTCCTAATGTCCTCAAAAGGTAGTACTATCCTCGTCCTGCGTATTGCGTTTGACAAGGCACGACGCAGATATTCTGTTAGATTCGGAACATTTTGGAGAGCGGGAGGTAAGCGTAGTTGCTGTCTCATTAGCTCAATTACCTCATTCGGCACATTATTGCCGTTATCTCCTAAGTATTGAATTATTCTTGTTGCAAGAGACTCAGGCCCAACGTGTATGTAAGAAACCTGATCAGGTGCGGATTCGAATTTATCAATAAGCAAAGCAAGGTATTCATCATTAGGGTCCATTAATACAATGTTTGCAGAAACTCCTAAATTGCCTGATGACAGGGCTGATACCAAGGACGAAACCAAATTTGACTTTCCCACTCCTGTGAAACCGAATATTCCAAAGTGAGTTGTAAGAAGACTTTCAATATTCAGTTTCACATTGAGGTTGTCAAACTTCTTATGGTTGAAAGGTGAATCTGGCTCATCACGTATCCCTTGATTTATTATAGCATCTACCATTGCTCTACTCAAGGGTCTGATCTCTGCACCAGTCATTGGGATATTTCTCTCCTCCTCAAATGGAGGGAGCTCAGTAGACCGAGGGTTATATCTAAACTGGAACCCTGTAGAGACAGCTTGTGCCATAATTGTAGTGGTAAGATGCAGAGGACGCTCAGATTGACTTTCCCAATCTTCCCTTATAGACCTCATCGACTCAAAAACGTGACCAGGATATGCATCTTTGCCTTGAATTGCAAAATGGACTGGATAAATTTGGGAAAGAGTGAGTACGGAATACACATTATTTCCATTAGTAGGTGGGGTATAATTCTCTATAGCAACCAGATCTCCTATCTGAAGACTATCAAGTCCAAGCCGAGTGTATTGACACCACAACTCAAATGAAAATCTTCCTTGTGTGTCTGGAGTCACTCTTACGAGAGCTGATCTAGCCCCTCTAAGTCGTTCGTCATCAAACGGATTAGTTATCATATTAACCATCTCGGTTTTGTCTTAGCGTACGATGAATAGGATCTGCTCTATTTAACCACTCTGAAGAACGTAACATTGGCTCGACCATTCTAAGTACCGCCTTCGCTCCACGGTCCGCATGGTGGAGTGGATCTGGATATCCAATTACCTCAGGGAAAACGTTCCTTGTCAACACAGATAAGAGGTACATTGAAAGTTCTTGTTCCCTATTCGGTGCATCCTTGTTGATTTGAATGAACGGTTCAAGGGTTCCCAAATCAGGATCCCCAGTAATTATATTCATTCTTTGAGAAGGCTGATAAGAAGGGTGTATCAAACGGTCTACGAATATTACGTGACTCATCGATGGTTCCGTAGGTGGGTTTCTTGCATAGTGGAATTGCACCAGTGACTTCATAATTAGATTAGGTTGAACTAGAACATCTCCCCTTACTCCTTGCATTGTTGGATTGGTCGCTTGAAATTCTCTTCTCATTCTGAGAGTCATGAATAATGCATCAAATTCAGTAGAGCTCCACGGACCTTCTATGGAACCGTCAATTTCAGGGATTCGTTCAAAAGTTAGCCTATCAGTTGCAGGAATAGGAAGTGAATTGAAATTGAACCTACCAATGAACCTCATTACCCCTAAGTAGTGGTTGGTGAAGTAGGTAGAGGCGGAATCCTTCGAAATTCCTATGAATATAACACCATTTCTCCAAGCTGCTTCAAATGTCAAACGAAGTCCTATTGCTAATAGGAAGGAGAGCTCATCTTTAGACAGAAATCTGGATCTCATTGCACCTTGTTCGTCTCTAAAATTATAAATCAAGATTGACGGGTCTTTATCCCTGTAGAGTTTGTTGCAAAAATAGAGAAACATTCGCTCAATTTTGTAAGTCGAGTTAATATATTCTTGATTTAGAGTGAGGATCTTTCCAGTCTTTTTTACTAAAGCATCAGAAGGATTAGTACCCTCTATCTTTTCTCCTAACTTATTGGATTCCCATATCAGTCTTACTTGTCTCTCGACGATACCAATTGGTAAATTTACGCTTCTTGAAAATTCTTCAAGATCAAGTTTTTTCTCTTCTGATTCATATATCTTGGCTATGGCGCGTTCCCACAGTCTGTGAGATTTTTTTGATGGTACGTCGAGATTTCTATCCCACGGTTTGGAGTATCCAACTAAGAGATCAGGATACCATATAGTTTCTCCTGCTATCTGTACACCAGAAAATCTCAATTCTCTGACATTTGGAGTAGCGTTTGCCAAAACTGACGCTAGTGAGTGATCCCACAATATAAGATGAGGTCTATCAGTGCCTGAGGCCCCCCGATAACACATAAAAATCTCGGCGAGCAACATTAATGAAGTATCTAATCCAGCGATTGATATTCGTTCAGCATCGTCTACTATAAATCTGTTTTCAGGATCAATAGCGGTTAAATCTTCGGGTGAGAGGGGTAAGTATGCAACCAAGCTACTATCATCTTCCGGTTCGGATTCGTTATACGACAAAAGAGGAGGATTTGACTGTAGACCAAGTTCTCCCTTTACGACATATGCTCCACCATAAAATATGGCAAGGTCTGAAGTTTCTAATTTCTCGCACGCCCCATCAATTGCCCAGAATCTCAAATTGGTACTTCTATGTCTTTGTTGCAGAATTCTATGCATTTCACGACGAAATGATTCGTTTCGAAATAATGGAGCATATTGAATAACATGATCTTTCAAGAAGTTCCTATAAAAGGTATCTAAAGCTCTAGTGCCCTCGATCACTCTGTTTTCCAGTCTGTCTCTCGTTTGGTCTAATGCTTGATCGTACAGATCAAAAATATCTGAAACCGTTGGTCTTCCTAGCATAGTAAATATCCCCCATCATCCTCCGGCACCCTTTCAATCTCCTTCAGAAATTCAATCATAATCTTCCTTCCGACTTCATCACAGATTCATCCCCTTATTCCTCTGGAGATCATTCATCATCTTGTCATATTCCTCTTTCGATATTTCACCCTTTGCATATCTCTCCCTCAGTATCTCCATTGCTTCATCATGACCCCACCAGCCTGAATAATACTTCCAGCTCCTGGAGGACCATCCAACGAACCTGAATATCCAAACGATGAACCATATGAATATGAAGAGGACGAAGAGGCCTATCAGCGTTCCAGCAATTCCGCTTGCAATTCCCAGCCAGTTTAGTCCATTCACTGTGTAGTTGTGAGTATTAAATATCACGCCCAACACTGCAGCAACTCCGATCAGGACCAACATTATTGCAAGACCTGTCCAGAATATCCTCCTAGGGTCACGATTGGAGGTCATTTCCCAAAATCCTCCCTCATCTTATCATATTCTTCCTTCGTTATTTCACCCTTTTCATACTTCAACTCAATTTCATCGATTAAGCGCAACAGATCTACATCATCGGTATATCCCTGGACTATGCCTGCCAGTTCATTCACCTCTCTTTTTTCTTTGAGACTTAAGAGGAAAGATGACTTCATTGTTTGAAACTATAACATGTACCGACTCAGGTTTAATCAGGAACGGATGCCCTGCTGATTCAACTTTCCATTTTGATTCGTTCCAGACCGTACGGTCAATCAATATCCCATCTTGACTCAAATTCACGATCATAAAATCATCTGTAACCATCTTTCTCCCCTCTCCATTCCTGTATGTAAGTTGCACGATATTGCCTTTGAATTCAGCAAGTGCGTTTCCAACATTTCGCCTTCTTGATTCGAGATCCTCGTTAGACTTTATTTTAGCAACCATCCTTCAACTGCTTCTTTATTTTTCTTATAAATCATTCTTTCATCTCCATCCAGTTCACCGAAATTGAATTCTCTGAATAACCAAAATGTTTCATTAATCTTCTTGCCAGTTCCTCAATTCTCCTAGACCCGTAGTTCGTTTCAATAAAGAGTCCATTGGAAAGTCTCGAAGGATTTTTGAATGGGCTTCCATTTCTGTGTATTTTCTTCGTACTTATTAGCCAACGATCCGGCCCTGACTCTATAGGAACCGCTGATACATCCAGTTTTCCTTCTGATATCAACCATTCTGCTGTTTTTATAAGAATCTGATTCGACTTGTTTACCTGAAATGTTTTTTCTTCTATAGTGAGGCTAAGTGGTCTCAAGGGGCTCCTCCTATTACCTACACGCCTTTCATTTAACGTTCCCCTATTTCTTACGATGGACGATTGTTCTTGCTTATTTTCATTCGTTGCATCAGTCTCCACTTTATGAATTGGCTGAAAAGGTTCTTCTCCGAAAGAACCTATATTTGCAATGACAAGGGACTTTATTGCTATTTGAGATGTATCATCGTTCAAAATATCCCATTCTACTGATTTTTTTTCAAAGAGAGGGACATCCTTGTGCGTGTCATAAAGCTCCCATTTTTGTCCATCGGTTGCAATAAAATATTTAACTCCTTCTTGGAGGCAGTAATTAAGATGTTGCCCCAAGTCTTCTTTTGTTCCTAATTTTTTTGCGCCTAAGAAGGCTATCGGTCGTTTTCTATTTTCTTTAAGTAATGCATAGTCTGCTCTACCGGCGTTTGTCGAATACTCAGGAATCACTTGTGCAGGATTAGAAATGTCCCACCCTAACGCAATTAGAAAAGGATTAATTATTGAATATCTCACAAGTGCTTCGTTTCTTGAAAAGTCAGTTTCATATTTCGAAATTTTATCCTTCAGAGCGTTTACAAGTTCAATAATCTTGGTCACAGAAATTTCTGTCATTATTCTCCTCCTAAAATTTCCTCAATCTCCTTGAGATTCTTCGCAACTTTCTTGCCTTTGTCGGTAAGGGAGAAGACTTTAACAAGTTGTTGACCAGCCCTCCCCGCCTCCTTTATTGACTTTTCAATAAGATGAAGTTCTTCAAGTTTACGTATGCTTGCATTAGTTATTCTAGCATCGTTAGTCAATTCATCCGTAATTCTCTGTCTATTCGCCTCTTTCACATTCAACAAATAAATCAGGACCCTCAGGATCCCCTTTTGCCCTTCCAATCCAGAGATTGTCACTAATATATGAATTACCGAGTGTATATATGTTAATTCTAGGCATGGTAGAGAACGCATATATGTTATGTATTGTATATAGTAATAATAGAATGGAGACAATGATGAAATTAAAACAAAGAATTGTAGGAATCCACTTGGACACCCACGAATAACTTAAGAATTTGAAGTATGAATTGAAAGTCGATTCGTTTGAGGAAGCTCTGAAAATACTTCTACATGAGCATAGCCAAAAAGAAGGTGTCCCCGCATGATTTTCCCTCCAGACGAAGAAATCAGACAATATGCATCTTACTATATAGGGGAAATGGAATTTTCAAGGAAGAATACAAGAACAGTCAGGGAAGACCGCCCAACGAGTTCGAACAGCAGGACTTCTCGAAGATGGGCATAGTCCCCTTCGGAATTCTCAAACAGAATGGATTTCCCAAGACTCCACAGGAACACCAGCAAAGCAACTCAAGCCCAATCAAGAACGAGACTAAACAAGCATCCTCGGAGCAATCAAAGAATCAACCTACACGGCAGAAACCAGTCCAACCGCAGGGTGGCTGGAAATCCGAAGTTCTAAGACTTCTCAACGAGTTCCCGCAACCCTGAGCCTTATGCAATGGACTGGCGGGGATTTGAACCCCGGGCCTCCTCCATGCCAAGGAGGCGATCTTCCGCTGATCTACCAGCCCTGTACTGTATCTGTGCCAATACTAAGCGTCCAACGCTCTATCATCCAGAACGTCTGGGGTCTGCGGTCATTCAATACAGTTTTGCTCCCCCCGGCTCTGTCATTTGGGGAGCTAATGTGCATCCAATGTCATTATTTAGCCTTTAGGTTACGGGTATCCCTCGTTTCCGGTTGATTTCAGGACAGACCAATAATGCATCTTCGTCCAATGAATATGAATTTCTGCTACCATATTGATTTATAGAGTCTGTCACTGTACTCCCAATGGGGAACTTCATTGGGGATTTCTTCGTCATGACAAAGCCAAGGGTGTGGGTGTTTCTCCTCATCACCGGCATAGCTGGCGAAGTATTTGCTCTCAGCACAATGAGAAGCCTGGATGTGGGAGGTTTCCTTTACGTTGTCCTTTACATAGCTCTGGGGCTAATGGGGGCTGAGTCGGTCTCGAATTATTTCGACATTTCAATTGACAGGATGATGAACAGAACAAAGGAGAGGGCCCTCCCCTCAGGTAGGATGAAGCCGAGTGTTGCGCTCTACGGGGGACTCGTTCTGATAGCGGCGACTCTCATTCTCTCTTTTTTTAGGTCGTTCCTGTCCTTCGCCTTCATGGCAACAGGCATTTTCGACTATACTATAATCTACTCCTATCTCACCAAGAAGAGAACTGCTTGGAACATAATCCTAGGCGCATACTCTGGAGGCGCGCCGCTTCTTGCCGGGTTCTACGCCTTTACTTCCTCTTATAACCCCGTTGCGATCCTCATGTTCCTGACGATATTCATCTGGACCCCTCTCCACATCTGGTCCCTCTCAATAAGGTACAGGGACGACTATGCCGCAGCTTCAGTGCCTATGCTTCCAGTCGGGAGGACAACGCGGCAGTCGATGAACGTCCTCTTCCCGATCGCGATTCTTGCTGTTGCGGTGACTGTTCTTACGGGATACGAATTCAGGCTCTATTTCCCGTTCTTCATCGGAATTGCACTGTTTGTTGTCTATGTTGCCCTTGGGGTCTACCTACTAGCTTCATACCTCCTAGCGCTTGCGCAACCTGACAAGAGGATCATGAAACTTTTCGTTTCAACCAACATATTCATAGGAATGTTTTTTGTATTCATTGCCATCTTCTCGTTGTTGATCCCGTTTGTAGGTGTTTTGAGATGAGGACAGTACAGCTGTATCTTCAGGATTCCTACCTCAGAGAGGTAGAAGCGGAAGTTGTGGAGGTTGGGGAAGGAGTCATACTGGACAGGACGATCTTCTATGCGGCTTCAGGGGGACAGCCAGGAGATACCGGTAAAATGGTAGGGTCAAGAACTTATGACGTGAAAGAGGTAACCAAACGCGACGAGATCGTTCATGTAAGTGATCCTCTCCCTCAGGTTGGGGAGAAGGTCAGGCTTGAAATAGACTGGGAGAGGAGATACAGGCACATGAGAATGCACACCGCCATCCACGTCGTATCTTCCATAGCCATGAAGGAGTTCGGGGCGTCCATAACAGGGAACCAGATAAACGAGGAATATTCGAGGATAGACTTCAACTTCAAGGACTGGAACGCCCAGATATCCACCTCCCTCCAGGGGAGGGTTAACCAGGAGTTGAGGAGGAACCAGGATGTTTCTGTCCTGACCATGAGGAGGGAAGAAATTCTGAAGGTAGAAGGTGCCCTGAAGGTGGACGAGAGGCTTCTGCCCAACCTCGAGGTCCTTAGGGTTGTCAAAATTGGAGACATAGACATGCAGCCGGACGGCGGCACACACGTCAGGAACACTTCTGAAGTGGGTGAAATAGAGATATACAAGATAGAAAACAAGGGGAAAAACAACAAGAGAATGTACTTCTCAATTCACAGGTGAAACTGGGAGAAGAACCCCTTCTCATTTCTGAACTGCTCCAGAAGCTCCCGCTGCTTCTTCGTTATCTTCTTCGGCAGGGTTACCTTCATCCTCAGGATTATGTCTGCATTTCCCCTGCCAGTCTTCTTCTGGATTCCTTCCCCCTTCAGCACAAGTTGCTCATCCGGCTGGGTCCCCGCAGGTATATCTATCTCCTTCTCCCCCCTGAGAAGGTTGACCTTCACCTTTCCGCCCATTATTGCGTCAGTGAAATCGACCTGAACGTCCTTCTCCAGGTCGTCACCTGACCTCCTGAATTCCATGTAATCTATGTCGAACTTTATCCTCAGATCTCCTGATCCCCCGTACCTGTAGTTCCCCTTGTCCCTGAGAATGTATACCTCCTCCTCATGAATCCCGGGGGGAGGGGATATCTCTATCTTGTCCTTCTTCCTCACATAACCTGAGCCTGAACATGCGTGGCACACCTTCTCTGGTACCTTTCCCCTGCCGTTGCATGTCCTGCAGACCTCTGTTGTCCTGAAAAGTATGAACCCCTGGTTAGAAGATCTTTCAACATATCCCCTCCCCCTGCAGGTGGGGCAGGTCAGGAGCTTCTTAGTGGAGGAACCCGTTCCTTCGCACTCGTCGCACTTCATCTCCCTGAAGTAGTAGACCTCTATCTTGTCCCCCTTAGCCACCCTTCTAATGTCAATGGGTATCTCCACGAATACATCCTGCCCTCTCAATTCCCTCTGCTGGCCTGAGAAACCTCCGAACGGATTTCCAAACCCACCGCCCCCGAAGCCGAACTGAGAGAATATGTCCCCGAATATATCCTGGATATCCTGGTAGTGGTGGAACTGGTTCCAGTCGAACCCCTGTCCCTGGAACTTAACTCCCTCCTCACCGTACTGGTCGAACCTTGCCCTCTTCTGGTCATCCATCAGCACTTCGTATGCCTCTGAGATGTCCTTGAACTTCTCCTCCGCCTCCTTCTTGTTCTGGGGGTTAAGGTCTGGATGGTACTTCTTTGCCAGTTCCCTGTATGCCTTCTTTATCTCATCCTTTGATGCCTTCCTGTCCACTCCCAGGATGGCATAATAATCCTTGCCCATTCAGATCAGGAGTTCATTGCTCCTTATTTTCTTTATCTTCGTGAATCTCCGTCTCACCTGGATTTGGACCTGGAGGGGCCTCTTCTGCCCCAGATGACTGCTGCTCTTCCTGCTTGACGTTCTTGTACATGTATTCCCCTATCTTCTGTATCTCCTTCGTAAGCACATCCATCTTTTCCTTCATTGCAGCGACGTCCTTCTTCTGGATCTCATCCTTCAGGTCCTTGAGCTTCCCGTTGATGTTGTCCTTTATGTCCTGCGGAATCTTGTCTCCATAGTCGCTCATAGTTTTCTCCGTGGAGTAGGCAAGCGATTCAGCTCCGTTAATTGTCTCTATCTCCTCCTTCTTCTTCCTGTCCTCTTCCTCGTACTTCTTTGCCTCCTCCTTCATCCTGTTTATCTCTTCCTTGCTCAACTTAGTGCTTGATGTTATTGTTATGCCGCGCTGCTTGTTCGTTGCAAGGTCCTTTGCCGTTACGTTCAGTATTCCGTTTGAGTCTATGTCGAACGTGACCTCGATCTGGGGCATCCCCCTGGGCGCTGGAGGGATACCGTCCAGCATGAACCTTCCAAGGAGCGTATTGTCCTTCGCCATGGGACGCTCCCCCTGGACGACGATGATCTCAACTGCCGTCTGGTTGTCAGCGGCCGTAGAGAAGACCTGTGATTTCTTTGTAGGTATTGTTGTGTTTGCAGCTATGAGAGGCGTTGCAACTCCTCCGAGGGTCTCTATGCTGAGGGTGAGCGGGGTGACATCAAGAAGGACTATCCCTTTCACCTCTCCTGCCAGTACTGCACCCTGAATGGATGCACCTATTGCTACGCACTCCATCGGGTCAACGCCGCTTTCGACCTTCTTTCCCATTATGTCCTCGACGAACTTCTTGACCATCGGCATCCTTGTTGGACCACCGACGAGTATCACCTTGCTTATGTCCGATGCAGAAATCTTGGCCCCCTTGAGCGCTTCCTCTATGGGCTTCCTAGCCCTTTCCATTATGGGCCTCACCAGGTTCTCCAGATCTGCCCTTGTCATAGATATCAGGAGATGCTTCGGCCCGTCAGCGCCGCTCGTAATGTACGGGAGGTTGACCTCAGTGGATAGGGAGGTGGATAGCTCTATCTTCGCCTTCTCGGCTGCGTCCTTGAGCCTGATGTACGCATTCTTGTCCTTCCTCAGGTCGATTCCATTCTCCTGCTGGAATTTGGAGGCTAGGTAGTTTATCACCGCCTCATCCATGTCCGTCCCTCCGAGTTTCGTGTCCCCGGAAGTTGAAAGTACTTCGTACACCCCGGAGCTGAATTCCATTATTGTCACATCAAGCGTTCCACCTCCCAGGTCGAAGACCATTATCCTGTGCTCTCCCTCCGTCTTGTCCAGTCCGTATGCGAGCGCCGCTGCCGTAGGTTCGTTTATTATCCTCACCACGTCCAGTCCGGCAATTGCGCCTGCATCCTTCGTGGCCTGCCTCTGGTTGTCGTTGAAATAAGCTGGCACGGTTATGACGGCCTTAGAGACCTTCTCCCCGAGATATTTCTCCGCATCGTCCTTTATCTTCTGCAGAAGGAAGCCTGATAGCTGCTGTGGCGTATACTCTTTCCCCCTTATCTTGAACTTGTAATTTTCACCCATCCTTCTCTTGAATGCGTATACAGTGCCCTCAGGATTCGTGAGGGCCTGCCTCCTCGCCGGTTCCCCTATGAGAAGCTCCCCGTTCTTCGTGAAGGCAACATAGCTCGGAAACGCCTTTCCTCCGAGCGTTGTTCCTTCCGAGCTTGGCAGCACTACCGGCTTGCCCGCTATCATTACTGCAGCCTGCGAATTGCTCGTCCCTAGATCTATTCCCAATATTTTTTCCATCCTAATCACCTTTGTTGATAATTACTAACTCTGGCCTTATCACCCTGTCTCCAAGTGCGTACCCCTTTCTCACAACCTTCTTGATTGTGTTGGCCACTCCACCCTCCTCCGCTCCTATGGCCTCGTGCCTGTTCGGATCGAAGGCAGAGCTGTCGTTGATCGCCGTCAACCCCTCTTTCTGGAGTATGCCCTCAATCTGCCTCTTTATCGCGATGGATCCCTCATCCGTCACGTTTTCAAGGCTGTCCAGCACAGGAAGAAGCTGCTTTATGATTCTCTCCGAAGCGTAGCTGACAATCTTCATCGACTCTTCCCCCACCCTCTTCTGGAAATTTTCCAGGTCAGCCGAGAACCTGAGGTTCTGCTCCTTCAGCTCCTTGATCTCCTTGTCCTTCTGCCCGTTGCTCTGCTCTAGCGACTTGACCTTTTCTGTGCAATCCGAAAGGGATTGTTTCAGATTTCTGTAATAGGAGACGGTTGGCACTTTCCCTAATTTAGCACTTCTATAATAATGTTATCATCGGTTGGTTGTGTACCGAAACTTCCCGCAGAAAGAGCCCGTCATCAGGCACAGAAACCTGTCTGAATTGTTACGCATCGGGGTCATTCGACGTTCCCTTTGCCCCTCTTCCTCCTGATCAGCATCTTCTCCATCGTCGTCCATGACTGCCCGGAATCATTAGAGTACTCTGCCTTCCACCTGAAAGAATTGCGCTTGATTTCGTAGAAGACCCACCTCATCATCTTCCTGCTCGTTTCCCTCGACTCAAGGACAATCTCCTTCCCCACCTTCCTTCCGACGAACCCCCTTATTGTGCCCTGGGTAGGTGATATCCATACGCTGTTCCAGCTGTCAGTTTCTTGATCGTAAAAATGAATCGTTGTCCCGCCTGCGTCATCATTCCCATCTTCCGTGGATCGCCAGATATCCTGCACTGCGGTCCCTCCCAGGATCCAGCCAGAGTGCAGCTCCCCACTGGAGCGCTTCCATGAACCATCATCCTGGAGGCTCTCAGCTTCCACTATATCCCAGTCCCCCACGAACTGGCCGAAGAGCATTAGCTTTTTCCTCATCGGTTCGAAAGGTCCATCGGCTACCAGGTACTTGATGGACTGAATTGCACTTTCCCCCCTGATCCTGCTGCCGTTCATGGTGACCGTTAGGGAAACTTACCTATTTCAATTTCTCGTGACTGATGCAGCAATTTATTGCATAATGTCAGGGAAATTCACCATCCTGTTTCTCTCCTTCAAACTCACCTCATGGAAAGCCATATATCGGAGACTTGATGTCCGTACAATACAGGGGATATGAATTCCAGATGGCTGATGAACGTGAATTACCGGTAGCTCAACTGACAAGCCTCGTGCTGTTTGTGCTCTCATCTGTTTTCGCTGTATACCTGGCGAGCATAGCATTCCAGATATCTCCATCGGAATCAGCAAGCAGCACAACATCCGGAATAGGGTATGTGATCTACTATCTCGTTGCAGCCCTCGTCTTCTCCTTCCTGCTCATTTTCCTCTCAAGGAGGTTCAAGCTGAACTTCCTGAAGTGGCTGTTCGTTGCAGTCATCGGCCTCGTTGTTTTCATGGTGTGGAATTATCTCGGGCTGGTGATAGCAGACACATTACAGGAATACTATGCAATAATCATAGCGGCACCGATCATAATGGTCCTTGCGATGATATTCGTCAACAGGTGGTACGTTGTGAACGTAGCTGGCTTTTTCCTCACCTCCGGTATCGCCTTCCTGCTAGGACTGCTGCTCGGCATATGGGCGGCCGCGATATTCCTTGCACTATTTGCCGTTTATGACTACATATCAGTATACAAGACGAAGCACATGGTTGGTCTTGCGAAGATTGCAGTCGACAGGGACCTTCCAATGCTCTTCGTCTTTCCCACAGATTTCTCGAAGAAGATAGAAAAGATAGAGATAGGGGAGGATGGAATAGAGGGGCACGCAGCAATGGCCCTCGGTTTTGGTGATGTTGCATTCCCCGGAATAATGGTCGTCGCATCTGCCGTGTATGGAATGAAGACGGGACACTTCTTCCCTTTCTTCATCCTCCCTCTGGTGGGAGGGGTAATAGGGATGGTATACCTCGTTCTCGGGAATGTTAAGAAACCAGCCCCAGGACTGCCGTTCCTCAATACGGGAGTGATACTTGGGACAATTATCTCATACCTGGTATACGTAGTCATTCGCTGAGAACCCGGTTTATGACAGGGGTGATTATGTACCCCAGAGGAATATCACTTTGGGGATTCGGTTGGCACATCCTTCTTTGAATGATCCTCCTGATGCCTGTTCTCCGTTCCCCTTGTTACTGAGAAGATCCCAGAAATGAGAAGCATTAAGGCAAGGGCGACGAAGGAGTAATGAATTCCGGTGACGAAACCGGCCCCGATCCCTCCGATCACGTTGGATGTACCGGCAAATATTGCAAAAGCAAGATACCTGGGAATTGCAGATGAGGCCGCAACGAAGGCTATGATGAAGCTCCCAATTATCCCCAGGCTGCCGAGGAGCCTTGCAGTCCCTGATGCCGCACCCCTCATTTCCGGTGAGACGTTTGCCATTATGGCGCTCAGGTTGGATGGCCAGAAGAATGCGCCCCCCAGACCCATTATGAGTGCACCTGTTACGACAACATATACAGACGACCTTACCCCCAGAAAGATTATGTAGAAGACCACGCCGGCCATCATTATCAGTATGCCCGACGATGCGATCAGCCTTGAACCGTACTTATCTGAAAGCCTGCCCATGTACGGAGCGAATATTCCGCTCAGAAGGTAGGCAGGGAGAAGTAGGAGGGATGCGTAGTAGGGGGAGAAACCCCTGACGCCCTGCAGGTACATTATGATCAGGAAAGTGACGCCCATATACCCCAGCCCCTGGAATAGGGATGCAAGCAGCGAGTTCTTGAACACCCTGTTCCTGAACATTGAAAAGTTGATCGTGGGTGCCTTCACTCTCCTCTCCGTGAACACAAACAGTATTGATACAAGGATGCCCACGATAACGAGCGAGAGATTTGTAACGGTCAGTCCAGAGGAGGCATATTCTATCCCTCCGTACGATACCAGCGCTATTGCAACCCCCAGGAACGCCATTCCAGGGATGTCAAGCACATCCCTCTCCCTCTTCTTGTCAACTATGAACATCAACCCGAGGACAGTTGCCACGATGCCTATCGGGACGTTGATGAAGAAAATGTACCTGTACCCTATGAACGTCGTTATGAACCCTCCCAGCAATATCCCGAGAAGGGCACCTATGTTCCAGCTCATTGACGTGAATCCGTACGCCCTCCCTATCCTGTTCCTCTGGAAAGTGTCTGCGATAATAGCCCCGCTATTTGATGATATCAGTGCGCCCCCGATCGCCTGCACTGCCCTGAATATGATGAGTGTTATGTCTGTCGGGGCTATTCCGCACAGGAACGATGAGACCGTGAATATTGCAAAGCCAAGGTTGAACATCCTTGACCTTCCGTATATGTCCCCTATCTTCCCGAACTGGGTCGAGAATACCGCAGTGACTATCAGGTAGATGAGTATGACCCAGATTATTGTTGATATTGTGGAATGAAGGGCTGACGTTATGGCAGGGAACGCAAGGAGGACTATGGTGGAATCAATCGATGCCATCAGCGATCCCAGGACTATCACGGAGAGAATGAGATTCTCACTGATCCTTGGAGCTGAAGCTTGGTTCGAATTCATTGAGGGGTTATTTTACCTTGAATAAATATGATTCTGCACCTTCAGAAACTAATTGCTTCGATCATCCCTCGACATGCTTCAACCCCGCAAATTAGGAGGAAGGGGAGTTGGCAAATGGTTAAATACGTTCAATCAGCTTTCAAATATGAAATGGATAACGCGGGAGAATGCGAGGGTCGACAGGATCGCCTGCCCCTGGCTTATAAGAAAATTCGTTGATCCTGATGCTACGTTCATCTTCGCTCCAAAGGATAGGGTGATGGAGGAGGCTGAACGCACTGGTGCAATACCGTTTGACGTCCCGGGCGCGGAGCTTTACCACTACAGAGTGGAAGGTAGGGAATTCGTTTCTTTTGATGCCATCATAAGGAAGTATAAACTGGAAGATGCACCGCTGCACGAACTGGCAAAGATAGTCAGGGGGGCTGATGCGTCACTGGAAGATACACCTCCTGAATCACCCGGGCTTGAGGCAGCTGCAATCGGCTTCAGCAGAACGTCAGGCGACGACTTCGAGAACATGAGGAGGCAGTTCCCCCTCTACGACGCGCTCTACGAATACTGCAGGCTGAAAGTGAGTGATGGTAATGTCCTCAAGCACTCCCTCAGGTAGCACCCTATACCGGGGATGATGGCATCCTTGCTTTTGCTTCGCTTATTGTCGATACAACCTTTTTCTTGAATTCAGGGAATTCCTTTGGCGACTTTGGGTAATCTGCGTAAAGATTGTTAAGCTCCTTCATCTTCTGCGTTGTCCATACCAGGTCCTTGAATGTCCTTAGCGCCCCAACCCCCCTGACCAGCTTGCTCACCTTCTTTGTCAGTGACAGTTCGGGTATCCTCCCGTACGTTATTTCTACTGCCTCCTCGTATGTTATGAAGCTCTTCATCCCGTAATCTATGTCCTGGTTGTTCATTGATTGGAGGAATATCCTGAACACCTCCATTCCCGCCATGCTCTTCCCGTACTGCTTCACGTAATCAACATTGTACCCCCACAGCCCCTCCAGGCTGGCATCATTCGCTTCTACAGCGGTTGAAGCTGCCCTTCCCGCGAGGATACCTCCTATCAGTGCCGGACCTATTCCGCCCGCGCTTAGGGGGTTTGCGGAAGCCATGGAATCCCCTGCACCAATGTAACCCGGAAATACCATACCCTCCATCTGCCTCCTCACGCTCACGCTCCAGTACCCTTCACCGTTCTTGCTCGTGTTGTCCAATTCATAGCTCTTGAACAGGGGGTTCCACTTCACGTACTTCTCTATGAGCGATTTGAGGTTGTCATTCGCACCAAACTTCTTGTTCCTTATCTCAAGGCTCCTGTGCTGTACGCCGAGCCCCACGTTCACCCTTCCCCCCTTCTTCGGGAAGACCCATCCGTATCCTCCTGGCGCCATCTGCTGGTTCAGGTGTATGAGTGCGTTCTTGCTATCGTAGTACTTGGGATCGTCAAATGAGTCGCCTGTCTTGTAGATGAACCTTCCCGTGAGTTCAAGGTCCTCGTAGTCTATCTCCTTGTCAATGTAAGGGTTCTCCGGGAGTTTCCTCCTCAGGAGGGAAGCTATACCGAGGGCATCTATCGTTACCTTTGCCCTTATCCTCTCTTCCTCTCCCTTCTCGTTCTTCCCATACACCCCCTTCACCACATTGTCCTCCAGTATCGGCCCCTCTATGCTGAACCTTCCCCTGAATTCGGCACCATTCTTGATAGCCTCGTCAAAGAGCGCCTTGCCGAAAAGCGGTCTTTCCAGGCTGTACCCCTCACCGTCGAAAGGCAGCTTGTAGCCAAGGTCAGGAGAGAGTGCAACCACTCCGTCAACTTTCAGCCCAAGCGCCTCATCGCTGAACGTATTCCCGAGGTTCTTTTGAACATAAGTTATGTGAGACTTCGCGACTGCGTCCCCGCAGACCCACCCCCATACGGTCTTCTTCCCAGGTTCATCGGAAGAGTTCCTGTCAATCAGAAGGACGCTCTTGCCGAGCTTGCTGGCCATAGCCGCGGCTGTGGATCCTGAAACACCCGCTCCCGCAACTATAACGTCATATTCTGCCATGTTGGTGAAATATCACTTCCTATTAAAATGGTAGGTAGTCATGCCTATGCAAATTGAGATCCTTGCGTGTTGGAGAGCAGTTGGTACTGGGGCGAATTGGGAGGTATGTAGAAGACAACTACCGCCTGCCATGGGCTGTTCTCATCGACAAATACCACTCCTGCTGCCTGAGTCAGATTGAAGAATACCATTGAAATTGTTATCTGTTTACCTGCTGGTATTGTCAGAAGAATACCGTTTCCAGAGCTGGTGAACTCAGACGTGCCAATTATACTGAAATCAGAAGAACCATTGAACCTATGGGCCTCGAGAGTTGCCAAGCCGCCGTCGTTTAAGAGAGTAAGATTGATGGTTGTACTATTTGAATACAGTGGATTCCTATTATTGAAAGTCAGGTTTGGATCCAGGTCAACAACAGTCACGTTTCTCTCGAAGTTCCAGTGTTTTGTTTCAGTAGATACGCTGACATAAAAGCTATAGAAACCGAGAGTTAGATTGGATGATGGCCAGACGGCTATCTCGTACATCTTCTTCTCAAGGGGCCCTGTGCTGTTGTTAAATGGGGCTGTCGAGTGCAAGCCCGGAGGAGCCTTTACGGCAACCGTATTGAGAATTGTGTAGTTGTTCGTGTTATCAACTATGAGGGACATATGGTCTACATCGAATGCAGGGTTGCCAACGATTATGAAATTGTTTCCACCGGTAATGTATGCTACCGATGTGTCTGGTGCGACGTGCTCTGCAAAAGGTATCGGGGAGAAACATATGGCAACGAGGGCTATAGCAACCACGCCGACCATGATTTCCCTCCTTCCTGGCCTTGAAATGTCATTGAGAGGAGGAGGATGGTTCAGCCCCAGGATTATGATGATTATGGCGAAGAGTATCCATGAGAAGTAGTATATACCGAGGATGACGAGGATAACGATGAACGAGTAGCTCAGGTACTTTGCATTCTTGCCGAGAAGGCCTCTCGCAACGTGCCCTCCGTCAAGCTGCCCTATCGGGAAGAGGTTTATCGCAGTAACAAGGAAACCTACCCATGCGGCGAACGCAACTGGGTGTATGCTGTTGGATATGTGTATTGCCGGGAAGATGTAATAGATCACCGGCAGGTAAATCAGCGTAGTAACCTGGGAATTCGTTATGATGACCGGCTTCTGGATGTTCCCCAGGTATGCCCCTATTATACCAACGACGATGCTCATCACGAATCCTACAAGGGGGCCGGCAGCGCCGATCTTGATCAGCGTCTTCCTGTCCGGGAGGGGGTCCCTGAGTGATATGAATGCGCCCATCGTTCCGAGGGGAGGGACCGGAAGGGGGATGAAGAATGGGAGTGAGGCTGCAACTCCGTTTCTCTTTGCAACAAAATAGTGCCCGAACTCGTGGGACCCTAGGATTATGAGGAGGGGAAGAGAGAAGTACAGGAAGCCGTACAGATAGAGCTTCCACGTGTCACCCAGCCCGAAATAGGGGGCTGCAAGGAGAGATCCGACGTAGATCGTTGATGCCAGCGTTGCGACAAGGAGTGTTATGTTCACCCATATACCGAAAGGGCGGGCGTTCCTCTTCTTGATGACAGATATCACGTAGTCCGAACCTGGCCCCTTCCCCCTGCCGATAACGGGTATATATCCCATTTGCTTGAGCTCAGCTACCAGCTTCTTGAAATCGGATTCAAGGTTCGGGTCCACGAGGGTGTGGAATTCGTACACCCCTTCCTGTATCTTGACCTCATTCGTCACTGCAAAGTACTTGCGCACAGTTGAGCGAATGTTCTGGATTTCATCCGCTGTTATACGTTATCGCCTCTTCCACTTCCTTTGTACTTAGATTTTCCTTTAATACTTTTCCTTGTGCGTAGTTCTTGTTCCCGCCACCTTTTGCGATACCCCTCTTCTCCAGGCTCCTCATCACTTCCAGTGCTGAGATATCCGGAGAGGATGATGCGACCCTGATCTTTTCCTTCGATATCACGATTCCATTTAAGGATGACAAGCTCTTTGACACAGATTCAGCTATTGACTCGTTCACTGCTAAAATCTTCATCTCCCTTCCCTTGTAAGATATTCTTGAATATTCGAATCCTGTCTCAATGGCCTTCCTTGTCTCTTCCAGTGAACGGTTCACGTCTTCGAACGCCTTCACAGGATCCTCCCCCAGCCTTTCCCTTATCCCTGAGAGCTGGCTGCTCTGCCTGTCCGAATACTCCACAGCTGACTTACCAGCTGCGAAATTGAACCTTATTATTCCGTCCTGTATCCTCTCCACCTTCACTATCTTGATGTACCCGACCTCACCTGTGTAGTCAAGATGCGTTCCACCGCACCCCTCCGCATCTATTCCGGGTATCTCCACAAGCCTCAGCTTGTTCCCTTCCGGTATTCCCCCCTGGTAGAGGGTGAAGCCGTATTTCATTTCTGCAGTATTCCTGTCCACGAACTCCTTGTGTATAGGGACGTTGAGCCTCACGACGTCGTTTGCCCTCTCTTCTATCCTCGATATCTCGTCCCTCGAAACATCCCTGAAATGCGTTACGTCCAGCCTGCTTACTGCCTCGTCCTTTTGGGCGCCCGCCTGCCAGATGTGAGGCCCCAGAACGTACCTTATGGATGAGAGGAGTATGTGGGTTGCAGTGTGGCTCTGCATCAGCCTCCTTCTCCTCTCGACTGCCACCGCACCGTGAACAACTTCCCCAACCCTCATTCCGCTGGCATCGTCCACATAATGGACTATTGCACCGTCCACAAGCTTCACCTCATCCACTGATGCCTTCATCCCGGAGGAAGTGATTATCCCCTTGTCGTATGGCTGCCCTCCGCCTTCCGGATAGAAATAGGTGTTTTCAAGGATTATTCCTCCCCCCTCTATCCCCACAACCCTGCTGTTGAATTCCGTTATCCTTTCGTCTTCGTAATATGATTTACCTGTCGGAGGGTACCTTTTCTTCAGGGTAATTTCCTTCTCCCTTGGTTCCTTCCTGATGTTCGAGAACCCCCTTGCCTTCTCCATCCTCTCGGGGAACCTGATGCCCAGAGCCTCACACCTTTCCTTCACGTACTCTATTGGAAGACCGTTTGATTCGAATAGGAGGAGGACGTCGTCAGCGCTGATCGCTCCACCTTTGGAATGCTTCCTTATCATTGCATCCCCCTTTCCAAGCAGTTCGTCGAACCTCTCCACCTCAAGATTCACTATATCCCTTGCCGAACCCTCCAGACTCGTATCAAGGATGCTATTGAACCGCTCCTTCTGCTGCTCTATCAGCCCCCACAGGTCCGTCATAACTCCAAGTTTCTTCCTTGCGAGGAGTGCCCTCCTGATCAGCATTCTCAGTACGTAGCCCGCCTTTGAGTTTGACGGAACGAGGCCGTCGTAGAGCAGTATAGTTATTGCACGGCTGTGGTCTGCAAGAACGTATATGTTTGAAAGTTTGTCCAGGTTTACCCGCTGCTCTTCGGTGAGCGACCCCAGGAATTTCACTTCAGAGCCATCCTCCCTGGCATATGAGTCGATGAAGTTCCTGAGGAAGTCAGGCCTCGACATCTTAGCCTCCTTCATGAGCCCTGAAACCAGCTGTGGGTAGAGAGCCTCATATATTGTATCAGTACCCTGGGAGAGCCAGGTGAATCTTTCTATCCCGTACCCGGTATCCACTATCCTGTTTTCCATCTTCCTGTAACGTACTCCATCAATCTCAACGTCCCCATCCGGCGTTTCTACCATGTCCATGAAGACGAGGGTTGCCACCTCCAGCCCCCTTACCATCACCTCTACTGAGGAACCCGCGTTTCCGCCGCCTGCCCACGGCTTCTCCTTGAAAACTATCTCCTCCTTCTTCACACCGAGGGGTTCTCCCAACCCAACTGCGAGCTCTATCGCCCTGTCCTTCCAGTACACCTCGTTCCCTGGGAAATTGAAAGCCTTCGCACCCCCCATCTCAAAGACTGACAGGTGTCTCCCTGTCTTCCCTACGTTATCCAGGTCCACCGTCCTTATGCACGGTTGGGATATGACAAGCGGATTTCCGGGCGGTGGTACCTTGCCTGATGTCACGTGCGGCTGGAAATCATAGATGCTGGCGTTCACGAGATAAACATCCTCCCTCCATCTCGCAACTATCGGGTACCTCTTCACCCTCTTGTGCCCCAGCCCTTCGAAGAATGAAAGGAACTCCTCCCTCATCTCCAGTAGCGAATATTTCCTGGAAGTCGGGGGGTTTCCTATGAATGAGTAAGGGTCGCATGGTATTTCCCCGCATGTTTCTCTTCCCCTGTCTAT
The DNA here is from genome assembly GCA_023381415.1 of Thermoplasmatota archaeon. Classification (GTDB taxonomy): domain Archaea; phylum Thermoplasmatota; class Thermoplasmata; order Thermoplasmatales. Next base: position 1,745 of record JAMCUN010000008.1, on the reverse strand, counting down.
CGTCCAGAATATCTTACCGCAGCTTACGCACTTTTTCTTCTCATAACCGTTCTCCACAAAATAACCAATGACCTCTTCCCTCTCCGACACAAGAGTGGAAGAATAACTATTTTAAATTCTTTATTCTGTTCATCCTGTGCTCGTAACAATTTACAACGACACGGAGCTATATTCATTCTCCAATCAGGCGGGACTGATATACATAAGGAATCTCGGGAATGTTGATACCAGGAAGATATCCATCTCAAGAGATGGGATTGAGCTTGGGTCAAGGACGTTCAGGACGAGGAAGTCGACGCTGAGCGACGTTTCCTCCTCAATAGAGAGGGGACCCCAGATAGTCCTCCCCAAGGATGTGTCCCAGATCGGTTTCGAGCTGGACCTTCCTTTCTGCAAAGAGCTTCTTGAGATAGGGGGAGGTGCAGGTGGATTTTCCGTCCTGGCAGCGCTGATGTTCAGGATAAGGATAGTGAGCTATGAGATCGACCGTGAGTACTTTGACCTTCTCAGGAAGAACATAACAAGGTTTGAGGTTGGGGAGTTCATCGAGGCAAACAACAGGGACGGGATGGAAGCTGATCTGGATTCATTCGGCTGCATATTCATAGACAACCCTGAACCGTGGACGTTCCTTGACAGGAAGCTGACAGGCGACAAGAAGGTAGCAACAATCCTTCCGACCTATTCCCAGGCGGAGAGGTTTTCGCGTTTCCTATTAAAAAAGGGTTTTTTAGTCAATGTCCATGAACTCATAGATGTCCCCATGCAGCTGAGCTCCATGGGAATGAGGCCCGAAACTTCGTTCCTGTACCATACCGGATTCATAGTTTCGGGGGTGGGTGTAAACCTTAATGGATGAAGTTAAGAAGAGGGCCCTTGAAAAACAGGGGTACAAGATTGTCGGAAATCACTCAGGGGTGAAGCTGTGCCACTGGGTCAGGCAGGACCTGTATTACAACAGGCCGTGCTACAAGAATACCTTCTACGGCATCGAGAGCCACAGGTGCGTGCAGATGACACCTTCAGTGGACTGGTGCTCCGAGAACTGCACGTTCTGCTGGAGGTCCCAGGGATGGGAGGGGGCCAGGATACCCCAGGAGGATGATGCCGAAGACATCATGGAAGGGTCGATAGAAGCGCAGCGCCTACTCCTCACAGGATTCAAGGGGGATTCGAGGACGAACATGAAGAAGTGGCTCGACGCCCAGCAACCGAAGCACATGGCAATATCACTGACAGGTGAACCGACCCTTTACGGGAAACTTGACGACCTGCTGATGGAGGCGAAGAAGAGGCACATTTCAACATTCGTCGTGACTAACGGCACTCAGCCGGATACACTTGAGAAACTGAAGGTTCTCCCAACCCAACTGTACGTGACTGTAGCCGCCCCTAACAGGAAGATATTCAACGAGGTCCTGAACCCCATTTACAAGGATTCCTGGGAAAGGCTGAACAGGACGCTCGAGCTCCTGCCTTCGCTCGACACAAGAACTGTCATAAGGCATACGCTCGTGAAGGGTGTTAATCTTGGATACGTAGAAGAGTACTACAGGCTGGACAAGAAGGCAGACCCTGATTTCGTGGAGAGCAAGGGGTACGTACACGTAGGAGGGTCTAGGAACAGGCTGACGATAAACAACATGCCGTCCCACGATGAAATCAGAGAGTTCTCATCAAGGCTGAACGGCTATCTCAACTACGATTTCGGGGGGGAAAGGGAGGACTCCAGGATCGTCCTCCTT
>JAMCUN010000007.1 GCA_023381415.1 Thermoplasmatota archaeon | reverse complement strand
GATCCCCTTTGTTCCGATTATACTTTTTGCCACTGAACCTGCTGCAACGAATGCTGCTGTCATCCTGCCTGACAGGAATCCTCCACCTCTGTAGTCGAAGACGCTTCCATACTTCATTCTTGCAGTGTAGTCCGCGTGTCCTGGCCTTATGAACCCCTTCCCCTTCACATAGGCTTCCGATCTGACATCCCTGTTCTTGATCTCCATCCTTACATCGCCACCATTCGTGATACCGTCCTCGATACCACTCAGCACCTCCACTATATCCGGCTCCATCCTTGTTGTTGTAAGTAGTGATGTGCTTCTCCTCTTGTCCAGCTCCTTCTGTATGTATTCCCTTTCAACCTTGATACCCTCTGGCACTCCTTCAAGCACCGCACCTATTCTTCGACCGTGACTCTCCCCGTAAACCGAAACTTTCAGGACTTTTCCAATGGAATTGCTCACTGTTGTTACGTCTCCCCCCAGGGAACGTATGTGATCAAAGAAATCAGGGTACGACTTCTTGATGGACACGGGGCTTTCTATCATGGTTCTACCGTTCCTAGCAAGTCCCGCAACAACAGCACTCATCACCATCCTGTGGTCAGTGGAATCGAAGGAAACAGATGCGGCAGATTCCACGCCTCCCTGAATCGCCAGCGAGTTCTCATCGACGTTTATTTTGCCATCGAGCATCTCGATCATCCTTACGATCGAGTTTACCCTGTCGCTTTCCTTCAGCCTGAGCCTCCCAGTTCCTTTCAGCACTGCGACTCCCTTGGAGAATGCTGATGCTACTGCAAGCGCAGGCACAAGATCCGGCGTGTTGCTCACTTCCATTACCGACCCCTTGAGATCGCTTCGTCTGACTGTCACGTAAGAGTCCCCCTGTTCCAGTGATGCCCCCATTGATTCAAGCAACTGAACGATCCTCCTGTCACCCTGCTTTGATTCCCTTCTCAGGTTCCTGACTGTGACACCCCCTTCACCTCCTGCAAGTGCTCCAGCGACAAGCAGGTATGAGGATGATGAGTAGTCTCCCTCGATCATGATTTCAGACGCCCTGTAAGCCTGACCTCCGTGAACAGTTATTTTCCTTAAATCTGGAGTCCTACTGATACTGATTCCGAATCTCTCCAGAACGTCTATCGTAAGTTCCACATATCCCATAGACTCCAGATCTGTTGTTATTGTTATGCTGCTTTCTCCTTCCATTAGAGGTAAGGCAAATAACAGCCCAGATGTGAACTGAGAACTTACGTTTCCACTTATTTTGATATGCCTTCCTGAAGGCTTTCCTTTGCTGATTATTGTGAATGGAAGACTTCCAGCCCCCTTAGGGTACTCTACAGATGCCCCCATTTCTTCGAGCACTGACAGCAGTTCATTCACAGGCCTCCTCTCCAGTCCAGTTCGTCCGGAGAAGGAAATGACCGCGCCAGAAATTGCTGCGACTGGGGCAAGGAAACGCAGCGTCGAACCTGATTCCCTGCAGTCTATACTGCACTCCTTGATATTGAATATGCCTCCATTTCCTCTGATTACTATCTTCTCTTCGCCTTTGGAAAGTATTTCTGCACCCAAGGATTTGCAAGCCTGTAGAGTTGCTTCAGTATCGTCGCATAGAAGTGGTCCATATATCGTGCTTACCCCTCCCGCTAGAGCTGCACATATCAGGGCACGATGTGTTTGGCTCTTTGAAGGGGACGCATTAACCTCCCCCTTCACTTCAGAGCTCCTTATCTCCATTTTCACCCCATAGTCATTCATTCCAACCCACCAGCCACCCTGACCAGTTCCTGGGCCAGGTCGTCAATCCCCTTCCCATCTGTTTCAACCTCGGCATCCTTTGCGATGTCGTAGTAGCACTTTCTGTTGGCTATAAGTTCAATGACCTTCTGCGGATCCGTCTTCCCGTCCATTCCCCTTAGCAACGGATGCGAAGAATCGCCATCAAGTCTTTCCATCACTGTGGAAGGAGAGACATTGAGGAGAATGATGGACCCGCTTTGTTTCATGTTGCATATGTTGCCGTAGCTCAGGACAGCGCCTCCTCCCGTAGCAACAACTGCATTCTTTCTTTTGCTTATTGACTCGATCACACATCTTTCCATCTTTCTGAACTCATATTCGCCCTTGTCATCAATGATCTTCCATGCAGGAATGCCTAATTCTCTGGATATCTGATCGTCCGTATCCACGAATTCTCTCTTCAAGAACTTTGCGATCAATCTACCAGAACTACTCTTTCCGCTGCCCGCGAATCCTATCAGGTAGATGTTCCCCAAACCCCCTCTCTTCATATCAGAGATCCTAGATAGTGCGGAAGCCATCATGCCCTTCCTGTCAGGATCCAGACCTGTCCACAGCCTGAAGGAGTTTGCCCCCTGCCTTACGAGAAGCTGCAATCCTGTGACCGTTCTGTTCCCCTTTCTCTCCGCCTCCTTTATCAGATTAGTCTTATGGAACCCATAAGCAGCGTCAACCACCAGAACATTCCTTTGGATCAGCCTTTCTGGAATGGGCGATGGTTCTCCATTCATACCTACGGGAGTGCAATTGCAAACTATGTCTGAGTTCTTCAATTCCTTCTCGATGATCTCTTCCTTCATTTCCTTCCTCCCAAGCATCCTAGTTTCCGCCCCTCCTTCTTCCAACACAAATGAAACTGCTTTAGCCATCCCGCCCCTGCCTAGTATTATGGCTCTTTTACCTTTGAAATCCCCTTCCGCTTCTCTCATCGCTTCAAGAACTCCCGAGGCATCCGTATTGTACCCCTTGAGCGTTCCATTCTCGTTAACCACTGTGTTCACTGCACCTATCTTTTCTGCAGTTTTGTCAAGTTCGTCCAGGTACCCGATGACCTCAATCTTGTGGGGCATGGTCACGTTCATACCTTTGGCATCAAGCTCCTTCAGAATCCCGATGTACCGACCAAGATCTGCCTGCTTTACCCTTATTGCTATATAGACCGCTTCCAGGCCTGATCTCTTGAAGGCGTAATTTTGCATAGAAGGGGAGATGGAATGGGAAACCGGATCCCCGATGAGGCAGAATAGTTTCTTGTCCTGCATCATGACATCAGACCCATTATTTTCTTCATCCGCCTGAAATCTATCTGGCCTTCTGCTGTCTCCTTTCCATCTGAAAGTGAGGCGTAGGTGAAGGGGGCGCCAATCAATGGGCCGGCAACCCTGCTGATCCTTCCCTTCTCTCCCATTGCGACCACGACCGTGTTTTCCAGGTGAGCTAGAAGACCCAGGAGCCTCGCAGTATCCGAGACTGTGTTGGCCTTGCATGCCATCTTCAGCACATCTCCACCCATACTCCTGCACCTACTGGCGATATCCAGAAGTACGTCGTCACTGGGTGTGATTTCGTGGTTATGATAGGAGAGGATCACCTTGCACCCCTTTCTCCTTGCCTCTTCCATGAGCTTCTCCCTGTATCCTTCTTTTGAGTCTATCTCTATGTCCACATACTCCGCCCCTGACCTTATTGCCTCTGTCAAGATTTTCATCCTTTCTTCATCACTCATTTTACCGGGTCTACATGTGGCAACCATCGCAACTCCGGAAGAGAATATCTCCCTGATCTCTTCGTGAGATAGCTCCGTCCTGTCAAGCCTGATTTCCGCCATTTCAAGTCCCCTAGTTTCACGAAGAATTTCTTCTGCGGTCAGTCCGGAAAGGCTTACGCAAATCTTCTTGCTTGACATTTCATTCATGCGCAGACCCTCTTAACTGCATCCTTAAACTCCTCCTTCCTCACTTTGTGAATTGACCCGCTTCCTATACAATGCGGCAGCGCGATATTTATCGAGTCGCCTGAGCCCTTCTTGTCCTTGGAGATGGCCTCAAGAACTTCATCCATATTCATTTTATATCTTGTGGGCAAACCGATATCTTTCAGCAACGTCTCTATTCTCCTTGCTTCATTTGAAGGGAGTATCCCCTTCTGAACTGCAAGCCAGGATTCTGCCGCCATTCCAATTGAGATCGAATGGCCGTGGGGAAGACTTGCCACCTTCTCTATTGCGTGTCCTACGGTATGCCCAAAATTCAGTTTCATCCTCTCTCCTCCATCCATCTCGTCTTCCCCTACTACCTTCATCTTCGAGGAAACTGTCCTGGATACAGCTTGCTCGAGTCTTCCGGCATCTAGGGAGATTATTTCTCCATAATTTTCCTCTACCAACAAGAAAAGGTCCGGGTCAAGAATCGCCCCGCACTTCACGATTTCAGCCATTCCTGATACCAACTGTTCCAGTGGAAGGGTTTTTAAGAATGAAAAATCTATCACGCAAAAATCTGGCTGTCTAACAACTCCTATCATATTCTTGTATCCATTGAAATTCACGCCGTTCTTGCCGCCTATGCTTGCATCCACCTGTGCAAGTAGAGTGGTGGGGACGAAGCCGAATGGTATTCCCCTCTTGAACGTGGAGGCAGCGAATCCAGTTATGTCTGAAACTGTCCCTCCGCCAATTCCCACTATGAGTGAAGACTTGTCTACGTCTTTGTCCATCAGTTCATGGTATATTCCTTCCACTGTCTTGAGCGTCTTTGCGCTTTCCCCTGCCTCCAGGACTATTCTTGGGAAGCCATTCATCTTGCCCCCATGAATCCGGGTGATGTTATCATCCACTACTAGAATCATCTCGGTCCTTCCCGTGATGCTGGAAAGAAATTCCCTTGAATCCCCGAAGACCACTTTGGTGGACCCGCTGCTGGCATGCAGTTCCATGGAATTCATGTCAACCCCTCCAGCGCCGACCTTACCACTCTGGAATTCTTCACGAGCTTTGAAAACTGCTCGGGAGTGATCGCCTGATCCTTGTCGCTCAGTGCCCTTGGAGGATCGTTGTGCACTTCTATTATAAGCCCGTCCGCGCCAGAGGCCACAGATGCAAGACTCATTGGTTCTATCAGGCTTGCCCTGCCGGTACCGTGTGATGGATCAACAATGACAGGAAGGTGGGTAAGTTCCTTCAATGCAGGCACTGCACTCAGGTCCAGGGTGTTTCGTGTGTATGTCTCGAATGTCCTGATTCCCCTTTCGCACAGTATGACATCAGGATTGCCCTCCTTCAATATGTATTCGGCGCTATTAAGAAATTCTTCAAGAGTGGACTGCATTCCCCTCTTCAGAAGGACTGGTTTTCTTAACTTCCCAACCTCCTTCAGGAGGGAGAAATTCTGCATGTTCCTTGCGCCGATCTGTATTACGTCTACGTAGTCGCTTACCCACCTGACGTCCCTTGTGTCAAGAACCTCCGATACTATTGGCAGGCCAGTTGCCTCCTTTGCCTTTTCCATAATCTTGAGCCCCTTCAGGCCCAGTCCCTGGAATGAGTATGGGGACGTCCTTGGCTTGAACACACCTCCCCTCAGCAATTCAGCGCCTGCCTTTTTAACACCTGTGGCAATCTCCAGCAGTTGCTCCTCGCTTTCCACACTGCACGGCCCACCTATGACCGTCAGCCCCCTGCCAATTTCAACATCTCCCACTCTCACTGTCGTTCTCTCAGAACCCATAAGTGAGGCCAGTTTTACGTTCCTGTACGTATTATTCATCGATTATTCCTCCTCTTGAGAAATTTCCATCCGAAACGACTCGTTGCTTCAACTGCAGCCTATGAGCCGATGACGTTTGCGCATCCTCTTTTAAAATGCAGATTCCTCTCCCATTTTGGCGAAGTTCACCCGTGGATAGGGCGAAGCCACCAACCGCAGAAACGCGCGACCATAAAATGGTCCTGCTTATGAAGTCATCAAGATCCATAAATTCCACCAAAATGTCAGATGGAAATATCAGTAACTAAAGGCTGAAAAGTGGCACGGAATTGTAAAAATCCACTTCTTGCTTTCCATCATAGTTACTGGCACCAAATATTCAAGACATACTTAAACATTATGTGGATTGCCATCAAATGGAAATCATGAATGTTCCGTCCGAATCCACTATCCGTGAGCATTTCCAGTTTCTTCTGGATTTTTGAACTTTTGTCATGCTGATTTTTCACCACAGGATCGTTGCTTTTACCATCCATACCGTTAAAATTTGTTTCCTTTAGTAACTCGAACTGAACCCCATCCCAGTTTCCATGAATTTCCGACAGGTAGGTTATTTTATGATTAATCCCTAAGTCGAGTAGCTGATTATTCATTGAAGCACATTGGAGAAAGCGGACAACTTATTATCCATTCCAACATATTACGTTCATGAATTACGAAAATATCGTTGTCAAGGAAGGAGAAATTTCCGAGATAATACTGAACAGGCCGAAGAAACTCAATTCATTGAATGCACCCCTCAAGAGAGAGCTCGCCATCGCTTTCGAAAATCTAGGTAAGGATGGTTCTGTCAGGTGCATAGTTTTGAGCGGTATGGCAGGAAATTTCTCCTCCGGCCAAGACATCAATGAGATTGCATCCTATTCCGGCAAAGATGTGAAAGGGTGGGTCGAGGGTCTGAAGAAAATGTTTGATGCGGTGAGGTACACCGACAAGCCGACAATAGCCTCTCTTGAAGGATACTCAACTGGAGCAGGATTACAGATCTCACTCCTCTGCGATATAAGGGTCTCCTCTCTAGGTGCAAAGATAGGTCTCCCTGAAATAAATATCGGGATACCGAGCATCACTGGAAGCCAGTTTTTGCGAATGCTGGGGATACCCATACCTAAGATAAATGACCTTGTCATGACAGGGAAATTCATTACCGCAACTGAGGCCAAGGAAATTGGAATAGTGAACTACTTGGCTCCTGAAGGACAGTCACACTCTGTAGCAATGGAAATCGCAAAGGGGATAATATCAAAACCGTTGACCGCCCTAAAAGTCCAGAAACGCTATCTAAGAAAGATGACGGAGGAACTTTACAACGATTCATTCAGGTTTGCAGCTGAGGCTGATGCTGAGGTATTTGATAGTGGGGAGCCGGGAAGAATAATGTCCTCATTCCTGAAGAAGTGACCTGCAGGAATGCAAATCCCACTTCTTTCACTTCTCTAATTCAATATATGTGGGACGTTAGAGGCGTGAAGGAATCATCCAAATTGTTTTTATCCAACATCATTATGGTGCATGCGATGAGATTCTGGGAACAGCCCTGGAAGGATCCAGTGAACGTTGAAGCCCTCGGTACCGGAAGGAACGTGACAAGGCAGGCTTCTCAGAAAACAGATTTCACATCTGCCAGATCTCAAGGTACGCGAGCGGGTACAGGTTTCACAACAGGATCAGGTACGACGATGACTATTAGACTGTTTGAGAGCACCACCACAGGACAGTCTAACACATCTACAGGGAATCTCCAGATTTGCAAGACGCAAGCAGAGGAATGATCTGAAAGGCGTGCCCATGTTTAAGAGTGAGATCATTGCCTGATTACTCTCTGAACGAAAAGATAGAGGATATCTGATTCATAAAGACTGATTGATTCAAAGGTCAAATTGGATCGAGAGTAACAAGAGAGATGTTGCAGGATGAAAAAGATAGTTGTTGACGCACCCGCATCTTCTGCGAACTTGGGTGCAGGCTTTGATGTTTTTTCCCTTGGGCTTAGCAATCCGAGGGATACGGTTGAGCTCAGTGCATCCGGATTCGGAGAGATGCGGATCAGGACTTCCTATGCACAGAACGGTGCTGATGCAGGGCCTGAAGAGAGAGCAGTGAGGGCGGTTGCTGAGAAAATTGCTATCGAATTCGGCATACATGGCACCATTGAGGCTAGTATCACGAGCAGGATACCAATCGGCGTGGGCTTGGGTAGCAGCGCTGCTTCATCCATAGCTGCTGCAGTGGCAATGAACAGCCTCTTCGGCCTTGGGCTAGACGAAAGGGGTCTCATGAAATTTGCTGTGGAAGGAGAATTCGCGGCGTCAGGCTCGAGGCATTATGACAACCTTGCCGGTTCCCTCAAAGGAGGGTTCGTGATCGTCAATGGGGATTCTTTGGAGATCACTAGGTTCACCCCTCCAGAGGGGATGGCAATCGTAATTTCTACGCCTATGTTGAAATTGCCTGGTAAGAAAACACAGTATGCCAGGTCTCTCATTCCGGGGCACGTTGATATTGGCAAACTTACCAGGAACGTCTTCCTTGCTTCGACTGTTGTGGCCGGTTTTGCGAAGGGGGACATAGATGTGATAGGAAAAGGACTCGATGATTCTGTCGTGGAACCGGCTCGCAAGGTGATGATACCATGGTTCGACGAGGTGAAGGAAGCTGCCATCAAAGCGGGTGCTTCTGGAGCATGCATAAGCGGTGCAGGACCGAGCATCCTGGCCATAGTAGACAGTCTTAAAAGTAACCCGGAGAATGTGATGGTTTCAATGGTGGAGTCTTTTTCTACCCATGGGATTATAGCCAACAGCTTTATCACGACTGCAGGGGAGGGAACCAGTGTTGTTAAGGGACCATGAGAATTGGCTTCTTCGGTGTTTCGACTGCGGGAGAGAGTACGACAGGGAACCGGTCTCGTCAAGATGCGAATGCGGAGGTGTCCTTGAACTCGTACTGACAGATGGCTTTCCAAGGGCCGGGGATTTCAGAAGCGGAAGGGGGGTTTGGGGATACTCTAAGGCGCTCCCTGTCTCGGATGAGTCCAAGATAGTGACAATAAATGAGGGAAATACTCCCCTGATAATGGCGGAGAACATTAGGGTCAGCGAACGGACGGAGCTTTTCATAAAGAACGAGGGACAGAACCCAACCGGTTCCTTCAAGGACAGGGGGATGACTGTAGCTGTAACAAGGGCAAAGGAAATAGGAGCAAAGACACTAGTTTGCGCATCAACAGGGAATACTTCAGCATCCGCTTCTGCATATGCCGCTAGAGGGGGAATGAAGGCGGTCGTCCTTGTTCCTGCGGGGAAGATTGCAGGAGGGAAACTTGTGCAGGCTATCGTCCACGGCGCCAAAGTGATCAGGGTTTCAGGTGATTTTGACAGGGCTCTTGAGCTGATGATGCAGGAGGCGAAGGACAGGGAGGAACTCTACGTCGTAAATTCAATTAATCCGTTCAGAATAGAAGGCCAGAAGACCGGAGCTTTCGAGATATTTGAGCAGCTTGGGAGCAAGGTACCGGATTACGTGATCCTTCCAGTCGGGAATGCTGGAAACATAAGCGCATACTGGAAGGGGTTCTCAGAGTTGAAAAGGTGGGGTTTCACCGATAAGACTCCGAGAATGATAGGCGTTCAGGCAGCCGGTGCATCCCCCCTGGTCCAGCTCTTTCAAAGCGGCAAAGACAGACTAGTCCGGTGGGATAACCCTGAAACAGTAGCGTCGGCGATCAGGATCGGGAACCCTGTTTCGTGGAGGAAGGCTCTCGATGCAGTGAATGCATCTGGAGGGCAACTGCTTTCTGTAACGGATGAAGAAATCCTGGCGGCCCAAAGAAACCTTGCGTCCAGAGAGGGAATCTTCGTCGAGCCTGCAAGCGCCGCTCCGCTGGCAGCCATAGAACGCTTGAAGGATTCATTACCTAGGGGTTCCATTGTTGTGGCCATAGCAACTGGAAGCGGTCTGAAGGATCAGGGCGTCGTCAAGGTCGACTCTGAGAAACTTCCGCTGATCTCTGACGCGAGAGAACTGGAAGACTATCTCTAGAAGTGAAGAAAGCAATGTAATCTCTAATCAGGCAACTTCTTTGCGACCTTTCCATGAACAAGGTCTGCTGTTGTTCAAAGTACAATAATTCATTCCCCATCATACCTAGGGCAGTTCAGTGATACTTTCAGCGTATGGTAACGCATTTGCCATTGTTGAATCTGCGGCGGAAACTATCATCAGCATGGAAATTTAAGTGAAGCTGTTCCCCATATACTTCCAAACTCGCCTTGTTCCTTTCATTCCATCCTTGAAGGGTTTGGTGAACTGCATTTTCTTAGTAGAGTAATTTCAGTATTTCTTAACCAAATGAGGATCTCTGTGACATCTGAAGGTCTTCCAATCTGTCTCTTTGAATCATCATAATTGAATTATTGTCTCTAATGTTTCATGTTTGATCATCATAGTTCGCGTGCCTCACGTGTAGATCCCCTTCCTGACAGCCTAACAACATGCGCCCAAATAGAATGTCATGCGCTGAATAATGCTGTAATGTATATCATCACGACACGCTTCTGTTCTCGACATCTCCACTTTTTCTTTCTGCCCTGAAATTTAGGTTTAGCGCCACCATCAAGATGACTATCAGAATAAGAATGCCTGCAAACGTACTGTCGAATCCGTACTTCTGTATGATTGTCCCTCCTATAAGCGGAAGCACTATGCCAATTGCAGTCATGACAGAAAAGAAGTAACTGTTAGCAATGTTCCTCTCCTTTGCTTCAAATGATCTCGAAAGGGATAGAATCGAAAGAGGATAAGTGAACCCATGAGGGATTCCAAGCATTACTAGGGAAACGACGAACAAATAGACGCTTCGAGACAGCACCATGATTAAGATGCCTATAATGGATAGAACCATTGAAGCCACCATTTGCCTCCTGATGCTCTTTGGAGGCAGGAAAGAAAGGAACATCCTCGAGGCAAATGAGGACAGAAAGAAGAGTGAGAAGTAAAGAGTCACAAGGGAAAGTGAGATTCCGAAGGTATCCCTTTCATAGATTCCTCCGAACGCTATGAGGAGAGTGAATGGTATATTGTAGGCCATTATGTTCAGTATCGAAGATCTGAAGCCGTAATTCTTGAACACCTTCACCTTTTCCTTCACCCTTCTTTCCTCTGGAAACTTGATGAACGGCGAGAGGGAGACAGAAACAATGGCAAACGATGAAAAAATAAGGAACGCTGTCTTGAGGGGATAGAATCTCAGTACATATGACTCCAGAGCAGGACCTGCAACAAGAGAAAGACTGAGTGCAACAGTATACATTGATAGAACTCTCTCCCTCACCTTCGCATCCGTGAAAAGGCCGGCTGCAGTTATTATGTTGGGCATCAGAAGGCCCAAAACAGCCCCACCGATCGCTGATAGAATCCACACTGAGATGAGGTTTGATTTCCAGAATCCGATGAAAACGATAAAGTATATCGCGTTAGATAAAATAAAGGCGAACCTTCTCATTTCTACCCTCAGTCTTACGTTCAGGAACGAGGTTGTGAGGAAGGTGAAGAAATAGCTCAGTGCAGAAATTATCCCCACTTCAGTCTGAGAAAAGTCGAAATAATATCGGGCAAGAAGCGGCACTGACGTTACCATCATGTTGTTGCTTGCCCTCACAAAAAAAGTTGTAGAGAGAATTACAAAGACAGATACTACTATTGAGCCTTTTGAAATTCTCTTCTCGCTATCTTCGTCCCCTTTCAAAAAGTGATTACCTCGTAGCCTTCATTCACGTAACGTGCTAACCTCTCCCCGAATGGAAGCAGGGTTACGTTCATCGACTGAAGCTTCAATTCAATGTCATACTTCTTAGCGATGAAAGAGCAGGCGGAATCCAAAGCTCCTGCCTTCACTATCTCGTTGAAAGCTTCCTTTGCGTCACCTTGCAGTTCAGCGACAAACTCCTCACTCGGGCCGTAAAGCAGAACTTTAACGTCTTCGTATCTCTTCGCTTTGATCTGCCTAGATACCATCATCAGAGCCAGGTTCGCCCTCTCTGGGAAGTCCTTTCCTGCTACCAATAGAAATAGTATTTTTGTCATGTTTCTGTAGTTGTTTTAAGTATATATAATAGAGCTACATACCAAGAGTAACCAATATCTCCTCTGCCTGATGACGTTATAATTATTTTCAATGTGGATGATTTCACTTAAACTGCTGAAATTAGCGTCTTGCCCCGATTAGGTGAATCCGTTAGATTCCGTCACGCATCTGCTGTGGGGAACATATCTGTGATCCCTGTCACGGACAGTATCCAATGCCTTACCAGTGAGTCTGAGCACCTCCTCTTACAACGATTCCAAGGGGTAAAAAAGGGGGCAGTAATTTCAAACCTAAACCCTCATTCCTCATACAAAAATATTCAATCCATGAGTACGTCTATCGGCGGTCAGAGTAAGTGAATAGCCCCGGGCAGATTTGAACTGCCGTCGTCGGATCCAAAGTCCGAAATGCTTGTCCACTACACCACGGGGCTTCGAGTACTCCATTTATAAGTGGTTAAAAATCTATCCCGACTTGTAGCTCAGGAATTCCTTCCCGAGCAACTCCCTTGCGATGATCAGCTTCATGATATTGATACCTCCCTCTGCTCCCACGTAGTACGACATCACTCCACCCTGTGCCGCACCCAGGGGAAGGTCCTTCGTATATGCAACTGCCCCGTGCCATACCATGACCTTCGTTATGATCTCGTGAGCAGTTGGAGGCCCGGTCATCTTAGCAAGAGATACTGCCAGATTCTGTTCAGATAGCGGTACCTTTTCCTTGTTCTTGTACACCCTGTCAAGTATCCAGGCAGCCTTCTGGGTCAGGAGTCTCGACGACTCGAGCTTGCCATAAAGTTCTGCCAGCTCAAACTGCAATCCCTCTTGTTTTCCCAGGGGCTGATCGAAGAGCATTCTGCTCCTCAGGTGCTCCCTTCCCATGTCTATTGTTTCCAGGGCCGCTCCGTTGCATGCTGCAGCAACATATACTCGAGCAATGTTGAATCCTTCCATTATTATATGGAACCCTTGTCCTATTTCCCCTACCCTGAACTTATCATCCAGGTCAAGGTCATTGAAGGAGAATCCGCCGGTTGAGAGGCCCTCCCTTGCGATGTTGTTGAAAACAGTTGTGGATATTTCATCCCTCACCTTTCCATCTGTTCCTTTTATCATGAAGGCAAACGAGGTGAATGCCTTCGATGCAAGGCTCTTGTCTCCCGTCCTGAGCAATGTCAGGAAACCTCCCCCTCCCGGGAGATAGAGCGCTTCCCTGACTCCGCTTATGTAGACCTTCTCCCCCGAAACACTCCACCCCTTTCCCTTCCTAACTGCCTTTGACTTCTCGTTCATTACGTCTGAGCCGCCTGACGGTTCTGTAGATCCGATTCCGAGGTATGTCCTCCCCTTTGTTATAGAAGGAAGTATCTCCTGCTTTGCTTCCTCCGATCCATATTTTTCAAGCATTGATGGCCAGCCGTTCAATAGAAGAACGTATACAGGGAGGGCCATTGACACGTCACCCCTCGCCAGTTCCTCCACTATTGCCGCCATCTGAGAAATAGAGCCGCCTGCTCCCCCGTACTTCTCCGATACGGTAAAGCCGATAAATCCTGCATCCGCGGCCTTCTGTATTATATCATCAGGGATCTTGTTTGAGTAAGAAATCTTGTCCCTCTTCGGAATCACGTACTTTTGTACGAATTCCCTCGCATTTTCCCTTATCAACCTGTCCTCTTCTGTAACCCCGAAATCCATTGCAATCGTTGAGTAATCATGTTTGATTATTTTAACTCTGAACCCGCCCCAGATACTTTCCATATAAAAAATGACAAATCCTGTCTGGTCCCCTTAGGTCATTGGAGGAATACCATTCAATTCCTGTCTATTCCTGGACCCGGCAGGAGCAGTTAATTCGAGCCCGCCCGTCTCTTCACCCTTACCGTATTTACTGAGCAGTTAATGTCCCGGTCATCCATCCAACAGTGTTCATTGCTCCGTCCCATCCTGAGCTGCCTGAGCCACAGGAGACTTCACACTGCCACGTGTAAGTTCCAGGTGAAAGGACGAACGATGCCTGGACGATACTGGATTCCACTACTGGTATGTTGAGGACCTCTTTTCCGTTTGCAAAAACCGTAAAGGTATGTGATACCATGCTCACGTTTACAGATGACACCTCAGCGCTACCATTCACCGCAATCTGATTCCCCCCATTGGTTGAGTTCACGTTTGTGTTGTTTAGTATAGTCTCCTTGCCATTCAGTGTTCCAGTTACGTTTGCAAATATCGAAGATAGTGTTCCGTTGCCGTTGTCATAGTTGATTATTGTCAGGTCTATTTGCCTGTTTGCAGGGATGGAAATGTTTGCGGATGACATGAGCGTTCCATTGCTCAGGACGAAGAATGCAGGCTGATCACCTACAGTATTGTTGTACACATTGTTTGTGGTTATCACCATGATGAGATTGTAAGGGGTGGTACTCTCTGTTTGGGTAGTCGCGCTTCCGTTCGCATGGCCCACGGTCGCCTGGGTCATGAACATCCCAGCGAATATTCCAGTCCCAGCGCCAACTGCTACGATACCGATCACTATCGCAACCACAATCGCATTGGAACTTGATTGATTTAACATCTTTAATCCCCATTAAAGAATTACATTTGGGGATATTTTATATCGTGCACATATTGACGCATTTATGCGCATTTATCTTTTTAGGATTGCTTAATTCACCTCCGGACCTTCTATTTCTCAGTAACTTACCTTATAAGCCATCTTAGTTAATGAAGCGCAATTGGCCAAAAGAAAAGAGAGATCCAAGGAATAAATTAAAAGAGGTTAAATTCACAAGATATATCCGTATAAAGGCGGGGGTTGCCGAGCCAGGTTAAAGGTACCAGACTTAAGATCTGGTTCCGTAGGGATTCGGGGGTTCAAATCCCCTCCCCCGCATAATCGTTCGCAATCGAATCTTTTGGAGTTATATTTGGGCATTTCTCCTTGTGAAAATGCGGTTTCTTGAAGTTCCAGTCGCCCATGGTAGATTCGCTCAGATATTTAAGAGGAGATTAGAACAGCCTATTGAAACTGTCGTAGACGTTCTTTCTGTGCCCAATGAATAGTACGATCACCTTATTCTTCGCGTCGTCTGTCTCGTATATAACCCTGTAATTGCCGACTCTTATCCTCCTGAATCTGGATGGATTGAGGAGAATGCCCTTTGTGGGATTGACAGAAAGGCCTTTCAGCGCCGACTTCACCCCTTCCCTGGTCTCCGGCTTCAGCCCGTCAAGTTCCTTGGCCGCTTTCGGATGCAGAAACACCTGGTATTTTGCAGACATAGAACATACGAAGATGCGGGGCTATCCTATGTCCGGTCGAGCGGAATCAGTATGCTGGGTTTTTCCCTCGCCTCTTTGCTCCTCTCTTCCAATAGATTGTAGAATTTCCGGGTGAGCTCCCTCTCCTCGTATACTGCTAGTATGGTCTTGATGGCATCGCTCCTGCTCGTAAACTTTCCCTGATCTATCCACTCGTCTATTCTGTCCACAGCATCCTTTGGAAGTCTCACCTGGACCTGGGTCGTTGTCATGTATTGTAGACATGGATGTTTACATTAAAAGATTTTCTCTTGGAGATAGTTCCGTCTGATTGGCAGAATAGACTGTAAAACGGGGCGTAGCAAATCATTCTTCAATCCCCTCACTCTTCGGCAGCCTCTTTTTTATTTTGTATGGCATCTTCCTCTTTATCATGGAGTTTACTGACTCTAATATTGATCTCATGTGATATGGCTCCAGCCACTCCTGTGTGTCTTTCATGAAATCATAGAGCATCCTCTTCCACGATTCCACTGAATATCTCAAGTAGCCGGGGAACTCTTCTTTTGCAATTGGTTCAAAATATATCGTCCGTTGTTGATAATCTGGCCCTAATAGTGGGGGGCTCAATCGTGGGTGGTCTCTTTCCCTTCCGAGTCCTACTAAAGCAGCGACAAGTTTTCGTTTTGTAGTCTCTCACCGGGCAGAAGAAACCTGCAAACCATCGCTTAAAGCATTTCTTTTGATTGATGATCTGTACCTTATGAAGGGCTAAGTGTTCTGCACGGTACTGAGTAGCTAAGCTAGATGTCATTTGAAATTGCAGATGATCATTCTTGATAATGACTAATTTCGAATTTTATTAATTTTAAAGCTGCCATTAAGGTGCGAACAGAACTTCTCTTCTACCTATCTTCCCCATATGAGCATATCCTGTCAATTCCCCCTAGTTCTCCTAGTCAGTCTGTTTAGCAGCAGGTATGAAAATGGAAATCTCAATTCATTTGCGCGATCCCTAGAACTTCTAAATGCCTCATTTCCAGGCAGCAAGTTACTTATGACCTGAAAGGCGCTCATTTTCCTTCTTCTCTCACCAGGAAATACGGGTTCTTGCCCTCTTTTTCCTGGTAGACTATTTTTGTGGAGTAGCTGAGAAGCTCCCTGATCCTTTCGTCCGACCAGTTGATGTTTTCTCTTCCAGTCAAAAACGCTTTCATTGTAGAGAAGAGCTGGCCTGGGAAGGCTACGGTGTCCGCGAAATAGTAAGGAAGTTTCTCGTAAAGAAACTTCTGGGCCCTGTCCATCAGTTCCTTCTTCACTCCATCCACACTCTTCATTGTCCCAGCTCCCACCTTCTGTCTCAGCCACTTCAGAATGTAGAATGAATGGTTCCCGAACATCTGGAGCATTTGAATAATGGCAGGATTTACCTTTGTTTCCACCACAGGGGTTAGTATATCGTATCTGCTCCAATCCAGCGTGAAGAGTTTACACTTTTCTAGGGAATCCTTAAATATGCGGGTTCCAGGGAGAGGGGTGTAGATAGAAAATTGTACCGCATCTGCACCTGCTTCCATAAGCTTGTACGAAAATTTAATTGTGGTGAGCATGTCGGCCAAAGTCTCGTAAGGTGCACCAAGCATCATTCCAAGAAGAACTATCACGCCATTCTCGTCTAGCGTCTGAACGGCCCTTACAGACTGTGACGTAAGTATGCCTTTGTGAAGCTTCTTCAGTATTTCCTGGCTCCCTGATTCTATTCCCATGAAGGCAATTCTCATACCAGCATCGGAGCCTCTTCTTATTAGGAGAGGGTTCGCTGCTGTAACGTCTGCCCTCATCTGCACGATCCAGTTAATGTCATCGTATCCGCGGTCAATCATTGAACCGAAAAGTTCCATTCTCCTGTTTACATTTGGACGGACAACAAATATGTCGTCCACGAAGAATACCCACTTATACCCCAACCTCCTTACAATATCCATCTCTTCCAGTATTCTTTCATTCGACTTATTTCTCCAGACGTTGCCCCATGTTGGAGTGACTGAGCAGAAATCGCATGCGTATGGACATCCTCTGGACGTTTCTATTGCAGCAACCGAGTCCCCTCCGAATGTTTTAAAAGTATAGAGTGACCTGTCCACCAGGTCATATGCGGGGAACGGAAGGCTGTCCAGGTCTGGAATGAGCTCCCTGTGCCTTGTTTCAACGATTTCCGTTTTTCCCCCTGTCCTCTCATTGAAAAGTATTCCGGGGATTTCCCTAAAATTTTTCCTGTCTCTGATGGCCTCAGCAATCTCGACAATAGCTCTATCCCCTTCTCCGAGTACTACTACATCGAACCCTCCCCTGAGCAGGTCAAGAGGGACGAATGTCGCCTGGTGCCCCCCTGCGACTATTGTCGTGTCTGGCTTCATCTCCTTTATCTTCGATGCGATTCTTAGAGAGGTATGGTGCGCTGCAGTCGCATGTATAGTCATTCCTACAATGTCTGGGTCAAACTTCATGGTATCCTCGACCGTTTCCTCTACAGACATCTTTCTGTCCGCTTCCATGTCGATTATCTTCACTTTGGAGTCCTCAAGGGTAAGCATTGCTCCTGCCAGATCCAGCAATCCCAGCGGTATGGGCAAGAACCCGAATTTGGTCAGGTAGGCGCTTCCGGAGGGGTTGGATGGCCTTATGAAAACTACATTCATTGTTCACCACCAACCCCTAAAGGTCAGCATTCGTTATCGCTTTCTCAAGCTTAGCAAGATGTTTCTTTATCTCTCGCCTTTCCTTCTGAGTCATCTGATTGAGAATGCTCTCCAAGAACTCCTCATAGGTGGTGTAGACCTTGTTGTAAAGGCTGATTCCCTTGTCCGTCAATTCCATCATAATTTTCCTTCTGTCCCCTTCCCTCTCTCCACGTTTTAGATAACCAACTGATACGAGCCTGTCGATGATCCCTGTGACGTTGGAAGGTGTTACTGACATGCAATCACTTATCTTGTTCATCGGTGTACTTCCATTTTCTGCAACCGCCTTCAGTGCTAGGAACTGAGGCCTAGTGAGGCCGTCCCTTGCGAGAAGATCATTCAGTCTCCTGTCCATCGCACGGTAAGCGCCCATTATCGCCTCAACCGTTCCTCGATCCTGGAAACTTAGTGAGGAGTCTCTGATCTTCAACATAATTAAAGTAATGATAATTAATGTATAAATATTTTAATTACGTATTAATCCGTGGTCAGCCAGTCTCCACCATCTTTTTCAAATGCGGTGTGAATCAGAATAGTTCATATTCCCTGAAATGAGGAGGGGTATTATTCGCACTCCTGTTTGATGGCGCAGGTATAAGGCACTAGTTAGATTTCAATGGTTCATCCTGCCGAAAATTTGCTGTATTTCATCTCCAGATGCTCTTAGCCATCCCAGAGACGGACCAGCTCCAATTTCCAGATTGTCTTTTGCCATCCCTGCTACCAGTGCATCTGCAACTTCTGATGAAGAAATGGAATACTCCGTCCTCGCAGTTGGCTTACCCTTCAGTTCAGTGTCGTGGACTGTTGGAGGGATCAATTCAAATACTTTCACCCCTTTGTTCCTCAATTGGTGCCTGAGGGACAGGGTGTACGAGTGCATTGCTGCCTTGGTTGCGGAATATATGGGGAATGTTGATAGCGGTATCAACCCCAGGCCAGAGGTTACGTTCACTATTGCTGCGTTCTCCTGCTTCTGCAGCAACGGGAGGAACATGGCCGTCAGGTGCACCTGCGATTTGAAATTTATTTCGATCTCTCTGTCCCCTTCCTTTATGGCGTCCTCCCCTGACGCCAGGTCGATTTTTCTCTGAATGCCTGCATTGTTTATCAGCATGTTTAGAGCAGGGTAATCATTCACCACGAAATCAAGAAGTTCCTTTCTACTCCGTGGATCTGAGATGTCCGCGATTCTTGCATGAAGAGTGCTAGACTCTTTCTGAGCTTCATCCAGTTTATCTTTCCGTCTACCACATATGATCACTTCGTTGCCGAGTTTAGCAAGCCTGTCAGCAATGGCCAAACCTATTCCCGTCGCTCCTCCGGTAATCAGGACGGTGTTGCCTTCCATCTTCATACTCATCTCACCTTCCCTTTCAAGATCCTCATTTTCTCTTCCCTTCAGCTCTGGACCAGTAATTGTGAGATGGAATAAATTGTTGGTGACTCATCATCTCTTCTTAACCTGTTGTTGAATCATCTGTCATGGTTGTTGCTGCGATTTCTGCAAAATCCATATTATTTCTTGGAATCCCGTGGTTATGTTACTGATGATACTGCAACCATGCGCCCCATAAGTAAGCATATCAACTTCTTCTCTATTCCAGTTGCTATTTAGCCATAACCCCTCCAGATTCAAGGTTGGAAATCACCAACTTTATCTTCGAGATTCATTTAGAATTTCTATGGAAGAATTCGAAGTTGTTGAGCATATCCCGGATAAAAAGGAAGGAGGATACCTTGTAGTCGGTATAGATTTCAGAGAACCAAAGTATGTCAGGTTCCGTGCAAGTGAGGAACCGAAGGATTACACATCAATAGGTGTGGAAGGTAACAAGGTGTATTATGGACGGAAAGAGATAGGAACGGTTCTCGAGAAAAAGGATGCAAGTCAGGTGAATGTAAGCACAAAGTATGACATCAAATATACAGGAGGATACTCCCTTGATGGAAAGACTGTTTACCTTGACGAACACTTTCCGAAGATCCTGAATGTGGAAGGAAAGGCAATAAGCACTGAGGAGAGCATTGGACTGCATCATGAATTGCCTGAAAAATGGATGTCTGATATAGGGTATGAATACCCTCATGCACATGAAATAGCAACTGGAATAGAGAAGAAGTACGTGGAGTCACAGGGAGTTACCTGGAAGGGCTACTGCAATGAGGTCGACAAGAACCTGCGCCTAGTCTACAGGAACAAACTTGAAAAGTCTCCTCCATCCCTTGATCTCGCGCCTTATCTTTACTGCAGGGACAGGGAGGCGCTCAAGGAAATAAGGGAGAGCAAATAGGGCTAAGGTAATCTTTAGATACCTACTCCAGACACTGGGAGGCTTTAAATACATACTTACGTATAGATGATTGAAGACAAATGGTGAGTTCGCTAAATAGGTTGTCATTTTTCCTCCTGCTGATCTCTTTTTTCATAGTCACACTCGGAGTCTGGTACATGACCGGCCTTTCAGTAAAGTATTTCGCGCTCACCACAAGGGATCACTTTTTGGCCTTCTTCAAATATTTCATAAACTTCTTCAACGTGTTCTAAGTCATCCCATAGAGGAAACAAGACGCAGAGGAGATGCTTCGAAGACTGGCAATCCGGACGCTTCCTCTTTTTATCACATCACCATCAGAAGAATAAATTTAGTTAAAAGCAATACCCTGGTATGGGCCAGAGGATTCTCCTGTACACTGGAAAGGGAGGAGTGGGAAAGACAAGCATAGCTGCATCAACTGCATGTTCGTTGGCCAAGAGGAAGAAGAAGACTCTTGTAATTTCAACGGACCCAGCCCACAGTCTTGGGGATGCCTTCGGCACGGAAATAGGCCCTAAACCCAGGAAGATGTCGGAGAATCTATACGCACAGGAAGTGAGTGTTAACGAGGCAATCAATACCCACTGGAATGAGCTGAAGGGTTATCTCACAGGTCTCTTCCAGACGGAAGGTCTTGACCCCATATCTGCTGAAGAGATAGCAACTCTTCCTGGATTCGATGAAGCTTCACAGCTCCTCTACCTGAGACAATATTACGACGAGAAGTCCTACGATGCCGTGGTCATAGACAGTGCTCCGACGGGCGAGTCGCTCAAGCTGCTATCATTTCCTGAGGCGATGACATGGTACATGGACAAGATTTTCCCCATGGGCAGGCTTGCAGCGAAGCTTGTTCGTCCGGTATGGAATACGGTATCCAGCGTATCCATTCCGGATGACGAGGTGTTCAAGAGCGTAGAGAGCCTCTACGAGTACCTGAAAAGGATCAGGTCAATCCTATCTGATCCGAAAATATCGACAATCAGGCTCGTCATGAACCCCGACAAGATGTCTCTGAGCGAGACGAAGAGGGCATTCACATATCTGCTACTTTACGGTTATCCGGTTGACTCGGTGTTCGTAAACAAGATATACGACGAGAGCACTGGGTCTTTCTTCGAAGGTTGGAGGAACAACCAGGGGGAGATCATAAGGGACGTCCACGATTCGTTCACAGACCTGAGAATATTCAAGGTACCGATGCTTAGCGAGGAGCCAATCGGTATAGAAAAACTCCAGAAGATGTCGGACTTGATATACGGCAGTTCAGATCCCCTAGACACTTTCTCTAAGGAGAAGAGCATACAGTTCGTTAAGGATAAGAATAAATACGTCGTCAAGCTGAGGCTCCCCTTTGCCGATAAGGAAAAACTGGATATATACAACAAGGGAGGGGAACTGATAATCCAGCTTGGAAACTGGAAGAGGGTATTCTACCTTCCTACAGTATACTCAGACAAGAATCCGGTTAAGGCAGAATTTAATAACGGCGTTCTTGATATAGAGATGGAGTGACATGGCAGAAGATGATGAAAACAGGATAACAATCGAGATAAAGATTACTGTCCCCTCGATGGGCCACGGTGTCGGAAGCGCCCTCAATCATTTCCTCAAGGCATCGGAGGAGATAATGAAGGCGGGCAAATCTGTGATGGTCAAACCCGAGGTAAAGTCGAAGATAAAGAAAGTGGAGATCAAATAGAGGACAAAGGGCCACTGAGGATATGGGTCCGTATTGCGTATAGTCCTATCGCGGACCTGCTTCGACTTTGGAACAGCAATTCAGTAAGTATTTCTTTCCTCTTATCTCAAGAGCGGAAAGACCGTTTGATGCGAGAAACATCTTCCTGTGGAATTGTCAAGGTACCATCTCTTCCTTATTTCGCCACAAAGATGGCCTGATTTCTATCATCTAACTGGAAAATATTCTTCAATTATCTTAAGATTATTAGGCACTCTTTAAATTATGGCAAATAAAAAATATTAATTGTTAAATATAGTTGAATCATTCTAAAGAAATGATACTATTTTCCGTTCTTTTGAATGAGATTGCCGATGGCTATCTTGCCACCAATTCTACCTGGAATTCAGCCAACATGGCAGAGCTCATGACAATCGTTGGAATTTACGTTCATGCGTTCTTCCTTATCTTTGCCGTCGGCTTTCCGATCGTCGCCCTGACACTTGAGTCTATTGGAATTGCCAGGAAGGACGATGACTACATCAACCTTGCGAGGAATGCTTCCAAACTCTGGGGCATCACGTTTGCAGCAGGGGCAGTTACAGGGACCCTTGTGGAGTTTGGTCTGGTTGTTGTATGGTCTGGTACAATCGCATTGATGGCTAGCATGGCTGCCGCCCCTCTCATCATTGAACTTTACGCATTCATCATAGAGATAGTCCTCATAGGGACCTACCTCACCACATTCGGCAAGATTAAGAGGTGGAGATACGGCCACGTGCTGATTGGCGTTGGAGTTCTCATAGGCAGCAACCTTTCTGCATATGCAATACTTGCAGTGAATGCATGGATGCAGGTGCCATGGGGAACTGGGAATATGGTCTCTCAGTTTTTCCTGCCTTGGGTACCGACACTCGGTCCTCTTGTGATAGACCCTTCGAAGCTGAAGACACTCGCAACAGTTCTACCGATCGTTGGCTCAAGCCTTCTCTCTTCACCTGGAGCGTTCCAGCTTCTTTCCAACTTCACATCTAACCCCTGGATAGCACTCTTCAACCCGGAATCCAATGCAACTTATTTCCACAACCTTCTTGCTGCGCTCATCGTCACATCATTCCTCGCCGCATCCTACCTCTCCTTTAAAATTATCAGAGGCTACGGCCTTCCTGCATACAACTGGAAGGGACTGAAGGTCTCTTTCTTCATAGCGTCAATAGCCACATTCCTGCAGGCTGTTGCCGGCGATTACCAGGGCCGCCTCCTTTACATGTACCAGAGGAATATATTCAACGCCACGGAGGGGATACCCCCCAGAGGCGGGTATGATCCCATAGTCAGCATACTGCTATACGGGAACCCCAGCCATTTCTTTCCGGGCTCGGATTATCTGGCTTCGCTTCTGCCTCAGAATGATTCCCTCGGCCAACTCACGCTCAATGCGACAAATCTTTACGGACCGATACTCCACCTGATGTATTATGCTATGGTGGTCTCAGGGGTGATATTGGCAGTTATAGCCGTCGGGCATTTCGGCCTCTACTCCAAGCTCCTGAGGAAGATAGTTGAAGGAATACTCAGGATTAAAGTTGAGACGTTCGTGCTCTACGGTTCATTTGCAGGGGCCATTCTCTCAATAGTCGCAAGCGTGACAGGGTGGGCCACCAGGGAGATGGGCAGGCACCCCTGGACAGTTTACGGTCTCATCACATACAACGACGTTGTCAATTCCCACTCAATAACGCCCCTGTTCACCGCTGCCATCATAGCTCTTGAGATTGGAATACTGATGGCCGGCCTCTGGGGGATCTACATGATATTCTTCAAGAAACTTAAGGCAAAACACGGAGGGGGTGTTCACTATCAATAACGTGTTCTGGGGGATTGCGACCATAGGCACCACATTCTTCCTCCACATTTTCTTTGTCACTGTTGTCCTGGGGCTTTCGGTGATCATACCAATTTTCGAAATCATCGGGTATATCAGGAAGGACGAGAAATTCTATAGATTTGCGAGAAGACTTACGTCGTACCTCATAAGGGTCGACCTGTTCGCTGGGGTCCTGGCGACCTGGCTGACAGTATTCCTTGCATCTTACTGGCCGTCCCTCCTCTACATAGCCACAAACGTGCTGTTCTATCCTATCTCCCTTGCACTGGGTGGCATAATGGTTGCAATCGTAAGCATGGCACTTTACTGGTATACCTGGGACTACATGAAGAGGAGGACTCACATAGCTGTTGGGCTGTTCATGTCGGCGGGAGCACTCGCAGTTGCCTTCGGAATGAACAGCATCCTCGCCATGATGTACTGCCCCTATGGTGTTTCCACCACTTCATCGATGGGACTTACCTTCTTTGGGTCTAACGGCCTTGACCCGCTAAACAACCCAATATTCCTGCCGCTGGCACTCTACACCTGGTTCATTTCCATTTCTCTGGTCTCGTTCATAGTTCTTGCGTTTGCGATATTCAGGTCGAAGAATGATTTCACTGATGAGTTCCAGCACACTATGAGGACTTCTAGGGCGCTTTCGTTGATATTCTCCTTCCTGAGCCTCGCAACAATCGTCTGGACGCTGCTTGAGCTCCGCGGATATTCCCAGTATGTATATCACCAGATGTCCGCAAGGGGGTTTGTGTTAATTTCCATTGTTCTAGCTGCAGTCGTTGCCTTACTTTCCATAATATCACTCCTGGAAGATGCTGCCCGTTATGCAGCGCCCGCAGGCGCTTTCCTTTCATACCTGCTCTTTATGTTCTTTGAGGTGACTTCCAACACTTCAAGATATCCGTACCTGGTCGTCACCAACAGTACGGGGATACCTGCAAGCTCGCTGGTAAACCCTCTCTTCAACATACCTGATATCCTTCCTATCGCAGGCCTGCTTGTAATGATAGGTATGCTTGCCACATTCCTGTTCACTCTTTACCTTGCATTCTTCGTATTCCCCGTGGATGGGAGAAGTAAGACAGCCACCTGAACGGAGTGATGGATGCCTTGTCTAACACGAAAGTGACGAGCTCCTACCTTGAACTTATGAAAATACCAGCGGCAACCAGAGCGAACCCCCCTAGACTGAGAGCCGTCAGCCTGTCGTTGTTCAGGAAGACGCTGAAAAGTATCGAAAGCGCAGGTACTGAAAAGAGGTACGGTGACACGTGGGAGACTCTGTATTTTTTGATGAGGCCCCAGTAGATGAAGTATGCAGCGGCTGAGCCTATGGCCCCCATGTATACGGTCACTAGGATGAAGTTCACTGTGATCGGCCTCATTCCTCCATAAAATAGAGCAACGATGAAGACTACGGGAAGAGCCAGGAGGAACTGGAACGTATTTACTACCCCCATGTCCGCTTCCCTCAGGTACTTCTTGTAGTAGATTGTCCCCGCTGCCCATGATATTGCGGACCCAATAAGAAGGAACAGTCCAATGCTGAAACTGATGGATAGCTGGTCTAGGAATATCACTACTATCCCAGCGAATCCCACCACTATGCCCAATATCTTCAAGTTGGACAGCTTTTCCTGCAGGAAGAGCCAGGAGAAGAATACGGATACTATTGGGTAGGTGTAAACTAGTATTGAAGAGATCGAAGCGCTCTCCGTCCTCTCCCCGATGAACCAGAGACCCATGAAGATAGAAACGTTTAGAAGGCTCATTACGACCAGCTTCCACAAGCCTATGCTCTTCACCAGCCTAAGGCTCGAGTATGAAAACGGGATGGAGAAAACGGCGGCAAATATGACCCTGAAGAGGAGCGCCACCATCGGAGGTTCGTAGACAAGGGCAAACTTCAGGAAAGAGTAGTTCAGGGCCCACGATGACGACATAACTAGAAATAGAATGACGTCGATCGTTTTGGATCCTCTGTAATTCACCTACCTTTAATCCTGTGCGACCATAAATCGTTTTTTGCGGTAGAAAACTAGGGTAACGTAACACTACCGTTCGAAATAGGCGGTGCTATCGAGCACGGAAAGTGTGTAGGTTAATTATATTAACTTAGTTTAAATATAGGTATGTGCAGCACAGCCACTATGACATGGAAACAAGAAAGAATTCTGCGTGTCCAGTGGAAAGGACGTTATACATCCTCAGAGATGTCTGGACCTTCATGATACTTAGGGACCTGTGTACAGAATCCAAGGGATTCAACCAACTGAAGAAGTCCGTCGAAGGGATATCTTCGAGGATGCTATCGGAGAAGCTAAAGTTCCTGGAAGAAGAACACATACTTGACAGGAATGTGAGCGAATCCAGACCGGTCAGGGTAACCTACACACTGACGGAGAAGGGCAAGTCCCTGAGCGCCGTCGTGGACTCGATGAGGAACTGGGGGCAGACCTGGATAGCCCAAAGTGCGAAGAACTGTGACAACTGAAGACCTTTACCTGGAAGGAGAGGAGCGATTCGGACCTGTTACGTCATTCTTCTTCGGAATCGGGTCTATCTTCCTGAACAGGTATTATGAAGTTATAAAGGACGACCTGGAGACGAAGAATTTTGATAGCCTGTTGGACATCGGATGCGGGACGGGAGCGCTTCTAGTTAGGCTTGCGGAGAAATACAAGACGAAGAAATTCTACGGTCTCGATCCCTCTCCCCACATGCTCCAGAGAGCCATGAAGAATGTTAGCAGGAAGGGGCTATCTAACAGGGTGGAGCTGAAGAGCGGAAACAGCAGGTCGATCCCATTTGAAGCTAAGTTTGACGCAATCGTATCTTCCTTCTCATACCATCACTGGGTTGACAGAGATCAGTCGTTAAAATCGATAATTCCCCATCTCAGCGACCACGGCTTCATCTCAATATACGAATACGACAATTCTGGAAGGCGTTTCGACAGTTCCCACGGCGTTGAGGAAGGGGAGTGGGAGGCACTAAATATAGAAGGGGTGGAGAAATCGATAAAACACAGCCGAGGTATCATCATCCTGACTTTACACAAATGAGTTTTAAGTCTGATTTAAGTAGGCTAATTCTTTTATCTCTTCGCCTGATAAACAATTCTGAAAAAAAATTCATCCAAATTGACACTCAATGGCTACATTGCGATAGCCCTGTTACTCCAAGTAACAGTGTTTTTCATCAGGGTTGCGGGTGCAGTATTTTATAGAAACTTCGCCCTACTGTTCGAAAGTTTCCACATCCTCACGGATCTGCTTGTTACAGTTGTGGTGTTTGCCGCTATCCGTCTGGCTAACAGCAGATACAGCAAGAGATATTCCTACGGCCTCTTCAGAGTAGAAGACCTTGTGTCGCTTTCTATTGCAATAATCATAGCATTCACGGCTGTGGACCTTCTTCTCTCTGTTCCATCCATCAACCTCCAGTCAAACCTTCAATCAGGTATCCTCCAGCTCGTTTCGGTAGTACCCCTCCTGTTCTCAGGGATAGTAAAGATAGTTGGCGGGAGGGCAGTAAACTCCCCTTCCCTTGTTTCGGACGGCTACCACAACTACTCTGATGTCTATGTCGGGCTGGGTGTAGGCGCCGGTCTGCTGGTCAGCTACGTCACCAAGATCGCGCTCTTCTATTACATAGCAATAGTCATAGCAGCCATAGGAATTCTCTACACCGCCTTCAAGATAGGGAGGGACAGCGTCACGAGCATCATGGACCTCCCAAAGGATAGGAGTGTCGTTCCCAAGATTGAAGATATCTCGAAGGAAAACGGCGAGATCACCAGTGTGAAATCTGTCAAGGCCCGCTGGGCTGGCCCTGTGATATTTGTTGAAGTTGTCATAACTGTGAACAGCAGGCTTACGATAGAAGAAGCGCACGATGTATCAGACTGGCTTGAGGAGAGGGTGCTACGTGAAATACCGGACGTGAAGGACGTAGTCGTCCATATAGAACCATCCAAGGATCCAAACAGGGTAGTGATGCTTCCCATCGGAGAGCCAGGGAGGATATCAACCACAACGTCAAAGTCCCTCCAATACCTCTTCGTTACGTTCGTTGACGGTGCAAGAACCTCATCCCGGACTGAGAAAGTTGACCCTCAGGCCATCACTGGAGAGAAGAATGCTCAGAGGGTCCTGGCCATGGCAAGGCAGAACAAGGTCACTGATGCCATTGTCCTCGATGCAGGGGAGTTCCTTTCCTCTCTCATGACCGTAAACCACATCGATATGTGGAAGGCTGACTCGGAGTCAGTGGAAGATAATCTGGAGCTTTTCATTCACAACAGGCTCAGCAGATTGGCGGTCAGGTGACCGTCATCCGGTCAGAGCATATTCCGGAGATGGTCTATGAGCAAGTCATCTGCGCTTCCAAGCTTGTCCTCGATATATTTCAGGTCCTCCTCCTTCATTCCATAATCCGAGAACCTCTTCTTTAAGCCAAGTTCCTGGATGAATGAGTCCAGTCTGGCTGCAAGGGATTCAATTGCTTTTGACCCATCCCCTTCTCCCGTGATGGAGGATGCCAGTTTCGCCATTCCAGGCGGAGGGGATGCAGAATAGTACCTCAATATCTCAGGAAGGGTCATGCACGATGTCATCCCGTGCGGTATGTTCCACCTGGCACCGATGATCTTCCCTATCCTGTGGCTGTATCCCATGGGGCTGTCATAGACATCCATGTAAGAATACCAAGAGGCGACCTGGCATTCAAGCCTCCTGTCCGTCCAGTTCCCTTCAAGATTAGCCATCATCTTTTCAACTGAAAGCCTGGAGAAGGCCACCCTCAAGTCGACCATCCCCTCCCCCAGCGTTCCTTCAATAGCGTGATCGATCGCCCTTATTCCGCTAGACCTCCAGAGCGTTGTTGGCGTTTCAAGTGTCGCATTAGGATCCAGGAAGATGTATCTTGGTGTCAGCTCCTTCCCCCTGATACCCTTCTTCTCGCCGTTTTCGGTATACCCAGCTATATGGGAGAATTCAGATGCGGAGAGTGTTGTGGGAACTGCTATCTGCTTTATCTCCGTGTCCGTCTTTGACCTTATCACCTTGGTAGAGTCTATGACGCTGCCACCTCCAATTGAAATAAGGTACTTCACATTCTTTCCCTTGATCTCCCCTGCGATTGAGTCTATCTCCTCGATTGGGGAGTGCTGCGATATGCCGCTGAAGACCCTCGGGTCTCCTAGCATTTCCACAGCCCTCCTGAAGAAATCATTTCCGGCCACTGACCTGCTTGTCACTATCGCTGAATCCTTAAGGTCATCCTTTCCGATCAGTGCCGATATCTCCTCTATTGACTTCTCTCCTACTGATACCATGTCTATTGGCAGAAAATTAAACTGCATCATTCATACCATGTCTTCATGTAATTTTTGTTTTCTAACCTTTTCCCTTCTTCCGATATGCCAAGCCTCTCATAACTTTCGACCATTATGCCTGTTTCGTCCGTCTCTTCCTTTCCCAGTGACTTCTCGACAGTTCCTGGTTGAGGACCGTGGATCATCCCCCTGACGTGGATTGTGATTGACCCTTCCCTGATGCCCTTCCTGCTCATGA
This sequence comes from Thermoplasmatota archaeon, assembly GCA_023381415.1. Classification (GTDB taxonomy): domain Archaea; phylum Thermoplasmatota; class Thermoplasmata; order Thermoplasmatales. Next base: position 51,982 of record JAMCUN010000007.1, on the reverse strand, counting down.
AATTCCCAGAGGCATAGTAGAGGAATTCATCCGTGTCGACATTGCTGTGGTAATATGATATTGGAATTGCCCTCTCGTGGAAGTCATACTTTCTTGGCAGGAACGTACCTACCATAAACGACTTCGAAGAGAACGTCTCATGGACGGGTGGAGGCTGATGCACCTTCCCCACTATGGGCATAATGTCTCTGATGTTTATAGCGAACGGAAAATGGTAGCCGTCCCAACCTTCTAGGTCAAACGGGCTGTCGTCCCTGGTTTCAACAACATACCTGTCGTCGAAATCCACGTACACCTCACAATTTTTCTTCACTTCCCTCCCCCTCCGCAGCACAGGATGACGGAAGTCCCTTGAATAATACGGCACTCCCTCCTTTATCTGACCGTACCTGTTCAGATATCTCTGCGGTACAGATATATTGTCCCTTGACTCTATCAGCAGGAATTCAGCATCCTCGGAATGCTCAAGATTGTAGATCGTCCCCTTCGGCACGTAGATATAATCCCCCTCTCCGAATGGCAGTTCTCCCATAATGGTCTTGAATTTCCCGTCACCCCTATGCACAAAGAAGAGCTGATCCCTGATCCCATGTCTGAAAAGGTCACTCGTGCGACTGGATGGTTTCAAAATCAATATGTGCAGCGTTTCGTTGCCGAACAGCGGTTTCCTTCCGTTGATGAAATTCCCCTGCCTTTTCTGTATGTCCGTATCTATCATCTTGTGCAGTTTCAGGGTTTCAAATTTCGGCTCATCCTTCCTAGCTTCCCTGATAGACTTGATCCTAGTCGGCTCGTTCCTGTGGTACAGCAAAGAATAGGAGCCGTCGAAGCTCTCCTCCCCAAATAGTTCCTCTCTGAGCAATTTATTCCTGCTTTCGTATGTGTGCCTTGTTCTGGGCATCCTGCCTTGCCTAACATAGTAAACCATTCAAATTACCTCATTTGTCAACTCACCGAGTGCCGGGCTCCTTATTGATACATTATCTCCCTTCTTCAACCAGCCATGCTCCTCAGGTCCAAGTTCCAGTATGCATCCCGTTGATACTGTGCCCGACATTATCACGTCCCCTTCCCTCAGCATTGTCCCATTTGATGCATATTCAATCAGCTCCGAAAAAGACCAGTGCATATCCCTGACGTTTCCTGAGGAATACCTCTTCCCGTTCACGTATGCCTCCACAGGCATGTCAAACCTGTCCCCTGTTTCCCTGAATTCCTCCAGATCGTCCGTTGTGGTGATGTAAGGACCCAGGCTGGTAGCAAAATCTTTAGATTTCGATGGACCAAGGCCGATCTTCATCTCCTTCCTCTGGATGTCGCGGGCAGACCAGTCGTTTGCAAGCATGAATCCAAGAATGTGGGAGAACGCTTCCTCCCTCCGAATGTTCATTCCCCCCTTCCCTATCACGACTGCCACCTCCATCTCATAGTCTAGCTCTGCTGAAAATGAAGGATGTGGAATCTGAGAACCTGAAGGATAAAGCATGGAGGTGCCGGAGTAGTAATATGCCGGGACATCGTACCATTCCTGGACCATTTCCAGCCCCCTCCTGGCCCTAGCCTTCCTCACATGATCCTCGAATGCGTAGAAATCCCTTATGGACTTCACTTCCGGGAGGGGTACCCTGAGGTCGCTCGGCCCGAACTTCTGGAGCTTATCCTCATGTGCCTCTGGATTGGTTTCTTTGATGTCGTAGAAGTTTATCGATTCATCTATCGGTAGGAACTCCTCTTCCCCCGTGAGGACTGCATTCCGTATCTTACCGTCAGTTTCGATCCTAGCGATTTTCATGACTAGAGGTTTCCTCTCTTCTCCTGTTCCTTCTCAATGCTCTCGAATAGTGCCTTGAAATTTCCCTTTCCAAACGAGGTTGCACCCTTTCTCTGGATTATCTCGTAGAAGAACGTTGGTCGGTCTCCTATCGGTTTGGTGAATATCTGCAGGAGATAACCGTCATCGTCCCTGTCCACGAGGATATTCAATTCCCTCAGTGCATCCATGTCCTCGTCTATCTTCCCAACCCTGTCCTCAAGTTCGTCATAGTAAGTGCCGGGAGTCTCCAGGAACTGTATCCCGTTCCGTTTCAGCTTTCTGACAGTTTCCACGATGTTGTCTGTAGAAAGAGCGATATGCTGCACCCCGGGGGACTCATAGTAATCCAGGTACTCCTGGATCTGTGATTTCTTGAGACCTAGCGCAGGTTCGTTTATGGGGAAAACTATCTTCCGTCCGCCATATTCTACCACCTTGCTCTTGAGCGCAGAGTACTTAGTGCTTATGTCCTTGTCATCAAAACTCAAAAGTTGCCTGAAACCCAGCCCCTTAACGTAGAAGTTCACCCAGGGATCCATCTTATTCTCCTCGACATTCCCCACGACATGGTCCACCTTCCTCACTACAATCTTTCTTTCCCCAGATTCAACTTCAACAAATCCGGGCGGAAGGTCCGAGTCCCATTCTCCGTAGTCCTTCAGAGAGTGAACTGTCTCCCCGAATGTTTTCAGCTCTGTGCTGTACAGAGTCCCTCCTTCCCCCTTCGTCTTTTGGATCTGCCCTGGCTTGACAACTCCGTTATCCCTGATGAACGAGAGGGTGTCGTCCAGGTTGTTCACGTCTATAGACACATCCTTCACTCCATCACCGTGAAGTTCTACCTGCCTGGAAATCTCTGAGGCCCTTGATAGGAATCCGGTGAATATCAACCTGATGTCCCCTTGTTCCATAAGGTATGAGCATCTGTCCCTTACCCCAGTTTCAGGCCCGGAATAACCTATAATCCTGAACCCCATCGCTTTCTCGTGGAAATACGCCCACTGTCTTGCAGAACCAACGTAGAATTCTATTGAATCAATGGAGTTGAAAGCATTATCAGTTGACATTGAGAAATAAATCTAAAATTGGTATTTTAACTTACCTTAACTATCTAAGGGCATTAAAAATTGTTCCTCTTTTCGTCTTCTATTCCACCATTCCTGTACCGTCCTACCAATCGAAAAGGAAATTAGCATAATTGACATAATTGGGAGATCATGCTAGATTTCGCTCAGGGCGTTGAAAAGGTCAAAAAGCATATGAAGCTTGCATTCAACATAGAAGATTTTAACATAACTATGGCAAAACAGGAGAAGGATCAGACAAACGAGAGAGAGGTATGGAGATACAACATAGAATTCACCTCAGGTGGAAAGCAGAGTAAGGCTATGATTGAGATAAACGCCAACACAGGGGATGTTCTACTCTTCCAGAAGGAATCACAGTGGAGGCTCTAGGGTAGGATTGTGAAGCCATGGCAGGAGATGATTGTTCCAGTGCTAAGTTTTTTTATATCTTCGGAGTATAGGATTTGAAACCTAGGTGAAGAGATGAAGGTACTGCAACTCGATGTAGAGAACATGTCATATGAGCTGATCGAGCCTGAGACTAGTGTGTATGACGAGAGTGAAGAGAAGAAGTTTTCTGTGGAAGACGCAGTCGTGATGCTAATCTCTGTGGAAAAGGGGGATAATGAAGAAATCGCTTCAAAGGCCATCCAGGAAACATTGGGTTTCATGAAAAAGCAGAAAAGAAAGCTCCTTCTTATATATCCGTTTGCGCACCTCAGCAGGGAGCTTGAATCACCAAGAGAGGCAAGGGACTTGCTGGAATTCATGAGGAAGACTGCATCTGAAAGCTGCGAAGTAGTGAAGGCCCCGTTCGGCTGGAACAAGAAGTGGAGCATCAAGATAAAGGGGCATCCTCTTGCAGAGCAGCTAAAGAACTATTCTGGCAAGGTAGGTGAGAGTATTCAGGGTGCCTCATCTGGAGGAACTCCAGCCAAGGAGGAGATATCAGATGCAATCAAGCAGGAGGAGAAGGTAAGGTCTACCTGGTACATCCTCACCCCGGAGGGGGAGCTCGTACCTAGGGCAGAATTCAGGAAGGAGGGATATGAGAATCTTAAGAAATTCGCCGACTATGAGATCACAAAAGTCAGAACATACCAGCAAGTTCCGCCGCACATCAAGTTAATGCAAAAGTTGCAGCTGGTGGATTATGAACCTGGGTCTGACCAGGGGAACATGCGGTTCTATCCCAACGGGAGACTGATAAAGAGCCTGCTTGAGAGGTATGTCACTGAGAAGACAGTCAGCTATGGAGCAATAGAGGTGGAAACTCCAATAATGTACGATTACGGACATCCCGCCCTCAAGGAATACCTGAACAGGTTTCCGTCCAGGCATTATATCGTTAAATCTGACGACAAGGAGTTCTTCCTAAGATTTTCAGCAGATTTCGGACAGTTCCTGTTGATGAGCGATGCCACAGTATCGTACAAGCAGCTGCCATTCAGGTTCTACGAGATTACCAGATACAGTTTCAGGAGGGAGCTGAGTGGAGAGCTAACGGGACTTAAGAGACTCAGGGCGTTCACGATGCCGGACATGCATACTATGTGCGCCGGAATAGACCAGGCCAAGGAAGAATTCAAGAAACAGTTCGATTTCTGCATGAATGTTCTTGACTCTATCGGCATAGAGCAAGGGTCCTATGAAGCTGCTATAAGGATGACAGAGGAATTCTGGAAGGAGAACGGAGATTTCATCAGGTATCTGGTGAAAACCTTCGGGAAACCTGTCCTGATAGAGATGTGGAACTTCAGGTATGCTTACTTCGACCCAAAATTCGAATTCAACGTTGTCGATACCATGGGAAAGGCGACCGCCCTTTCGACTGTTCAGATGGATCACGAGAATGGAAAAAGATACAATATGACTTACATCGATGCGAACAGCAACAGGCAGTTCCCAATCATACTTCACGATTCTCCGAGTGGTGCTATAGAAAGGGTGATATACGCGCTTCTTGAGCAGGCTGCCGAGGATGAGAAGAAAGGGAAGACCCCTTCCCTCCCACTTTGGCTGTCCCCCACTCAGGTGAGGTTCGTCCCCTTGGCTGACAGGCATCTGAAGAAGTGCATAGAAGAGGCCAAATACATGACTGAGAAGGGAATAAGGGCAGATGTCGACGACACTGATTCGTCCCTGAGCAAGAAGATCAGGAACGCCGAACAGAACTGGGTTCCGTACATATGCGTTATTGGCGACAGGGAGATGGAATCCAATAAACTTTCAGTCAGAACAAGAGGGAAACAAGGGCAGAGCGATAGGTCAAGTGATGAGCTTGCCCAGGAAATCCTTGGGGCAGTTGCGGGGATGCCCAAGGCTCCTCTGTCTCTTTCTATGATGCTTTCTAAGAGACCTATATTCAGGGGATAGAGGGTTAACAGAATTTTCCAATCTCCTTCTCTGACGCATACCTGCTCGATGAGGGCTCTTCCAGATTTCTGCAGTTTCTTTCCGGTGTTTTCACGTGGTTCTTAAGGCAAACATCTTGAAACTACAGACGAACAAGGAAGGAATGAGTAGTGGTCTGTTCTCATTTCAATTATCAAGGTGACAATACTCTTTGTAACAGCCCATCAACTCTGGTTTCACCTGCAAGCTTTAGGAATCGATAAATACACAGACAATATTGTTACTTATGAGCAATCAGTCAACCAACGCTGAAAAATCGAAATATCTCGATGCTCTCATCAAGCTGATCATTTACATTGCATTCTTCATCATAATATCAGCAGTGCTTCAGTACCTTTTTGACTCGTTCCTTCCAAGATACGGCATTGTGCTGACAAGATACTACATTTACGTAAACATATCCCTGACACTTCTTCTAGGTTACTTGGTCGTCAGGGCATTTGCTGATGTGATCCAGGAATTCCTCAGGCTGAAGTATCCTATGGATGTAGCTAGAGCATTCAGGAACATATTTCTCCTGATAGGCGTGGGTGCCCTCATTACAACCATAGCTGGGGAAGTTGGAGGAGGTCTTGCTGGAGTTTCAGTCGGAGGTTTCCTTGGGATAGTTATAGGTTTCTCGATGCAGCAGCCTCTTGGGCAAGCTATTTCCGGGCTATTCATCTTGATATCTAGGCCATTCAAAATTAACGATTACGTTACAATACTTGGTGACACGGGTCTGGTGATTGAAGTGGGCATTCTGTTCACCGAGGTCAAGAAAGATGATGGAAGCAAGGTCGTAATACCTAGCAACTTGATAATAAACAACAAGGTTTACATTCTTCAGAAACCGGCACCTGCCTCATCAGCGCCAGCTGCTCCTAAACAGTGAATTCAGACCTCATCTATACCTCCGGATTTCCACCCCTCTGCAAGAAGGGTAGAAACGGGTAATTAACCTTATTGAAACCTTGCATCCAACAGCGTGAATATCAGGCCAATTAGTTTGAACCACCAATTGCGCTGCCACACATCCCGGTCCCATAACGACCGCTGCAATGATGTCCGTAATGAAGTCTGTGATTAGTACCAACTCTGGCGGGTCAACAAATATATTCCTTTCCCCTTCTTTTTCTATTTGGCAGGCCAAGGTATGATTCTTAAGTTATTTTTATATATTAAGTAGCTATTAGGAATCTATGCAAACAGCAGATGCACAAAACAGATGGATGATAGACAAAGCACACAGTGATCTGGAATTTACCGTTAGGCACATGATGATATCTAACGTGAGGGGAAGATTCAGATCATTTGATGGAGACGTCAGGCTGGACTTTAGCAACATGACTAATTCTTCAGTCAAGCTTGATATAGAGGCTGCCTCTATTTTCACAAATGAGGAAGACAGGGATAAACATCTCAAGTCCCCTGACTTCCTGACTGTAGATAAGTATCCCTTAGTAAAGTTCGTCAGCGACAGGATCAGGAAGAATGGCAACAAGGTCGAAATTGACGGAAAGCTTACCATCAGAGATGTAACCAGGGACGTCTCAATATCCGGGGAGCTTCAGGGGCCGATCACGGATCCATATGGCAAGAAGAGGGTAGGATTCGACGGCACAGCTACCATCGCAAGGAAGGATTTCGGATTAACGTGGAACATGGTACTGGAAGGAGGAGGGATTCTGGTCGGGGACACAGTGAAGATTGATGTCCACATGGAACTTACAAATCCCTAATTTTTTTATATTATTTCACAAAATCGACGCCGATATTTCGACGCAACAAGGTTTAATCCTGAGAATGGATTAAACCCTAGTTGAATACAAAACCCCGTGCATATTCCATCAGGTCGCTGCTTGAAGACCTGAGGTTGAATCATCAAGAAGAGATTCTTGAAATTGACGATGACGTAAGTGTTGAATTCGAAACTACTGCATATTATCTCAAATTGAGGAAGAGAAAACAGGTTCTGCTGTTTAACAAAATAATGGGTTATGGCGGATTCTCTTTGGTTACAAACATCTTCGGAAGCGATGAAAGGTTTGCAAGAATCGCTGGCTTCAGTTCTATCAGAGAAGTTGTTGATCATTGGACTACTGTGAGCAGCAGCCTGCCATCTGAGAAGATAGCAACATCTGGAAACCACGATTCGTTCCAGAAGACGTTTACTGGTGAGAAGGTCAACTTGTTCGACCTTCCAATCCCATCGCACTATGAACTGGACGGATCAAGAAGGGGTTATGGTAGGTATGTCACGGGTGGCCTGACGACAACCATCGACCCAGAAAATGAGGAAACTGTTAACTTGAGTTTTTCCAGGATACAGCCTTTTGAAAAGAACAGGTTTGCATTCGATGCCGGGAGTCGCGGTCATCTATGGAAGTATCTTGACATTTCTAGAAGGAGGAATGAGCGACTTAAGATGACAATCATAATCGGGACCAATCCTATATTCTACATCTTAGGTGCTTCTTTCATAGACAACGAGTTCGCAAAGGCTCAGAGGATATTGGACGTTCATTTTGATTCTGGTTATCTAAATCCAATCCCCATCCCCAGTGATACGGAGATTGCGATAGAGGCCGAATTCCTGCCTGAAGAACATTTTGAAGAGGGACCATTCGCAGAGTATATTGGATACATGGGATATGATTCGACTGACTTTGTAGCTGAAGTGAAGTCTATACTGATGAAGAGGAATCCGATATACTATGACATCCAGCCATCTAACTCGATGGAACACGTGAACCTCTTTTCGATACCTAGATCATCGTTAGTCATGAACAGGATCAGGGAGGCTCTCCCAAAAGGACCTGTATATCAGGTCATCTGGCCACATTATGGCGGCAGGTTCCTTGCACTGGGATATGCGGAGAACTGCGAGATAGGGTTGGCGAAACAGCTGGGTATATCGGTTCTAGGACTTGACCCGCTTTGGAATAAGATCGTTTTTATTAATGCGGGGACAACAAGACTTGATATAAACACCGCATTAAGCAATCTGGCCAAACTGGATGAATATTCTCCCAGGAATGTCATTATTGTGCCAGGATCTTTCGTCATTAGCTCAGATCCTACCAGAGACGAGCAGGGAAACACAGGAAAAGTGACCTTCCTTACGAAGGCAAAAGATTCAGCCTATGAGATTGAAGAGAATGATGGCTCAGTTTATCTCAAATCCCCCGGAGGAAATGTGGTGATAACCCACAGATACAGGGAAGACCAGAAGGTCAACGTGATACTTGCGAGTGACATCGAAGTCAGCGATGAAGAACAGGTTGGTTGGGCACTAGCGACAAGATGTAATCCAGAAAGAGACATAAAGGTTGAAAGAGAAAGGATAGTCATCATGGCGAATAGGGAGGTTCCATCTGTCGCCAGAGTCCCGGAAGTAGTAATGAAAAAAATTGGGAAGAGGTTGTAATCACTTCCCAACGGTTTCCATAGATAGCTCTGCTGGGGCTGCCGCTTTCATCTCCTTTAACTTTCTGCGCTTGGCGTACATGAACACAAATATTACACCAGACCATACGATGAATGCGCCAGTACCTATTACCACGGGACTGCTAACCCCTATGAACGTTGAACCCAGAATAAACAGGAATATGGTGATTGAAATCACGCTCAGAGCTATGTTCCTTACTCCATAATTCCCTGTGAACTTTTTGTTTATTGATGGGAATGCGGAGTTAATTATAATGTGTACGAACAGAGTTCCGAGAGTCGCGCCAATGGCTGCAAATATGAAGGCTGTAAACCCACCCAGTATTTCTGCCGCCACGGAAGATATCAAGAATGCTGAAACTGCAATCACGCCTGCAGCGACATAAGGAGTCATCCTCTTTTCGTGGGTCTTCGCCAGTAGTTTCGGCGCCAGACCGTCCCTTCCCATTGCCATGAGCACACGCGAAGTGGCATTGGTAAGCACTACGAGTCCAGTAAGCAGGCTATTTATGAATAGAACTGTGATTATTATTGCTGCTCCAATACCGAGATAGCTTCCCATTATTGAGATTCCTGGGACCAGGGCCCCTGCATAGCTTGCCATATTAGTTGGGCCATAAGCAACAGTGAAAACGTATGCCGTGAAGACGTAGAATATTCCTAGTATTATCACAGAGTAAATTACAGACTTGCTAATTGACACCTTGGGTTTTGTTGTTTCTTCTCCCAGCGGTGTGGAAGCCCCAAATCCGGCGAAGGACGTATACATCAGGAGTACACCAAGCGCGACACCCGTCAAACCGCTTGATGAGTATTTTAGAGTGAACACGGATGCTGTATTGATTGAAGGGTGAGTAACCAGGACATATATTCCCATCACTATGATCACTCCTATCTCTATGAGGGCCATAATCATGGTATAAGAAGTGGATATCCTGATCCCTCTGACCGATACCACGAAACCGTATCCCAGAGATACGGCAAGCAGGGGTACCACAAAAATCGGTGATATGTTGACATTGAACACATAGGAGAGAGCAGCTGGTACGAACACCGCTATACTCAGGGCCACGAAACCAATGGCCATGATCTGGTAGAAGATGTACATATATCCAGTGAAAAGGGCGACAGAAGGACCATGGCCTGCCTTCACATATTCGTAGTACCCTCCAGAGCCAGAAACTTTCAGTGATATCCGGCTTATTATGAATGCATTCAACAGGACTACGAAGAACGCTAGGAGAGCTGTTAATGGAAGAGCCCCCCTTGCGAAGAAAGCAGCACCGGTGAATGTTGCTACTGCCGCGCCAGCAGGCGCAGCGCTTGCAACACCCTGCAGCAAAGAATTCCGCAGGCCAATCGCACCGATGTGGAGCTTTGATTGCGTCATGTGATGATCTCCAATCCTCCCACCTTCTGGGCTTCATCGCTACTTATGCTTCGGCTGTAACAATATTGTAGCAATTTTAGCATTACAGTTGTCATATGTACTTTACGGTAGATGATAGTACTATATTAACCTTATCCAGCGAATATACAAAGGAAATTCAACCAGGGAATTCAGAAGATGCAACAAAATTCAGGTGAGATCAGAGGATACGTGCTGCTGGAACAGCTGTTATTACCATTATAGAAAGATGCGTTTTTGAAACGGTGAGGCTAACCTCAATTGTGTATTTTTTGGGAGCAGATTTGGTGAAAATGAAGTTAATCCTTAAAACAAATTCAAGAGATGATTTAGAAAATTCGTCCGCTAAGATGCTATCTGATGCGTGATATATGGTTTGTAGGTTCAAAGTGTTTAGTCAGTAAATCGTCACTCCCTTTATCTTGCTTGACTTTTTAAGCTCAGGTATTATTGAAGCGGGAATCGGTGAATCGGTGATGATGTACAGTTTAGGGTCTTCTACAAATTCCGGATCGTCCCCTATTGCTTGCCTAATGCTTACTTTATGCTTCCATAGGACCTCCACCGTCTGGTAGATTATTCCATAATCTCTGGCATCGTACGGTTCTATGACAATCTCTCCCATCCCAAGGAAAGGAGCGACCCTGCCCAGGTGGATAGTCGACTTCATGTTCTTGAATATATTGGACAACTTCTTGTCTTGCTCTATATTGTTGATAGCTGCTTTTACAGCCCTTGCATCGACTTTACATTCCCTGGCAATAGATCGCAGTTCTATTTCCACATCATTGCACAGAACTCTACCACCTTCAACCCTCAGCCCATACTCGAGAATTTTGAGGACCACCAATTTCTGGGAATGAAATTTAGAAAATTTCTGTTCAATCATTTCGCTGAGACTAGCCATCGATAGCTATTTTGTTCGGATTATTTGTTTTTTCTGATATGACCAATTATGCGAATTCAATTGAAAACTGAAAATTATTGCTTTAATGTTCATTCTTTGGGCTTTTGGTACTAATGTGGAGAGAACGATACTTATCTTGTCGCAATCAGGCAACTAATAAAAGGAGGTTCCCCTTGGGAACCCTGATAGATAAATTCTGCAAGCTTCTGCTATTTTCTTCATTCACTTCTTCTTGCTTGACTTCTTTACACTGCCCTTCTTCTTTTCAACCTTTTTCTTAGGTTCCTTCTTCGCAGATTTTTTTGATGGCATCCTGAAGATATAGATTTAATCATACTTTAGTTTTGTGCCCTTCCTCTCAGTTCATTTTCAAGAAATGGAAGAATAACCGAAATTACTGCGATCACTTTTGCGAACTGTGTTACACTCTCATTCAATTTTAACTTGAAATGCTATCCGTAACTGTGGCATTTCGATTGAATAGAAGGCCCAATTAGAATTTGACCAGGACAATTGAATCAGTTAAGCGGAGGGGGGATATATTCCTCTTACGGTTTGAATTAATCGCTTCCTATTCTTTAAGCGATAGAATATACAGACTGAGATATGGTTCAATAGACGTAGCAAGTTTTAGCTTAGCTTTGTTCACATGCTCCTGCATAGTAGATTTCTTGATCCGTTGTGTCCTGGCAAGTTCTTCAAGTTTCACTTTCTTTGGAGAATCGAAGAACCCTCTACTTATTGCTTCGCTCAGATATTTCGCTTGTTTGTTTGATAAGGATCCAAATAGCTGCTTCAATGAAATGTTATATACATCCCTCAATGATCCTGGTTCTATTCTCTTCTTCTTGATTACATTCACTTCACCATAGGCTGACGCTTTGTCAAAGAACGATCTAAGTTCCCTGTCGGAAAATGAAACCAACCTTAACCTCTCTTTCCCTTCTTTGTATACCGCCGGCGCTTCCCAGAGCAGGTTGGTAGATTCAGCAAGTCTGATTGTGGAATTATGAATGTTGCATCTACATGATATTGCTGTTGACGATTGATTTTCCTGAGAATTAGAAATCACGACGAAGCTGTGGATCTCTTTTGTAATCTGCTTCAACTTCCGCGATGCTCTATCAACCCTCTCCTTCGGTCCGTACATTTCAACATAATCTACTTCTGAACTGCACCATCTGAAGATTGTCAGGTCCGGAAAGTCCTTAGACAGAAGGGTAAAAGGAGTTGAGTTTGTCAATTCTATCTCAATTTCATCCATATACCGGTCTGGAACGGTATCAATTATATTACCTTTTCATGAATGTAGTGTTGATAAAAATGGTTGAAGTAATAATTGAACATGAGTGGAAGAAAGAAGACGGAGAAAATGTGATGAAGGTAGTCGGTGGAATAATAGAGATGCAGAAGAAGGGAACGTTACCTCCAGGATTTGCATTGAAGGGAGTTCAGCTGCTTAAGGGAAGAAACAAGGCAATATGCAACTGGGAAGCCCCTAGTTCATCCTCACTCTCCGAGCTACTCGCCAAGGTTAACCCCCCGACAATACACACAGTAACGGAAGTCAGCAGGGTTCTTTGAAAGACGCACATCTTGACCTCATAAGAGGCCTGATGAAATCTTGAACAAGGCGCGCTCTATTTTTTTCTTTCATTTTTCTATAAAGTTTGAATGATCTTCATTTCCATCTCTATAAGTCCGAACATCAAGGTATAGATACGCATACTGTAGGTATAGACAGAACCAGCCAAGCTTTCAATTCAGCATATAACGCATTAGTTAAAATAGAGGGCGAAAACATGTCACCTTTGGATGCAGTGCTTAAAATTGTAAAGGATTCCAAAGGGACTGGAAATTTTAAAAGTTATACAGTGAGTTTAGCTCAGACTTCGAAGAACTGGAGAAATTCAAGAGTCAGATTTAATAGGACAGACTGGCAAACGTGGAAGGGTCTTGATTAGATGGCGTTACTTGATACCAACATCATCAAATATCACTTAATAGGTAAGCAAAAGATCGTGGAAATGGTTAATGACTTAAATGATGACTAGTTGTCGAGTACTTTTGTCAATGAATATGGGTTACTGAAATACAAAAATATAGAAAGACTAGGTGATGGAGTCAAGAACTTGTGAATATATCAATAGAATAACCCGTCAACAATTACATCTGCCAGAACATACTGAGCACTAAATGGAAATACGATTAGTGTTAACGATCTCTTAATTTCTGGGGTATCTGTTGCCAATGACGAAGTTCTTATAACACTGGATAAGGCTTTTAGAGGGCTAAAAGCAAATTGATCAAGGTTGTTGAGTAACATTCATTTGAAAATCTGAATTGCACAGTCACACTCTAAGAATAAGAATGGTCCGAACTTTCAATGGACCACCGTTGGAGATGTGAAAACACATACAGAATACCTTTAAGATGAACACAATTTGAAAGTGGCTACGATCTGTATAAGCTATTTTAGTTAAGGATCGTCTCATTAATTTTCAGCGGTCCAAATGTAACCCCTGAATTTGGAAATCTAAAATACGCAGCTGCGTGGGATGTCGTCATGGTAAGTAACGGAACCCATATATCTGGCACAGTATTGAGGTGTGGTAAAGAGAGATGAAAAGAGCCATAATACTCATAGCAACTATTGCTGTTTCCCTTTTCTTGATTTTCACTTATTATAGTTATTCCAGTGTTCCGTACGTGCCCGGGATCTCGCATCCAACCTCCGAACTATATTCGCCTGCATACATTAACGAGACTGTTGCAGGTGTCAAGTCCTCTGTGATAATCTACAGTGACACACAAACGGTTAAGAATTTTAGGATAGGTGTAGTCGATACAGGTCTTACGTATACCTACCTTTTCTACATTAACGTGATAAGTGAGAGCAAAAACATGGACCCATTCTCTCTTGGACTTAGAGTCGTAGCGATCTCGGGATATATCGAGAACTCATCGTCACCTTTCCAGCTCCCTATTATTAACTTTCATTTATCGCAATATCATCAGAATAGTGTGATAGTAGCTGTGTATAATTTTACGTACCCGATCCCTCCAAATTCATTCCACGATGGTGAATACGTCCCCGGAAACTACACTGGAACTTTCAACGTTGCAATCTCCCTCACTCCAACTCTATGGGTTTATCATGAACAGAGCAGCAGTTATGTGACCACTGTTACATTCCCTATAATTATGTTCTAGCAGTAGCTGGAAGAACAAATGTGGACAACAACCATTAAGTTCACCACCGTGTTCTTTCTCATCAGGAAATATGCATATATCTTCATGATTGCCTCCTGTATCTGGTAGAGGAGTTTGTTGGCCGTGATCACCTCTCCCACAGTGCGCTTCAGAGCGGAAAAGAATATCTCCACCCTCCACCTCTTGCCATAATCCACTTCCCTCTTCCATTCCTCCAGACCAATTTCCATTATCCTCCTGACCATCCTCCCCCTCGCTGAAGAACCTCCACTCGACAGGGATCTGGAGTTGCTCATGGTGGGAATCACAGCCTCAACTCCCCTCTTGGAGAGATACTCGAAGTTTCTTTAAGTCTTTTTGAAGTGCGGGAGTAGAGCTATCCTAAGGGAAATTGCAATCAACTTTTACATAGATTCTGAGTTCTAAACGCACGCCTGGAACATACCAAAATGTCGTAACTACTCAGACCAACTCAACGATATAGAATCGAATAAAGCTTAGGAGGTCGAAGTCCACCATTTCGTATGTAGTACGGTCTAAGGAAGTTGAAGCACTGAGCAGTACCAGATTGCTTCCGCCGTCCTTCAAGAAAGTATTGAAAATCAGGGTGAGACAACATGAGAACAAGAAATAATCGAACCGAATTGAACGCGGGGAGGGGGAATCGAACCCCCGCTCCCAAAGGGAAACGGCTTAGCAGGCCGTCGCCTTACCGCTCGGCTATCCCCGCTGTATCTTACCATACTTGTCGGACATTTCTGTAGCCAGTTGATCTAGAATCTCTTCTAGATCCTCACCTTCCAGTACAAGCTCATCACCGTTCGAATATGAGATGACTACCCTAAATGTCTCCCCGTCGTGATATACATCGACCTCTCCTAGTTTCTGCATCACAATCAAACGTGATAAATGCTCTATATTAACATTTTCTGTTGAATATTTAGCTCCATTTGCTGCATTAATGTTTATCTATTGATTCTGTTTCCTTTAGAGTAATGGAAAGATCTGAAGATGAGGAACGTAAGGTAGTGTACAGGGGAATATCAAGTTCAATGAAAGTACCGTATGAAAACGAGTCGTTTGCAGAATTATTGAGCAAAATAGAATCTGAAAAGAAGGATGGATTGGTCAACATAGTCATATCTGACAGGGAAGTTGGGACACTGAGGATAGAGGGTGGGAAGGTTTACCTGAATGAGATAGTCGACCAGACACCTCAGGAACTTGAACTTCTGAAGAAATACCCGGTATTTGGCAGGATAGCCTTGAGGGCTATGATGGAAAAGTACGTTGACACGATAGCGGATGACTCCATCGAGGACACTGCCTTTCTAAATAAGATAAGAGGAGATCCGGAAAACAGGAAGGTGGACAGTCAGCATTTCATCCTCCTGATATGGGACAGGTACTGGAACGTCACGTCTAGGTTCAGGGGCGACTCAAAGGATGGGATCTATGTAGAATCCGAAAGGAATGTCTGGGATGAAAATGATGGGAATTCCTTCAGCTCCAGTACCTAGTTAGTGCCTCTCAACTTCTTAAGCATCTCCCCTGCCACATCCACCCTGATTTTCCTCTCCCTGACCATCATTTCTGCCAATTTATCAATCTCTTCCCCTTTCGCACCTGCTGACACTGCAACATTCCTTGCGTGCAGTTCCATGTGGCCTTTCTGAATCCCCTCCATTGCAAGGGCCCTTATTGCCCCGAAGTTCTGTGCCAGCCCTACTGATGCAAGAACGTTTGCAAACTCCTTTGCAGACGTAATTCCGAGGATCTTCCTCATGAGCTTCGCCTTCGGATGTGTAGCCGTTGCTCCGCCAACTATTCCAACCGCCAGTGGAAGCTCTATGTAACCGACAAGATCCCCTTCGTCATTTATCTCCCACTTTGATAGGGAAGTGTACTTGTTCATTGCGGCGTACGCATGCGCCCCGGCTTCTATGGCTCTCCAGTCATTTGCTGTTGCAATCAACACGGCATCTATTCCGTTCATTATCCCTTTGTTGTGCGTGGTCGCCCTGTACGGGTCGATGCTTGCGAACCTGTAGGCTTCCACAATACCATTGACTGCATCGTCTCCTCCTATTGTCTTCCTGTCAAACACCGCATACGACCTTGTCATTCTGTAAGTTGCCAGGTTGCTTAATATCCTCAATCTAACGTTTCCCTTAGCTATTTCTGCTATGTGCGGGGCCAGGTATTCCGCCATTGTGTTGACAGCGTTTGCGCCCATTGCGTCCCTCACGTCGACTATAAGATGAACAACCACCATAGGTTCCTTCTCGTCTATGACCCTCACTTCAATGTCCTTTGCCCCTCCGCCAACCTTCAGGAGCACCGGGTCCTGAGAATTTGCCAGATCCAAAAGCTCCTTCTTCTTTTCAAGTATTCTGAACTTCGCTCCGAATGGGTCTGAAGTCCCTGTCATTTCAATCTGCCCGATCATAATGGGTTCGGTTGAAACAGATCTGAAGCCCCCTTTTACCCTGGCCATTCTTGCCGCATTTGATGCCGCAGCTACCACGCTTGGTTCTTCAATAGCCATAGGTACAAGGTAGTCCCTATCGTTGACAAGGAAATTAACTGCAATTCCCACTGGGATCTCCATAACTGAAACTACATTCTCTATCATGTGGTCAGCTGTGGATTCCCCCAGACTACCCATATTCCTCAAGAGGGTCATCTCGTCCTCACTGAGGTTCCCCATCTTTTTCAGAATATCCCTCCTCTCCTCTACGGATAGCTTGTAGAATCCAGAAATACTAGAGCTGGACATGGGTGATGATGGAGGATGCGAATAAAGATTTATCTTAATTCATACTTCAAACGTGATGGTGGATACCCTGCCCCTGATCCTTTACAAGAACGAAGACGACCCGAAGAAGTGTTCAGCCAGGAAGCTCAGGAGACTGGGACTTGCAGCCTTCATCGGCAGGATCCCTTCTAGAAGCGTCATCCTCTACTCTGACTCCATGATCAGGCTTTCTCCGGCAGACTCAGCATACAGACATCTTGTTGCGATAGATGTTTCCTGGGAGAACGTCGGCAATTATCATTTTCCCCCAGAGTCCACACGTTCCTTGCCATTCTTGCTAGCGGCCAATCCGGTGAATTACGGAAAGCCGTATAAGCTCTCGACAGTCGAGGCAATCGCTGCGTCCTATTACATCCTAGGACAGAGAGAAACTGCGGAGAAACTCCTCCAAAAATTCTCTTGGGGGATTCAGTTCCTGAACCTAAACAGGAATCCACTGGATGACTACTCAAAGGCAAAAAATTCAGGCGAGGTGCTGGAGATAGAGAAATTGTACTTCTAGACCCACTCGCCGTTTTCCAGATGAGTGGTGCCCTCAGTATATTCCCTCAGTATTGCCATAATCTTCTCGCGCCACGCTTCGTCTATCAGGCTGCTATCGCTGAAACCCGGGTCTTCATGAATTTTTTCTATATGCCGGCTGTACCTTCCTCTTGTCCCCTTAGAGATCAGATACTTGCAATGCTCCCTCTCATCCTCGTCCAGCCTGAATTTTCTTTCCATGTAGGTGTTTTCGAAATCCTTTACGTCCTGTTCTTTATAGTTGATCAACCTAGGGTCCAATGAATTGGCTGTAAGGAACAGGAGTATTCCGTCACATTTGGTGCACCTGCCGCACGGAACTATCTCTCCGTTCTCATCATGGCAGCTGTGACAGGACCTCTGTAACCTCGCAAGTTCCGGGTACCTGTTGAACAGTATCCTCTCTTCCACCAGCCCAGTTATGTTCCTGACTGCCGAGTAGAACCTGATGTCGTAGCCTATCTTCCTGAAGTATTCATTTAGTGCAACGTCGAAAGATTGCGTCTGGTCGTAGATCGCGTAATAGTGGTTGATCCCAAACTCAGGTACGAACGCTCTGGGATCATCAAATTCGTCACCCTTCATTACCCCTGATATGCCGAATTTCGTGTAGTAGGGAAGAGAGGAAAACAGGTAGACGGGGAATATGAACAACTGCACAGGATAAGTGTCAGACCACATTGAAAGTGCTCTGTCATTTAGCGCCTTTACCTTTGAATTCATCTTCCTGTAGAATCTGTCTATTGTCGTCCATATCCTCAGCGTATTCTTGTTGTTAGCTCTGAAATAGTCGTATGCCACGCTAGCTGTCTTCCAGTGCCCCCCGGATTCGTTTATGAATATCGGATATACGTTCGCCCCTATCTCCTTCATTATGCCGTAGGTGAGAAGACTGTCCTTCCCTCCGCTTGACATTATAGCAACTGATCCATCCTTCTTGTAAGGACTCCTTGAATTCTGTTCTATTCTTACGTCAAGTTGGGGAGAGTGGCTCGCCTCATCTTCGTTCGGGGAAGTCGGAATGAATTCATCCCTGTAGAATTCCCCTCTCTTGAGCAACTTGTTGACGTATATCTCCCTGCTGTTGATGACCATCATTTTGTTGATGAAATCATAGTCTTCCTTAGTTATAGGAAATTCGGCGTCTATGCGCTCAGTGAATAGGGAGTAGTTCACCAGGGGTATGAGGGACAGCAGTCTGATATCCTGCCTGTCTATAGATATTGGGAAGTCGTACTTGAACGATATTGAAATATCTTCGCCGTCAACCAGGTATTTCAATGAGATAAGATCATTCCGGAGCTCAGGCTCAAGCAATCTTACTTTTTCAATCGATAACAACTTGCTTCTGGCTTGCAAATTCAGCCACCAGTTCTCCTAGTCTTTCAATGTCTATCATTGGAATGATAGCGGGAATGTGGTACTTCATTTCATACTCCTGTGATGCTTGCAGAGCCTCCTGCGCCGTGAGATTCTGGGTGTTAATTGTTATGGCTATTACCTTCTTTCCAGATAACAGTTCAAGTATCTTAATGACCTTCCCGGGTTCTGGCATAGGATAGCGCTCGAATCCGTCGAGGAACTTTCTTCCAGGAGCATCCTGAAGTATTATTGCATCCGGTCTTCCTGCAGCTATAATCTCGAAACTTCCAGGATATGCTGGATGAACTACCGAACCCTGCCCCTCAAGAAGTATGAAATCAGGGGCATACTTCTTCCACACACCAACAACTTCATTCTCTATTGCTCCTGCGACAAAATCGTTGATAGTTGCGTCTATGACTGCAGTGTGCTCTATGCCCTGCATCCACGATGTCTGCCCCGTCCCGACCATCTCGGCGCTGAAACCCCTTCTCTTCAGTTCGTTCATGAGCATGATCGTTGTCGTTCTCTTTCCGATTGCGCTGTCAGTTCCCAGGACTGCGATCTTGAAGGATTTTACTTTCTCAATCTCTCCCGTGAAAGGAATTTTCCTGTCCCTGAACATCTTCCTGACATCTATGATTTCTACGTTCTTTTCGCGGGCCAGTCCGTTGAGCTCAGGATCGTCAGAAACAAAATCATGGAGCCCATTGATTATCCCTATCCCCATTCCGATCGCCCTCCTTATCACTTCCCTGTATTCTGCAGGTAGGACTCCTCCGTCTGTAGCCGCACCAACGATGAGATACTTTGGATTGAACTTGAGTGAATCATCCAGAGTAGCCACAATGGGTATCCCCTTGTTCCTTCCCTCCAGATACTCCCCTGCATCGAGCCCTACAAGCTGTGAATCTATAACCGCGACGATCTTGAAACGCGTGGAATATCTCACAAGCCCGTGAGCCGTCTTGCCGTAGGTGGAGGAAAACACCTTCTCCGCGAGTATAACAGCCCTGTCCATTTCACTCACCTGTGCCCGCCCCCGAATACAGCGATCTGTCTACTGGCTCATCATAGCCCTTTTGTCTCGTGACTGTTCTCTCTACAGTGCTCAATGTGTTCGTGTCCGCTAATTCTTTAAAAACAGAACTTGGACCGAACACGTACTCTAAACAAGTGACACGCAAAACGGACGTGCCGCCTGGGTCTGAATCTTCGTTTTCTCCTTCGGTCAAATTAAACTAGTCCTCCTCAGAGGTCAAGTTGTGAAAGAAAAATGCATTATTTAAGAATTGTGCCATATCCGGTCCTCGTCTCTCTGCAAATCGCTATCCCATTCAATCAAGAAAAGAATAAGAATATCAAGAAAATAGAGTTTCCATGTTTGAACTCCAGGTCAAACTCAAAAATCCCTCAGTTAGCAATGACATCGATAGACTCCTTTCTGAGTTCCTTTTCGACATTGGTTATTTAGAGGAAAGGGGGGAATTCAGCCTGGAAACTGTGAGGAAGAGCGTTCCATTCAGGCTGTTCAAGGACGTTTTCCTCTTACGGGCGGACAAGACCTGGCCAGTTAACGAAATGATGACGTATCTAGATACGACGAAGCCGACCCTATACAGGCA
The DNA here is from genome assembly GCA_023381415.1 of Thermoplasmatota archaeon. GTDB lineage: Archaea > Thermoplasmatota > Thermoplasmata > Thermoplasmatales. Next base: position 31,403 of record JAMCUN010000007.1, on the reverse strand, counting down.
TCTCAACCGTCTGAAGGGTCTTGAGATAATTCAGGAGGTGCAGCTGGGGAAGGAGAAGGGGTATGTGATGAGGTACAATTCACTCCCCCTTGCATGGAACTTCGTGGAATCTAACGTCAAGATGGCGATGGACAATTACAGGAAGAGAGTGGAAAGCATACAGGCAATGGTTGGTGACTAGAAATGATGACGCATCTCACGAAAGGATCAAGGTACAGGATATTTTCTGCTAGCTCAACCGAGGAGAATGTAGTTTCTGAAGGAATACTCGAAGGTTTCCTGACTATGGGGGAGGAACCTGCCATACTCTTGAACATAGGCACATCGAAGAACGAGAAACTTAGGATCATTCCTGTAAGCACAATTCTGTATGTTGACGTCCTGGAGCAGACAGAGGAGAAAGAGAAACAGGAGAAGGGCGACGTTAACTACATCAGCTGATATTCCTCTATCACGTTGTAGATAGGGCCTGTCGGTTTCAGTATAGATTCGAAAAGCGCGAATGAGGTAACATCCTGTTCCAGGAACTTGGTATTCTCGTATCTTGAAACGATATCCGAGAAATTCCTGCGATACCTGGCTCTGAGCAGAGTGATGTGGGGGGTGAAGGGATGGTCCAAAGGTATATCCTCCGTCATAGAATCAACTTCTCTCGCAAGTGACTTCAGCACATCCTCAGGAATCGCCTTGACGAAAAGGACCCTGCCATTCTGGACCGTTGGGAAAGCTCCCATTCCCTTGAGTGTGACTGTGAATTTGCCGAACCTTATGTTGCCTAGGTTCTTTCTTATTTCCTCTATTTCTTTCACCTCCCCGAGAAACTTCAGGGTGATGTGCAGGTTCCTTCCCTCTACAGATTTTCCTGATTGCCCTACCTGATGGATTGCACTTTCAAGTATATCGTTTGGCCTCAGACTAATTGCAACGAAACTTCTCACCTGCTTTAAATAGATTATTCCGCAAAACTTTTTGCCTCCTTTGACATCGGTGGATTATGATCGTTAAAGACGGTCTATACTACACCAAAACGCACGAATGGCTCAAGATTGACGGAGATATAGCATCGGTCGGTATCACAGATTTTGCCCAGAATCAAATGTCTGATATAGTATACGTTGACTTCCCTAAGATTGGGGCAATCATAAAGGCAGGAGAAATAATAGGAACTGTCGAGAGCGTGAAATCTGCAGAGGATTTCTATTCTCCAATTACAGGCAAGGTCATTGAAGTTAACAAGGCCCTTGAAAAGACACCTGAGGAGATTAACAAGAATCCTTACGATGCCTGGATCGTTAAACTCCAGATGAGCAAGCCTTCCGAAGTAAACAGCCTGATGAAGAAAGAGGCTTACGAAAAACTGGTAAAGTAAATTTCAGATGTCGTGGATTCAGAGGAGAAGATCAGAGCCTTATTATAAGAAAGCTAGAACGGAGGGGTTCAGGAGCAGGGCGATATACAAACTTAAGCAGATGGACGAGAAATTCGAACTCATACAGAATGGAATGAGGATACTTGACCTTGGTTCTTCTCCAGGCGGGTGGAGCCAGTACTGCTCTATGGTTAATGGAGATGGGATAAACGTAGCACTGGACCTGACCCTTATGGGGAGGATAAAGGACGTCCATTTCCTGAGGGGAGACATATTTCATGATGACATCTGGAGTAAAGTACTGGAGCTGTCTCCAGAAGGCTTCGATCTCGTGCTCTCAGACATCCTTATGCACACAAGCGGCGACAGGTCAAGGGACCAGGCGAATTCATACTTCATCGTGAAGAGAGTCCTTGATATATGCGATAGAGTTCTTACAAGAAACGGCAAGGCGCTAGTCAAGACCCTTCAGGGGGACCTCACGGAAGAGATGAAGAAAGAATTCAAGAAACGCTTTGGGAGAGTCCACCTGACGAAACCGCCCTCTTCCCTCCCACGTTCTCCTGAAGTGTATATCCTTGGAGAGTACTACTCAGGCTTTCAAGCAGATCGTTGAAGCGCTCTGATTCCACTACAACCAGGGTATTCCCCCTCTTCCTGTTCACTATCTCTGCGGCCATGTGCTTCGCACGCTCCTTCTCCACCTTGAGGTATCCTCCCTTGTTAACATAGGAATCCCACTGGGTGATGAAGTTATCCAGGTCGGAAAGGTCCCATCTCTTCTTCAGCAGCCTCCTCCTCCTGAGGCTTAACAGTAGCATATCTGAGAGCTGCACGTTATCTATAAAGACGTCCTCATATTCCCCTGATGGTATGTCTATCCCTCTCACTTCTACCCCGTTCTTGTCCGCCATTTTTATCGCTGTGATGTATGCCTCGGGCGGTATGGAAGTATCACCAAAATTTTTCATGAAATATTCGTATATGATCTCAACGTCATCCATCTCCACCTCTACAGGGTTCTCAATGTATTTTCTCAACCCATCTACCTCCTCCTCCGTGATGGAGATGAGTATGATATCAAAATGCCCGGATGAAAATGCCTCTTCTACTGTCCTGCCGGATTCCCTCAGCGCCTTATTGACTCCCAGTATCACTATCCGGTCTGTTCCTTCGAGATCAGCTCTCAACTGTTTCTTCTCTCCTCGATCACTCCCTTCAGTTCGTCCTTGTCCTCGAACTGTTCGAGCTCTGAGTACGAAATTACGGGAATCTTATATCCTTTTGGTTTCTCGGGGGCCTTCTTGACTATCAGCAGACCCTCTTTGTTGCACACCTCTGAGAGTTCGCTGAGATATTCCATCTTCCTTTCTATTCTTGAAATCTCCTCTTCTATTCCGCCGAGATACGATGATTCAGAATCTTCCATGAGGAAGTTTACTATTGACCTTTTTATTGGGTATATCTCAAATCCTTTCTTGCTGATCTCCTGATTTACTAGCCTCTCGAATTCACGCATCTTCCTGAAGCCTGTCGAAAGGTGACCTCCTTCCACATTCCACAGGAATGATACATAGTCCATTACCTCCTCCCCAAGGAATTCTTCCATCTTGAGCGCGATGTCTATCGATGCGGACATCCCCGACTGGTACATCAGGACTGTTCTTCTAGTGGTCCCTATAGCACTCGCGATATCTCCGAGGGAGATCCCCCTTGATTCCCTTATCCTCTTGAGCTTCTCGGCGTCTATCTCCACATAGAACCCTCCTGGCCCAGCCCTCACCCTGGGCTCTTCCCCTTCCTTCAAATACGATATCAGGGTCTGGTGTGAGATTATCGGCAGAGAATACCTGCTGTAGATAACACCATCCTCTATCTTTTCCTCCCTGTTGTTGACACCGACTATCAGAGGATGGGCATCCAGAAATCTTGAAATGGCCAGTACTGCCTTCGATGTCTCCTCGGTTAAAACCCCTACATTATTCATGACCTTTACCACCATTATCTGGCTTTCGTTCCGCAGGATCAGGTCGAAAGTGTAGGATAGACTCTCGTCTGCATATATAGTGCTGTAGCCAGCTCGCGAGGCAGTCCTTATTATTGAGGCAATGATTTCTTGTCTCCTGTCCATTGCTTGTCCTCAGAGAATAAGAAAAACCAAATATTTAAGTACTTGCTCATCGCAACTTGTCTATATCCACTAGGCTTATCAGTTCGACCCCTTCATACTCCAGAGCCTCCCTCGCACCCTCCTTCCTGTCAACGACTACAACGACCCTGTCCGTCCTTACGTGCATCTCATTCAGTTTCGTTATTGCCCTGATCAATGTTCCGCCAGTGGTTGTAACATCCTCCACGAATGTTATCGTCTCTCCCATCTCCACCTTTCCTTCGTAGACTTTTTCCAGCCCGTGCTCCTTCTTCTCCTTCCTTATGATTATCAGTTCCTTTCCGGTTTCGAGAGAGACTGCCACTCCCAGCGGTACCGCCCCAAGCTCTACACAGGCAATCCGTTCGCCAGTTATGAATTGGGCAGCCCTTTTCGAAATCTCCCTCAGGAACGAAGGATTCAAAAGAGCGCTCTTCACGTCCACGTAGTAATCAGACTCCTTCCCCGAAGCAAGCTTGAACTTGCCGAACTTTATGTTTCCGTTCTCGAGAAGGAAATTCTCGATAGTTTGCTCAGACATCAGATCTCCTCAGAAGTTGTTATGTGTATATTGTGTGAATACTTTGCTGTTTGGTTCCTACTAATCTGTCCTGATACATCGGAAAATATTATTATCAGCTACTCATAAGGCTTCTAGCCGCTGTAGCTTAGTTGGTAGAGCACCCGGCTGTTAACCGGGAGGTCACCGGTTCGAGCCCGGTCAGCGGCGTTTTCCATGCAATGTGGATAAAAACATTTAGATCCAAGTATGATTTGGTAATGTGGACCTAGACATTTCCTCTTACCTGTCGAAGGCTATTGAGACTTATAAAAGTCCGTCGCAGATCGCGAGGAAAGTCACTGAATCATGGGCGAGGGACAATCTATACTGCCCCAGGTGCGGGCTCCACCTTCATCCTTACAAGGACAACACCGAGGTCTATGACTTCTACTGCAGCCACAGGAGCAAAAGATTGTTGCTGCTTTCTTATGACAAGGATGATTTTCAGCTGAAAAGCATGAAGTCGTTTCCGCGAAACCGCTTCCCTAATAGGATAATAGGTGCAGAATACTACACAACTATCAGGAGCTTGGAACTCGGTGCATTTCCATCTCTGATCCTTCTCCACTACAGCCTTCGGGAGAAGGAAGTGAAAGACGGCCTGTTTATCCACAGATTGTCTTTCAACAGGAATAACATCGTTAGGAGAAAGGCATTGAGCCAACTTGCAATACGGAATAACTGGGTTGGTTCCGAAATTATCCTTGATGCAGTTCCTGATTTGGGAAAGATTCCGATGATAAGCGACTCAGAAATACTGCCGAAAGAAGAAGTAATGTATAGATGGGCAGCTGTGGAATCGATACTGAAAGGTGATCTTGAGAGGCGTAGCTGGATTGGAGACATGCTGCTGGTTATCGATAGACTTCCATCAACATTTTCACTTGAAGATGCCTATTCGTTTCAACATTTTTTCGAGAGGAACCATCCCGGTAACAGACACATAAAGGAAAAGATCAGGCAGCAGCTCCAGATCCTCAGAGACAGGGGGTATCTGAGGTTTGTCGGGCGTGGAAGATACCAGAAAGATACAGCGCTGTCCCCGCAGGTTTTACCTTAGACGTGGAAAATAATGATATTCATCCCAGAGGCTGCTCCCTTTCAGTTCAGTCAGGTTTGAGACAGCGGAATATTATAAAATAGAAGAAAATGATGAAACCTGCAATGGTAACGAGGCCTCATATGCCCAGAGAAGGAAGACGAAAGAGCAAACAGAAGGGATATGGGGTCCAAATGGGTAGCAATTACATTGTAGAAGCGCTCTTGGAAGCGCTCTCCCTAGACGACAGGAACAGTTTCAGAGCGAAGATAAGGGATGTCTCAAGGAAAGTTGACGGTATCCCCTTTCCACTCTCCTATGGACGTTCGCCATACTCCTACCTCAAGGATGACCTGAGACAGATTCTTGAATCGGAGACGCTTGAAAGAGGGAAGTATTATGCAAGGAGATTGGTGAAATCCCTGACGGAGAGCAGGACAAATGGAATAAATGATATCAATCTTAACAGGTGGAAGGAATACGGGGAAATACTTACTGACAGTTTATGGATATTTGACAGGAGGGATTCTTCCGGCTCACATCTTGGATGGTACTGGGGAAATTTTGTGCCTCAGATTCCCCGCCAGGTCATACTAAGATTCACCAAGATGGGAGACTGGGTACTGGACCCATTCTCAGGTAGTGGCACTACCATCATCGAGAGCATTCGACTTGGAAGGAATTCGATTGGAGTGGAGATTAATCAGACGACATTGAAAAAGGCTGTTTCACTTATCCGAACAGAGCCCAATTCGCTTGGGGCTAAATACCTGGTTGAACCGGGAGACAGCACCAAGACAGATTTCTCCCGGCTCTGCAGAAGGGCTGGTGCTGGCAAGGTTCAACTGATAATTATGCATCCGCCATATTTCGACATCATAAGGTTTGGGAAGAAGAAGGGGGACCTCTCCGGTTCCAAGTCAATGGAGGAGTTCCTTGAGGGGTTCGGAAGGGTGGTAGATAACACATACCCTGTCCTGCAAGACGGAAGATTCCTTGTTATGGTGGTGGGAGACAAATACCAGAACGGAGAGTGGATTCCTCTCGGTTTCTATGCAATGGAAATAGTCATGAAGAGAGGGTACACCCTGACTGGAATAGTCGTGAAGAATTTCGAAGACACCAGGGCCAAGAGGGAGAATAAAGAGTTGTGGAGGTACCGTGCGCTTGCCGGGGGATTCTACGTCTTCAAGCACGAATACATATTCATCTTCAAAAAAAGGGCAAAGAAAGGGAGTGGGGCCGATCGGGTTTGAACCGATGACCACCTGGTTATGAGCCAGGCGCTCTACCGGGCTAAGCTACGGCCCCTATCTTCCTCTCCATGCTCCGGAGGATTAAAAATTTGCGATTTTCGCCTGTCCGTTCAGTTGCTCTTTTTCTTGTACGCCTCTAGAACGTAGTCGACGAAGTTTTCGTCCGGATACGCTCCAACGAACTGGACGTCCCCGTTTATCACGATGTGTGGCACTGAAGATACGCCCCATTCGTCTGCCCATGCGGGGAACTCAGTAGCCTCTACCATCTCTCCCGTTATATTCTTGTTAGCAAGCGCAAACCTGTGGGCTGTGCCTACTGCTTTAGGACAGTAAGGGCAGGTGGGAGTCACGAAAACCCGGATTGTAACCGGTTCGTCTATCTCCTCCAGCTTTTTCTGGATCGCCGGTTCCAGTTCTGGATCGTTCCTGGAAATCCTCCTTATGTCCTCGACCAGCGACGAGAATTCGTAGCCCATGGGTATACCAATGTACTTTATCCTCGCGTTTTCCGTTCCGCCATTTGTAGTAACGACTGTTGTCGGTGCCTTTTCTATTCCCCATTTTTTTGCCTTCTCCGAATCCAGTCCAAGTTTCTCCACCTTTATCAGGTCAGATGTTTCCTGGAGTTCCCTGGCAATCTCTACAGTTTGATCGCAATATTGGCAATCCTCTTCCGAGGTAAACACGTATAATTTCACCTCATTCTTGAGGTTCTTCTCGAATTCGTCCTTCAGGTACTGCTTATCCTTGTCCTTTAGTAAAGCCATCTTATTCCACCTTCTTAGGTTATTATAGTAAAGTTAATAACCTTTTCAGTACAGTTCTACGATACAAGTATTGATTTATCATAGAATAGGATTGCGTCTCATGCGATTCCTGCTGGTATTTGACATGGACGGTACCCTCATAGACTCCGAGAGGTCCATAACCAGATGCCTCGAGGAATCTGCTGGGAAATTAGGTTATGGTCTATCTGATGTTTCCAGGTACATAGGGGTTCTAAAGCTGACGCAGATTCTCGTTAGAAGCGGAGTAAAGGAGGCTGATTTGCCTCTCATTATGAGGCAGTACGTTGACTGCTATCTCAATACCTTTGAACTCGATACCAAACCGATCGTCAACTCCCCTACCGTCCTCAGAGAACTGCAGAAGGATAACGATCTCGGAATTCTTACCCTTAAGAATAAGGGACTCACAGAGGAGATCGTTAAGAGATTCTTCCCTGGTGTTCATTTCAAGTACATAGTGGGCGGAGACCTCCCTATTGAGAACAAGGTTGAAGGATTGAAGTACATACTTGCAGAATCCGGGAGGAAACCTGATCAGGTGTATTACATAGGGGACAGAGCGAGCGATGTCAGGAGCGCAATGGATGCTGGAACAATGGCAGTATGGGTAAGCTTCGGGCTTGGAAAAAAGAGTGACTTCGACTTTGAAGGCGATTATGAGGTGGCTAACAGCTTCGATGACCTGCTAGATTTATTCAGTTCAAGAACTTGAACCCGTGCTTCTCAGTAATTTCCTTCAGTCCCCCAATGATGTTGCCCGCCCCTTCCTCTTTGAGGCTCACTTCCACAGACCTTTCCTGGGACGATAGCAACACGTATCCCACAGTCACGTCATCCTTCGTAACAGCTTCCTTTCTTGCAAACCTGGAAATAAGCTCTTCTACTGTCCACCTGTCTGATGGGTCCACATCAATGAACTCCTCGAGAGCCTGCTTTATCTTGTCCTCTAGCACGCATATTGTCGATCTGTCAGTCGCAGTGAAACTCACCATGAAAAGATAGCATCTCATCTCTACTGCTTCCTCAGCTTATGGACCACATTGAGATCGTATCTGCTCTCTACTACCTCGAACTTGCTAGTTTCCAAGATTGTGTTGAATGTCTCATCCTGAAGTACCCACTTTTCCTTTGGGACAATCAGCATCAGGATCTGGCCAGGTTTCAGCTCCCTGGAAGCGAGCCTGATTGCGCCCTTTATGTATATGTACGGCTCTCCGCAGTTGAGTGTCCTCAGATCCTCCACCCTGTCTGCCTCGCCGTATGATTCCATGTCTTCTGATATCCCACCTAAAACTTATAGATTACGTCTCTATCTTTTTCAAAATCTCCATTGCCTTTGCGCCGAAGTTCTTCCTTGATTCCGGGTCTATATCCTTCAGCGGGTACGGACTCTCCGTCTCCCTATGGTAGACCATCTCTATGAATCCAGCAAGCGGGCCCTGAGGGAACTCCAGGGAATTGGTCAGCTTCTTCAGTTCCGAGAGAACTGCCTGGATCTTCCTTGCTGAAGCGAAATTGCCGCTCTGGAATTCGTTGAACACTCTCACGGACAGATCAGAGAAGTTGGATGTGCCGTTTATTCCCCCGGCCGCTCCCATCGCGAGTGAGGGAAGGAGAAGGTCATCCTGTCCCTGAAGCACCTTTATCTCCCTGCCGACCACGTCTATCATCGTCATGAAATTTGAAAAGTTCCCGCTGCTGTCCTTGATGCCCGCCACCTGGCTGAACTGTCTCTTCAGTCTTAGGACTGTCTGTGGTTCAATGCTGTTGTTTGTGTTCTGGGGAATGTTGTATATCAGAACTGGAATGTCAATCTGGGATAGCAGCCTCTCGTAGTATCTGTATATCGACTCCTGCGACATCCTGAGATAGTATGGTGTCACTATAGAGACTGCATCAACCCCGAGTTCTTTTGCGTAAAGTCCCATCGTGAGGGTATCTTCAACTGCATTCCTCCCTATTCCTCCCATGAAGAACATGTTCGGTTTCTTCTTGTCCATGAAATATTCAAGCACCTTCACGTGCTGCTCAACCGATATGATTGGAGTGGCACCCGTCGATCCCATTGGAAAGACCCCAGACACACCTATCTTCGAGAGGAAATCCATCAGGGCATCAACTGCATCATAGTCAATTGTGTCCCCCTTCCACGGTGTCACCGTTGGCGTGATTATTCCTTTTAACTCTGGCATACTTCGTAATTGATACCTTTACTTTTATTTTTACGTATCATTCTGGCCCAAGCAAGGTTGTGGATCAACGGAACTAGAAATTCTCCTGCATGAACTTGAGACCTTCCTTGTTGTTCTTCCTCATGAACCTTGAGAGGGTCTCTATCTCTTCGTAATCGAAAACGATCCATGTGTTGTTGCTTACTTCGTAGACGTAAGCATCGGGCTTGAATATGGACTGTGGCTTGTAAACAACAGTTGCAGTGACGATCTTTGCGGAGCCTCTTTTCTTAAGCTCTTCGCTTGCAGCCTTGAGAGTCTTCCCGGTATCCGCAATGTCGTCAACCAGCAGGATGAAGCCGTCGCTTTTTGAGAGAGTGAATTCAAAGTCCGTTATCCTGACGTGCGTCATTGGAATTCCGTCGTCGTTGTAATAACTGGCCCTCAGAGGGTATACCTTCCTCACCGATAGAAAATCGCTGAGCAGTCTTCCGATGACCATCCCGCCCCTCTCTATGTAGACTATGCTCTCTGGCCTTCCGAAGCGTTTCAGGATGTCAGCGGCAAGTTCCCTCGCGTACCTCTTCAGGTCCACAAATTTAAGTGCCACGAAGTTCTTTTTCTCGCTCTCGAAACGGAACAGCTCCAGCCACTCTCTTGCATTGAGAAGTATGTCCTGAAGTACGCCTGTGTCCTTGAGCTTCCTCGAGATCCTCACTAGCTGCGGGGGGGCAAGAGACGATTCCTCCATCAGCCTGTCATTCTGGAAGAGCTCCTCGGGTGTACCGTCGAATATTATGCTTCCCTCCTTCATGACAATCGCTCTCCTTGTATACTCAGCTACGAGCCTCATGTCATGCGTTATTATCATTACAGTCACCCCTCCGTTGTTGAGCTCGACCAAAAGGTCCATTATCTCCGTCGAACCCTTGTAATCCTGTCCGGTCGCAGGTTCGTCCACAATGAGCATCTTAGGTTTTGTGGCAATAACGCTGGCAAGTGCAAGCCTCCTCTTTTCTCCCCTGCTCAGCGCATTGATGTCATCGTTCATCCTATCCCTCAGGTTCACCCGTCTCAAGGCCTCCTCTGCTATCTCCTGAAAGCTTCCTCTCTCGAAATTAGTCATGCTCAGTCTTGAGAATATCTCGTCCCTGACTGTTCCCTGCAGGACCTGCTGATCCGGGTTTTGAAATACGTATCCAATGTGATCGCTCCCTCTGTCCCGCTTCCCTCTCCTCGATATGTCCTGACCTTCAAACTTAACGCTCCCCTTCCATCCGGAAAGGTTTCCGGATACTATCTTTGAGAATGTGCTCTTGCCTGAACCATTCGGCCCGACCAGAGAAAGGAACTCCCCCTCATGTATTTTCATGCTTATCTTGTTCAGTGCCTTTGTACCATCCTCGTATGTGTATTCCACCTCATCTATCTGAAGCTGAACCTTCCCCTTCTCCTTTTCACTCCTTCTGACCTTGAACCCTTTCACTCGCTCTGGTGCGAACCTCTCCCCTATCTCCCCGGTTGGTCCTATAAGCTCCATCAGTTCGGGTACGTCTATGAATCTCTTGATATCCCCTCTGGAATATACCTTGGACGGCTCGTCAACGACGACTACCTCCCCTTTATTGATCACTGCCACTCTGTCTGCTAATTTTATCAGTGTCTCCGGGTCTTGTTCCACCAAAATGATAGTGATACCGCTGTCCTTTTTCATTGCAAGAATGGCGTCAACCACCTCCCCCTTCCCAACTGGGTCAAGGTCAGACGTAGGTTCATCCAGTATTAGGATGTCCGGTTTCATCGCAAGGTAACTAGCTATTACGAGCCTCTGCTGCTCCCCATTCGACAGCTCTGAAGGGGTGAGACTGGATGCGAGCTTGAAAATTCCTTCCATCTTCACCACCCTCAACGCCTCCTTTATCCTCTCCTCCTTCTGCCTTCGGGTAAGATTCAGTTTGTCGAGATTGTAGGAGAGTTCTTCGATCACGGGCCTCTTCGAGAAATAACTGTCAGGCTCCTGCTTAACAAACCCGACGGTCCCCTCCCTTATGCTCCTGATTTCCATCCTTCTTTCCTTACCTGATCCTGAATATCCAACAACTCTTTCCCCCAGTATCTGGACACTCCCTTTTATATGGTCCTCCAGCTGGTCCTGTGGTATCTTAAGCTGATGCGGAATCAGTCCTGCAATGACATAACAGAGCGTGCTCTTCCCTGAACCCGTCCCTCCGGTGATCCCAAATACCTCCCCCCTCATGACTTTCAGGTTCACTTTCTTAAGCGTATACTCCTTCTCCTTGCCTGTTATCGTGGGAAACCTAAAGGAAAGATCAGAGATTTTCACCGCTTCCTTCATCTATGTTTGGATAGCGACAAACTAAATTAAAATTGTGCGAGATAATTGACTGATTGCAAAATGTAGAACATTATTTTTTAATTGAATATTTAGCTTGAAATAATTATTGTTTTAGATAGGTCATTTAGGTAGTAAAACATGTCTCCTTTTTCCACATGCTTGGTATGAGAAAACGTATTTATAACTATACTTATACATCACTCGATGGTTCAACCAAATAGCGTAAATAATTCTAATCCCGCTATAGAACCATTGACGTCATCATCCAACCAAAATTTATCTGAGAGTTCTGGTGAAAAGAGCGGGATGAAATACCCCTGGGCGGTTTTTGTAGCTCTGGCAATGGGAATGCTTGTGTACGGCGTGGCAGAAAGCTACGGTCCCGTGTTTGCTATTGGAGGGGTAATTCCGTCTAAGTATGCCTTCCTGGGGTTGAGTCTTCCATACATCGCAGGAGGAGTCGGAGCTTTGCTGTCAGGCGGACTCGCAGACAGGATTGGAAGAAAGGGCTCCTTCATGATAACATCTGCAATGATCGTGGTCGGCATAGCAATATATCTGGCAGGGCAGATGACCTCCCATTCCTCACTTGTCTACCTTGTAACACTGATCATTTCATTCATCCTGATAGGAATGGCGGCAATAGGGCTAGAAACGCCAATACTCTCTATGATGGCAGAAGCCGTTCCAGCCAAAAAAAGAGGACGTTCGCTCGTGATAGTACAGAATTTCGGAAATATCGGCGTAGGTATCACGTTCATACCTCTTCTTCTAGGCTTTTCAATGACTGCGACCGACATAGCACTGGGACTCTTGTTCTTTGCCCCTTTGGTCGCCCTAGCGATAGCCTGGAGACTTATGTCTGAGTCTGCCCCTTGGACCGCCATAAAGGGGGGTACCACTTCCGATGTTGAAGATGCATGGGTAGGACAGGACGGTAATACTGAAAAAGTCAAGGTATCAGTAGGGTTGCCAATGAGATTCCTCATCCTTATACTCATAGGAGTGGCTCAGGACGTTGCGTTCGTTTACTTCTCCTACGGGGTGGGATACGACTATTTCTACGGCACTAATGGCATTTTGGCGGCGACCATCCCCCTGATCGGAGGACTAACGATGGCAGTTGTGGGAGTTGTTGCTGGACTGCTGTTTGTGGACAGGGTCAGCAGGAAGACGTTCACTATATTCTCCTACGGGATACTTGTAGGATTCTGGGCTATACTGTGGATATACGAGGCTGTAACTGGAGCGGTGACGGGATTCTTGCTTGTGGCAATAATGACCATCCTGTTCATACCTGGAGAGATCACATGGGCATCAAGGGGGATGCTTGAACCTGAACTCTTCCCCACCCTCAAAAGAGGTACCTACGTATCCGTCGTCAGATTCGTGGTCTGGGTAAGCGCGGGAGTAATAACTGGTTTACTGACATTTCTTGCGGACAACGGCTTCCCCTTCAACGGTTCTGCCGCTATAGTGATGGTCGTCTTCGTCATCTCTCTTGCAATGACGATACTATGGCAGAGAAAGGGATTTGAGACAAAGGCGCTCAGCTTGTCCGGCCTGGACAAGAACATCCCGAAGCGAACGGAAGAGACTTCGAAGTAACTTCAAATTTTTTCTTTTTTATTTCAGTCTTTCATTCAGTTCAATAGAATCTTTTCCCAACCTTTTTATCTGGACGACAATCAAGTGCTTCACAGGATGAAACTGCCAATTTCGAGGGAAGTCGTTCAAAACAAGATTGTGACCACCATATCTGTAGCTGAGCTGCTGCGGCTGATGGGCAGATCTGGAGTATGGGTATTCATCCCCATATATCTGCTTGAGGTCAGGGGCATTCAATACGTTGAAATTGGCATACTCTTCGTTCTTTCTGGCATAGCTTCCATACCGTTCAGCATATTCGGCGGTAACCTTGTGGACAAAATAGGCAGGAGGAAGATAGCGCTCCTCATGCCTCCTACGCTTGCTGTTCTGTTCTTTGTCATGTTTCTGGGCATCAATTATCACCTTTCTGACATCTACATCTATGCCACTTTCATTCTATTTGCTGCTGTTGCATCTCTCCAGTCGGTAATTGACATGGTTATAGTTACTGATTCGACCAATGATATTGACAGGATTGATGCATTCAGCCTTACGAGGATAGGGGCAAACGTGGGGTTCTCGCTTGGTCCAGCGATCTCTGGTTTCGTTGTTTCTTACAACTATGCAATCCTGCCCCTCATACCTATGATTTCCGAGAGCATTGGATTCTACCTGTTCTACAGGTACATAAACTACAATGAAGCTCCCCCTCAGGCAGAGAAAAGCCTTATTTCATTCCCCAGGGGAGATAATAGGTTCCTGATGATATCAATTCTGCTTTCCCTCGCTTTCTTCGCAACCGGCCCGTGGGCCTACATCCTAAATCAGTTCCTGTCAAAGATTGACCTTATTCCCAATTTCGTCATAGGGCTACTGTTCGCTACTAACGGGGCGGTCGTGGTGGGATTGCAGCTTCCTGTGAACAGGCTCTTCTACAGGACTGATGACATGAAGAGGGTCGCAATCGGCCTGCTGATATATGCAGCCACTTTTGCTGTTTTTGGGATTACAAGGAACATACCCCTCCTGTTCCTGGATGTGGTGTTCCTCACGATAGGTGAAAATGTGATCTCTCCCCCAATGAACTCGGTTATAGGAAGGATTGCACCCGAGGGAAGAAGAGGTGAATACTACGGGGGTTTCTCCCTCCTGAGCAACTTCGTTAGCCCTTTCTCTCCAATAGTCTATGCATCAATGCTTGCCTTTTTCTACCATAGCCCGCTGCTTCTTTGGGGCCTCATAGGGATGATCTGCGTTGCCCTGGCAGCTGCAATACCGTTGACCAGGAGAAGATGGGACTATCAGGAAACGACCCTTTCGCGAACCGAGCAGGTACCGGGTGGCAAAACTGGGTAGATATACTCCTTCTCCACCCCAAGGAAATCGGAAATTTCCTTTACAACGCTTTCCTTCTCCTCTCCCGGGATTATTATTACCCTTCTCCCATGTACCGATGAGATTGGTGCTGCCACTACATAATCCCTGTTCTCATACTTCTGGAAGCCGACTGCAAGCTCCAGATTGACATGAGTCACGTAATTCTTCTTCCCCCTGATTATCCAGGCTCCCCTTGCCAGATATTCTCCTGATTCAGGTGTCTTGCTGACCTGGCTCCTTGTCACGTAATAGACTGAGCCATTCTCAAATTTCGAGTTCCAGGCCTTGGACATGCACCAGGCAAACGATGCAGCCTCCCCAATCCCTTCTTCAGTGACTGGATTGGTTACCTTCATTACCACTGAAGGTGCTCCGTGTATATCCGCATGGAAGTATATGTCCTTATCTCCAAGATACTTCTTCACGACAGAGTCGTTAGTTTCTGCATCCTTCCCTGCAATAGTCAAATTACCGTCACTTGTAATGAACCACCTGTAGTTCGTGAAGACCCTCTTCACTCTCTTCATTTCAACCTTCTTCTCTTCCACCGCTGGTTCTATCCTCACCCTCGATAATTTGTCTTTAATCCTCTTGCTCATGCCAAAGTAATCGTTGGCATTCTCCCCTGCAGTTTTGTTCATGTCCAATTCTATGTTCATGCCGCTCTCAACAAATGAGATGGTCCCCTTCTCATAATCTATCTTGTACTTCTCCGGATCTGCGCCTTTACCCTTTCTTATCAGGCGATCAATTTCCTCAAGATGCTCCATGATAAACTCCCCGATATTCCTGAGTCTCTCCATCTCAATGGTCATCTTCTCCATGTTCCTTTTCATCGCCTCTATCTTCCCGGTACCCTCCGGGACGTTGTTCCTTAACGCTTTTATGAGGCCATCTTCTATACCGAGTACCTCCGGCTCCTCGCTCCTGCAGAAACTTCTCCAGACATAGAACTCGTCTCCATAGATGTACAGTTTCCCTTCCTTGGCTCCTGAATATATCTCCGAAATCTTTTCCTTTAGCTCCCCCATGCTTGCCAGGATATCCGAGTTGCTCCTGAACCTGTGACCGAGAGCACAATCAATTTCATTGGCATACTTCGATAACCCCAGTCTCACAGCGAGTGTCCTTATCGGATCGCTGGAAGATGTTCTGATGGCACCCTCGAAGTCGAACCCTTCAGACCTGAGATCTATGTACTGTGGATACTCGTACTTCTCCCCAACCTTGAGTGTATTTCCGCCCCTCTTTCCAGGTTTCCTGGAGTAAACTATCAGGCCATCCTGAATTATGAAGATGTTCCCCCCTCCCATCAGTTCAATCACAATCGTCCTTGGACCTTCCACGATGAGAACCCTGTCTGTCCCCAGCTGCCTAACCTTGTTAACAGGCAAGTTTTCAATGGGGAGTGCATTTTTCCTCCCTTCAACCTGGTTCTCCTGGGAGACAAAGAGGTACTTGTTTTCCATGAAGTGAAGATATGATGATTCCAATCCAGATTTCCTGAACTTTAAGGATATCCCTTCATCACTTAGGTAATTCTTCTCTATGAATCCCCCCTCATATCTCGAGAGGTATCCGGCGAGGGACATAATTTCCGCAAAGGAGATCGAACCTGGCATTCAGAGTCGGATCTCCGCAGAATCATTGTATGGAGAAAGTGCGTGAATCCTCTCTGTCTTGAGACCGCTTTCCCTCAACGCTCCGTGCACTGCCTGTATGGCCAGCTGAGGTGTGTTGTTCACCTTGGAAAGATGGGCAAGCAGTATTGGAGTTTCCTCATTCACTGCCCTCCTCAGCACCTTTGCTGTCTGCTGGTTAGAAAGATGCCCCCTTGCCCCGCTTATCCTTCTCTTCAGCATATCTGGGTAGGGACCCTTCTGAAGCATGATAGGGTCATGGTTTGCCTCTATCAAGATGGCGTCGCACTCACCCAGCCTTTTCTCAAGGAGTGGATTGGATTCCCCCAGGTCTGTGATGACAGAGACCTTCCTGTTCCCGTTGTGTATGAAATAAGCAACAGGATGCCTCGCATCATGAGATATCCTGACGGCTTCGATGGAAAGGTCGCCTATCTCTTTGTACTCCCCCTCTTTGATGAAGTTATCCAGTTCTACGCCCATTTCCTGGTACCCCCCATATCCTCCCCTCTGCTCCACATAAATATCAGATGTTTCGTAGGTTCCGTAAACGGGGACCTGGAAAGCTCGCTTGAAGGCGTGTACGCCAGATGCGTGATCTGAATGCCCATGAGTTATGAAAAGAGCTGAGATCTTCTTGGAATCAACCCCCTTCAACTGGAGGGCTGCCTGAGTCTTCCTCACTGAAATTCCCATGTCTACCAGCACGCACGTATTTCCACCGCAGATAAGGGTGGAATTTCCAGAGCTACCGCTTGCCAATGAAGTTATCAGCATTGTCCTTTACTGAAACAAAATACAATCTTGTTAATATGGATTAGCTCAGATTCATTGCTATAAGTGGCCTGTTTCATCTCGTCATATGAGCACTCAATCCCTGAAGAGTTCCATCAGGAATTCAGATAGGACTACCAGATGCCTCATGTGCTTCCCATTCGTTTCCTTCCCATTTCTCCCCTCACGTACCTTACGCAATATCTAATCCACCTCGATCGCTGTTTCAATATTGAAGGTCGATATTAATATATTTTCATAATTATATTTAATTACCTCCATCCAAAATCCCTGTTCCATGGAACAATTCTAAGAATATCGCTTGTTTGGAAAGTGTTTTCAATTCGGCTACGATAACGGGCTCTGTGTTTCATTCCACTGAGCCCCGTCCTCAGCTGTCTAGGGAAGAAAAGGTGAACAGGATTGTAGCAGTTGCAGTGGTGATGACCGGAGTAACAATGAGCGCAATTGACACCACTGCTGTCGTTCTTGGACTCCCTGTTATGAAGAATGATCTCCACTCTGACCTCATAAGCATGGTCTGGGTGATAATGGCCTATCTTCTCGTAACGACAATTGCTACGACGCAGGTAGGAAGGCTCGGTGATATCTTCGGCAGGGTCAGGATGTACAATCTTGGTTTTGCTCTATTCACTGTGTTCTCCCTGCTCTGCGGTTTTTCCCAGAACGGTTCGGAACTTATCCTCTTCAGGGTATTTCAGGGACTGGGAGGGGCGTTCATATTTGCAAACAGCGGTGCAATTCTTGCCGATACCTTCCCTCCACAGGAGAGAGGGAAGGCATTTGGATACAATGGCATAGGGTGGTCCCTTGGAGCCATTCTCGGGATACTGGTGGGAGGGGCATTCGTCACTTTCTTCACCTGGAGGTACATATTTTTCATCAACGTCCCTATCGGCATAGTAGCTACTTTGATCGGATATTACATGCTTAAGGAGAAGTCACCTAGGGTAAAGGAAAAACTTGACTATGCAGGTCTTGTACTCCTCGGCGCCGGCCTGTTTGCCGTATTGTACGGCACCTCAAACATCACTGGATCAGGATGGGATTACACCTTCGGCCTGGAGATTTTGATCGGATTCCTGCTTATCATATCTTTCGTTTTCGTGGAAAGCAGAGTAGATCACCCCCTCCTTGACCTTTCCATACTGCGAAGCAGGATACTCACTGCATCCATATTCGCTGCCTTCTTCCAGTCACTTGCGACTTTCGCTGTGCTTTTCCTGATTATTATGTACCTTCAGGGACCAAGAGGTTTCACTCCATGGAGTTCTTCCATTCTTCTTGTGCCTGGATACATACTGGGAGGAGTGGTCGCCCCTTTGTCTGGCAGGCTATCAGACAGGTTTGGAGCGAGGGTATTGTCAACCATGGGTCTCTCTGTCCAGATAATCGGAGTACTCATCTACCTGACCTTTGGTCTGAGTACTTCTATTTTCGTAGTGGTCCTGGGCGCGGTTGTATACGGATCAGGCAACAGTGCTTTCTTTGCTCCGAACAACAGCGCAGTCATGGCGAGTGCTCCCCCTAAGGCGTATGGAGTGACAAACGGGTTGTTGAGGACAATGGCCAATGTGGGAATGCTGAGCAGTTTCGCGATAGCCCTGCTGATTGCTTCTGTATCCATACCAAGGGCTGCTGCATTCCAGATTTTTGTTGGAGTTGGGAAAATCAGCGGAACACTATCCCAGGCATACATCAGGGGAATGCACACTGCACTCGTTGTTTCAATCGCTCTTCTGTTGATTGCAATAGTGCTCTCTGTGCTCAGGGGGAAAGAGGCTAGAAATGCCCCAGGAGCAGCACGTGGAATGCTTGGCAGCAAGGCAAACTGAATCCTGGAACTACAGTACTTTTTGATAGTTATCATGAATCTTCATTAGATAATTGTACCAGATGATTGATATGTGTGGTGGGATGCTTGAATCATGGTCAATAAAATCACGGTTGCGGTAATTGTTATCGCTATTGTAGCCATAGCTGGAGCAGGAACTTACGCCGCTATTACGACATATGGTCATGGCACATTGAGTCTCTCTGCTGCTGATGTTCCTGTGAACGCTAACGTTTCCGCAGTTTACCTGACTTTCTCGGAGATTTCGCTGCACAGCACATCCACCGGATGGACGAATTACACGATTCCTTCAAGGACTGTGGATATTTACGGAGTGACTCTTAACAACTCTTCCTTCCTTGGATCGCTATCTATCCC
Organism: Thermoplasmatota archaeon; assembly: GCA_023381415.1. Lineage (GTDB taxonomy): Archaea > Thermoplasmatota > Thermoplasmata > Thermoplasmatales. The sequence continues at coordinate 12,096 of JAMCUN010000007.1, read as the reverse complement.
TGCTGGAAACTACACGATGGTCAGGGTTTACGTTTCCGCGGTATCTGTTGTTGTTGCTGACACGAACGAGTCGTTTAACATATCTTCCCATTCAGCCTTCCTCAACCATCCATTCAACGTAAGAGCATTTTCAACGACACACCTTACTTTTGAATTCAACCTGAACCAGTGCCTTAACCTGAACTCCAAGGTATTCACGCCTTACATAGGGGTCGTCGTGAGTCAGTAGATTTTTTTATTTTTCGCTTCTTCATTTGTTCTACCCACGTCTTATCATCTAACCAGCATTGACTGAGACTCAGTAACGAAACGACTTTATTTTAATAGAGAAATTTCGCCTTCGCTACATCCGGGAATTCCAAGAATCCTGCTGAGAATTGAACGAAAGTATTTGAGCCATGGAAATCGTTCGTTTCGATGTCATTCCCGCCATTCCGGTTCCACTAGCGCAAGCGCAGCGTCAATATTTCTTCCACCCTAGCTCAATCTTTTTATGGAACGTATGTAGCTCTCACGCCTTCTTATGACTCCTCAAGGATATGGCACCCACTATTGCTCCTATTACAAACAGGGCGAATAGGAGGTCATAAAGTCCTGGGATATAGGAGAGCGAGCCAGGATACTTCATAACTCCAAAAAGATATGTCGCGAACTGGGAAACAGATTTGAACCCGACCTGCGAATATGTTGCCAAGTCAGCTATAAGGAATAGGGCAAGAAGTGATGATCCAATTGTACCTGCAAGGCCGAGGCTTCTTCTCCCTTGTACCAGAAGCACTGCTCCGGCAATCAATGAGACAATCGCTATGGTCAGCATTCCATACCAATGAATAAAGTAAGGATGTTGAATTCCGAAATCCGTTTGGAGATTCTTGTCGGTGAAAAGAATGGTTAAAGCAACCAGAAACGCCAGTATGAAAATCAGCCCTAGGGCCCTGAAGTTATGTCCACTTTCCTTCACTTCTGGCATCTTTTCTTATTGGAATGTTGATATTTATAGGTTTCCTAACATCTTAAACTCCATCTAAATGGCCGTTGAATAGCATCGATATAGACCGGAGTTTGCTAAAACATCTCATAACTCCAGAATACTCCCTGGAACAACCCCTCTCTCAGTATTTTTGAAATTCTTCGCATCAGGGGAAAGATGTGACTTGGCTATCAAGTTCCAATCTTTCCTTGTCTAGGCTTGCCTTCAACCCATCAACAACCCCTTCCATTTCACTCTTGATTAGAGCGAATCTTAGTTTGCCGCCATTCAGAAGATAGACAATTGAGTTAGGTACTAGAAACCTTGCGGACCTTGAGAGAGCTTTTAGAGTAAACAGTCTTTCATCCTTGTGAATAATCTTCATGAAGATATACCAGTCCCTAACCTCCATTTTCACCCTCGTTTTATCTGGAATCTGATGCTCTGCCCAGTAGCCAAACTTTGAAGGCAGAAGCACATCGTGAAAGATGAATGAACCTGTGTGAGCTACTACTTTCCATCCCTTCGTCTTAAGGGAATAAGCCAGATAGGCACTGTTGTATATAGGTAAAATTTTGCTGAATCCTCCTACCTCCTGCAACGCTGCTTTTCTGGCAAGGAATGCGTTTGGAAGGGCATCAGTGTCCACCACCCTGTTTTCCAGACTGCTGTCCCTAGGCTTGTTTCTTCCGATCAGTTCGTGCTCCCACCTTCCCTTCTTGAAAGGAGTTGCATATACCCAGACCAAATCCCTGTTCTGTTTGTAGAGTACAGATGGAAGAACCGCCCCAACATCTTCATTATGTTCAAGGACTCTTATGGCAAAGGCGAACGTTGATTCGTCAACCTCGTTATCGTCATCAATAAAATAAATAAATTCGGACTTTGCTTCGTAAATTCCTATATTTTTTGCCTCACTGATGTAAATCCTCCTGTCAGATGTGACTGTTCTTATCTTGATTTCTCCCATTTTGGAAGGCAGTTCACGTTTCACGTCAGAGTCATCTATGACTATGACTTCATCCAAATTTGTTAGTTTTATTCTGCTTATTGATGCAATCAGATTCATCAGCTTTTCATACCTGTTGTGAGTCGGTATGACTATCGTGAAACCTGCCGAAGTCCTTCTTTCCACGGATCTTCACGCCAACACTTTTCTTAAGTTTTGTGAACATCGCATTTCATTTGAAATTATTGCATAAGGAATACACTACCGGTGGCAACTAATTTCAAGACCACACTAAACTTGGAGATGTTTACAGTTTGAAAATTTCTCAACAATGGCTAGCTTATCGTATCCAGAATACCGTTTGAAAACGTGAACTCCTTTCCGCACTTTGAACAGTTCGCACCGTTTCCTGCTGGTTGAAGTGAGTTTCCACAACTAGTGCAGATGATTATGCCTAAAGGATTAGAGGCTTCAATCGAGGGTGCACTTACCTCATTTCTCAACAACAAGAACACATCAGGATAGAGCTCTGGATTTCTGATCACTTTTGAAATCAACAGTTCGACCTCAGTCAACCTTTGGAGATTCAGGCTTTCCGCTTTTCTCTCAACTAACGTGTTGTGGAAGAGACCTGATCCTACTACTCTATCAATACTGCAGCCCGCGGGGATCTTCCTCAAGATGTTGTTCATACTTGCAAAATATATATCCCTGTTACCAGAACTGTCTTTAACCCCCTGTACCGATGGATTGAAAATGTTTAGTTCAATCTTCCTAGCGAGAAACGCGCTCCTAATCATGTGGAGAGCAATCATTGGTGAGCTGATGTTATTGAAGTTAAACAGAAACTTTCCCTCTTTCTTCAGTTTTTTGACGATAGAATTTATGAAACTGATGTCCGCATAGTGATGTAATACCCTTATTGACATTATGAAATCTACCGATCCGTTAAGAATTGGAGGATTCCTTATGTCTGCCCTTACAAACAGTACCCGATCCTTGTCAAGGCTCTTTGAGGCCCTTTCTAGGTTGCGGGTTGAGTAGTCAAGGAGCAGCACTTTGTCAAAATGGTCGAGGAGAATGTTCGTAAGCCTTCCATATCCACCTCCCAGGTCTACGGCTAACTTTCCATCTTCCAGAATAGTGGAGATAAGCTTCCGCTCGAGTAGGTCTTCATGCTTCTCGTTGATCGTAAACTGAATGGAATCGTAGTCTGGTATCGTCTCTTTTGCCACTACATGATTAAGCGAGCCTCAGTTAAAAATGATTTCCAGACCGAATGTTTATTAATGCCTTTTGTTTCGAATTTCCGTGGATTGCAATCTGGAGGATTATTACAACAATCTTGACAAGATATTTTCCTCTGCTGCTCCGATCTACGACGAGAAAATCCAGGCTAATTTCATAAATGTAGGTATAAGGGAAAAGGAGGTCGATTCAGTTGTGAGCCGCTACAAAGAGGGGTGGAACGTCCTTGAAATTGGATGCGGCACTGGAGAAGAGGCCAGGAAGGTTATAAACGCAACAGGTTGTAATCTAACTTGCATAGATGTTTCCAAGGGGATGATAGACTATTCCTCAGAGAAGCTTAAGAAATTTGGATTGGGAGACAAGTTCAGAGGTGTAAAGATGCCAGCAGCGTCCGTTGAGTCTCTTGACGGCAAGTTTGGGATGGTGTATTCATTCAATGGCGCCCTTAACAACGAACCACAACTAGAAAAATTCTTTAGCTCCCTGGAAAGAGTTGTAGAGTCTGGAGGGTATTTTATCACGAGCGTCAGGAATAGGCTTTCCTTTGCCGAGTTTTTAGTTGACCTGATACGCTTCAGGTTTAGGAAACTCTTCGCTAGGATAGGTGGAGACCTGGCTGTTGAAGTTGTTGGGCAAAAGATTGAATCTCACTATTTCTACAACTATGAGTTTCTAGGACTCGTTCCTCCATCTTTCAGGATTGAGCGCATTCAGGGGCTTGGGATATTTGCCATACCCTCGATTAGTGAGAAGATCAAAGCTCCAGAAATAAGGGCCGTCCTGAATAAGATGGAAGTTGCTTTCACGAGTGTTCCGCCGTTTAACCGACTTGGAGATGAGACCCTATTTGTATTCAGAAAAATATAATGATCGTAGTATAAGATTGACCATTGGCGGGCCATTTCAAAGAGAACTTCGATTGAATTTCGTCGAATCTGACGGGAAGATCATTGTGATACCAACTGGTGAATGGGTAGATGAGCTGAAGATCTACCCTTTCGCCAAGGTTGGTTCAACATATCTGAGGGCATATTTTGAAAATATAGGAAATTACGCCAAGCTTTTCACGGATAAATACGGGAAGGAGCATTTCGATCGCTACTTTAAAGGCGTCGAGAGCATAGTCGTCTTTCAGCCAACCGACGGTGAACCTGAGTACAATCTAGACATACTTGGAAAGATATTTGATAGGGTAGTAGACGACTATATAGTCGAGATTCAGTCAAACTGGGTTCAGAGGTACATGAGAGAGCAGACGACCCGACTATTGAATGAATACGCAACAGATGGTTGTAGTATAATCGACCTGGGATGCGGCCCAAATTCTGAGGTATTTTCCTTGGGTAAAAGGGTGAGACTGACTGAAGTGGACGCGTCTGAAGTTTCTCTCAGGAGATCGAAGGAAATGCATCCGAAAGCGGAAGCCGATGTGAAGTGGATACTTGTTGAGGGAAATGAAAACTTTTCCGAAACTTATGACATCGTATTCTCATCCTACGGTTTCTTAAATTTGGAGGACCCAAAGAAGATAGTCAATATTCTTAATTACAACCTTAAGAAAGGAGGATATTTCATTGGATCGTTTTTGAACAAGTACGGCCTCCTTGACCTCTTCCTCAATTTTGTTCAGGGGAGAGGAGGATATGTACGTGAGAGGATATCTGGCAAACTAACCGCAAACTACAGCAGGTATAACAGTCTTTCATTTCCCCGGGAACCAGGCTTTTTTGATACATTGGATGGAATGGAGAGGGTTTCTATGGCAGGTGTTTGTTCAATAATTCCGCCATACAACTACAAGAAATTGATCAGCATGGCTTCGAAGCTCGACTTCATCAAGCGTATAGATTCCGCAGTGGGACATTTGCCAATTTTGTGGAGCTGTTCAGATTACATCATCTTTGCTTACAGGAAGACGGGAGCAGTCAACTTCAGGTCGTAGCGTGCGAGATTGATAAAGATTAATAACTTCCTTTTGTAGCATTCCATAATGAAGATGCCAAGAAATATTGGCGATATGCTGAATGCTATTGGAGATGGAAGAACATATTCGGATTATTCCGTTTCTGGCCGTCCAACTTCATCAATCTTAGATGGCAGTCATATTCCTGAACAGAATTTCAGAGGGACTATAGTACGTGAAAATGAATAGCGGTAATTCTAGAAACATAAATCATAGGCAATTCTTCTATGCCCTGATTGTAGTAGCAATTGTGCTTTTCAGCGTGTCTTTCTACTTCTCATTGAATGGACAAACTCAGGAAGTGAATTCCTATTCATTCGATGGAGGTTCTCTTACCGTATCCCCTTCAGTTATTTACATCCACAGTTTCCTCTGGTACAGTCCTTCGGCAGTTGTCTCTGTGTTCCTGGACAGGAACGTGAGCACAGTAAATGCCTCCGTATTTCAGATTAATAACATTTCAAACCCAATATTCAGTCAAACTTTTCACAATGTTTCCTTCCTCTCATTTGACTTCGGACTTAGCGTCCCTGGAACCCCTCAGGTGGAGAGATACTACATAGCGGTCAATGGCCTATTGGTGAACATATCCGTTTCTTTCACGAATTCTCCAGACCCAATGGGGAGTGAGATCACCCTCCTCCTCTCATTTGCATCTCTGATGGCTGGAATATACTTTGCACCTTTCAGGTCAAGGTTGTGGATATTGCCGATTGCCATCTCATATCTGGTTCTAGCGGCATTCTTCGGGCAGAGATACGACATGTTCTTCATGATCTCAGGAGGTTTGCACAAACTCTCTGGCGTGAATCCCTTCATCAGATCAATTGACATACCCGGATCCCTAAAGTGGTCCTATCCTCCATATTATTTGGTCTGGTCCACTGTATCCGACTTCTTGTCCGGACTGATCACTCATACCCCATTGCCGTCCCCGTCTTCATTGATCTTTCCGGCTGTAAGAATAGGGAACTACTACGATGCCTGGCTTGGTTTTATACCCAGCTCATTGCCTGTTTATTACCTTCTTGCGAAGGTCCCCATGGTGTTGTCCGTGTTCGGGATTTACTACCTTCTTCTAAAGAAATTCAAACTTCACTACAACCTGACAAAGATATGGCTCCTCAGCCCATTTGTGATACTGATAGGCGTCGTCTGGGGGCAGCTCGACATAATTGCTTCTCTATTTCTCCTCTCTTCAATATATTTCATGAAAAAGGAAAGAACAGATCTGGCGATTCTCCTATCCGTGGTCGGATTCTGGGTGAAGATATTCCCTGTGTTCATATTCCCCTTCATTCTTATCTCCAGCAAAAACAAGCTCCGAGACCTAGGAATTGCAGTGTTATCATCCATTCCTGCTGCCTTGATCTACCTTTTTTCCGGAAATTTTGTGACAGAGATAGAAGTGATGATCTACAGCAGGTCAGTGCCGACATTTAACGGTGTTTTTTTCGCTCAGGGGTTGTCATGGCAGGTCATCATTTCTAGGTTAGGGATCCCTCATTTCCCGCCCATCTTCCTCTACCTCTTCATCCCTTTCCTGATTACACTGTGCATAGTCTACTATTACAAGAGGGGGGATGTGGTGAATTACGTCATCATGGAATTCCTGTTCTTCTTCCTTACTTACAATTTTGTAGACCCACAGTATCTCATCGTCCTCGTCCCCCTCTTCCTTATAAACAGGGATCTTTGGAACTACACGGTATTCTCCCTCTACCCCCTTCTCCTCACTTTTCTGAATTATTCTTTCACATACTTCGTTGTCCCTTCACTTTCTATCAATTATTTTGCATCACCCCTTGGTCAGCAGGAGGCCCTGAGGACGTGGATCACTTCTTCAAACCTCTTCATCTTCCCGCTGGTCAGCGCATTCACAATAAGCGTGATAGTTACGATGGTAATGATAGCAAAGAACAAGAGGTTCAACTTTCTGAACGGCTCCATATTTTCTGGTTGATGAGAAGTGTGAATAAAGGCGGAAGATCCACCCCCACATCCATTTGAAAGATGGTTATAGATTCATTCTGTATACGCTTCATTCTTCAAATATCTCTCGTTCAGAACCCTGTATTTTTCTGTGTCGAAGTAGCATGTGTGAAGTGAGAAAACCGTGCTGAAAGTCCCTTCACCCCTCTTTGAGTTAATCCTGCTTTCCACTATAGCCTTGAAATTTATCCAAGAGGCCACGAATATGAACGCAAGAAACTCGATCGGGCTTGATATGGAGCGTTTTGGGGAATTCACCTGCCGAGCTGGTTCATAATTTTCGTTCAACTCTTTGAGTATAAGTTTTGATCTCCTTATGAGACCGTTGAAGTATTCTTCACCTGATATTGGGACCACTCTTACTGAATCTTGCACTGCAAGGCCCTCCTTCAAGTCTGTGAAGTAGGGGACTGCATAAGAATCGTCCATGCAGAGGGAGAGACAGAGGTCGTTGAAACGATATATCCTCCTGAACAGGAGCACCTCCAGTATGGAAGTCCACAATCTGTTTGTTTTGGCAATGAGGAAAATGTCGATATCATCATTGTCCCTTGGTTCGTATGAAACCGACCCACTCACTCCAATGAAAAGGGAGTTTCTTGTGTTGATTTTGGAAAAGAATTCCTTTGCTTCCCTTATCTTTCTGTCCCTTACAGACTCCATTTAGAACTCAGGCTCCTTGAACATGCTCCTGTACTGCCTCAGCTCGGTAATATATCTTGGAATCAACAAATTCTCCCTCCCAATCTTAGATTCTCCCCAGTACCTGCTGTTGAAACTGTATGGCAGCTCTGTGAACTTTTTGCCTTCATTGTTTGCTATTATTGGTACAAGAACCTTGTACCCCCTATGCCCTCCGAAACAGGAGAACAGCCTATCGTAAGGTATCTCCACATTTCTTCCCATGGCGAAGAAGCCTGATATCGGGTCTCTGAAATCCTTTGTCTGGGGTACAAGCAGGTGGCACAGGGCTATCGCCATGGAGGTAGCAACTGACCTGTAATGCTCCCTTCGCTCGACCCTGCTACCATCTACGAATCTGCTCATGACAACGCAATCAACACCGCCAGAAAGCTTGTCCACGGCATCCTTGATCTTCTCTGGAGGGTGCTGTAGATCCGCATCCATAACTATTTTGTATTCTCCTCTTGACTCCTTGATCCCCATGAGATTTGACTTCAGCAGGCCAACCCTATGAGGATTTGCCTTTACAGTCAGAGATGGATATTCCCTCTCAACACTTTCAAGTTGCTCTATTGTTCCATCTGTACTGTTATCGTCAACCACAATTATCTCGTACTTGCTTCCTCCCATCACTTTATGGACCCTCTCTACGAACTGCTTCACGTTGCCTCTCTCGTTTAGCGTAGCTGTAATGATGCTAACGGAGATTTGCGAGTCCACTTGATAGTATTTAAAGTATACTTAATAAATTTTCGCTTGTTAAAAATGTGTCACTTCACCCACAGCAGCTTAGATATGAAACCTTTATCTTCCGATCGAAGATATATCTGTCACGATTACCATTATTAGAGTCTATGACAAAGCACAGAATGCAGAAGGATACAGGTTACTTGTCGACCGGCTCTGGCCGAGAGGCATTTCCAAGGACCAACTTGAGATTGACTTATGGATGAAGGAAATTGCCCCATCAGATGAGCTCAGAAAGTGGTATTCCCACGACCCGGAGAAGTGGGGTGAGTTTCGGTCTAGATATTTTTCCGAACTTGACCGCAACCCCTTAACTCACCAGCTGCTGGATATCTGCAGAAAAAAGGATGTGATATTCCTCTATTCGTCAAAAGTGGACGAGAAGAACAATGCGGTTGCATTGAAGGAATATGTGGAGGAACATCTATAACCTCTCATGAAACCAAAATCACCTAAAGGAATACTTCTTGACCTTGACGACACGATTATCGCGTTCGATGAGCTTACCGAGAAGTGCTGGAGGATGACTGCAAAAGAATTCGCAGCTCAGTCAAGAAATCTTGGGATAGCTGATCTTGAAAGAGTCATAACATCCAAGGCGAAATGGTTCTGGTCTGATAAGGAAAGACACAGGGAATGGCGGGGGGACCTTGTCAGTAGCAGGAGAAAGATTGTGTCTCTTGCTCTTAAGGATTGCGGGGTAGATGATGTGGAATTTGCAAATAGAATCGCAGATAGATATTCCGAGATGAAGGAAGAAATGCTCTACGTATTTCCAGGAGCTAAAGAGACAATAATGAAACTGAGGGAAGCTGGATACAAACTGGCGTTGGTTACAAACGGAAGTTCCTCATCCCAGAGGCATAAGATCGAGAAATTTGGACTGACCGAACTTTTCGACAACGTCCTTATAGAAGGAGAACAGAAGGTCGGTAAGCCGGAGACTGAAATTTATGTCAGAGCTATTGAGGCACTGGGAATATCTCCAGAAGAGGCATGGATGGTAGGAGATAACCTGGAATGGGATGTGATTGCACCACAATCAATCGGCATAATGGGGGTATGGATCAATCCACTTAATAGACCGAATTATCTGCACGAGAAGCCATATCTTACAATATCCAGGCTCCCTGAAATCGAACATTTTTTGCTCTAACGTTACCCCTCTACCATTATGTCCCAGAACGCCCAGCATTAGCCAGCCCCAAGTGAATTGGAATGAATCACGTTCGCAAAAAATTCCAGATGCGGAGGGCCGGATTTGAACCGGCGAACCCCTGCGGGACCAGACCCTGAATCTGGTGCCTTTGGCCAAGCTCGACAACCTCCGCCTGATTTTCCGTATCAACAAGGCGCTATTAATTCCTTGTCGGGTCAACCCGTTGCAGCTTAAAATGTTTAATGGTTTGTCAGGACGGACGTCAGCGTATAATTCCTCAAAGAATATGAACGAGCTGAGATTAACTTCCTCATGAAATACAAGAGCTTTGGAAAGACTGGAATCAAGGTGTCGGAACTGATTCTTGGTACTTGGTATCTACCAAATTCTGTAGTTGATGGCAAGAGGAGTGTGAATAGGCAGTATTCCATAAGGCTAATAAGGAAGGCATACGACCTGGGAATCAACTTCTTCGATACCGCGGATGTGTACAGGGGGGTGTATGAGAGGGACAAGGCCAGTTACGAAAATGTGGGGCTCGCGGAGAAGATCGTGGGAGAGGCATTGAAAGGATACGATAGGGAGAGCTTTGTAATCTCTACCAAGGTAGTTGGAAGAACGGGCCCCCTTGCCAATGACTCAGGCTCAAACAGGAAACACATGAGATACGCAATATCAAGGAGCCTAGAAAGGTTGCAGATGAAATATGTTGATTTCTATATAGTGCATGGACCTGATGAAAGCACCGGCATAGAGCAGACTTCCAGGACGATGAACATGCTCGAGGAAGATGGGTTGATACTCCATTACGGCATCTCAAACCACTCTGCCCTTGACCTTGTGAAATTCCTAAACCTGAGGTATTTCTCTCCCCTCGAGCCCCCCGATTTCATCCAGGACAAATACAATCTCTTGGAACGGGGACTGGAAAAGACAAACATAAAGGTAGCTGAAGACAACTCGCTGGCATCCATGATTTACAGTCCGCTGGCACAGGGAGTACTTGCAGGGAGGTACTTCGAGAAAGACAAGAAAGACTCAAGGAAGGAATATGAGAAATGGTTCGAGAAGAATCAATTGCATGCGACCAACAAGAACGAATTGGAGATATTCAGGGATAAGGCCGACTCAAAAGGAATAACAATGTCCCAGCTAGCACTATCTTGGCTTATTCACAAGGGAAAATATTTATTTCCGATCATTGGGGCAACGAGAATACATCAGCTAGAGGAAAACATAAGAGCCACAGAGGTGACTCTTGGAGACGACGAAATCAGTGAGTTGTCAAACCTATTCAAAGTCCAAAGCCAGTAGTTCTGATCTAGAGCTAGGATATAGATTCTGGACGGAGTGCTTGAGAGCTACAATGATCTGCACCCCTTGACGGAGCGTCTTGGTAAGAGCATTTCATAACGGTAGGTTCTATTTAAGAAACTGAACTAAGAGAAGTGGTTCAAATCAGTAATTCCTGGAGCCTCCGAGAAGGTAAGTATCGGTTACGGTGGATCGATACCCTGTTCCCGCAACCAAGGGGTGTACACAAGCCCTAATAAAATGCCCTCTGGACTGAGGAACCGAGAGACTATCTGGCCATAGGGTTCTTTGTAAGAATCAAGCAGAAGCCTATATCCCTTCCTCTTCATCTCTTCTGATGCTTCTTTCACATCCTCCACTTCAAACTCTAGCCAAGATTGAGGTACAGGAATATTTACTGGCCAAGTCTTCGTTCCGAAGCAATCTTCAGCTGCCAGAGAAAGAGGCCAAATGGCAAATCCCTTGCATCCTTCAATTTTCCGAGCGTGCATGTACCCGCCCTCATACTCGTTGAACCTAATTTCTAAATCTTCGGAGTACAACTTCTTACTTGGAACCAAATCGTTTGGAATGGGACCAAACCCGGCTATGAATAATATTTTCATTGGAATAAATAAGAAGAAATGCACTATAAATATAATGGGTGTAATGGCCACAAAAAGCCCCCTCTAATATACGCAAAAGAAAAAAATTGCTCATATATCAGCAAGGGTTAGTTGATGGATTTTACAGGTTTTCGATCGTTAGTAATCGCGGACTTAACGTCTCGCCTTGCGGCTTGACGCTTACATCCCGATCCTATCAAACTTGTCTTTTACAAGAGATCTGATGACGATGCCTCTTTTCAGGGACGGTTTCGAACTTAGATGCTTTCAGTTCTTATCCGCATATGACGTGGCTGCCCGGCGAATGCCTTGTCAGACAACCGGTAAACTAGAGACCACGAAGCCCCGTTCCTCTCGTACTAAAGGCTCCTTCCCTTCAGGCATCAATGCACTCCCACGGAGAAGCAACCCTACTGTCTCGCAACGTAGTGAACCCATCTCAGGATCCCTTTTAATGGGCGA
>JAMCUN010000006.1 GCA_023381415.1 Thermoplasmatota archaeon | reverse complement strand
TTCTCGTATCCATCAAGGAAAACGCCGGCGGCAGATAATGAAACTACTTTCCTCAAAAACCTATTCTGATTCTTGATGACCTCTTCCATTCCACTGCTTATCACCACTTAAGATAATTAAATTGGCATTCCTATAAGACAAGGAGCCTTGCCTTCAGGAGTATCGTCCTTGAATCTCATCCTTGTAGTTATTCTGTTCAGATTACGTCGTGTTCCTTGCCAGGAATTGCTGGTGGGCTCTGTATATTCCATTGAGCGTTACCATTCCTATAACATTTAGATTCTCTTTATCAACTATAGGTATGTGAGATATGTTGTTTACAGAAAGTTTCCTCATGATTTCAAGGAGGCTATCGTCAGGATAACCATATACAACGTTCTTTGTCATCACGTGAGAGACTGACTCCATGTCCTGGTGTATCAACCTCACCTGGATCAAGTCGGATTTCGTTACTATCCCTACGAGTCTCCCATTTTCTGTCACGGGGACTCCTGTAATGCGATCATCTTCCATGATTTTCAGTGCATCAGCTACTGACGTCGACGGGTCTATGGTCAAAGGTCTACCTGAAATTGCATCCTTCGCAGTGAGATAAGTGAGGACTGGAATGTTGTATTCCCCCCTGTGGGCGGGTGAATCCGACCTGTTCCTTACCTGGCTCCGGTAAATGGAGGATTTGTATCCCACGATATAGTAAGAGATCACTACTGCAATCATGGCAGGAACCATGACCTCCAGACTTCCTGTCATCTCGCTGACCATCAATATAACTGCTATCGGAGTCCTTCCGACTCCTGCGTAGAGCGCCATCATCCCGACAAGCACGAATGGAGCAGGGGAAAGTACTAGAGAAGGGCTTATCATGTTTATACCGGCCCAGGTTGCTGCTCCTAGGAAGCCCCCAATTACAAGCGAAGGGGCGAAAACGCCAGCGCTCCCTCCGGAAGAAATGGTGAAGGAAGTGGCCACAATCTTTGCAAATGCGATCATTACAAGAGCCAGTACTATGGGTACGAGAAAGAATACAGGTTCAGCCGACTTCAGGTTTCCGTCCATGAGAAACTGTAGGTATCCATAACTCATTCCGAGTGTCTGGGGGAAGAACATGGCAACCACACCTGCAACCGCCCCCCCTATCATCGGCTTGAGGAACTTCTTAACCTTGAGCCTTGAGAAAAGGCCCTTCACCCAGTAGAAGAATGAAGAATAGAACTTACCCATCAGGCCACATATTATGCCCAGGATGGCATAGAGAAGGAGGTTTAGGGGATGGTTGAATGTATACTGGGACGACAGGCTGAAAATAGGCGAGAAATTTGTGAAGGACGCAAAAATCACGTAGCCAACAGGAGAGGCTATGAAAGCTGGGGTGAGGGCCTCCACCTCCATGTCTCCGCCGCTGTAAAGTATCTCTGCACTTAGGATTGCCCCCGCAAATGGAGACCTGAAAATGGCCCCTATCCCGGCGCCAATGCCTGCTGCAACGGCAATCCGTCTATCCCTATTCGACATTCCAAAGACGGTAGCGACATAAGAGCCGAATCCGGCAGAAATCTGTGCAGTTGGCCCTTCCCTTCCTCCGCTTCCGCCGGAGCCAATTGTTATTGCGGATGCGATCATCTTCACGAGAGGCACTCTCTTTCTGATTACACCATTCCTGTTGTGGAACGCATCTATTGCTGCATCTGTTCCATGCCCCTCTGCCTCAGGTGCAAAGAAGAAGATCAATAGGCCCACTATCAGTCCACCAAGTGCAAGAGAGAGGGGTATCAGAAAGTAGTGCGGGGAACTGGAAATGGGGGATGGCAATTCACCCGCTGGATTTGGCGGGTAGATGCCAGTTATTCTCCCAAGGAAGTTATCAGAGGCGAACTGGATAAGATAATAGAATGCCGCTGCTCCAAGACCTGCAACTATCCCTATCAGTATACCTACGATAACCCACTTACTGAGATAACTCGAATTTATATAACCTTTAAAATCTATCTTTTTCGCGCCTTTCCCAGCGGTCATTTCAGTATATCTCAATATAAGATACTACTTATTGTTTCTTGAGATTTGAATGAAGTGGAATGTCGTAAAACCTTCATTCTTTCCTCTCGCAAACTTTTGAATTAAAGATATGAAATAAAAGGAAAAAATGTGCCTACCTTATTCATCCATTTTGTCCGGTCCCGCTATTCCTCCTGAGACACGTATTGTGTTCCGAGTGTTGCAATCTCTTCTATGTCCTCGGTTCTGTAGCCACTGTACAGCGACCAGAAATAGAATATCAGGGCCACTACAGCGACGACTATCAGGTCGATCGGGAACTTGAGGATACCTATACCTCCGAAAGTAGAACCACCTATGTAAGACAGGATTACAAGAGCTATTATGTAGACAGGTACCCACACTCCGGCTTTTAAATCCTTGGCAGAGAATTTACCCGGCGCCTTGAACCCGTAAACCATTACTGCCCATACTATCAGGCCGATGCCAATTGCAATTGCCAGGTACCCTACCAGTGGCCATCCGCTCCAGTAAACTATTTCTGATGCACCAATGAACGCTATAGGAGAGAGAATTGAAGCAGCACCTAGTCTGAACGGCCGCTTGAAGTCAGCTGCGTGTTTCCTGAAAGTCATCAGGGCACTCCCACCGACGATATATGTGAAAACAGTGGCGCTTGTTATGAACCCAACCATCTTGTACCAGCTTGGGAAAGGTGCGAAGAAGATGAATCCGATTATAAGGGATATCAGCAGCGGAAGAACAGGTATCCTGTGCTTTTCATTAATTTTGATCATGCCCTTAGGGAAGAAGCCAAGAGTACCAAGTCCGTAAAGTGTCCTTTGTGAAGTCCCCAAGTATACATTCAGAGTTCCTGATGGTGATACGTACGCATCTGCAAACAGCAGATATGTGAGCCACACGAGTCCTGCGGAGGAAGCGAGAGTCGCAAATGGTGCTGTAACTACTCCCCCTACCAAAGCACTCCAGGCTCCAGGACTTATTCCCACCGCTGCCCAGTTGACCTGACCGATGAAAACAACTTGCAACAGCGTATAGAGCGCGATTCCTATAAGCACTGAACCTACAGTAGCTATGGGTATAGACCTTTGCGGGGTCCTAGCCTCTCCACCGTAATCTAGAGCCTGCCTGAATCCAAGGTATGAGAAGACGATACCAGAAAGTGATACTGCAGCGAAGACGTTGGCCCAGCCGTACGGTACAAGGCCATTGTGAAGAACAAAATTCCCGATGTTGAAATGCACTACAAAGAGAAGCAGAACTGTAAGGAGAGGGATAACTAGTTTCCACCAGGTCATTCCTGTGTTTGTCTTACCCATAATCTTTACTCCGAGATAGTTGAGGAAGAAGAAGAACACCATTAACAGTGCGGCAAGAACTATTCCAGTTCCTGAAAGCACAGCCGTTGGGGTTACCAGTCCCTTTATGTACGTACCCGCGTAAGTGATTACTGCCTCTGCCTCTATTGCTGGCACTGATACAGCTGACAGGAAATAGGCCCACCCGAATAAGTATCCTGCGAAAGACCCGTGGGAATACTGTCCATACCTCACGATCGCACCGGACCGCGGTAGCATCCCACCTAACTCCGCATACACTACTGCAATTGAAAGTACAATCAATCCCCCAATGATCCACGCAAATATTGAGCCTGGTCCTGCCAGTACTGCTGCACCAGAAGCTGCAAACAGCCACCCAGAACCTATTATTCCTCCCAAACTCAGGAACAACAAATCCCAGGTCGAAAGTGCGCGCCTCAGTTTTTTGTCAGACTTCACTGCAGTTTCTTCCACCGCAGCTTTACTGACATTACCTGACGGTTTTTCTGTTGTCAAGGAAACACCTCGAAATTGATTATGGAACTACTATTATTTAACTATTTTTAGAAATGTATCTAAGACTTTAAATACTGTGGGAGTGCGAATGCCTTTAATACTAAGAAAACTAGCTTATTCAACCTTCAAGCTCAGGAGGTGTGACGAAACCAAAGGGTTAAGTTAAGAGCCCCATTTTATGACTGTGTTTCGTCATGATTGACATAGGGGACAAAGAGGAAGTTAGGAGGGAGGCCAAGGCGGAGGGGTTCATCCGCCTGAAGGAATCTACAATGCGACGAATCGCAGAAAACGATATCAAGAAGGGAAATGTTGAGGAGGTTTCCAAGGTATCAGGAATACTTGGGGCGAAGATGACACCCCAGGTAATACCCCACTGCCACCCCATTCCTTTGGAATCAGTTGAACCTTCCATGAGAGTTGAGGAGAATGGAATCAGGGTCGCCTGCAGAGTCAGAGCACGCTACAGGACAGGGGTTGAGATGGAATCGCTCATGTGCGTCAACTCAATGTTACTGACTGTGTGGGACATGGTCAAGTACCTTGAGAAAGATGAAGACGGCCAGTACAATGAGACTGAAATATCGGAAGTGAGGGTTGTAAAGAAGACTAAGGAGAGATGAAAAGAGGATGGTACATAAAGATGAAAGTAGCAGGAAAATGAAGATACTCATAGTTACTGTATCTTCTTCAAGGACTGAAGAAACAGATTCTTCTGGAGAAAATCTCAGGGTCGCTTTTGCAAATGAAGGTCACGAAGTTGACAAAGTGGTCTGCAAGGATGATGAAGGGCAGATAATTGAGATGTACAGCTCAAACAGAGACCGTGATGTGTTCATATATGTCGGTGGGACTGGACCAAGCAGGAAAGACGTGACAGTCCAGAGTCTCAGGAATATTTCTGAAAAGGAGATGGTTGGGTTTGGCGAACTTCTGAGATCAGAATCAAGAGAGAGATTTGCATATCTTTCAAATTCTACCCTTTTCATTAAGGACAAGAAGCAGATATACTGCGTCCCTGGTTCACCAGATGCCTCTACCCTCGTCCATTCCATCATCACTTCTCTTATGGGACACGTTTATCACGAACTTCAAAAGGAATAGTGAATTACCGGACATTAAGTGGTTCCCCCATATTTTCAGGGAATGTGTATCCCGGAAACTCTGTTGAAAATTTTCGGGACCCTCTGAGTTTTGATACGAACATCTTCCCTTTGCTTGAACGATAGAAATCGTAATTCATTATGATATCGTAATTCTCGTCTCTCAATTTGTGAAACTTGAGGCCAAGGGTTTTGGCATATAGTTCTATCGAAATCCCAACGTCTCCTCTCTTCTGCTCTACTGCTTTTGCAACAGCCACATGGCTCTTTGCCTCCCAGAAGTATCCTCTGATTCTTTCTTTCGGAAAGTCAGGACCCATCTCTCTTTCAATTTCACTGTCTATGAGGTCTCTGGTTCCTGATCCTCTATTCCTGTTCACGAAGATCAATTTCTTTCGCAGTATATCTGAGAAGGTGGACGTACCGTCCCTTGATATCATTCCCTGCGAGCGTGAAAATCCTCTTAATATTATGAATATCCTTCCATTTTCCCTAAGCAGGAAGGTGTTGTACATCCCATCCTTTAGAAGATGAATGCCACCTAGGTCTGCTTCACCTAGCTTCACTGCTTCCACCCCTCCCCATGACCCTACATTTATTATTGTTGGAGAGTCGAACGATTCAAAAAGTACCCTCTCGATTAGGGGATCGTTAGATCCTATGAACAAAGCATCTCTCTTCAAAGACGAGAGGGGAAAGTATGGAACCTTCTCATCCTTTTCGTAGTAATTTTTTCCGCTTCCTATGACTATGAAGCCATCGGCATATGACAGTCGACTTATCGATCCTGACTCACCATATATCGGGTACGCCCTTCCCCCTCTTCCGATTATTGCTGGAATGATCTGATCCTTCCCCTTCTCAGCATTTATCCTGAAAGGGATGGGGATCTTTGTTGTTTCTTCCTTTGCCTGTAGGTACGCTGACATTATGGAAGGCATCATTATGTATTTGAGGACAGATGCAGCTGAAAGCGGAAAACCAGGCATCCCAATGAATAGAGACTTTTTGAATGTCGCGGCAAAAGTAGGTTTTCCAGGTTTTATGGCTATTCCATGAAATAGCATATGTCCTCCCAGCTCCTGCACTACCTGGTAGAGAAGGTCGTGGAATCCAGCTGAAGTTGATCCTGAGGATACAAGAATGTCGTAGTGTCCCAGATTCTTCTTGATAAAGGAAAGCATTGAGGGCCTGTCATCGGGCAGGGTTCCTAGCAGATCACATTCTGAGAACCCGCTTCCCTCTAATACTGCCTTGAAATAGTAAGCGTTGCTGTCGTATATCTCCCCATCCTTCAATCCCTTACCTGGACTAACGAGCTCGTTCCCAGTTGAGAAAACCCCTACCTTGAGTTTAGAGCAAACAGTTGCCTTACCGATTCCGGATGATGCAAGGAGCGAAATCTTTTCAGGACCTAGGAGAGTGCGCCTCCTGACCAGGTACTCGTTCATGAAGAAGTCAGATCCAGCATGTGCGATGTTCTCTCCTGGCGACACTGCTCTGAATACCTTCAGTCTGTCTCCCCTTCTGGACGTGAATTCCACCATCACCACCGAGTCTGCCCCCCTTGGGATCATCGCACCAGTTGAAATGTACATGGCTTCCCCCTTTCCCACCTCCCCCTTCGAGGCTTTGCCAATTTCGACCTCTCCTATCACCCTCAGCACAACTGGAGAATCCTCCTCTGAGTCAAGGACGGATTCGTGATCGACCGCATATCCGTCAACCTCTGACCTGTCAAAGGGGGGAACGTCTATAGACGAGAAAATATCCTCGTAGGCGACATAACCTGCTGCCCTTGAAATATCCCGTTCTTCTGGCCTTATAAGCTTCACTATCTCAGATGTGATAATTTCTCTTGCCCTGTCGGCTGTTACAAGTATATGGAATATCTTTGCCAATTTCACCACCTCAGTACTCGGTAATTTACGCTTTCCCCTTCCCCTATCCCTTCGGAACTCTCATCCATGACCAGTAACCCGTCCGCCCCTATGACGGAATAGATCACCCCTGAACCTGTCACCCTGGTAGGGTAGACAAAGGTCTTCTTCCCTTTCCTCTCGGTTCTTACTCTCACGTAGCTCCTGAAGCCCAGCGTGTTTACCAGGCTCCTTCCCAGGATTCCAGATCTGATCTCCTCATCATCCTCGGGTATTCCCAGCCAGTTCCGGATCACTGGAAGGATTACGTTCTCAGAAGCTATGAGGGCAGCCACTGGAAGACCAGAGACCATGAATACCGGCTTTCCTTTGTAGATGCCGAATGATGTCGTCCGTCCAGGCCTCATCTTCAACCCCCTGAATATCATCTTCCCATTCTCCTCGATTACAGAAGGCATAACGTCCCTTTCCCCGGGACCTGTTCCGCCCGTGACAACTATAACGTCTTCTTTAGAACTGTCCAAGGCCTTCTCTATTTCCCTCTCATCGTCTCCTACAGAGTTCCTGCTCACAGCGTCAAAACCTTTCCGCTGAAAAAATGAATGGAGCATCGGTTGGGTGGAATTCCTGACCTCCCCTGAAACGACCTCATCACCAGTTGATATTATTCCTATAGAAAAGGAGATGACCTGAACATCCTCTATTCCGCACTCAAGCAGAGCTGCGACATGTGGAGGGTAAATTTTTTCCCCCTTGCGCAGTATTTGGAACCCCTTCTTCAGGTCTTCACCCTTCCTGCTCACATTCTGAAACTTTCTAAGAGGCACGAACACCTCTATCTCCCCATCTTTTTCAGATGTATCCTCTAACATCACCACTGAATCTGCCCCTCTTGGGATTCTTGCTCCTGTAGTGACAGCAACCGCTTCTCCCTTCCTAACTTCAATGGAATCCTTTGATGAAGGGAACACTTTGCCAGATAATTTGAAACGGGACGGGTTATTCTTGCTTGAAGAAATTGTTTCATCCGAATTCAGAGCGTAGCCATCGACAGCGCTCCTGTCAAATGGTGGGAAGTCTTGGTCCGACAGTATATCCTGGAAAGAGTACCTTCCGACAGAATCGAGCACGGGAAATTTCCGTCCCTTCCTCCTGGGACCATATTTGGTGATCTTCCTTATCGCATCATCAACTCCGATGAACGATTTCACTTCCATTATGTTGAAATAACTGAGGCCCTAAAATACTTCCTAATACTGGACCTCCCTTGCCCCATCAAGGTTGAGCTTCAGGTATTTCCCTTTTGGGGCGCTGTTCAGGGAGGCAAAGAAGTAGCTTCCATCTACCTTGAACCTTACGTATCTCCCCGAACTGCCCCCGAGTACCGCATAATCGCTTCCTTCAGTGTCGCTGAACGTGATAGCCCTTTCGTCCAGCAGATAGTAATGGCCGTCCATGGATACAAGGTTCTTGTATTCAAGAAGCGAAAGGGTCCTGAAATGCTCAACCCTTTCCAGTGAGTCAACAACCTCCACAACCTTTCCGTTATCAATGGAGATGATATTGGAGAATCCATTTTCCAGATCCCTCGGGTTATGTGTAGCGTAAAGGTATTCGAATCCATACCTGACAGACAGTTCATCTATCAAACTGATTAGACCAAGCCTTGCTATCTCATCCTGAAACGAGAACGGCTCGTCCATGAGAAGGAGCACTGGCCTAGAGACGATGGCTCTCGCAATCGCGACCTTCTGGGCCTGACCCAAAGAGAGCTCATTTGCCCTCCTTTTCATCAGGGGTCCGAGCTTCATTTCCTCGACAATATCCTGATATGCCTTTACATCTCCCCTGCCGTATTTTATTGATGTTTTCAGGTTTTCTTCGACGCTCATCCTTCCAAAGAGAAGAAGGTCCTGCGGGATCAGTCCCACCCTACGCCTCTCGGGCGGTAGTGAATTGATGTCCATCCCTCCCACCTCCACTGTGCCCTTCGAACCAATCAAGCCGGCGATGGATGATAGGATTGTGGTTTTCCCTGTTCCGTTCCTTCCTATCAGGAAGTTTCTACCACCCTGCAGGTCCAGTTCCTGGATGTCAACATTGAATTCTCCTCTATGAACGAGGAGGTTTCTGATCCTTATCACCTCTTCACCTCCAGGACTTTGAATGCAAGCAATGCACCAAGGCCTGTGAAGATGAGAATGGAAGATGATGCAACTGTACCTGGTAGGTTCCCCGACTGGAACTGGGAGTATATGAACACTCCCGCCACATTCACTATCCCTGGAAGGATGTAGTATGCCACAATCAGCAGACTTCCAACTTCAGATATGGAACGAGCCCATGAGAGTATGAGACCCCCCAGCATTGCTCTGCCCATGAGGGGAATTCCAATGATGAAATAACTCCTTAGCGGTCCCATTCCGAGAGTCCTGCCGATGTCTTCATACTTCATAACGTCGTTTGAATAGGAGACCTGAACTGTTCTTATGGTATAGGCTGATGACAGGAAGAACAGGGTCACGATAACTGCCAAAAAAGTGTCAAGGAACTGGTAACCAGGGTATATTCTACTGATCAGCTTTCCTATGGGCATTGAGGGTTCGAATGTTATCAGCATCATGATTCCTACGACAGTATGCGGTATCATGATTGGAAGCTCAACCAAACTATCAGCCACCTTCACTACAGGGCTGCTTGTCCTTGACACGAAGTACACATAGGGAATTGAGAATCCAACGGCGAGGACAGAAACGACAAGCGCCAGGAGGTATGTGTAATATATGCTCTTCAGTATACCGGACGAAGCGTCGCTTATGATGAGGGAGAAGCTCTCATAAGTTAGAGTTCTGAAAATAGGTGTCAGTATAAAGATAAGATAAACGATAAAAAATGGAACGAACAGATATAGTAGGGATGTCCCTCTTTTCATACCTGTTCATATGAAGGCGGCGGGATATAAGAAGGTACAGGTTGTGTTATCCCTGAAAGGAATGAAGGTATCGATCCGCTGGATGAATAGATGAATGGGACTGCGATAGGGTCAAAGTCGGATGACTTTAGGTCAGTGTATCCAAGGTTGCTCACCAGATAGTAGAGGAACTGCTGCGATTCCCCTACATCCTTTGAGATTGTGAGGATGGTAGCTGCGTATAGTATAGGTCCCGCTTCAAAGTTTCCTATGTTGCTCTCAGACGGCCCTGAAGTGTTAACCTCAGAATAGAATTTTACCTGGTCCTCGCTGATATTCCCAAGGTTTATCCATGAGGTCAGTCCGTTTCCGCCCGTCGGGTTCTCGTAGAAGTCTAGATGCTGGTTTATAGCCTGTGATTTGTATGTCAGAGCGTAATCAACTGAACCAGTGGTAAGATAGTTGTCCAGGCCGATTTCCACTGTCGTTATGTAGAGGTCATGGCTTACCTGCCAGTCATATTCGAACAGCTGGTCATAAAGTGCGAGGGAATCATTCACCGGATACCCTCCTCCATTCCCCTCCCTGGAAAGCGTTCCGTTAGGACCGAACCAGGAATTCCAGGCGTGATTGTACTTAAGGAACTGAGACTCATCATTGTTGAATGCCATTCTGACATACGGGTTTGACCAGTTCGTGTATAGGATTCCAGCCAGCTTGGTCATCTCTATAGCCTGAAATCCACTTGGATCGAGGGAAGAATTCGAGGCTGCTACTTTCACTCCTGGGGCAGTAATGTTCTCGAACCAGAAGGGGAACGAGCTGGGGATGTCGTATGAACTGTTTGTCCAAGTAATCGCCATTTCATTTGATGCAAATATCACCATCCAGGATGTGTAATTCGGGATAAGATATTGAGGTATCACGCCTGCTGCAGCAGAAATGAAGACGTCCCCTTGAGCCCCTGCCTTTATCTGTACAGCATTAGAGACCGAGCCGCCGAAAGTTATTCCTGCCCCTATCCCTGTTATGTTCTCAAATGAAGGGTTGAATTGGTCTCCCAAGACATACTTAAGCGATCCTGCTGCATAGACTGAAAGCACATGTGGTTTGCCGCTTGAAGCATGGTTTGCAAAATAGCCTGCAGTGTATCCCGCACCTACCCCTACCAGAAGAACAACAATAAGAATGACTGCTAGAGTGCTATTTCTCATATTTCGGTCATTACGAGTTTCTATATATTCTGAATGGTAGGGTCATCACATCGGGGAGGGGAGTTTGCTTCTTTGCTTTATTCAAAATGGAGGTGAAGTAAGAATGGCAAGGAGGAACAAACTGAAATGATTGTTGAAATGGTGGGGGGATCTCTCCAAACCGGTCCAACATAAGGTGAAGATCAGGGATCATGATGGAAAGAGCAGTTGAGATGGCTTCGGGCAGCTACTGAAAGGTATAGTTGGGAGATGTGTGCTGTATAAGATGGTAAGATCGTTGCGGGAGTTACAGCTATCAGTTCTTAAGCGACAAATTCCTTTTCCTCAGGGGCAAGAGGAGAATATGAGTGTCTGAAATGGAATTGCACGGTGAATTTAGGTCTTGGGCCTCAAGCATTAAACTCTAACCCAGATTGTTTGCACAATATCTGTTGATATTCCTTTGATGCAACTGTTTTAAGTGCAAATGGGTATTACTTTATATGACATACAAAACAACCTAAGTCCCATATCAAGACCTCGATACTGTTTCGTAGTTCTGAAATTGGGTGTAACATCAGGACCTTTTCCCTTGATTACTTATGAGGAATGAACAAACAATATATATCCATTTTACAATCATATGTTGTGTTTGGAGTAAACGGAAAAGTGCTTTGGATTAATCTAACTGATTCAACTTTTAAGGAGGAAACGGTTCCAGAAGAAGTTTACAGGAAGTACCTTACGGGATATGGCCTAGGTGTTTATATGCTGAACAGGGAAATGAACGGAAGAGAAGACCCCCTGGGCCCTGACAACATATTCGGAGTGATGACGGGGGTATTCAATGGCCATGCAGTTCCTCTAGGTGGAAGGTTTGAGGTAGTCGCAAAATCGCCCTACACTGGTACCTGGGGTGATTCGAATTGCGGTGGAAAATTCGGTCCGGAACTTAAGAACTCTGGATTTGATGCTCTATTCTTCAGGGGGGTATCGAACAAACCTGTATACTTGAAGCTTGTAGACGGAAAGTATTCCATTGAGGATGCGGCAGACGTCTGGGGAAAGAATGCATACGAGGCGGAGGATTACCTTAGGAAGATCGAACCCAAGGGGCAGGCCCTGGTCATAGGAGTACCTGGAGAGAAGAAGATGTTATTGGCATCTATCATGAATGACTACGGCAGGGCAGCGGGAAGGTCAGGACTTGGTGCCGTCATGGGTTCAAAGAGATTGAAGGGTATCATTGTGAGAGGCACTAAGAAGATAGAGCCATTTGACAGCGAAATGCTGAGGCTGACTAACAGGGAAATTCAAATACAGTTTTCCAAGAACATAGAGCTTGCCAGGCCGTGGCAGCTCTATGGGACAACGGATATCACCGAAGCCTCCCACCTGAACGGTGATACCCCGATAAAGAACTGGGGCGGAGCAGGACTGGTGGACTTTGGTGAGGAGAATGCAGCGAGGATCAGCGGGAGGGAAATCGCCAAGGACAAGCTCAGGTCCTATGGCTGCGCCCAATGCACACTCGCTTGCGGAGGGCATGTGAGGAGAAATACAAAGTATGGGCCATTGGAAGGACACAGGCTGGAATACGAAGGAACAGGTTCATTCGGAGGACTGAACCTGGTTTCCGATCTTGATTCGATGGCCATGGCATTCGAGATATGCAACAGGGAAGGACTGGACATAATATCTGCCGGGGCAGCTATCGCCTTCGCGAACGAATGTTATGAGAGGGGCATATTGACCGAAAAGGACATCGGGTTCAAGATAGGGTTCGGTGACGGGGATGCAATGGTGAAGATGGTCCAGAAGATAGCCAGTGGAGAGGGAATAGGGTCCGTGCTTGGAGATGGAGCCGCTAGGGCGAGCACAATCATAGGAAGGAACAGCGGAGAGTTTGCGATGCACGTTCAGGGACAGGACCTGCCGATGCATGACCCCAAGCTTATGCCGAGCCTGGCTACAACGTATCTTGCAGATCCTACCCCGGGAAGGCACACAGCAGGAGGTATAGGATTTGACGAGGGTGGAAGGCTGACGCTTCCATTCGACTATGGAGAATGGTCTGGGAGGAAGATAGAAAGGTACGAATATTCCGGGAAGGGGAAGATGCAGGCACTCTCATCCTACGGAATGCAGATCATGAATTCAACGGGGATGTGCCAGTTTTCAACTGCTGTATGGCCAAACAGCTTCCCATACCTCAAGCTCTTCAAGGCGATAATGGGGTGGGACATGACAGAAGAGGAACTTATGGAGGCAGGGAAGAGGATACAGGTAGCCAGGCATCTGTTCAACTACAGGGCCGGGGTCAACCCCTGGAAGGTGGCTCCCAATGGAAGGATGGTAGGGAATCCGCCGCTCGGGAAGGGACCGACAGGTTCAGTGACCGTCGACTACAGAACTCTTGTAAAGGATTATCTCGAAGAGGTTGGCATTAGAGAAGATGGCAAACCTAGGGATGATGTGCTCAGGGAGCTTGGTATAGAGGTCTAGAGGAACAACTCCCTCTGTTCCTTTACTCTAGAATAATTGAATATTGGGCCGTCCTCGCACACGTAGAACTCGCCAACATTGCAGTGGCCGCAGACCCCGATTCCGCACTCCATCCTCCTTTCGAGGGAAAGATAGATCCTGTCCGCCTTAAAACCAATGGACAGCGCCTCCTTGACCGTATTTAGCATCATCAGGGGAGGCCCTATCACAAACACTGCTGCATTCTTGCTAAGGCGGACTTTCTTCAAAAGTGTAGGGACAAAGCCAACATCTCCATTCCATTCCCCCTCCCCTCTGTCTACTGTTAAATGAACCTCAATCGACTTTGACCAGTCCTTTAACTCCTTCTTGTACACAAGATCGGACGGCGTCCTCGCTCCGTAGAGCACCTCTATGTCCTTCCCCCTTCCTGCTCCGTTCATCTCCTCAATCAGGCTCCTGATTGGAGGTATCCCTATACCTCCTGCTACTGCAACGATCTCGTCGTACTCCTTCCATGGCCAGCTTGTACCGTATGGGCCCCTCACGCCAACGTACCTTGATGTCTTGAGTTTAGATGTCACAGTTCCTATGTCCCTTATCGTGAACAACAATTGTCTTCCAGCGCCGGATGCAACGGATATGGGTCCCTCGCCTACCCCCTGCACAGAAAGCATGAAGAACTGTCCCGACCTGCCTTCATTCTTCTCGTTGAACTCGATGGTATAAACATCCCTGCTTTCCTCCCTCCTCCCTGCAACCTCCAGGATCCTTGGAAGGTACTCATTCGCCTGAGTAATCGTGCGTGATCACCTCCTTGATGTCTATATCCACAGGGCAGTCCTCCACGCAGCGATCGCAACCTGTGCAGAGGTAAGTATCCTTTGACCTCTTGAAATAGACGAACTTGTGGTAGAATCTCTGCCGCAGTCTCTCGTCCAGTCCGTTTCGGATATTTCCTGCTGAAGATGAGGTGAACCCCCCAAGTATGCAGGAATCCCATTCACGCTTCCTCTCCCCTCCCTCGTCATACAGGTCAAAACAGTAGCAGGTGGGGCAGGAGAAGTTGCACGCACCGCAGGATATGCACCTTGAAGCATATTCTTTCCACAGTTTGGAATCCCACTTCATCCTGTCTTCCACACCTTCTACTTGAAGCGGCTCCGCCTTCCTGTTGAACTCCTCCTTGAAACTGGTGAAATAGGAACTGTCTTCCCTTTGGAACGAACTGAAGTATCCGTCATACTTTTCTGATACCATGACGTGGTACATCTCCCCCTCCCTCAGTATCTGAAGATCGTACTCATCCAAAACAGGGCCGCCAAAACTTGAGCAGAAACCTCCATCGCACGGTTCGTTGCACACGAAGTTTGCGAACAGGGTATTTCTTCTCTTCTCCGTGTAGAAAGGGTCCTTCCCCAGTATCTGCCTGTCCATGATGTAGAATCCTTTCAGGTCACAGCTCTTGACCCCGAATACTGCCTTCCTATCCTGTGTTCCAAGGACAAGGACGTCCTCATTCCTGCTTATGAGGAACTCTTTTGGAGCATATCTTGACCTCTCCTCCGAAATCCCCCCGAATGAATTGACCCTGTCAAATACCACTTCCCCTTCACGTTCTACAGCCCCATAACATTTGAAATCCATTGAAATGGAGTGGAACGCAGCATCCATTTCATCCTTACTGAGCAGGTAGTTCAAGGCAACAACCTCACTGCGACAACCTTGAACTCTGGTATCTTGGACATTGGGTCAAGCGCCTTACCTACTAGCCTGTTCACCCTTGCTTCGTCGTAGTGAAATGGAACGAAAACAATTCCCTTCGGTACCCTGTCGGTAACCCTGGATCTCGTCCTTATGGATCCGTGCCTTGATTCAATTGTTATGAACTGGGAGTCCCTGATGCCAAGTCTCTTTGCATCCTGCGGATTTATTTCAGCATAAGGGCCTGGTGATTCCCTGTCAAGCAGGTCAGCCCTCCTGCTCATCGTGCCGGAATGGTAATGGAAGTAATTTCTACCT
>JAMCUN010000005.1 GCA_023381415.1 Thermoplasmatota archaeon | reverse complement strand
TTCGAGGTACTCTTCATTAGGGGATAAGGGACGAGGAGATAAAGAGGGACATCTGGGGAGAATGACCTTATAAAAAATTTCAATTGAATGATATCTCAATTTTACTTTGAAAAAATCAGAAAATAAAAAAAGAAAGAAAAAATTGATTACTTGTAAGTCAGCGGGTAGTACAGCAGGAATGACAGTCCGACGGCCGTGTTCTCGCTTGGAACCAGTCCTGCAGGATTGATCGACGTGCTGACGTAAGCTACACCGATTGGCTGGAATACACCGACATAGAGGTACAGGTTGACCGCAATCTTGTTCGCAAGATAGTAATATAGTGTGGCTTGTGATGAGTTTGTTGATTCCTCTGCCAGCGCAATATCATTCCACATCTGCTTTATCTCGTTCCACTGGTCTGGGTATTTCGTCATTGTGAATGGTGTGGAACCATAAGCAGTGCTGTTGGCTTCTATCAATCCGTTTGGCAGAGTGTATATACCGTATTGCTGCAGTTCAGGAGCCATGAAGTCGCTTGGTCCAGGATAGTCATCTATCCACCCAAGGAACCATAGAGGCATTATGTTTGCACCGGATGGCACTGTGCTGTATGCTACTGTATAGGCAAATGGTATGTCAACTGTTGACATCTTGATCTTCCCACCGCTAATCTGGCTGAGTGCAGCTTCCCATACCGTGAGCATCTGGTCCTGAGCTGGCTGCCCTTGAGAGTTGAAGGCTGGGAAAGTCCAAGTCCCGTTGCCATATCCGGACTGGTTGAAGTAGAATTCTGCCATCTTCAGGTTGTATTCATTTGCTCCCGGAAGCTGAGTTATGTTTGAAGGATAGTCTGCTATCCCTGGAGGTAGCATTCCAACTTCGGCATTTGCGAAGTACTGACCATCGTTGTATTCAGTAACGTTAATCATGTAGGAGTAGTTAAAGGCGTAGCTGAATGCCTTTCTTATTGAGAGATTGTCGAAGAATCCTGGCCATATGTTTGTACTGGACAGATATGATTTCGCTCCAGTCACGTTTATAGCCAGATTGTATGTGAAGAAGAAGTTAGACATCTCATTGGCCGTAACTGCTGTTATTATTCCCTGGCTTTCGAGTGCTTTTGCCTGAGGAGTTGATGAAGGCGGATAGGCTCCAGCAGCAAACTGGGCGTATCCAGATTGGAGCTGTTCCTGGGCAGTACCCTGGTTTGTTAGATATTCAAGCTCTACCTTTGGCACTAGCGCGGAAGGAGCAGGCATCTGGCTGCTGGTCTGCACATAGTAAGGATTCACGGTGAGGGAAACAAGTGCAGCTGCCTCATATAGAGAAAGCTGGTATGGGCCTGTTCCCATCGTATTGTAAATGAGGAATGAATTGAATTCTGCTGCAGTTCCGTACTGTTCAAAGTTCGCGTAGGAGGCACTTGTGTTCTGCGGAAGGGTCGGCTGTGGCGCCGAGTTGTTGTGAGCCACGAGCCAGCTATAGTCCATTATATCAGAAGCTGTCGGACCAGCAAGAAGCTGGAAGAAGATGCCGGCTGAACCGTAGTTCCAGATCTTGTAGTTCTGAGTTTGATTTAACGATGCATTGAGGAATGTCTGGTTCAGAACACCATAATTTTGTCCCGCATAAGTGGCGTTGGTATTTGGCAGATATGTCAGCACGGATGGAAGGAGGTGGAACGTTACTGAGTTTGTAGTATTATTCCAGGTTATGGCGTGGTGTATCCAGTAGAAGCTGTTATTGAATGGTCCGTAAATTGTAGGTGCAGGGAGCATTGATTGAGCTACAATCCATCCCGGGGTTCCTGCATCATTTGCAAATAGCAGCGTCCTCAGGAATGATACATACACATCGTATGCAGTCGCTGGGTCTCCGTTTGAGAACTTCACTGATGAATTCACGTAGAACGTTATGTTCTCCGCGGTGCTACCTGTTCCGAACCAGTTCCATGTGGTTATTTCTCCATTGGCTACGCTTGGAACGTTGGTTGCAATCACAGGGTGGAAGTTCGTAAGAGACGTTCCGTTATAGTACACCAAAGGCTGGTATATTTCATAAAGGACCTCGTAGCTTACAGTGTCATAAGCGATTGCGGGGTCCAGTGTTCTCGGACCTCCTGGCACATATTCAGCGTTTATGATCACGTTATGGTTTGTTGATATTCCTGTGCTCGGTTTTGCCACTGAATAATTTCCAACTGCTACCGTCATAACATATGTTCCAGTAACTGTAAGTCCATGTCCCAGAGTTGTAGTTGTAAGGGCCACAGTATGTAATCCAGGAGTTGAGAAAGTGAGATTGACTGTCTCGGCCATTCCAGTATTGTTGTCAGCTATTATCCTGGTTCCGTTGTCCACGTTCCATGAGAATGATTGTACTACATATCCTGGGGCTCCGGAAACGGGGCTTCCTACAGTCACAGGTATACCGGCAAGCAGTCCGGCATATGTGAGATTTACCCACCCTCCTGTGCTTATTGTGGTGTTGCCGTTAGCTGATGTTCCCTGAACATATATCGGTCCAAAAATTGCTGCGGGATTCGGACTTATAGGTGCGTTGGCAGTTATAGAAAGCAGAGATTTGTTGCTGGAAGCTACTCCGCTCGGACCTACTGCGTACATAGATACTAGATACGATCCAGGGTTTGCGTAGATGTGGGACACCTGTCCAGATCCGTTTGTAAGCGTGACCGTTGATCCATCTCCGAAATTCCATACCAATTTTGTCCAAGTGAAGTTAGACGGTATGTTAGGGCTGAATGTTGTCGGCGTTCCTGCTGCTGTTGCAACTCCAGATGTGATCGGCGTTACTGACAGATTTTGTTTTGTTGTCGTCGTGGTCTTCGACGGGTGGTAAGTTACTGCCACCACCCCTGCTATAATTACGACAATTACCACTACAACAACAATCCATTTCCAAGCAGAACTCTTCTTTGGCTGCGAAGGGGTCTGCTCTGGGGTTTGTGGTTGCGTCATATAACCTCCGCCATATAGCCAAGTTCCCTACTTAAGGTTTATCTTCTTGAGGCACCACGTTCGGTAGCATTTTTGTCCGTATATGGCAGTTCCTTGAATATATTTTACATCAACAATATTTTTGAACTATTCTTAGAAAATCAAATCAAGGGCACTTAAGTGGCTATTATATGAGTAAAGAGAAAGGGGGGTAAGCAAGAGGTGAACTCTGAATCGCACCCCGAACTAGGAACTGGTCCCATTGCCCTAAAGCTAGAACCTTTCCGGAAAGAGGCGTTTGTAGATATTGAATTCAACGTAAGTGACGGGAATCAGAGCTATCACAGAAAGTATCATGAAAATGAGGTTCTCCTCCCCACCGTACTTGGAATAAGGTTCAACGAATTGAAGGACCAACATCACGTCAAGGAACAGGCACAGTAGATTGTACCAGTATCTCGCAAGGTCCTCTCTGGCCCACCTCTTCCAGCTCTTCCCGGGATCATCGATCGCCTTCTTTCTTTCTTCCCCTTCCAGTCTTCTGAAAATCGGCATCTGTGAAAATTCTAGAACCCTATGCGTTGTTGCTCCGTTTCTTCTGCCCCGTGATTATCTCTTTAGCGAAGTGGCATGCAACTATGTGGCCCTCCTTTATTTCTTCAAGCTCAGGTTCCTCTTTCCTGCAAATGTCCTCGGCAAATATGCACCTCGTATGGAACCTGCACCCGGGTGGAGGATTTGCAGGCGATGGAACGTCTCCGCTCAGTACTAATATCTCCCTCTTTCTCTCCGGGTCTGGGATGGGTATGGCCGAAAGGAGCGCCTGTGTATAGGGATGGATCGGGGTGTTAAACAGCTCGTCAGTCTTCGACATCTCGACTATCTTCCCCAGGTACATCACTATGACCCTGTCACTCATGGCCCTTATGACAGCAAGGTTGTGTGTTATGAACAGGTAGGTCATCCCATATTTCTGTTGAAGCTGTTTAAGAAGGCTGAGAATCTGTGCCTGAACAGAAACGTCAAGCGCTGAAGTGGGTTCGTCCAGTACAAGGAACTCCGGCCTTATGGAAATCGCCCTTGCAATGGCAATCCTCTGCCTCTGTCCTCCGGAGAACTCGTGAGGGAAGCGGAAAAGATGATCTTCGTTCAACCCCATTTCTCCTATCATCTCCTTCATGTAGCTCAGGAGCTCGTCCCCCTTGAGCTTCTTCCTCTTTCCATCCTCCAAAGGAACTCCGTTGATAATTATGGGTTCAGCGATGACGTCCTTTATGAGCATCCTGGGGTCGAGTGATGACACAGGATCCTGAAACACTATCTGAACCTTCTTCCTGAATTCCCTGTTCCTGCTTTTGTTCCTGAAAACATCCGCCCTTTTTGCTTCCCCTACTATCTTCTTCTCCTCCTTCTTGAGTTCGGACGGCTTGTTCGTCTTCAGGTTCTTGTAAATTTCAGACACCTTATCCGATATCGAGTCTTCTGGCTTGTAGAACAGCATTCCTGCTGTAGGTTCTGCCAGGTCCAGTAGTACTCTCCCGAGCGTAGTTTTGCCGCAGCCTGACTCACCCACCAGCCCCACTGTCTCACCCTTGTATATTCTCACGTTCACGTCATCCACTGCGTAAACATATCCCATCGTCCTTCCGGAAACACCCCCCTTTATGGGGAAGTATTTTCTCAGTCCGATTGCGTCTATGAGCACCTCTTTCATTCAGGGATCACCTTCCCGCTGAACAGGTGGCATGCGACTGTATGCCCCTCAGATACCTCAACTGTCATTGGCTTCTCAGTCTTGCAGCGATCGAAGGCAAACTGGCACCTCGGGTTGAACCTGCAGCCCTCTGGGGGGTGTATGAGGTTAGGGACGTTTCCAGGTATTGTCTTCAGGGCCTTGTTCGGATCATCCACCCTTGGAATGGACTGAAGGAGGCCAATTGTATAGGGATGCTTCGGGTTCCTGAACAGTTCTTTAACTTCTGCGGTCTCCACTATGTTTCCAGCATACATCACGGCCACCCTGTTGCACGTTTCAGCAATTACCCCCAGGTCATGGGTTATGAGTATAATCGAAGTTCCTATTGCGTCCTGCAGCTCCCTCAGCAGTCTGAGGATTTGAGCCTGGACTGTGACGTCAAGCGCCGTAGTGGGTTCATCCGCAATCAGTATCTTGGGATTGTTTGCAAGCGCTATGGAGATGGTCACCCTCTGCAGCATCCCTCCCGAAAGTTCGTGCGGGTAGTTTTTCAGCACTCCGTGTGGATTCGGAATGCCAACAGATTCCAGGAGGCCAAAGCACTCCCTTCTCGCTTCTATGAGGAGCGGGTCCTTTGTGTTCCTCTTCATCTTCTTCGACATCTTAATTAAATTGATCTTCTTCGACTCCTTGGCAAGTTTCTTTATTATCTGCTGCTGGGAGTTCCTGTCTGGGTCTGTGAGCAGCTTGTCCTCGAGCTGATCATGTTCTATCGATTTCTTGAGCATCTCCTCGTACTTCTCTTTCTTTCTGGAAAACCTTGTCCCTCCCTCTATCAGCAGGTCCTGGTGAATCCTTACGGATTCATTCCCCCTTGCAGTTGATTTGATTTTCCTTATCTCCTCTCCTATCTCCCCCTGCAGTTCCCCTATATCCCCGCTTTCCCTCCATCTTTCTAGCTCGGGAATGTGCTCACTCGCTGATTTCATTATCTTTAGAAGCCTTGTCCTGTTATGTAGGAGGAGCGTTTCTGCTATCTGATCTTCCACCGTGTAGACAGGGTTGAGCGCGGCCATTGGTTCCTGGAAGATCATCGATATGTATTTCCCCCTTATTGTGTTGAAAAAGAACTCGTTGTTCCTTATGACCTTGTAGTTGTGCTTTATCTTGATCCTCTTCTTTTGGACCAGTTTGGCCTCTTCGTTTATGTTCCTTAGAAGATCAAGATTCCCCATCTTCACCTCCCCTCCAACAATCCTGCCGGGGGGATCGGGAATAAGACGGGAAATGCTGTATGCAGTTACTGACTTTCCGCAACCGGTCTCACCCACTAGGCCAAGTACCTCTCCCTTTCTTAGCGTGAACGAAACATCTTCGAGAGCTTTAACGACGCCTTCGTATATGAAGAACTGAGTCTTCAGATTTTTTACAACTAACACTTCTTCCATAGAACTCATCTCCTCAGCCTAGGATCTGTGACGTCCCTCAGTCCGTCTCCCATTAGATTAAGGCTAACAACTAGTATAAGAATTGCAAGAGCTGGAATAACTACTGTCCACCAGTAGTGAGTTATGGCCGGGATCCCGCTGCTGAAAGTGGTCGCGATCGATATGATGTTCCCCCATTCTGGAGTCCAGTAACCTGCAAATCCGACTCCAAGGAAGAAAAGTGCGGCCATTGTCAGTATAACGTTCCCGAAATCAAGGGAGACCTGCACGAAAATGGGATATATTGAGTTAGGGATTATGTGTCTGATTATAGTTCTTAAAGATGAGGCGCCTGCCGCTACGGAAGCCTCTACATACTTCAGCTCCCTGACAGAGAGGACCTGCCCTCTCACTATTCTCGTGTAAGTGGGCCACCAGATCACAATTAGGGCGAGGACCATGACATTCAGAGTCCTCGAGAAAATGACGAGGAAGGCTATGGCCAGCACGAGAGATGGAATGGACAGGAATATGTCCGTGATTCTCATTATAACATCACCTGTCAGTCCTCCCTTATAGCCCGCAATGCTGCCCAGAATTGTTCCTATCAAGGCTCCGCTCAGGACTACTATAGCAGCGACCATTATGTCCACTCTGGCAGCCTTAACTACCCCATTAAAGATATCGTACCCCTCGAAGGTTGTGCCGAATGGGAAGGACAACGAGGGAGGCTGCGGTGTGTTATATATGTACTGTCCGCGGTAAGACAGGAACTGGGTCATCCTCCACGGGTTGCCGCCCAGTGCAATAGGCCCAAATATTGCCACTAGCACATAGAATACCACGACCACGAGGCCGATAGTGGCTATCGGGCTCCTGGTAAAGAAGTAGAACGTTTTTGCGAAGGATTGGTACCGGGACCTGATGGCCCTGCTCATCGTTGAACCTACATTCTGAGTCATTCCAGCCTCACCCTCGGGTCAAGCACCGAATATAATATATCAACTATCAAGTTTGCTATCACAATGATCAGGGTAAACACGAAAGTAATGGCGATAATTGAAGCCATGTCCCCTCCGTAAGCCGCATAGTATGCCCACCTGCCCATTCCTGGCCAACCGAAAACAGTCTCGGTAAGGACCACTCCTCCCAGCAGGCCAGCGAAGGTCAGCCCCATCACAGTGGTCGTAGCACCCAGTGCATTCCTCCTAACGTGTTTCCTGATGACAAAATGCTCGGGTACTCCTTTTGATCTTGCTGTTCTGATGAAATCCTGACCCATCACTTCCAGCATGCTTCCTCTCATGAACCTTATTATAACTCCAAACGTACCGAAAGCAACCACAAGGGCAGGCCAGAATACGGTCCAGAGTCCTGCAAGGAATGCCCTCCAGTCTCCGTATATGAGAGTGTCAACCAAAAGAAAGTCCGTCGGTCTGGTAAGACCGCTGACGTTCGGGTTAATCCAGGGTTCGAGTGTGTTTGTGCCAGGGATATAATAGTATGAAATTGGTATCTGCCCTGCTCCCTGAAGCCGCAGGAAAGATGGAAGGATAGAGGCTGGTCCCATTACCATCAGCACAAGAAGTCCAACGAAGAAGAGCGGAACCGATACCCCTATCATGGCTATGAGTCTCGTGACCTGGTCCGTAAGCCTGTCTTTCTTAACTGCGCTGAAAACCCCTAGCGGGATGCCCATTACAAGAATCAACAGTACGGCAATAAGTGCAAGCTCAACCGTGGGAGGGAACCTTCTCAAAAATTCCGTCACGACGGGAGTGTATGCATCAGCCTGTTCTGTAGGAGACAGGATACCCCAGTTACCAGTGAATAGGTCAGACAGATAATATGCGTACTGAGTAAAGATAGGTCCATTGAGGTGAAGCATTGCCTTTACCTGTGCAATGTGTGCTGGAGTTCTTATCCTTCCGAGATAGCCATCTATCAGTAGCGAAATGTTAGCATGCGCCAGAAAGAATGTTATCAGCGTCACTCCCAATACGACGGGTATAAGAAGGAGCAATCTCCTGATGACGTAAATGTACAACTTCAATACGTTTCACCGTCTCACGAAAATGGAAAACTGGTTAATAAATATAGTTCACAGCATTTGTTGATGTTTTGTTATTGCAATATACCTCTACAGTACATACTTCCCTATTCTCTTCGGAAAGAGGACAACATCTGAAATATCCCTGGACCCTACGATGAATCTCACCAGTCTTTCTATCCCAATCCCGAATCCTGCTGAAGGTGGGATCCCTCTCTTTGAAGCCTCAAGTAGCAGCGAATAATCCTCCTTTCTTTGCCCTTTCCTGGCTATCCGTTCTACTATCCTATCGTAAAGGTATTCCCTTTCCCCTCCGCTTATCGCTTCCCCATAGCCGTGAGGATATATGAGGTCCATGTCCATAAGAATACCCTTCTCGTCGTCCTTTTCCCTGTCGTAGAACTCCCTTTCCTCAAGGGGGATGTCCACTATCCAGAAGGGTTCCTTTGCTTCCCTGCTCATCAAAGACTCAAACTCCTTTCCGTACTTTGAGACGGCGTCAAGGTACCTGACTTTCCTGAAAGGCCTCGAATACTTTTTTAGGTACGGATTCAGGAGGCCAGGGTCAACTGACGCCTTTACCCTAGAGATAGAATAATTGAGCATTCCCTCTGCAAGCCCCATGACGTATTCCCTCCCCTTTTCCCTCACTTCCAGGTCAAGCTGGGTGAACTCTGCGAGATGCCTTCCTGTGCCACTCCTTTCGAGCGGCTCAATCCTGATGTTAGGGGAAAAGGAATAGATACGGTCGAAGTGAACCAGCGCTAGCTGCTTGTGGAATATCATGGACTTTGTCAATCTGTACTTGTATCCGTAATAGCTGAGGGTAGGATCGTCAACAGGATGGTTCAGCGGGTCCGATATGGGGGAAATGATAACTGGGTTAATTTCCAGGAACCCTCTCCTGTCAAGGTACTGTTTAAGGCTACCTCGAACGATTGTGTTCACTCTGGTCCCCGTGACAATCTTTTCTCTATCTCTTTCGAAGAACTCACCTATCGGACTTTCGGCAATCATGCCTTCATTAACAACCACAACCTTATTACACCATGCTTGAAATATACAAACAAAGTGAACAGTAAATGTTAAATTTTTAAAATCCATATAACAAAATGAAAGAAATTGATGAGATTGATGAACAAATTGTTAGCTATCTCATGGACAATGGAAGGGAAAGGGTCACTGACATTGCGGACAGTTTAAATCTGAACAGGGTGACCGTCGCTCAACGCCTGGAAAAATTGGTCAAGGAAGGCATCATAAGGAAGTTCACGCTGAAATTGAACTATGAATATATGGGACTAGACGTCCTTGCTTTTGTCTTCATCTCCTTCAAGAAGACCGGAGATACGACGCAGGAGGAGCTCGCCCAGGTCATATCAAGGTTCGCTGGAGTGGAAGAGGTGCACATAATAGCAGGAGAGTTTGATATAATCGCAAAGGTGAGAGCGAGGAACCTGAGGGAGCTAGGGGAGAAGGTTGTCAACAAGATAAGGGGGTTCTCAGGCGTGGAGACAACATTTTCCCACATCGTGTTCCAAACTATTAAGGACTGAATCGCAGTCGTCAGTCATATCAGCCTGGATCATGAATGGAGGGATTTCGACATAATCCCCTTTAGGGCCTTTGGGAAATGAAGGGGGGAGGAGAAGAGCATGTAGAGCAGGGTCTTGGAAGGGTAATCCACGTCTCCAACAGCGTTGATTCCAGAAATGGAGGAGCTTACCAGTGGTACCCACAGGTTGTAGTGCTTCTCGTACCTGTCCAGGAGCTTTCGTATATTGTAGTCTCTCCTTATTTCGATTCCAAATGAGCCATACCAGTTTCTTTGATACTCCTGGAGAACGTTTCCCCCGTTCTGGATCGCACACGCGAGAGCGTCACCAGACTTGAGCGCAGCATAGAGTCCGCCTCCGGTAGTTGACTTGCTTAGGCCTGCTGCATCTCCTATAAGAAATGAATTGCCTTTGCCCAGCTGTGTCGGTCCTATTGGAATTAGTCCTCCCCTCCTGCGCACAACTCTGTCTTTTCCAACCATACTCCTTACTACTTCTTCGCTGTTAGTTCCAGAAGCTCCAATCTCAGCCTCATTCCCGCTAGGAATTTCCCAAGAGAAGAAGTCTGGCGTCCTTCTCCTGTCGAGGTTTATCTTCACCTTTTCTGACCGTCTCGCAAGGTCAAACTGGAGGGACGAGAGCAGCTTAGGCGCCCTTATGCCCAAATTTCTCCTGACGGTGCTAGCCGGTCCATCTGCCCCAATGACAAACCTGGCCCTTGTTGTTTCAAACCCATTCTTGGATTTGATGTGGACATTTATACCGTCACTTCCTTCCCTGACATCTGTAACCATTGTCATAAGTGACAGGTCTGTCCCTTCCGACTGGGCCATTGCAGCCAGCTTCTGGTCCAGGAGCACCCTGTCAACTACTCTCATTCTGTGGGAGCTCAGGGAAAATGAGCCTATAGGGGTGGATATCTCCGCCTCAGATGGCCTGTCGATGACCAGATCCTCTCCAACTATATCCACCACCCTCCTATCCACGAGGCCTGAGCAGTGATTTGGGATTCCAACTCTCTCCTTAAGGTCAACCATCTTGACCCTGAATCCTTTCTTGGAGAGTTGATAGGAAACGTTGGATCCTGCGGGTCCAGCGCCTATCACGAGAACATCGTACACCGAGTCCTATTAAAACTTAAGTATTAAAATTAAATGGACGGGAAAGGTGCAATAATGGCGAGGATGCATACAAGGAAAAGAGGAAGAGCTGGATCAAAGCGTCCGGTTAGAGAAGGAAAGCCCACCTGGGTTACTATGGGCAACGAAGAACTGGACAAGCTCATTGTCAAATTGAAGAAGGAAGGTCTCACAAAATCTAAGCTTGGAATGGTACTGAGAGACCAGTATGGCATCCCGAAAGTGAAGGAGATAAGGGGTAGCAGGATATCAAAGGTCCTAGAGTCAAATGGTATAAAGGATCAGATGCCAGAAGACCTTGCGGCTTTAGTATCAAAGGCAGTAAACCTGAACAAGCATCTGGGAACGAATCCAAAGGACCTCAAGAACAGGAGGGGGCTGGAGCTTGTAGAGGCAAAAATAAAGAGGCTCAGCGACTATTACAAGAGGAAGAGCAAGCTCCCTGATGGTTGGAGTTACTCCAGGGCTACTGCAGAATCAATAGTCAAATGATATCGCTGAACGAGGCTTATTCATCTAAGTTTGAGGATGCCAGACGGTTGCTGCAAAGAGAGGATTTTTTCAGGATATTCAGCCACTACGATGCTGATGGTGTTTCGTCCGCCCTGATACTTGCAGAGACACTGAGGAGAATGGGGAAAGGCTTCCACCTATCATTCCTGAGGTCCATGGAAAGGGAGGTCATAGGAGAGGCGCAGGATTATCCGATAATCCTTAGCGATCTTGGATCTGACGTTGAAAGGGATTTTGGGTCAAAGCCAGTTGTGATAGTGGACCACCACATGCTCTCAAAACCAGGCAGCTCGAAGGGAATAAGCCTCAATCCCAGGGAGTACGGTTATGACGGTACAAAAGAGGCATGCTCCAGTACGGTTGCGTTTCTGCTTTCAATGGCAATTGCCTCTTCCAACCACGATCTATTCCCCGCGTTTCTTGCAGGAGTGATAGGAGACAAGCAGAATGTTGGAGGTTTCAGCGGAATAAACGGAAAGATCGTAGAAGAGCTAAGGGGAATGTACCCTTCATCCAAGGACCTGAGCCTATCTGGGAAATCTATTTCCGAAGCCATATACCTGTCAATAGAACCATATTTCAACGGGCTGAGCGGTAACCTGGAAGCATCTAGGTACTTACTTGAGCATGAAGGGATAGATCCGGATGCGCCGGTATCAGGACTGAGAACAGACGAGAAGGAGAAGGTGGTAGATCTTCTGACGACTCAGCTCATCAAGCAGAATGTCGCGAGGGAAGGATACGAAACTCTCGTCTCTGATATATTCAATTTCAAGACTTATGGACTGACGGGTAATCAACTGAGCGACTATTTTGATGCAGCCGGAAGAAGCGGGAGAATGGGCCTCCCTACCTCATGGTTCATGGGAAACGATGAAGCGATGGATGAAATGTACAATCTATCCACAAGTCTGAGGAAGGAAGCTCTTGAACAGATTAAGAAGTCATACGATTCAAGGAAGGAGATGAAGTCATTCCATCTAATTTACGTTGACAGCCCGTACCTCGCAGGTGTAGCGGCAAGCGTGATGATGATATACCTGGTCAACGGCAATAAGCCCGTCATTGCGCTCTACAGGAACAAGGGGACTAAAATCTCCGGAAGGGCCACAAGAAAGCTTG
The DNA here is from genome assembly GCA_023381415.1 of Thermoplasmatota archaeon. GTDB lineage: Archaea > Thermoplasmatota > Thermoplasmata > Thermoplasmatales. The sequence goes on along the minus strand of JAMCUN010000005.1, from coordinate 12,072 downwards.
TTTCCGGAGGGGTCAACCTGTCAAGCGCGATCGGCGATGCAGCTTCGAAGGCCGGGGGGCACGGTGGAGGGCACAATATAGCCGCAGGTGGAGAGATTCCTTTCGACAGGGAGGAAGAGTTTCTGGAATACATAGACAAGGGATTGGGCGAGCAGATTGGAGATACCTAGGAATCACCCGAGATATCAGAGCCTCAAGAAGAGGGAAGCACTGCTGGATTTCTACGAGAGAGGGATAGTGACAGTTTCAGGGCTCATATCACAGGGAAGGGGGGAGGCATTTGACTACCTGATCGGGGAGAAGAGCCAGGCATTCGCCATACAGGCAGAGAAGGCAGCTGTCGCAAAACTGATCCATTCCGCAAGACCGGTTTTGTCGGTGAATGGGAACGCCGCCGCACTCGCCGGTCCGGAGATAGTGAGGTTTGCAAAGAAGTACAACCTGGTGGTAGAGGCGAATATCTTCTACTGGTCCAGGGAGAGGATACGATTGATAGTTGATTATTTCAAGGGACTGGATCTGGACATCCTGGGTCTTAACCAGAATGCTAGAATCCCGGGCCTTAAGAGTAACAGGGGAAGGTGCGAGAGGGAAGGGATATTCTCTGCAGACACTGTACTCATCCCTCTTGAGGATGGGGATAGGGCAGAGGCACTCAAAAGGATGGGGAAATTCGTGATATCCGTGGACCTCAATCCCCTCTCAAGGACTTCTAGGTTCGGGGACATAAGCATAGTGGATGACGTTCAGAGGGCATTCTCCAACTTCTCAGAATTTAAGGAAAAGGACTGCGAGAATGCGCTGAAGTCCTTTGACAATTCGAGCAACGTAAAGAAGTCAATTTCAATGATTAGGAAGAGATTGTCGTCCATTAAATATTGGCCAGAGCTATGATCTCGTCTTGAGCATCTTTATTATCTTTCTTGTGCCGTTGAATTCCGTTTCTGAATACTGAGATATCTTCACTACCCTGAGGTCAAGTCCTCTTTTCTTCCCCTCTGATATTATCTCGTTCGGATCGAATTCCTGATCATATCCGAGGGCAACGATATCCGGCCTGATATCGCTCAGAATATCGTATATGTTCCCTTCAACACCCAGGATCGCCCTATCAACTGGCTTTAGGGATGCAACCATCGCTACCCTAATGTTTTCGGGTATGAAGGGGAGCCTTTTCATCCTCTTGGCAACGGAATCCCTTGCGACGACTACAACCAGCTCATCGCCTAGCTTCTTCGCCTCGGTTAGGAAGTGGACATGGCCTGGATGAAGTATGTCAAAGACTCCTGTCGCAAGAACTCTTACCATTCCCTACGGAATAGAGCTTGGATAGATAATCATTTCACTTGCAACATCTTCTCCAAACGAATAGCGTTCTTCGACCCCTGGTAGGGGATACGGTAATAGTTTGGAACAACTTCCTTTATAGAGTATCCGCTTAGGCCGTAAAGGCGCAAGGCAGCACTGTTCCTCTCAAACGTTTCAAGGACTATCTTGGTGCACTTCATCTCAACCGAAATTCTATCCACCTCCGTCATGAGGACCTTTCCTATTCCGTGGCCCTGGTAATCCGGGTCTACTGCGATACTCTCGAGGTGGGCGATCCTTGAATTTTTCCTAAAAAAAACCGTCGCGTAGCCTACAATCATACCATCGATGGTTGCAACGGCCGTGATTGAATTGGCCGTCCCGAGCATGTACTTCAGGGCGGGGTAATCGTACGCATGCTCCCCAAATGCCCTGTTCTCGACGCCCGTTATCTCATCGATGTCGTTTATTGAGCCCCTTCTGACGCCGGGCTCAAAAATCTTCATCATCCTCGTCGTCTTCGTCGCCATCGTCTGGTCTTCTTTTGATGTACACGAGCGCACCTCCTCGCTTGGGGGATGAAAATCGATTTATAAAAATATTTCTTACTTATTCTACGGACTATTTTTGGTTCGGCCTGAGAGAAAATCTTGCGTAAGCATGCTTCCAAAAAAGAATTAATAGTTCATGAAATTAGATTTCTCATGGCCGAAGAAACTGTTACCTGCCCCAAATGCGGTACGGAAATCCCAGTTACGACTGCGTTGAGAGAATCGATAGAATCGAAGGCAAGAGAGCTTTACGATAGCAAGCTTAGAGAAGATCTGGCTAAGAGATTGGAGGCAGAACGGGACAGGATTAAGGAAGGGATGAAGGAAGAGTTCCAGAACAGGTATGAAGAACTGGAGGACAGGATATCGGTCAAGGAAAGGCATCTCCAGGAAGCGAGGAAGATGGAAAGCGAAGAAAGGAAGAGAAGGATGGATCTGGAAGAGGCGATGAGGGAGCAAAGACTTGCGATCGAGAGGCAGGTTGAAGAGGAGAAGAGGAAGATCCAGGAGAGATTGAAAAGAGATTTCGACGAAAAGTACAACATGGAAAGGAGGGAAAATCAGGAGAAAATAGACAGCCTTGTCAAGAAGGTGCAGGAGCTGAACCAGAAGCTCGAACAGGGGTCACAGCAGATCCAGGGGGAAGCAATGGAGGAGGTGCTTGAGGACAGGGTGAGAGAGGCATTCCCTCTTGACACAATTGTGCCTATCCCTCAAGGAGTTAAGGGGCCGGATCTGATTCAAAACATCAGGACGCCGGGAGGAACTGAATCTGGAAGGATAGCGTGGGAGGCGAAAAGAACGAAGGAGTGGAACGACGAATGGATAGGGAAGCTGAAGGAAGATATGGTGAAGCACGGTGCTGATGTGGGTATAATAGTGACCAAAACTCTTCCCAGGGACATCTCGACTTTCGGGATAAAGAACGGTATCATGGTGACGAACTTCGAGAATGCAATACCCCTGGCAATAGTGGCCAGGATGAACATGCTAGAGGTTGCTCGCCAGAAGAGACTTGGAGAGAGCGGCAATGAGACAAGGGACATACTTTACAGATATCTTACGAGCACGCAGTTCAGGCAGAGGGTAGAGGCGATCGCAGAAGGTATAATAAGAATGAAGGAAGACATAGATTCTGAAAGGAGGTCTATGGAAAGACAGTGGGCAAAGAGATCGAAGGAAATAGAGAAGGCAATGAGCAACTTCTCAGGTATGTTCGGAGACCTTCAAGGCATTATAGGCACAGGCCTACCGACATTGAAGTTCCTAAGCCTATCTGATGACAATAGGGAAGAATAGAAATGTGCTTACCTATACGATACCCCCATGAGGAAGGCGCCATAGCCTATCCCCCATAGAAGGAAAGGATAAACTATCATTCTCTCCCATCCGCCCACCCCTATTGCGGGACTCCCTCCTATCATGAACTCGAATATGGCAAAGTATGAGAAGACACCAAGACCGACTGAAACAAATTTAAACGGAGATGTCTCGTATCTGAACGCATATATTGCTGTCAGTGGTCCAAGTATGAAAGTGAAATCAGAGACGTAACCATGGATCGGGCCAAAATTTTCGTTGAATATACCTACAAGAAGGGCTCCCAGTCCAGTTAGAGCCACTAAGACAGGGAATGCCTTCACCTTGAACCCACGGTAAATGAAGTAGGCAGAGGCAATTACAGCAAGACCTAGAATGGAGATGGATGTATCAAACAGGGAGCCTGTAATTCCGACTCCGAGGTCGCTTATGTAGTTGGTAGCAATGCTGTATGTCGGCCTGTAGAGGGCCTCTGCAATTATCATGACTAAAACAAATTGAACCGAAGAAATAAAGAGGAGAATTCCAGCAACATTCAGGCTCTTCTTAGAAGACACCTTTTCCATACTTGTGTATACCAGTATCACCTAATAAAAGTAGTGGACCATGGGAATAACGATTTATTGACAGATCGCCTAACTGTTCGTGCAGAGAAAAAGTTTCAGGTCCTCTTACGGAACAGTCTCCTACATCTTCAGGGATGGAAAGGTTCCAGTGATATTTCTCCACGGTCTGGGAGGAACAGGAAATACATGGTTCAAGATTGGCAATCTCCTAGACGATGAATTCAGGTTGTATTTCATGGATATGTTGGGTCATGGCAGGTCAGATAAACCTGACATCCAGTACACAATATCAGTTCAAGAAGATGTAGTCGCCCAGTTCAGGGAGCAGGAAGGCCTGGAGAGTATATCTCTGGTAGGTAATTCATATGGTGGGTGGGTAGCGGCCCGGTATTCGATAGATAAAGGAGAGCCTGAACATCTGGTACTGGAGGACAGCGCAGGCATAAACAGGACATTTGGAGAAATGGAAGTAGAAAGGAGGGATAACTTCACGAAGATGGTTGTCAGAAGCAACCCGTTGAACACGGAGGCCGTAATCGGGAACATAGTGGCAAACAACGCAGACCCAAGATGGAAGCTTAAGGAAGACGAACTGAGACGTTTGAGAGTTAAAACGCTAGTAATATGGGGCGATGATGACAATGTCATTCCCCTGGAGAATGGAAGAAGGCTCTACGGGCTCATTCCCGGAAGCAGGATAGAGGTGATTGAACAGGCAGGTCATGTGCCTCATATTGAGCGTCCCGATAAGGTTGCCAGAATATTGAACGAGTTCCTGAAGTCATGATTTCTGGCAAACCAGAAATCTTTTATTCCGGATGACCATAACGTGTCATGCCAAAAAAGGATAAGGAAGAGAGCGGAGACACGGAGAACATTTCTATCAAGGGCGTCCAGAAGAGGCTCTATGACAGGGTAAAAGGGTTGGCGACAGAAACAGGAAGGACAGTAGGGGAGATAACAAACGATGCGTTCAAGGTCCTTCTGGCCGCTGCAGGTGAGACCAAGAAAGTAGGAGAGGAGTTCATTCAGGCGGTGAAGGATGCGAAGTCGGTTAGCGTTCAGGATTTAAAATCCATAGAGATCCTGGGGTCAGAGCTGACCAAGAACGGGAAGAAAGTCTCGTTCAGGAACATAGAGAATCTCTCCTTCAGGGATGTGACGGAACAGGAGTTCGATAGGTACGTTGAATCGATAGTGAATGTGAGGAACCTGGAAATCCCGAAGGGGGTATCTAAGTTCAAGGTGCTTGAAAAATCGAAGTACGTGGACAGCATAAAGTTCAACTAAAACTAAGCAAAGTTAATCTCGTATGTTTGAATAAACCGGTAATGGACTTAACTATTTACTATATTCTATTAATATTAGTAGCAGCTGTTTTTGCCGGGATCATTGGATCTATGGCAGGACTTGGAGGAGGGGTCCTCATAGTTCCCTTTCTCACCCTGTATTTCCATGTCCCGGTATCACTAGCAATCGGTGCATCCATAATATCTGTCATAGCAACATCTAGCGGTTCTGCCTCAGCTTATGTCAAGGACAAGATCTCTAATATAAGGGTAGGCACGTTCCTGGTTTTGTTCACAACAACCGGTGCGATCGCGGGCGCTTTCCTTGAGCATATAGCGCCGAAACAGATAATCTACATAGTTTTTGGAGTCGTACTGCTGATTTCCATAATCCCACTCATCAGGAAGATCGGGGAAGTGAATCAATCACCGACAGTAAAGAACGACCCAATAGCAGAGAAGCTCTCCCTCAACTCGCAATACCCTAACTATGAACTGAACAAGGAGATGAAGTACAACGTCACAGGAGTGAAGAGCGGTTCTGCTATGATGTTTGTTGCAGGCATCCTGTCAGGTCTTCTAGGGATAGGGTCGGGAGTCTTCAAGGTCATAGCGATGGATACGTTCATGAAACTTCCCATCAAGGTATCGACTACCACTTCAAACTTCATGATCGGCATGACAGCGGCTGCGAGTGCAGGGATTTACTTCTTCAACGGGGATGTCAATCCATACATTGCTGCTCCAGTAGCGATAGGGGTCCTTATTGGGGCGGTAACCGGGGCAAGGCTGCTTGTGAGAACAAGAGGATCAACTATCAGGATCATTTTCGCAGTCATCATAGTGGTAGTTGCTGTTGAGATGCTATTAAACGGGTTGGGGATAAGTCCATGAGTGCGGAGGAAAGGAGTGCTGTAATAGAGAAGGAGAAGGAAGAGGAAGAAGACATCTCGTCCAAGATGCTCTCTGTTTATCTGATCTGGAGCGTTTTGGTCTCTTTGGGGGTGATCGTTATAGGGTTGGTCCTATATCTCGCAACCTCCTCTACAGGATATGTAGCGGTTCCTCTGGACGTACTTATAAAATCAGGGGGTCCTACGACAACTGTTTTCCCTCATTATCTCGGTTCAATTACAGGCGGAGTGGTGAAGCTGAAGTCTTTCGCACTGATACAACTTGGCGTTCTCCTCCTGATACTTTCCCCCATAGGCAGAATATTCCTGCAGATACTGATATACTTAAAGGAAAGGGACAGGCCGTTCGTGGCAATAGCTTCAGTCGTATTCGTGATTCTGGTGATATCTCTATTCCTCTCGAGGGTGGTGCTTTCGTTCAAAGTCTAATGCAGCGAAGAAGTAGATCAGCAACGGACTCGTGAGTGGGGAAGCCCATCACAGGGGCAAAGGGAGAAGACGATATGTGGTCTATACATTCAGATATACGAAAGTCCTTTTACAGTTTTTTGCCGTAAATGGACATTATTGACCTCATTCCAAGTCCCGTGTAGAATTTGTGGGCGAGTAGGTTCTCAGAAGGGAATTCCACAGTCAGTATGTTGCACCCCTTCACGCCCTCCTTTTCTACAAGAGAATCAAGTAACCTCTTTCCAAGTCCTCCTTTCCTGTATTCAGGCAGTAGGTAAATTTCGGTTACCCTCAGTTCCTTTCCCGGTTGATAGAATGGACGTTCCAGTATCTCTCCCATGATCGCTCCCACGATTTTTCCGTTGAAGTCTGCAACAAGTACGTCCCTAGTCTCCAGTTTTATGGCGCTCTCCAGATATTCAATTACGTTTTTCTCAAGGTCTGGGGATACTGTGAATAGAGGGTCGTGTTCGGAGTTGAACCTCTTCAGCCTCATCACCAGATTTGCCGCATCTCTCACGTCTTCCTTTTTCAGTTCCCTGATTTTTACATCTTCCATTTTCATTTCACCTTCTTTATAAGTCCCTGGTCCATCATTTTTTCTATCATACCCCTGTTTCCAGAGATGATTTTTTTGGCACGATCGTAGTATTCTTCCTTGCTCATCCTTATTCTCGCCTGATTCTCCTTCACTCCCTCATCCGCTATAGCCGCAGCCACCCTTGGGAATACTTCCCATTCCTCCATCGTCGGTATGATGTATTTTTCGCTGATCCCTTTCTCTTCTGCAAACAGCGCAAGTTCTTTGGATGCCCTTACTATCATCGGCTCGTTTATTTTCCTCACTCTTGCGTCAAGCGCACCCCTAAAAACGCCGGGAAATACCAGGCTGTTGTTCACCTGATTGGGGAAGTCCGACCTTCCAGTTCCGACTATTTCCGCCCCGTTTTCCTTAGCCTCGCTGGGCCATATTTCGGGAACAGGGTTTGCTAGGGCGAAAACAATCGCCCTCTTCTCCATCTTCTTTATCCAGTCACCCTTGATTACTCCAGGACCAGGTTTTGATGCAGCTATGAGCACATCTGCACCTTCCATGGCATCCTTGATCTCCCCTGTTATTCTTTTCTTATTAGTCCTGAGGCCAAGATCGTATTTCCATGGATTTGTCTTCATTAGCACGTCCATGTCATCCCTCTCAGGGTTCAGGACTCCGTGTGAATCTACTGCAACAATGTTCCCTATGTCGAAACCCGCCGCTTCAAAAAGTTTAATCGTTGCTATGTTTGCAGCCCCGGATCCTACTATCACTATCTTGGTATCCCTTTCGTTCCTGCCGGTTATCTTTAATGCGTTTAGCAACCCAGCTAGAGTTGCTCCAGCTGTCCCAAGCTGGTCGTCGTGCCAAACAGGTATGTTCATCTCGTTTCTCAGCGTTTCAAGCAGGTAGAAGCACTTCGGAGATTCTATATCCTCTAGGTTGACTCCTCCAAATGCTGGCTCGATCGCCTTTACGACATTCACAATCTGTTCCTTGTCATGAACGTTGATCGGAATTGGGATTGCATCCACTCCTCCCAGATACTTGAATATGAGCCCCTTTCCTTCCATCACCGGAAGTGAGGCTTCGGGGCCGACATTCCCGAGGCCAAGGACCCTTGTCCCGTCGGTAACTATAGCGACGGTGTTCCACTTCCAGGTCATGTCGTATGCTAGATCCTTGTCCTTAGCTATCTCCATCGACACCGCTGCTACGCCCGGAGTGTACCAGACAGAGAAGTCGCTTAGCCCTCTGACAGGAACTTTAGGCATAGTCTGAATTTTCCCTAGGTAATCCTTGGAGTACTTGATGGCAAGCTCGGAAAAATTCTTACCACCAGTTTCCCCCTCATTTATCATATTACGGTATGGCAAACGAGATGTTAAATGTTGTCAGGATTCCACACAATCCACGATTTTAGACCAATTTAACATTTATAGAGTCGAAACTAGGGAGCCGGATATATCCGTGCAGTTGCTGGTCAATCCGGGAACAGGCAAAGATAAGGTAGAAAGTTTTTAAATTACGTTTCCTATCCCACTGCCATGACGGACTTAAGGGACCAGGTCGTAGAAGATAGGGGGATAATAAAGAAGATACAGCTGATATTCCCCGGTTACCACGGCTACAGGGTAAATGAGGATCTTCGCGATGCTGACGTCATTCTAAAGGACGAACTGTACAAGAAGATGCTGGATGTCATTTCAAACCTTAAAATGGGTGAGAGCTCGCTTGTAAGCGCTGGAAGGTTCGCAGGCCTGGAATCCATCGGTGCACTGAGGTCCAGGATTCAGACTGCAGCTGAAGATGTGAAACACCACGGAGCAGGGTATTCTGGAATTTCTGCACCTGTCAGGGTGGACGCAAAGAAGATTTCTGCGTTATATGACCTCGACATGAAGATATTCGAACAGATCCAGAATCTCCAGAAGGCGGTGAATGCTTTCGTCCAGGAATGCAACTCAGGGTCTCTTAATCAGTCTAGGATACAAGAGGTAAATGGGTCAATAACTGCCATCATGGATCTCAACAATAGCAGAGAAGCTTTGCTGTACGGAGGTGTCTAGATGCCTTTCGGGAAGAAGGGATCGGGAATACCGTCTCAGGGTGGGAGCGCATTCGGCTCAACAACGTTCGAATGGGAAGACCAGTTCAAGCAGGGGAACATAATGTGGAAGGTTCCCAGGCTGATCAGGCTCAACGACAATGCTGTCGTCAGAGAAGATGAGACGGCGGTGTTCTTCAGGGATGGTAAGGCCATCTGGTACATTGACAAGCCGGGAAGGTATGCCCTTACTGACCTGAATGCTCCAATAGTGGGTGGGCTAGTAAAGGCGCTGACCGGAATACAGCAGCAGGCATACGTTTACTATCTTCAGAGGAGAATATTTGACGGGAAATTCGGCTCTAAGGAGCCATATGCATTCAGGGATAAGGACTTCGACATAGTGATGCTGAGACTGTTCGGGGAGATGAGGTACAGGATTTCTGACCCGACGATTTTTATAAACCAGTTCGTTGGAACTTTCAACATCGAGACGAGTGCAGAGGTGGAAGATAGGATAAGGGACCAGGTGGTTCTGCTAATATACAACATCCTGGGAAAGATGAAAGATCAGGGAGTTTCCGTCCTGGACCTGCCTTCAAACCTGATGAATATCGAAGAGGCCGTATTGGCCTCCGCTAAGTCCGCATTCGATCAGTACGGTGTCGAGCTGAACAAGATTTCTGGTCTTAACATATCCCTCCCTGATGCGGTCCAGAAGGCAATAGACACACGTTCAAGCATGAGGGCAGTGGGTGCAAACTATCTTCAGTATCAGGCTGGACAGGCAATGGTTGACGCAGCTAAAAACCCGGGGGGGACAGCTGGAGCCGGTGTCGGGCTTGGAATGGGATTAGGGGCAGGTGCAGGTATGGCATATCCCATGGCCACAAACATCACGCAGGGAATGAGTCAACAGCCACCTCCTCAAGAAAAGAGGGTGAAGAAGTGCCCGAAGTGCCAGGGAGATGTTGATGAAAACGCAAGGTTCTGCCCTTCGTGCGGATTCGATTTCTCGTCTCAAGGATTGATGAAATGTCCGAATTGCGGGAAGGATATTCCAAAGACGTCAAAGTTCTGCCCGGAGTGTGGAAAACCTATAATCACAAAGTGCCAGAAATGCGGCACCGAAATCCCGGCAGGAGCAAAATTCTGCCCCAACTGCGGTGAGAAGGTGAGCTAGAGTGTACTGCAGGAAGTGCGGAGCTGAGATTCCCGACGACTCGGAATTCTGTCCGAAATGCGGTGCTGCCCAGAAGGCTGGTCAGCAGGCAGCTACGGGTAATGCACAGGAAAAAACTGGAAATCAGGAGGAAGTTTTGAAGGAAATGAAATGCCCCAACTGCGGGGCTCCCCTAAATCCAGCACCTGGTGAGGCCATGGTTGTTTGCAGTTACTGCGGAACTTCCATATCACTTGGTTCACTGGGATGGAGCAGGGTATCGAAGCACTTCATCCTTGACATCAAGGTGCAGATGAAAGATCAGGCTGAGCAGATATCCAAGTCATTCCTCGATGACAGCATCTTTCACAGGCACCTGTTCGAAAAGAGCGAGCTCAAGAAGGTGGAGCTGAACTACATCCCCTACTGGATAATGGATGCGGGATATTCTGCGCAGTACCAGTACAAAAGGGAGCAGGTGAATCCTGGAGGCTTCGTTGCAGTAGGTATGGGTGGAAGAGGAGGATTCGGGGGTCCGACCATGAACTTCCAGACAGTTGTGGAATCGGGCTCGGATGTAAATGAGGTTAAATACCCTGTTATAGCAATAGAAAACATGAACCAGTACCAGCCGCCAGACTATGTGTTCAACCTTGCAAACAAGAGAGCGATAGGCCAAAGCGACATGAACGGTCCGGTAAAGCTTCTAAACGGGACAATGGGGGAGGAGAAGGCAAGGATGGAGGGAAAGATAAGGATACAGCAGTGGGAGATAAGGAAGCTGCAGAGAAGCGTTCATGGCTTCCTGTCCGCAAATGTGACAGTCGATATTGCGGACATGTACTTGGTGCACATCCCTATCTGGTCTCTTCAGTTCCAGCATAAGAATGAATCCATATTTCTTCTCATAGATGCGCACAACGCAAGGGTAATGGAAGAAACAAAGGCTTAACATCCTTAACGGTTTGATCTCCAGATACTTAAGGAAAGAAATGAATGGATATTCCAGTCCTTGATGAGCCTAGGAATATAGATTGATCGAAAGGGGTGATAGTCCCGAATCAAAGGAATATTATTTTCTGGCATCGAGCGAGAACAGGAACATCGACCTCCCGGCACATCATGGGTTCTGACGAAGCGGGTCCAAAAATTTGAGGAAATTATTGCAACACTGTTCGCAAAAATAGGGGGACATGCGTAAATCTTTCAGTAGCTAGCAGATATCCGCAACATTTTTTTTGTATGGCAAATTGTCTATATCATGTTGGTACAGTTTAACGTAGACTTATCGGAGGCTCATTCCGGGACTTTGAAGGTTCATATGGAATTCCCCTCATCTGGAAGGGAAGAGATTGTAATGCCTGTTTGGGCGCCTGGATCTTACCTCGTCAGGGATTTCTCCAGGCACGTTTCCAACATCAGGTCCAACGGCAAGATTGAACAGGTGTCGAAGAACAGGTGGTCAGTTGCCTCAAAGGAAAAAACGGCAGTTGTAGATTATGATGTATATTGCGACGAGCTCACCGTGGACACTTCATACGCTGACAATTCATTCGTCCTCATCAACGGAACAGGTCTTTTCTTTTATGTGGAGGGGAAAAAGGACAGTCAGTTCGGGCTTAAATTCAGGAACTTCGGGAAATGGAAGATAGCCACTGGACTTCCCCAGAAGAAGGGAGAATATGTGGCCGAAGACTACGATCATCTCGTTGACTGCCCGGTCCTAATAGGTGACCTCCAGCTGATGGAGTTCACAGCAATGAACAAGAAACATGTTATCGCCTGGCAAGGCAGGATGGTAAGGGAAAAGAATGCAATAACAGATGACTTCAGGAAGATAGTTGAGGCAGAGGGTAAACTGTACGGTAAACTACCCTACGAAAAATACTTCTTTCTCATAATAACAGTACCAGATGAGTACTATGGAGGT
>JAMCUN010000004.1 GCA_023381415.1 Thermoplasmatota archaeon | reverse complement strand
CACGACCGATCTTGCTACGACGGATGCGCTCCCCATTCCAACTAGAACAGATTCTGCGTCCTCCACTTCGAGCTCTTCTATGAATGGATTGTCGTAATGAATGTTGAACACATCCTCATATTCCTTGTACGCTTTTGTTATGACATCCTTCGATCTCTTCGCTGCCTCGTAATTCTGCCTGCGAATCTCCATTACCCAATCCTCATTTGCCTGAGGCGCTATAGAGATCGGATTGTCTGGATGAAGCACCCTTCCCCCAAGATTGTAGGGTGGCAGGAACCTCCTCACTGCCTTGCTTGAAGGGACCTTCACTAAGTGTTCCGAATGAGTGAGGTATCCCCCGTCCATTGCGACAGCCACTGGCATCCGCACTTTTGGGTCCTCGCCTACCCTGTATGCGATGAGGGTGTTATCGAGGGCCTCCTGGGCAGTGGATGCCCATACTATCAGCCACCCCAGATCTCTGACCAGTAGGGCGTCGTTGTGCTCCACCCCGAATGCCCCTGGATCATCCAGGGCCCTGTTCCCGACAAGGGCTACAACCGGGAGCCTGTCAGTCGCAGTAACACCTATTGCCTCCATTGCATACAGCCAGCCTGTTCCGCTGCTCCCAACGAAGGCCCTCGCACCAACAGAAGAAGCATGCTTACCTATCTCGAATTGAGAATGCTCTCCGTCTGCGATGATATATTCTGCATCAAGCTGCCCGTTGGCTATGAATTTCGCCAGCCTATCCATCACTCCTGTGTACGGCCTGATCGGATAAGCTGCGAAAACGTCTACGTCGACGAGCCTCACTGCGTGGGCAACCGCATCTGTCCCTGTCATAAGCTCCTCCATCTCAAACACAGATTCCTCCCTGCTTTCCGACATTCATCTCGCCTCCTTCAGTGGCTTCTGTTTTTCCACATTCCTCAAAATCTTCCCCTTTCCTGTTATATGCTCCGGTATCTCCCTCCTCTTCCCCTTCATTGATTCAATCTCGTTCACGTATGAGACCGTGTCCCTTGCATACTTCTCGTAGAATGATTCGTTGCTTGCAAACTTCATCTCATCGACCATCACTATGCAATCGTCCACTGGGCATACGTCTGCGCATCTGCCGCACCCTGTGCAGTATTCGTAATTTACGTCATAATACCCTTCCCTGACTGGGTCGAACGCCTCGTCCGGGCATGACGCCCAGCAGAGTGTACACTTTGTGCATATGTCGAACCTCACTACAGGCCTCTCCGTTCTGTTCGTCCCCCTCTTAAAATCTGGGTTCCTGTTCTGTCCCCTTGGACCAAGTGAGAATCCGCGCTTTACCGCACGGACAACAACTCCTTCTTCGAACTGATCCCATGCTGGAAGTGCAGGTTTCTCGTACGGCCATGTAATTCCGTCGGCAGGGGAAACATCAGTCACCTTTACCTCTTCGTATGCCTTCCTTGCCGCCTCCACCTTCTCTTCGGATTTGTATTTCTTCTTCACGTATGAAAGAACTGTTCCAATAGATGCAATATCAGGGTTAAGTTTAGCAATTGCGCCGAGGATGCGCACGTCTGTCATGTCGTCCTTGAAGTACCAGAGCCCTGAGAAGCTGGCCTCACCTCCAATGATGGCAATCCTGTATCTGAAGGGCTTCCTTTCAAAAAGACTCACCAGTTCCGACGCCTTCCGGTTGCTCACAAACAGGATTGTTCCATCTTCAACCACCTTCTCGTTAACGGGCCTTATTCCGTAGTGCCCCCATGGCTCCAGCCCCTTTGCCATCGTATCGTCAAGAACTACGACAAGCTCTGCCTGTTTTATGTCCATTGCCGCACTCGCTTCCGCCTCAAGGTCTTCCTCAGAGAGTGACCTGGAGAAATACGCGAAGTTGGCGCATGGGACGCCGTTCCTCTGGGGATCATCGCTGTATCTTCCGTTGGAGAAGGCGGTCTTTCCCTCTTCGTGGGCAATGTACACAATATCAGTCGAAATGTGCTTCCCAAGAGTTTTCTGAAAAATTCCTCGGTAGTTCACTTCCATCCTGATCAGGTCACTTTTAAAATGATCCATATCCTACCAGCATTAAAGAATCAAAACGGCAAAGTATTTACTTTTCGTTAAACGTGTTCAACACCAAATTTGAGCGTTATTCCAATTAACTGGGTCTTTGGGGCAGTCCTTGGCCCGTCTAATCCCCGAATTCCTGCCTAGTTCCGGGACCCGATCGCATTTTTCAGTACTAGTTCTGTCAGCCTCTTACCCTGCACCTCTTCCGCAAAATGGCACCTCGACTGGTGACCATCAGAAACTTCCTTCAGTTCAGGCCTCGTCTTGAAGCAGATGTCCTTCGCGAACTGGCATCTATCTGCGAACTTGCATCCCTCCGGGCTTGAACCTTCACGCTGAGCGAATATCTTTGCCCCCAAAGTTTCATAAATGGACCCCTGTACCCCTATGCTTGCAAGGAGGAGTGCTATAGTATATGGATGAGCGCTCTTCCTGATCAACGATTCCGTGGTCCCTGTTTCGACTATTTCTCCCTTGTACATCACATATATCCTGTCGCTCAGGTATCTCGCGGATGCCATGTCGTGAGTTATGTACAGGATTGAAATTCCCCTTTCCTCCCTGAGCTTCTTCAGGAGGTTCAGTACTCCTGCCCTTAGAGATACATCCAGCATTGATATCGGTTCGTCAGCTATCAATATTTTAGGGTTCAGTATGAGCCCTCTCGCTATGCAAAGTCTCTGCCTCTGCCCACCGCTCAGCTGATGTGGGAACTTGTCAACGTAATCTTCGAACGGCAGCAATTCTGCCGATGCCATCGCACCTTTCACCAGATTCTCAAGTCTGGTTGCATTGGATCCGTTGCCTCCACTTTCAGTCCCTCCTCTGTTCCCCTCCCCTCCATTATTTTGATCCAGGGCCATCCCGTTGACGCTCACAGGCTCGGCTATTGCGGAGAAGACTGAAAACCTGGGATTCACGCTCTGGAACGGGTCCTGGAATATTGTCTGCACAATCCTCCTCAGTTCCTTTATTCTCTTGCTTTCCCTCATCTCGACGGAGATTCCATTGAGTTTGACTTCACCCGAAGTTGGTGTTTCAAGAAGGCCAAGCAGTCTGCTGAGGGTGGTTTTCCCGCTACCTGTTTCACCTACAAGGGCGACGATCTCCCCCTCTGCTACGCTTAAATCTACGGAATCTACGGCGATAATCTCGTTGTCTGCGGAGGTCTTGATCTCCCTCAGCCCTGTTTTCTTCTCGAATCTCTTTGTGAGGTTCCTGGCCTCCAGTACTGGTTTAGAATTGACACGAGGATAACCTGAAACATTCATCCCTGCCGCCTCCGGTGCCTTCGGGCTTGAGAACTTAGGAAGGACAGGACAGGCAACGTAATGATTCTGCTCCGTCTCTACCAGTTTGACTGCGATCTCGTCCCTGCACCTGTCTTCCCTGTAATCGCAACGGTCGTAGAATGGACATCCAGGAATCCTCTCCCTCAGCCTGGGAGGAGCTCCCCTTATCGGAAGTATCTCAGATATATCCTCTTCTATCCTCGGTATTGAATTGACAAGGAGGTGGGTGTAGGGGTGGCTGTTCGCTAGGAAGTTGTTGGAAGATAGCATTTCTACTATCCTTCCCGCGTACATCACCATCAGCCTGTCAGAAAGCCTTGATATCAGGGGCATGTCGTGCGATATGTTTACCAGCGCAACTCCGTGGGATTTTCGGAGCTTGCTCAGCTCCTCTATTATCCTGTACTGAGTTATCACATCCAGGGAAGTCGTAGGCTCGTCAGCGATCACGAGGGCGGGCGCTAGGGAGATTGCCATCGCTATGATCACCCTCTGTTTCATCCCTCCGCTTAGCTGGTGTGGATAGACGTTGAAGACCCAGCTTTCAAGTCCGACAACGTTCAGAAGCTCCTTGGACCTTGCGAATGCCTCCTCCTTCGGCATATTTTCCTTGTAGATGAAAATGTCAGATATCTGGGTTCCAACTGTGTGCACGGGATTAAGTGAATCCAGGGCGCCCTGGAAGACCACGGATATTCCCTTCCACCTGATCACCTTTAGCTGGTCCTCTATCTTTCTCTCCTTGGCGTTGTACCTGATGGAATAAGATGCGCCCATACTCTGGTCCACTATCACCTGTCCCCTGAAGAGTATCCTACCTGACGTAACTTTGGCGTTTGGTGGAAGAATGTGCGCTATAGCCATTGCGAGGGTTGATTTGCCGCACCCGCTTTCCCCTACTATCCCAATTGATTCGTTCTCCCTTACTCCGAAGCTCAGATGGTTCACAGCATATATCCTCATTTGACCTATTGTGTACTCTATTGATAGGTCGTCAACATACAGCAGGTATTCATCAGGTTTCATATCTTATCTCCTCAGGCTCACGTCGTTCACTTCCCTGATGGTGTCCCCCATCATGTTCGTTGCAATCACTATCAGCACTATGAACAGTCCTGGCATTACTGACAGCCACCACTGCCCTGATAGGACGTAGTTCAGGCCCTCGCTGATCATTGCGCCCAGCTCGGGGGTGGGAGGGTGAATACCCACCCCGAGGAAGCTCAGTGCGGCTGCCACATTGATTGCGCCACCAAGGCCAAGCGCGTAAAGCACTAGCGTCGGCGCAATGGAAGGCGGAAGAATGTGCCTGAACAGTATATGAGTCTTGGATGCTCCCTGGGAAACAGCTGCCGTTACATACAGTTCATTTTTTGTTGACAGAACAGTACTTCTGGCGACCCTTGAGAATAGAGGGATAGAGGTGACAGTGATAGCAACTATGATTGATAGGAACCCAGTCCCAAGGATAACGGATATCGCTATGGCGAATATCAAGCTGGGAAATGCAAGGAATACGTCCATTACCCTCATTATCGCATTATCGGCTATCTTTCCGTAATACCCTGCCACTATACCTGCAAGGACCCCTATAACATACGCTATACTGACAGATATGAATGCTATTTCCAAATCTATCCTTATTGCGAATACAACCCTTGAGAAAACATCCCTCCCAAGATCATCCGTCCCCATGAGATGGGAGAGGGATGGCGGAAGCAAGCTATGGCTCAGGTTCTGCTGGAGCGGATTGTAAGGCGCTATCTGTGGAGCAAAGACAGCTATAACAATGTAGAACAGCAGGATCAGCATTGATACCAATCCTGTCTTGCTCTTCAAGAATAGAATGAATGGCAGATAGAAGTTTCTTGCCGACCTTGACTTCCTTATTTCTCCAATTCTTCCTGCAAAACCGTCCATCATATCACCTAGTATTTCACCCTTGGATCAACCACGCCGTATAGGATATCGGCAAGGAAATTTATTAGAACAAAGACGACTCCTGAGAGTATTGCTACGGCCATTATGCTAGGGTAATCGAGGCTAAGAATAGAGTTGTAAGTGTACAGCCCTAGCCCCGGCCATGAGAAGATTGTCTCGGTCAGTACGACCCCTCCCATCAGTGCACCCATCTGAATTGCCGTCACTGTTATAGTAGGAAGGAGGGCATTCCTGAGGGCATACTTCCTTATCAGGATGTTTCGTGGCAGGCCGATTGCGAACGCAGTTCTCATGTAGTCCTTATTGACCACATCCAGGACGCTTGACCTCATCACCCTTGCGAGGACTGCGATGACTGCAAATGACAGTCCTACTGCTGGGAGGACTATATGCCACAAAGAGTTGGCAAAATCTGTGATGTTGCCTGTCAGCAGGCTATCTATGATTACGAAACCGGTGATAGTCCTTGGATAGCTCAGCTGTGGGGAGAGCTGGCCGAATGGCGATGGCGCTACGTGGAGGTCAGAGAAGAACACTATTATAAGCAGGAGGTCCAGGAAGAATACGGGCATTGAAATGCCTAGAAGGGATGTTATCCTGACAGCATGATCCCCCACTTGATTTGCCCTCAGGGCTGCGAATATGCCTGCATAGATTCCTATAGGCACTCCTATTATCATTGCGGCTACCGCAAGCTCTATTGTCGGAGGGAACCTTGCTCCGATTTCATATGATATATACTGCCCCTGTATGAATGAATATCCCAGGTTGAAGTGCAGGAGCTGGACCATATAGATTATGAATTGAATGTAAAGGGGCTTGTTAAGCCCCAATTCCGCCTCAAGCACTTTGAGTTCGGCGGGATTGCTCACAACCTCGGGTCCACCTAATATGATAGCTGGATTTCCGGGTATAATGTGGGTTAGAAAAAAAGTCAATAAAATAAGGCCGAAGATGGTGGGAACAAGGGACACCACCCTCAGCACGAGAAATTTTCTGAAACCTTTCATTACGACACGGTCACTTGATCAAAGAATATATCGAACGTTGGGTAGATGTAGAGATTCTGCACGTTGCTTGTTACAGGGATTACGTTTTCAAGGTTGAACAGAGGTATCTCGACGGCCTGACTCGCCAGTATCTGTTGTGCGTTCACGTAAAGTGCATCCCTCTGGGATGTGTTGTAAAGCTTCCCTGCCTCCAGAACATCATTTGTAACAGTGCTGTTGTTGAAGTAGTTGTAGTTTCCGTATATTCCTAGGTTGTGTGAACTGAATAGTGGCCTGAGACCATCATCCGGAGTTGCCAGAAGATTTACCCATCCGTCATAGAACATCGGATATGTTCCTAGCCCCACCTGATCGTTGAAAGTTGCTGCTGCTATCGGTTCGAGTGTAACCGTGATGTTCACCTGTGCAAGCTCGGACTGAAGTATCTGCGCGAGCTGAGTCCCGATAGGATCTCCCGCTGCATAATAGAATGAAGTGCTGAATCCATGGCTGTACCCTGCCAGCGCCAGATAGTGTCTGGCCATAGTAAGATTGTATGTGTAGTTTGCAAATGCAGGAATGTATGCCTCTATCGAAGGCGCCATCGTGTCCTTCAGAGGAACACCGTACCCGTACGTAGAATAATCCACAAGGTTTGTAATGTTGACCGCATAATTAACTGCTTTCCTCACATCCACATTGTTGAACGGTGTCACGTTCTCATCCAGGCCAATGTAGTATTCAGATGATGTCGGCCCTGCCAAAACTTTGACGTTGCTGCTGTTCTTCAGCGTGCTCATTTGGTTCAGCGGGATGTTGAGTGCCACGTTTATTGACCCGGACTCAAGAGATGTTTCCTGGGTTGTCGGGCTCCCTCCCTGAAGGAAAACAAGCTTGGTGACGTTCGGCTGAGGTCCCCAGTAGTGAGGATTTGCCGTGAGGACTATCTCAGAAGTGCTGTAGTTTGTAAGTTCGTACGGTCCGGTTCCTACGGCATGGTCGGACATGTAGGTGTTGACATGGCCCGCAACCACACCTCCATTAGCATTTACCACGTTCGGATCAACTATATCCGTGACCCAAAGCTGGAAAAGATTCAGGAACCAGGGGTCTGGTGCTGATGGTACAAGAAGTATCTGGTATGTACCCAGTACGTGGATTCCGCTTGCATTCAGGAATTGAGCAACGTGGAATGAATCTCCCTGGCTCATCGTTACTACCCTGTTCAGGCTGAACTGGACATCAGTTGCGTTGAATGGATCTCCGTTTGAGAATGTCACGTTGTGCCTCAGGTTGAACAGAATGGACCCGTTGGAATTTACTGTCCAGCTGGTCGCTAGCTCCGGTACAGGTGTCAAGGCACCATATGTCGTTCCGTCCACTGTCTTGGTTCCGTATCCTACAAGCGTCTGGTATATCTGGTCATCAAAAAGGACCGAATACGTATCGAACGCCACTGCAGGATCCAGAGACGTCGGAGTTGCAGTGCTTGCTATCGTCAGAGTCGCACCTGTCTTGGCTGGAGTCGTGTGATGGTTGTAGTTGAGACCATAATACGTCCCCAGTCCGGCTGCGACGACTACGACGACTATCACTACTCCGATGATGACTTTCGCTCTAGGCGTCATAAGCAACTTTATTTAAACTCACATAGTTAACTATTTCTCGAACAGGTACAATTTTGTTTTATATACTGAATACACTGCAAAAGCCAGATTTACTGCACAGTTGCCAGCGAGTTTGTCGTTCCGAACTTCTTGCATCAGCTCGTGGCAGGGATTGATACCCCGTCCCCCCTTGGGTCTGCGCCCCCTACCACCGTCCCATTTTTCAACCTGGCCGTTATTTGGGCATGCCCAAGCTGCGAGGAAAACCCTGTGACGTTCACCTTCATTACTGGAAGTATCTTAGAAATTTCTTCGCCCAACCTCTCAGATTCTACCACGAATGATGAGGGTTTTTCGTAGATGGTATAAGGGAATGCCCACCTAGGGGCATCTATAACTGCCTGCGGATCATCCCTCTTCCCCATAAGGCCGAGAATCATCTGTACGTGAAGCTGGGGCTGTATATCGCCTCCCATAGACCCGACGGATGCTATGTATCCATCCTCGTCCTCCATCATGCCTGCACATAATGTATGGAAGGTCCTCTTGCCTGGCATCAACGAATTGTGATGACCCTTATCCAGGCTGAAGTAAGATCCCCTGTTCTGAAGCACCAGTCCTGTCCCCTCAGGCACTATTCCTGAACCGAACCCCATGTAATTGCTCTGTATGAATGATATGCTTTCTCCTTCCGAGTCTGTTATTGAGAAGTATGTGGTGTCCCCCTTATCCCCCTTCCCTCCAGTGGCATCTCCTGCCATCTTTCCGTCCCTCAAAACTTCCATTGCAAACTTCTTGGATGAGAAATCAGCGGGCAGGGGATGATAGGCTGGATCAGATATGAGCTTATCGCGCTGTGAATACGCGATCAGTCCAGATAACAGAACATCCCTGAGAGAGTTCTCCTTTGTCTCTGATGCAAGCATGTTCAACCACAGTATCGCAGTGGCAGCCTGACTGTTGGGGGCAGTCTCATAAACCTTGAATCCGTTGAAATCTGTAGAAATCGGCTCCTGGAATGTTGACTTGTGATCCCTTAGGTCGTCTTCGCTGACATCCACGCCCTGTTTGTTAAGCCCTTCCACAATCCTGTCGGCTAGATGGCCTTCGTAGAAGGATGAAATGCCATCTGAAATCATCTCGCCAAATGTGCTGGCCAGATCGTCCTGCCTGAATATTGATCCCGGAGCAGGAGCCGACCCATTCCTCAGAAATATAGATTTCCAGTTTTCGAATACCCCCAGATATCTGGCACTAACGCTTATCGACTCGCTGTAATTATGGGTAACAGGAAATCCGTATTTCGCATAGTCGTAAGCAGGTTTAAGGAGCTCCTTCATCTCCATAGTTCCATATCTCCTGTGGATGTCCTCCCACCCGCGTACTAGTCCAGGGACCGTCAGGACAGAGTCCCTTCCCCTTGGTGGAAGTTGCGTTATTCCCCTTTCGAGAAAATGCTCGATCGTCATACTCTTGAAGGCTCGCCCGCTTCCATTCAGGTTTAGTACAGGCTTTCCATCCATCTTTAGCAGTATGAAGGCATCCCCTCCAAGTCCGCACAGGTTGTTCTGTGTCACGCAGAGGACTGCGCTTGTTGCGATCGCAGCATCGACTATGTTCCCCCCGGCCTCAAGTACCTTTGCCCCCGCAATTGAAGACTGAATGCTTGATGATGACACCACGCCCTTCCTTGAAAAAGCGTTCGGCCTTGTTCGCATGAAACTCCACTCCTTCTTTATTTATAACCTTATTTCAATTTCCCCTCCGGGGAATTCTCAGGTATTCGCTTCATATTGAAGTCAGGTGCGTTTTGTCCTCTGGATGAATAGCTCTTTTTCAGCCCTCCTTAATCTGTATGACAGCGTGGACTTCGGCAGGTTGATGGTCTTGCTCAGAGAGGAAAGAGATATTCTCCTGGGCCAGTCATAGTAACCCAGCCTTACTGCCTTCTCAAGTATTTCCCTGTTCTGGGGAGGCAGATCCTCGACCTGGTGTATCCTCCATATATCCTGAAACAGCTGCGTATAGGTCTCGTAGAATTCCGAAACGCTTAGCTTCCTCCAATCCACCAGTTTAGTTGTTTCGTCGTCTATCGCAGAAAGCAAAGGGGCTATGTTCTCATCAGATAGATGATAGAACCACTTCTCTATCCCGTCACTTGCAAAGATGGGGTAAATCCTGAATCCAAATGCGGATAGCCTCTGCAGGGCGGAAGTGGTGGGGAAGGAGTATATTGCTGAAAATAGCTGCTTCTTGATTCCGACGATCTCGTGTATTTCAAGATCCGGGAACTTAGACAGCATTCTGATTGCCTCTTTCGTGCTCTTCTGGTTCGATGTCCTGAAGATGCTGAAGTTCATCTGTTTCTTCTCGCTAAGCTTCACAGTATTCATTACCAGGATTGACAGCCCCTTCATTCTTGCAGTTATCACAGGATGTGGACAGTCGGTTTGGGTGATAGAGAGTTCGAGTATTCTTCCCACAGCCCCACAATCAAATCTAAAGATTAACTTATTCTATATTGAATAGATTTAAAGAGGCTCTCATCATCTGCTTTCCCCTGATTCCACCTGCCTGCCATTCCTCCTTGAAATTAGCTAAAGGAATGTCGTTACAATTTTCTATTAATTCATGTTCATCCCCTGAACGCAAGATCCACCATGAAATTCTACCTTGAGAACTACGGATGCACCCTCAATCAGGCACAGGGGGAGATGATCGCAAACTCCCTAATCTCCCAGGGAAATCAACTTGTTGAAGACGTGGAATCGGCTGACTCCGTCCTCATATCGACCTGCGTCGTCATCAAGCACACTGAAGACCGCATGCTAAGGAGGATAGAGCAAGTGAGGAATCAGGGGAAGGATGTCATAGTCTCTGGTTGCCTGACCAACGTTCCTGAAGATGTTAAGAGGCTTGATTTTTCAGTTTCATATGGGAAACTCCCCATACTGAAGGACGGTAATCTCAGCGCAGGCGTCCCAATTGCTGAGGGATGTGATGGCGGGTGCACATTCTGCATATCGAGAATCGCAAGGGGAAGGCTGAAAAGTTTCAACGAGGACGATATAGTCCGGTCAGTCAGGGAGCTTGTGAACAGGGGTGCAAAGGAGATAAGGCTCACTGCACTTGATACCGGTTCATACGGACAAGACAGCTCTACATCCCTTCCAGCGCTCGTGAGCAGGATAGCTGGGATTGATGGCGATTTCAAGATTAGGATAGGCATGATGGAGCCTGAAAATGCCGGCTCGATAATTGATGATCTCTTGGGCGTAATGAGATCAGGAAAGGTGTACAAGTTCCTTCACATCCCATTCCAGAGCGGAGACCAGGTCGTCCTGAGGAAGATGGGTAGGCAGTACAGGATTGAAAGATTCCTGGAAGTTGTCAGGAAGTTCAGGGCAGAGTTTCCTGCAGGTATGCTGAGCACAGACGTGATAGTCGGATTTCCCAACGAGACTGTGGAGGGACTCCGTGAGACTGCACGGGTCATCAGAGAGGTCAGGCCGGAGATACTCAATGTGACAAGATACTCCCCGAGGCCTGGAACTGCGGCATACTCCTGGAAGACCCCTCCGTCTAACCAGACTGCCCAGTGGAGCCAGATATTCTCCGAGC
Organism: Thermoplasmatota archaeon; assembly: GCA_023381415.1. Classification (GTDB taxonomy): domain Archaea; phylum Thermoplasmatota; class Thermoplasmata; order Thermoplasmatales. The sequence continues at coordinate 52,595 of JAMCUN010000004.1, read as the reverse complement.
TGCACAGGGACATTTCAGTTGATTCACTCAAACGATTCGTCGGGATTGAAGAGGAGGTACTCATCACCGAGACGGGTAAGAATAGGACAGTGGTGGGGAGGGATGAGAACTATCATCCTGTTGTTCTCAAGTCTGGAAGGCTGGGAGAAAGGAGGATTGTCAAGATTTTCGACAGCTCTAAATTCTATCTCCTCGGAAGGTAAATCAACGTCCCTTCTATTCTTCCTGCCTATCCAGCCTCTGGAGATATACCAGGCCAGCATTCCAAAAAATTATTGAGTTTCGTCTTATTCAAAATGCTGAAGGAAGGACAAGAAGTGAGGGTCGAAGTGATCGTGAAGAGGGGCAAAGACAAGGTGGAGGAGAAGGAGGGCATAATTGTGATCCACACCACAGAAAAAAGAAAGAACGACAGGGCAAATATGGATATTATAAGGCAACTTTCAAGATTCTACTCCGTCCCACAAGCGAACATCAGGATAGTCTCCGGTAGATCATCGCCGAAGAAACTAGTGGATATTCAGCAATAAAAATAGGGTGTCGGCAGCAACGGGTTCCATTGGAAGGGTGGATTCACTCAATGTACAGGCGTGCTATCGTGAAATGCCTCTTAGCAAGCTGCATCGCCGTCTTCAGGTTCTTTGCCTCCTTACCTATCGCAGATGCCTTGTAGTTGGGGTCCACCTTCACGTTGACTACGTATCCGCTCTCCCCCGCTGTAATGTTGAGGGATATCACCTTGTACCTGTAGAAGAGGTTCCTGAAGAACTGTTCGGGCTCTGCTGCATAGTCCAGGACATTCACCCTCTTCTTCACGTTTTCCTTTATTTTGTCCAGGGCCCGCTTCTTGTCGTCGTTTGTGAACAGCTTGTAAGTCCCCCCTTTCTCAAGGACGTAGAATATCACGTCCTCTGTTTCCATCACGTCCTTAACCGGCAGCCCAATTGATTTCTCGAAGAGCTGTATCAGGTCAAGGCTCCTTGTATCAAGGGTTATTTCGCCCAAATTCACTCATTCTCCCTGAACTGAGAGACACCTGAATCTATGACTCCCACCACAGAGACTGCAAACGGCTTGCCAAATGTGTTACCCAGCTGAATTGAGTTGAGAGGGACGATAAACTTTGGCGCCTTTATGTCTTCGTATTTTCCCTTTAACTGCGGCTCGTCTGCCATTACGAGAGCCTTTATGCTTCCCTTCTTTCCCAGCTTTTCCGTAGCCCGAGCTCCCAGCACGAATTTTCCCGTCTCCTTCAGCCTGCCTAGTTCCCAATTGTAGTCCATTTATTCCTCTCTCCTGTACGAAAGTTTTACTGCACCTGTACCAAGGGTGATGGGTTGTCCCACTATAATATTTTCTGCAACACCGTTCAGCCTGTCCACTTCCCCAATCAGTCCTGCGTTCAGCAGATGCTTGCTAGTTATTTCGAACGCCGCCCTTGCCAGCACTGATGCCTTCTTTCCCGATATTCCGTGCCTGCCTATTGCCTCGACCACGCCCGTGAATGTCATCATGTCTGCCACCAGCATGAGGTGCCTGATATCTGTGTTTAGTCCTGCATTGTGAAGCGTGGATGTGCTCTCCTCTATTATCGCCTCTCTCGCTGCTTCCACTCCAAGAACCTGCGATATCTCGATTATGTCGTTTGTCTTTGTCCTCGCAAAGTCCACGTCCTTCAGTTCCAGAACCCCGGCAAGGTTTGATCCTTGCGTGTATATTACCCATTCCTTTGCCTTCTGGTCGAACTTCACTATCGCCCTCTTTATGCCATCTAGTCCCTTCACCTGGAATGTCTTGAGGTTCTCGTAGAGCTGGTATATCTTCTTGAACGATGGCTCATCTAGGGAAAGCTTGATCTGGTCATCCTCCTCTGTTATTGTTGTCTTCTGCATCCTTATCTTCTTAAGCCTCGGGAGAATTTCCTCCCTCTTCAGCCCCCTCTCCAGCATCTTCTGCTTGTCAAGCATTATAAGTACGTAGCTTTCCGTGGTATTGACCTCTATATCTGCCACATCAAGGAGGGTCGTGGATTCTATAGAACGTGCTAGTGCAACGGCTCTGTCCTCATCCCCCCTGGCCTTTTCAGTCATGTATATCGTCATGGATGGCGTGCTTGGCGTCTTCCTCGCATCAACTATCTCTATGAGCCTTGGCAGGCCCAGTGTGACATCCATTTCAGCGACACCCGCAAAGTGGAATGTCCTCATCGTCATCTGCGTGCCTGGCTCCCCTATGCTCTGCGCACCTACGATTCCGACAGCCTCGTAGGCATCCACGCCCGTTTCCTTGTACTTCTCTATCGTTGCCTTCACAAGCTTGTCGAAGTCCTTCCCCTCTATCTTGTACTGCTTCTTGGCTTCGGCCAACTTCTCTGCTATCTTTACAGGAAGCTTCTCCCCATCCTTCTCAACCTGCCTCAGGAGGCTCTTCACGTCGCTGCTGAGCTTTTCCTCCATCGGTTCCCTCTGCTCTATCTTGGCCTCTTCCTTTTTGGCAAGTACAGAGAATGAGAGTATCTTGTCTATGGACCCTCCTGATACCTCCTCGTAATTCACTATGTCGTCCTGTATCTCCTCAATTTTTTCAACCATGACGAGGGTCTTGAGCCTGTCCTTCTTTTTCTTGAGGACGTTCTTCTCGTTCTCATAAGGCGCTATTTTAGAGATCTTGGCCTTCGCAACGAACGTCTTCCCCGTGACTGTTATGAGCGCCTCCTTTATCGACTTATCCGGCTGGACTTCGTAGTCCAGTACGTAGCCGACAGGGGCCTTATCAATGAGTTCCTTGACCTTCTTCAGCGTGTCCTTCCAAGCAAGAATTGTCATTTTTTCCCTCCGTACTTGTTTCCGAACATCTCCTTTACAAGGTAGTCGACATCCACAGACTCCCCCTCGAATGATCTCGACGGATCCGTGCCATCCTCTCCGTATTCCAGCTGGATTATGGAATCTTCCGTGTCCAGGACCCTTCCGTCCTCCGACACCTTGAGGTCCTCCAGTGCGTTGATAAGTCTCCTCTGCATGTAACCTGACCTTGACGTCCTGACCGCAATATCGACCAGCCCTTCTCTCCCTCCTGTTGCGTGGAAGAAATATTCAGTGGGATTCAATCCTTCCTTGTATGAAGAGCTCACAAATCCCCTCGCATACGCCCCTATGTCCCCCTTCTTGAAGTGCGGCAGAGTCCTGTTGGTGTACCCCCTGTGCTGCCTCTGTCCCCTAATACTCTGCTGCCCTATGATGCCTGCCATCTGAGCGAGGTTCATCATGTTTGCCCTCGCCCCTGACCTTGCCATGATAACGGTTGAGTTGTCCATACCGAGATAGTGAGATGCGATCTCGGAGCTCTTTTCCCTTGCCTGGGATAGCGTCTTCATGACCATTGACTCCAGCGTATCTTCCAGGGTCTTTCCTGGTTCCATCCCAATAAGACCGTTCTTGTAGTTTTCTATTAACTTCTCCACCTTCTGGACGGCCTCATTCCCGACCTCCCTGAGCTGGGCCTTTGCCTCACCTGGTACGTCCTCGTCGTCAATGCCCGTCGAGAAGCCGTTGAAACTTATCACTCCTGCTGCCAGTCTCGTCAGGTTGTCCAGGAACTTGGCCCCTTCCGCGTTTCCGTACTTCCTCAGAACATAGTCGAGCAGGATACCCTTTGACTGCCCTATTGCATTCTCATCTATTGCGCCGTTCACAAGAACGCTGTCTACTATCTTTATCGTCCCCTCAGTGCCGTTAGGATCGAGGCTCTTGTCCCCCAGTTTCCCCTTGAATTCAATGTTCACTCCCTTTGGCAGGATGAGCGAGAATATGTCCCTCCCTTTGAAGTACTTCTTTCCGTCCACCTCCACTGTTTCCGGCACATGGTCGACGTCAATGTAGCTCATTATGTGAATCCCTGCTTCCAGCGGTATGAGGGGATTCCTGTAGGTAAGCATGAAAAGTGCTGTGATGTGGTCGTGAATCGCTCCCATGATCGGTCCGCCAAACCTTGGTGAAAGGAAGTTCTCCTGCACTTTCATGAGAATCTCGGCCTCTGCCCTGGCCTCCTGGCTCTGCAGTACATGGAGGTTCATCTCATCGCCATCGAAGTCTGCATTGTACGGTGCGCATACTGCAAGGTTGAACCTGAACGTCCTGTACGGCAGAACCTTGACTTCGTGTGCCATCATGGACATCCTGTGCAGGCTAGGCTGCCTGTTGAACAGTACGATGTCACCGTCCTCTATCTGTCTCTCCACCTGCCAACCCAGTTCCATCTTCTCCGCAACTTCGCTTGCGTTCTTCTCAGATATCTTGATCCTGCTCCCGTCTGCCCTGTAGACGTAGTTGACTCCGGGCCTGTACTCCCCTTCCTCCTTTCCTGGCCCGTTCCTTATCAGCTCCTTTAGCCGCTCGAAATTGTGTTCAGTAACCGTCTCAGTTACGGTCAGTTCCCTTGCCGCCTTTGCCGGGACACCTACCTGGTTTATCGAAAGGAAAGGTTCCGGGCTGATCACTGTCCTTGCGGAGAAGTTAACCCTCTTCCCTGAGAGGTTGCTCCTGAACCTTCCCTCCTTTCCCTTGAGCCTCTGCACCAGCGTCTTGAGGGACCTGCCTGACCTGTGCCTTGCCGGCGGGGTCCCAGGAGTCTGGTTGTCGAAATATGTTGTGACGTGATACTGCAGCAGGTCCCAGAGGTCCTCTATTATCAGCTGCGGGCTACCCTGGTCCCTGTTTTCCCTCAGCCTCTGGTTTATCCTTATGACATCAACAAGCTTGTGGGTAAGGTCGTCTTCGCTCCTCTCACCTGTCTCAAGCGTTATTGTCGGCCTTACGTTCACGGGTGGCACGGGGAATACCGTGAGGATCATCCATTCCGGCCTTGCTACTTTTGGGTCAAGGCCTATGAGAGGCAGATCCTCGTTCTGTATCTTTTCGAACCTTTCCCTGATCTCCTTTGGCGTTAGCTTCTTGCCCTCTTCTCGGAACGTCGTCGGCTTGTCAAGGGCCACCTTCTGGTTTTCGAAGTGGCAGTGCGGGCATATCACAACCTCTGACGCATCTGATTCCACTTCTGACACTATGTCGTCGTATTCTATGTCGCTGAGCCTGTTCTCCGTGTCCTTTATCCTCTGGAAGTACTCCTTCAACTTGTCCTCAGGCAGCTTTATCCTTCCGCAGTTTGAGCAGGTGCTTGAAAGTATCGAATATATTTCCTTGATGAACCCTATATGCACCACTGGCATTGCAAGCTCTATATGGCCGAAGTGACCAGGGCACTGGTCCACCTTCCCTCCGCATGTCTTGCACTTCAGTCCTGGTTCTATAACACCCATTGATGGGTCCATCAGACCCTTTTCTATGGGATAGCCGTCATCGTCGTACGTATCAGGTGTTATTACCTTGACGGCAGACATCCTCCTTACCTCCTCCGGCGACAGCAGTGCGAACTTCAGTTCCTCGATACCCTTTGAAATTTCAACTTTCATTTCAGATCACCCAGCCTCAACCTCATAACAACGCCTAACGACATCAGTTCATCTCTCATCAGCTTGAATGCATAGCTTGTTTCCACCGGCCTTATGTTGCTTGTGTTTCCGCATACCGGGCATCTTAGCTGGTGCGTCTTGTAGTCGTATATGGCAACATGACCGCAGTCAGGGTCTCCGCATACATATACGGTAAACCCATCGCTCTGGTCAAGCAGCCTGTCCTTTATGGCCATGGCGGCCCCATGTCCTATTAGCGTATCCCTCTCCATCTCTCCGAACCTCAGGCCACCCTGCCTGGATCTTCCCTCAGTTGGCTGTCTCGTCAGTATCTGCACCGGTCCCCTCGACCTTGCATGGAACTTCCCGGCAACCATGTGGTGGAGCTTCTGGTAGTAAACGACACCTATGAAGATATCAGCCTTGAATTTCCTTCCAGTTATGCCGTCGTACATGGTCTCCCTCCCAGAATATTTGTAACCGTTTGCCTCCAGTGCTTCCCTAAGGGATTCTTCAGGTTCTCCCTCGAAAACGGTCCCGTTGACAAACCTTCCTTCAAGTGCACCGACCTTCCCCCCTATCGTCTCTAGAAGGTGACCGACGGTCATTCTGCTTGGAATTGAGTGAGGGTTGATTATCAGGTCCGGTATGATTCCGTCTTCTGTGAATGGCATGTCTTCCTGGGGCACTATGGCTCCTATTACACCCTTCTGCCCGTGCCTGCTGGCGAACTTGTCCCCGAGCTCAGGTATCCTGTCGTCCCTAACCTTCACCTTCAGCAGCCTGCTGTTATTCTCCGAAACTGTAAGTATTACTGAATCTATATGACCTGTCTCCCCGGGCCTGTTTGTGATGGAGCTCTCCCTCCTCTTCTGGATCGATATCTTCTGCTCCTCCTCCATGAATCTGGGCGGAGATGTCTTTCCCACTATCACATCCCCACCAGAAACGTAAGTTTCGGGGGATACCATCCCATTTTCATCCAGATTCCTGTACGACTCCTCGCTCCTTACTCCCCTGACCTCTGGAGGCGGAATTTCGAACTTGTCCTCCTGACCGCCAGGGTACCTCTTCTCCTCTGCCTTGTAGGTCCTGAAGAATGCAGATCTTCCGAACCCCCTCTCAACAGATGCCTTGTTTATTATTACTGCATCCTGTATGTTGTAGTTGTGATAAGAAATCAGAGCAACAACTGCGTTCTGCCCAGACGGCCTCCTGTTGTACTTGATGTATTTTGCCGCCCCAGTTGTCACCATAGGCTTCTGCGGATAGTGGAGAACGTGCCCCCTCGTGTCTGGCCTGAGCCTGTAATTGGAGGATGAGAGTCCGAGCGACTGTTTCGTCATTGCTGCTCCCATAGTTACCCTGGGCGACTGGTTGTGTTCAGCATAGGGTATAACTCCAACAACGACGCCCTGTATCATCATCGGGTCTATTTCCATGTGAGTATGCTCTGGACCGTAACTCTTCTTTCCTTCAAATGATCCGCCACACTTCAGGCACTTCAGCTTCACGTTTTCCTCACCCGGATTCGTCCATTCCGTAAGGTCGCTGTAAAGGTATGTCCCGCAGTGTGGACACTTCAGCGGTTTTTCATACGGATAGATGGAGACCAGCGCATTCTCTTCCTCTTCCGCGTCGAGCCATTCTATGACTCCGTTGGATATCAGGTCCTTGATTCCCATCTTTCCTGAGATCAGGTTTTCCCTCATCGATGCGTTAAACTTTATCTTGCCGTTGTATACTATCAGCAACGGCCTCCTTATCCTCCCCTTGTCCGTGTTTATTATGACTTCGTTTGTGGTGTCGTCGAACCTTATATTCACCTGATTTGAAATCGCCCCTGATCTCCTCTTCTTCCTTATCTCAGCTACAACGCTCTGTCCATCCTTGTGATAACCGATCAGGTTCCCGTTGACGTATATCCTGGAGAGGCCGGGTTTTTCTCCCAGTATCTCTTCCAGCCCCATCTTCTTCAGCATCTCTATGATGTTTTCTTCTGGATAGCCTTCAGTTATATCTATGACCAGGCTTGCGTTCTTTACAAGGCCGCAGTTCTGCCCTTCTGGGGTCTCATTGGGGCACATCCTTCCCCACTGCGTTGGGTGTAGATCCCTTGCTTCGAAATGCGGCTGCGACCTGGTAAGCGGAGATGATATCCTCCTCAGGTGAGATAATGTTGCTATGTACGAAGTTCTTTCAAGCAACTGCGAAACTCCAGTCCTTCCACCTATCCAGTTTCCTGTTGATATCGCATGCTTCAGCTTTTCGTTTAGAACGTCCTGCCTTACCGCAGCGTTGAGCCTGATCCCCCTTTTCCTGTTGTACGTCTTCTCAAGCTGTCCCTTCAGGTCTTTCAGAAGTGCCTGCGCTGAACTCCTGAAAAGCTCCTCAAGGAGGTCTCCTGACAGCTTTATCCTCTTGTTCGCTAGATGATCCTTGTCGTCCTCCTTCCTTACCCCCAGGTACAGCTCCAGAAGAGCCCTCGCCATCCTTCCAAGGTAGATTCCCTTCTTCGTCCTGTCCTGAATCGAGTCTCCTAGGTGGGGCAGAAGGTTCTTGTCGAGTATCTGGGACATCTTCTTTTCCCTGAATTCCTTCGCCTGGCCGGCTGCGAACCTCTTCTCGAGGTAGTTGATTGCATCCTTCTCACTCATGATCCCGCTCGGAGGGTAAAGCTCTGTGCTTTCCGAGTCCTCTATGTTAGCTAGGACTATTGGAACCATGCGTTCGTCAGTGACTATTGAATCGTAAATGTCCTTATCCTTATCGACCCCGAGCGCCTTCATGAGGACAACAAGCGGGATCGTTCCTGCTATTGAAGGAACTGAAACTGTGAGTATACCATCCGCCTTTCTCTCTACTGCAATCAGTGCCCTGTAACCTTCCTTCTGGGAGAATATCTTTGCAACCTCAACCCTTGAGTCGTACTTCTCTTCGTACTCCACTATAATCTTGTTCGGAGCCAGGTCCTCCATAGAGATCAATGTTCTCTCCGTCCCTCCTATTATGAAATATCCCCCTGGATCCTGAGGGTCTTCACCCAGCAGCTGCAGCTTCTTCTCGTAAGGAAGGGCCAGAAGCTCCTCTTCCGTCATACCTCTTATCCTTTCGTCCTTCCTCAGGTTGATTCTTCTTATGAACTCGTCTGTGTTGTTCTTGTGGAGTATGCATATCTTGGATCTGACCATCACTGGGAACTCTCCTATCTTGATCTTCTCGTTCCTTACCTCTGCATCCTCTTCAAGCACAGTGAAGTCAAGAAATAGCGGCGCCATGTAGTTGAGGTCCCTCAGTCTTGCCTCCAGGGGGGTGATGTAGTTCTCCGACCCTGTCGGCTCCCTGATTTTAGGAAGTTCTATAGAAACAGTGGGCTCCTGCTTCTCTGCATTCTTGGGCCTCCCAAATCTTATCCTTATGTCCACCCCTCCTGTTTTGGATCTGTCCAGCTTCATCTCCCCCGGGAGATCGTCCTCCGTCACTCTCAGGGTATCAAAAACCTGCTGCATTCCTGAATCTGGGTTGTCATCTGTCGGTATGAAGTCGTTGTATGATACAAGCTGATGGTTTACTACCTCCATCTCCTTGAAAAACGTATTCAAAATACTATACATCTATTATTCACCTATCACGGTCCTGTATATCTTGGCTATTCCACTTGTCCTGCTCTTCCTCACGATCTCAATAATCCTTCCTGGAACAATTTCCCCCTCCATCTTCTCCAGAGCCTTTATGACTGGGTCCGATTTCCTAATTTTAGGAAGCTGCCCCTTGGTCACTCCAAGCGATTTCAAAATGTTCTCCTCATCCTTGACTGGGACCAACCAGTGCTCCGGAACCATCTCGTGCATCAATATATTATACTTCGCCATAAAAATCTAGCCCTCCAGCAATCCAAAGCATTTAGTCCAATCATTTTTTGAATTTTTACACAAACTCATTTTAAACCTCTGGAATTGCTCAACCTTATTTTTTTGTCATACATATTCTTTGTGTTCAAGTTTGTTAGTTTTGATAAATATATTTTGAGGCAAATGAATTCACCCCTTTTTTCCAACTTAGCCCCCTGAGTCTACCATAAGGTTTAATAGACTTTCTGAAAATGATCGAGGCGCTAAGGGTTAGAACAGGTAGATGGATATACTACTCCCTGTCCAGCCCCTCCAGCCACGGGAGCACCTCCCTTACAAGGGATGGACCGTGGTGCGCAAAGAAATCGTAACTCCCAGGAGTGACAAAGATCCTCTGATTCCTGTATGCTGATAAGCCTTCCCATCCCCTTTCTGAGACCAACTTCTCCACCAGATGGGTGTCCCTTTTAGAGAACATCTTAGGTTCTATTATGATGAACTCTGGATCCTGATCCTTAACGAAATCCATGTCTGGATTCAGCCACTCAACGGGTGCTGTGGAATAAAGAGACTTGAAATTCATGAAACTGAGGACGTCCGTGATGTAAGACAGTGAACCGAATGCCACAGGACCTCCCAGGTCGCACTCAAAGTACGCTGATTTCTCCCTTCCCCTCTTCACGCGTCCAACGGCCTGCAGGAGGGATTTTTCAATCTCCCTTCCTTCTTCCACCCTTCCGGTCACGGCTCCAACCTTTGTCGGAAGGTCTGTAACACCTGCTATGGATGATGGGAGCCTGAACGAGAATGTGGCGAAATGAGGTGCAAGCTGGTCCGCCAGGGCGTTCTGGTATCCGGTCACAGTGAGTACTAAGTCTGGCTTCAGTTTCTCGAACTGCTCGATGCTTGCATAACCGTAGCTTGCCACCTTTTTCTTACCTGCCGCTTCAGGTGGTCTCACGCAGAATGCAGTCACCCCTACTACTCTGTCTCCTAGACCTAGCTCGAAAAGAATCTCTGTTATTGCAGGGCTCAGGCTTATGATCCTTTCAGGTCGCTCTGGTACTTTCACCTCCTTGTTCCGGTCGTCAACAAAGTTGTGCAAACCAGTTGAAATGCATCACCGATATTTTAACTTCAGGATTTGCCCACAATGCAGCCCATACCGCATCAAAATTTTTTAATGATCCTGCCATGTTCAACAAGCTGTGACATGACAAAGGTGAAGATTGTAGGTGAGGCAGAGGAGATAAAAGTGGAAGGGAACCGCAAAGGCGAAACGATCCTTAAGCAGCTTGGCTTTAGCCCGACTTCGACCATCATACTGAAGAACGGGAAGCCGATCCCTGAGGACGTTACCATCGGAGATGACGATTATATAACCATAATAAAGTCATTCTCCGGAGGGTGAGTAGTCAATCCTGTACCTCAGTACCGCGACCGCACCTCCGTACGAATCCACTATCCTTCCCGTCTCCCACGAGCTGTGGACAACGAAGAGCTTGCACCCTCCCTCGTGACATTTTTCCATGAATCGTGAGGCAGAAGTGTTCCTGAAGAATTTATCGGATATCAACAGTGTGGATACTGCCCGCATATCCAGCGCCCTCTCCACTTCAGATTTCCCGTAGCATGAAAATCCGCTTCCTACCCCCTTTAGAAAATCAGACACCAGCCTGCTTTCAGCGCTCCTCCTCAGGTTGACCACTCCTTCCTGAAGGAGTTCCCTGATTCCTTCCTCCTCTGAGCTTCCTATCTGAGAGTTTATTGACTTGAATCCGTTTTGTGAGAGGAGTTTAGATGTGGAGTCCCTGAATATAGAGGGGCCTATTACGTAGACGTCAGATTGCCTGAATTTCTCCATCCTGTTCAGGAGTTCGTAGCGGCTCTCACCTTCCTTTCCCTCGTACATCTTTCCTGAACCCGTCTGAATCCTCCATATCAGCTCGTTCCTGGACTCGTTCACCCCGTAGAGAGAGATATTCTGGTCGTCAGTAGAAAGAACGAAAACCGTCGAATTGGTCAGGCCGGAAGATTCTTCCAGGTCACGAACGAATCTTTCCATATCCCTAGGGATGATTGATACCAAGTTACCCGGTTCCACATTCACGGATTGATGCTCCCCGAGATATTCCTCCGGTCCCCCCGTTATCTTGCCTAGAATGTGCAGCCTCGATGAAAGTTCCATGAATTCAACTTCCTCTATACTAATTGATACCTTTATCCTTTCTCGCTCCGTCTTCTTGTTCCTTAGAACGTCATCCTTCCTTTCAACCCTCCTAAGCACTTCTGATATCAGAACGTCCCCTTCCCCCAGCAGTAGGGAGAGATACCACAGGTCCTCACCTCCCGTCACCTCTATGTTGACCACATCCCCATCTCTAGTGAATTTCATATCCTATCATCTCCATCTGTTTCCTGAAGTGATCCGTGTGACTCCCGTTCCAGTAGTACCTTCCACATTTTTTGCAGCGGAATATTTCCTTCGCGTTCTTATTGACGTAATCGGGGACATCTCCATTTAGCTCAGCTCTTTCGACAATTGTACCGCAGACACTGCACAACTCCATGAAACTGTGCTCTGCAGGAGGGAGCTTCCCCTTGAGTTCTTTGAGCTGCTCCAGAGTGTCAAAAGACCTTAGAAGTATGGAGTTTGCAACCCTTTCGTGCAGCTGCCTGTCCCGAGTGATCATCAACCTGTCCTTGCATATGCTGATGATATAAGAATCGTCCTTATCGCTCCCGATATACTCTACTTCATACCCTATCAATCTCAAGTATCGCGATAATTTCCCTAGCATGCTGTCAACTATTATCATCTGTTCACGTACTCAATCTCTGGCCCATTTCTGCTTTCTATTATGTCTTTCCCGAAAAGCATTTTCTTCATCTTTAAGTTGGCAGGTTCATCCACCGGCCTTGAGAAATCGAAGCCGTGAATGTAGATTTTCTTTGCTCCCAAAATTGCACCCATAATCACGCTCCTATCTCCGTCGGTGAAACCCCCTATGTTCTTCACCCTTTTGAGGGGAATGCTCTGCGTGGTTCCCAGTATAATACCTCTCATATCAGGTATATATCTGCTTAGCGATTCGATGTTGTCCCCATGAGCATGGATCACCTTTATGCATTCCTCGTTTCCCACTATCTTTTCCACGGGGCCGTCCAAGTCAGAGACAACCATGTCGTACCTTCCTGAATAATATCTCAGGGCAGAATCTGCGACTATCACAAAACCCTCCGGGTCGTTCGAAGGGTTTGCCGGACCAATAACACTTACGATCCTCTCCCTCGGAAGACTTGACCACATATCTTTCCCTATCAGGCCGTTCAGCTCGATTCCCGCAAGGAAGTCAAGATATGGGTTGAAATTAAACGTTGCGACTATCCTTCTGTGGAGTATCGCCTTCTGTGCTGAGTACCTTATTTCCCTTAGCATATTTCCTTCTTATTATCGATATTACAACCCCTGAAGCTACCCCGGCTACCGTGAGGATCACTGCAAGACCGAGGGTATCTTCCTTCGCAGCGCCTGTCTGAAATCCGTACGTGACGAAAGACAGCAGGCCCAGGACAGCTGCAAAGAAGCTGATATAGAAAGAGGCAGATAGGAGATAAGACTTTATCGCTTCCGACCTCTTCCCTCTCTCGAAAATCAGGAATCCCTCGACTATCCTGCCAAGGTCAAATATCAATATTGCAGCTATTGTGAACGGGACAAGCCTGTATACTAGGTAGATAAGACTGGGTACGATTCCGTTTGTATGGAAGGCAACCTCGAGACCTATATACACTCCATATGCAAATGTTGCTATTGCTATGAGGAGAGAGAATACAGTGACCCTTGTATTAACGAACTCCTCCACGAGTGTCGAAAACGTATCAGTTATTTTCTTGCCGGCCGAATACGCTTTGCCGAGGAAATAGATGCCTATTGCGCTCATTACAGCCATGAATGCAGTTGTTGTGGGATCAAGGCTGCTTAAGCCATACAGGTAAACCCTGAGTCCGAGTACAACCAAGATCGTCAGTCCGAATACAAGAAAAGCAACTCCTATTGGAACCAGTACCTTTTTCAGGAACTTCTCCTCCTTGAGTGCCTTCACGACAATGTAGTACAGTGATTCTATCTGCGGCGCCTGCCTTACCGTGACCCTCTTTATAGCGCGAATCTTGACCCTGCTCTGTATCAGAGGGAGTATGAACTCGTCCTCTGCACCATCTGAAACTACAATGACATCTGTTGGATTCACCGAATTCACAACATGGTCAATCTGGGCACCCAGTATCTCATCGGAGTGTGTCCCAACATTCCTGTCGCCGCAAATTGTTGCTATTTCTACCGTTTCCCCAGACTTTGAAAGTGTATCGTAGGTCGAGATAGCGGAAAATAGGGCGTTAGAATCGGAGTCCTCCGGATCACTAAGCATTAGAGCGTTTGCGGCTGAGAGATTGCTTTCCCTTCCGATGATAGGTGACTTTACTCCTGCCTTCTCTCCAAAATCATTGTCCCTGTCCACGCAGAGGACTAGAGTCTTGCTCATTTGACTACAAAATACCCAGCGCTTTTTTGCCTGACCACTCTCTTTACGTATCCCTTATTGAGCAGTTCCTGCAATGCGTTCGTGACAAGACCCTTTCCCATTGAGCTTGCCTTCATTATATCGTCGGCCGTCTTCATCTTGTCTTCAGATGTTGAGCCAAGTCGCTTAAGGGAATCGTATACTTTTTGAGCAAATGGCGTAAGATCGCCCATTTATATTCACCGTAATATTGTATAGCTATTAAATATAAATATAATTTGTGTAGATGGCTTTCTCCCTAATAAGGATTCAATTTCTGCTTTGCTTCCATTTTCGAAGATGGTTGTTCCAAAGGTACTAGATAAAATTTACAAGGTAGGAATCATAGCACAATTGATGCCTGAACCCCACGACAGCAGAATCCGCTCCGTCATCTCTGACAGGGATGTTTTCGGCCTTATACTGAGGAGAAGGGAAGAATTTTCAAGAAACAGGGATGCCTCTCTGGACAGAAAATTCTCTGAACTGATATTCTGTACACTTACCGCAAACACATCTGCAGAAATGGGGCTCAAGAACCAGGAATTACTTGAGAAACTTGAGAGATTTGATGAGGAAAGCCTGAAGAAAGCCCTTAAGGAATCTCATTACAGGTTCCCCAATACCAGGGCCAGGTTCATTTCCCATAATTACGGGAAGAAGCACATGCTGCAAGATATACTTGAATCGGAAGATAGGAGGAATCTGCTTGTAGAAAACTACATGGGAATTGGCATGAAGGAGGCATCACATTTCCTGCGCAATATAGGGTATTTCGAATACCCCATTCTGGACAAGCACATACAGCGTTTCCTTTCCGACTATTTCGGTAGAGAGATAAGGATCAAGAGCAGGAAGGACTACGAGACGGAAGAGAAGCTATTTTTGAAGCTTTCTTCGGAGTATTCCCTAGAGCCAGGAATAATGGACCTAGTGGTATGGTATATGATGACAGGAAAGATTCTTAAGTGAAATGCAGGACAACTGCTAAGGAAAGGCAGTCAGTGCTTTGATATTCCCTGGACCGCTAGTCGGAGAGCTCCATGATCGTCTGTGCTGTCTCCTGAGGTTTAGTTACCATCGGGAAGTGGGCTGCCTCTATAGTTCTATAGTCTCCTTCCAGGACTCCCCATTTACCTGAGATCGGGTCCTTGACGTCATAGTCCCCCTTTGTGCAGAAAATGTGCGCCACATCTAGATTATCGTAGTTCTCTGTCAGGACTATTGGGTCAGTGGCGTACCTCAGTGGCCAGGGGGTGGTAAGTGATTTCATCCAGTCTCTGTCCGCACCAGTCACGTCCCGTCCGATCGCATCCAGTACCCTGTCGGTAAATGGCACTGTAAGCTGCCCTTGCTCCACCTCGCCAAACTCGTCTGGCGGGAAGCTGAGCTGTGCTTTCCTTGTCTTCTCAGGCCTGAAGGTATCAAGATAGATCACCTTTATCACCCTTTTCGGCATTCTATCTCCTACCACAGACACCACCTTTGTTGCAAAACTGTGACCCACTAGAACAACTTCTTCCAACTCGTTGTATTTGATTGTGTTTATGACATCGTTCACTGCCGTTTCTATTCCTATATCGAGGGAAAGGAGATGGACCCGCTCCCCCATGCCCGTCAGCGTAACTGGAAGTACCCTGTTTCCCTCGTTCTGAATGTATGGCGCCACTCTTGTCCAGACCCAGGATCCTAGCCATGCACCTGGTACCAAAACGTATGTTGTCATTTTTTTCAACTTCACATCATATCCCCTTGGTATAAGGTCATTGGTTGCTTCCTAACAGGAAAAAATGTGCTGGGGGGATTTACGATCCATTTATAGCTTCTTTCAACAATAAGGATGAGATGGTAATTTTCAATAATGCGGAAGAACTGATGTCTCCTCCAGGACGGTAGTATGAGGGCAATATTAGCAGTTGGCGGAAACGCGTTGTTGGAAAAGTACGACAGGGGAACGGCAGAGGAGCAGATATATCGAGCAGAGCAGACCGCAAGGAAAACCTATGATTTTTTCAGGGAGAACCAGGTCGTTTTGACACATGGAAACGGGCCCCAGGTGGGCGCGATCCTCCTCCAGAATGAGTTCTCCAGCTCAGTGAGCCCGGCAATGCCACTTGATGTATGTGGAGCAATGTCCCAGGGAAACATAGGCTACTTCCTCCAAACTGCTTTTCAGAAGGTTTTCAATGATACAGGAGTGAAGAAGAAGACAGTGACACTTATAACAAGAACGGTAGTGGATAAGGATGATCCGGCTTTCAAGAACCCTACAAAGCCTGTTGGGAAATACTACACCAGGGACGAGGCCAAGATACTTGAGGCAAACAACGGTTTTGTGATGAGGGAGGATGCCGGCAGGGGCTATAGGAGGGTTGTACCATCTCCTCGCCCTGTCGACATAGTGGAGATAGACCAGATAAGCTATCTTATGAATGAGATGTTCGTACCAATTGCAGTTGGCGGAGGGGGGATACCTGTCATAAGATCAAACGGTGGATACTCAGGGGTTGAGGCTGTGATAGACAAGGATCTTGCCTCTGCCCTGATAGCTACGAAGCTCAACGTTGATATCTTCATTATCCTGACAGCTGTGGATGCTGCCTACATAAATTTCAACAAACCGAACATGCAGAAACTTGGAACTGTCGGACTGGACGAGCTGAAGAGGCTTAGGGGGGAAGGTCACTTTGCGACTGGAAGCATGCTCCCCAAGATAGATGCAGCAATAAATTTCGTTGAGAAGACTGGGAGGAAGGCAATAATCACCAATGCAGAAAATATGTACGACTCCCTCAATGGTACTTCAGGCACTATAGTGACTGCCTAGACCTTCGTAATTCTTCCGTGCTCTATCCTTATCTTCTTGTTCTGTTCCAGCCATGACAAAGTTTCCTGATACTCCCTATTTGAGATGAAAAGGTCATTCTTCTTCTGCAGGCAGGATGTGACTTCATTACTTGTAGAAGTTCCATCTATGCAGTTCAGTATCAGGTTCCTGAAGTCCTCCTTCTTGTTCCACGGGAAAATGAACCATTTCCAGTTCTCTGTAGTAATCTCCTCTGCATAGTAATCCGGAGTTACTTCTGATTTGTTTATGTGAAGGAATGTCGCAGTCTTCACGACCTTCGGGTTCTTCTGCATTGTTGCTTCGATCGCCAGCCTTATCGATTGGCCTGTATCTGTTATGTCGTCCACTATCAAAACTGACCTCCCCTTCAGGTCCTTTACTATGGGGTAGGTGACGACAGCCTTGCCATCGGGGGTTGCTGTAATCCCCCAGTGTTCTGTCTTCAGGGTGAATATGTCCTTTATGCTGAGATAGTCCGCGACGATCCTGGCAGGGACCAGGCCCCCACGGATCACAGATATCACGCAATCGAACTTGAAATCTCCAATCTTCTCCACAATTATCTCGGCCCATCTCTCTATCTCCTCCCAGCTGACGATCCTTGAAGGGACTCTTTGGGAATCCATTTGCATCGCTTCATGGAGTTTCTTTTCATTAAAGTTCTTTTGTATTTCCATGGGGTAGACCAAGCAATGGATTTCTGCATATCAGCAAAAGAATTTAAGCGAATTTCAATTCAAAGGCGATGAAAGTTATATATGGAAAAGATGACGTAGCAGGCAGCAACATCAGTTATTTCCTCGAACGGAATTTTTCCGTAGACGTCATACCACTGGATGAGCATCCTATTTACCACGACTTTCCGGAAAAGGTGGCAAATGCCAAAGCTGGGGAGCTCATTATAGTTCCAAGTCAGCACAAGAGCCTCAAAAATATTAGGAGTCTTACCATCCACTCAGCGGGGAATTTCGATACTGACGACTACGGGGGAAGGAAATTCAAGATGGCTCCCACGGACGCGAGATTTGCCAGGGGGGTGCTGTTGAATGTTAACAAGTATGGAAGGAACCTTGGATTCGAAATAACTTATGAGGCAACACACCACGGCCCATACTCAGAGAATCCTCTCCTCTTCGTGGAGATCGGATCCAGCGAGATGGAATACGGGGACAGGGACATAGGATACCTCATGGCAAGGTCCATCTATGAATCATACGATGAGGAAGCGACCGTGCAGTGCGGCATTGGCGGGACGCACTATTCAAGCAAGTTCACGAACCTTGCTTTGAAGGAAGGGATCGCCTTCGGCCATATCGCTTCGAAGTACAGATTTGCATCAATCACTCCTGACTCCCTTTCTGAAATGTTCAACAAGACTATCGGCGCTGAAGGCTTCTTGATTGATGGTAAGTCGTTCGATTCTTTGCAGAAGAATTCGATCAAGAAGATGCTCGAATCCAGGTCTTTCAGCTACAGATTTGTGTGAGATTCACAGGGACGATACTATGAGTGGTAGGATAACTGTAGCCTCCCCTTCGACCAGTACCTGCTTCGCCCTTGGCTTTATCTTCCCCCACGAAACTGCCTCCCTCGGTTGGGCCCCGGATAGGCTACCATCAAACTCCTGTGCTGTTGTTATGTAGACAGCATAATCAAGGCCTCCGCGGAACTGGTTCCACCAGATCACATGATGTTTAGATATCCCCCCTCCCACAATGATGGCTCCCATCTTTCCCTTTGCAGAGTTGAACATGATTTCGCTCAGCCTGTGCTCATCCTCAAGAGAGTCTATGGCGAAATCCCTGTACATTTCCCAGAAGGACCATAGCTGGGCGCCGAAGGAGCCGTCCGTATAACCCGGGATGAATACGTCTACACCTCTCCTGTAAGCGGTGTTGAGTATGGAACCTTCCTTCATCTCCTTTCCGAGGTCCCTAAGGATGTCGCTGATTGCCCATTTCTTCTTCTTCCCGTATTCCCTTTCAAGGAAAGGCATCATCTTCTCTTCCATGACCTTTCCATAATGGTCCTGAGGGATCACCACGTTCC
The DNA here is from genome assembly GCA_023381415.1 of Thermoplasmatota archaeon. GTDB lineage: Archaea > Thermoplasmatota > Thermoplasmata > Thermoplasmatales. Next base: position 33,815 of record JAMCUN010000004.1, on the reverse strand, counting down.
CCAGCCTGTATTTCTTCTCCTTCAGGAGCATGCCGTCATCGAGCGTGAACTCTCCACGATAGTAGTTCTTGTACGACCTGGCAAGATCGTGGTCAACAGTTCCGGCGGTGGTTATCACGTGATTCACGAATCCGGAGTCGATGAGTTCTACGAGCACGCCTCTCGTCCCTGTGGAGACAATGTCCGCCGGGAAACTGAGGAATGTTTCCACCCTGTTCCTCCTCATCTCCCTGATTATATCCACTGCGGCCGCTATCTTTGGCGCCGTAAATCCGCCAGATTTCGCAAACTTTTCCATTAGTTCCGATACCTTCATCCCTTTCCTAATCTTGATATCTTCAACAGGTCTCATCTGAATTCCTCCATTAGGGCCTTCCTCCTCTGATCGCTCTCAAAGTACTTCCTAGATGGCTCCAGTATTGTAACGAGTTTTTGCGACAGGCTCTCTTTTAGGGCAGAAGGATGTACCTTCCCTTCCACGAAATCCCTTTCAAGGTCCTTGTAATCACCATACTCTTCCTTATCCCCTATTGCAATTCCGTTGTTGTAGAAGTTGAAAATTATGTTCTTGTAAATCTGCAGGATCGGGTTGCCTTCCACAATTTTCTCCGGGCAGAAAGCCGACCTGATCTTTCTTGAAATCTCTTCGGGTGAATCGTGGATGAACACTGCTGAATCAGCCTTGCTCTTGCTCATCTTGTTCATTGGGTCCATCCTGTTACCCCCCTTTAGCGAGGAAATAAGGGGGCTGTGAATCGCAACGAAGCCCTTCTTCCCAACCTTCCTGTGGATATCCCTTGCAAGCATGTGAACATGCCTCTGGTCCATGCCCCCGAATGCAACGTCGAGGTCCATGTAGAAGATATCTGTTGCCTGCATCATCGGATATATCAGCTTGGAGGAGTCCTTATCTGCGTCTTCCTCACTTCTTCCTAGGATGGGGAGAGCCCTCTTAATCCTTGAAATTGTTAGTGCCTTCGCAACCTTCAGGAGAAGGGCCCAGTAATCTGAGCTTGCAACCAGGTCGGAGGCATAAAGGAACTTAACACTGTGATTGAGCCCGAGGGAAAGGAATCCCTCCTTCATGTATTCAGCATTCCTCCTTATCTTCTCCAAATCCCCTCCAAATTTGTCGTTTATTGCCGCGTGCCAGTCGGCAAGCAAAACTGTCATCTCTATCCCAGACTCGGCTGCGAGGTTCATTATGTTTGTCCACAATAGGCCGGTGCCCAGATGGATCGGACCGGACGGCTCGAAGCCGCAATATCCCTTGGCAGATTCGAGGTCCCTAAGCTCCTCTGGTGTAATCACTTCCTGAACAACTGATTCCAGTCTGGACAGGTCTTTAAGCATAAATCTGGAGAGATTCTCTTTATTTCATTTTTGTTATAGCCAGATAGCGTGCCTCTTCCTGAGGTCCGATTCCTTCTCCCCCTTCTCCTTCATTAGTACTGCAATGAGCGAGTCCAGGAACACGTGGCAGGACGCTTCGAAAAGTGTGCCAAGAGGAGCAAGGTCTGATGACTTGTTCGTCCTTATGACTATCTTGAGATCGCTGGCCTTGTATATGGAGTTGTCAGTGGATGACGTTATTGATATTATCTTTGCATTGACCCGTCTGCAAATCTGGGCCACTAGCAGAGCGCCCTGTGTCTCCCCTGTTCCTGATAGGAGGACTACTGAATCTTTTTCAGTGACAACAGGAGCAATTGTTTCCCCTACGAAGTAAGCCTGGAGACCCATCTGGACGAGCCTCATTGCAAACATCCTTCCGACAATCCCTGATCTTCCAACCCCGTAAACGAATATGTTCCTGGATTCTAGAAGTACATTGCTTACCTTGCCGACGATCCCTTCGTCTATTTCCCTCAGGTTTTCGAAATTGCGCATTATGTACTCAAAGGAGTCACTTAGAGTCGTCATCGGGAAGCAAGTATCGGGGACTAATTTAATTTATCCTTGTCTCTGCAGCTATAATCAGCGGTAGAGCTCTATGAAGTCGTATCCTCTCTCCTTACCGTAGCAATACTTCACTTCCTGGAACTGTCTCTTCAGCTCGAGCACCTCGTCCTTCACGTTAGCCCCCTTCACCGCCCTTTGGATGAGGTCGGCAATATGGGACATTTCGCTCCTTCCCATTCCTATCCTGGTTGCTTCCTGTGTTCCTATCCTGATACCAGATGGATTCTGTGCCTTTGTATTGTCATCCCCCGGGATCATGTTCTTGTTCAGGATTATGTTGTTCCTTTCGAGAACCTCTGCCACCTGCCTGCCTCCTCCTTCCTTCTTGACATCTATCAGCAGTGTATGGCTCTCTGTGAACCCGCTCTTTTCAGCCAGGACTTTGAATCCCCTCGAGTGAAGTTCGCCCCCTAGCGTCTTGGCATTCTGGATTATTGCTGATGCGTACGATTCTCCGAATTCTATCATCTCCGCGGCAGTTACTCCCAGACCTGCCATAGCTCCTATGTGGTGGTTGGATATCACGCCAGGGAACACTCCCCTCCTGACCTTCTTCCACTTCTCTTCATCCGTGTTTCCCACTATAACACCGTGCTGGGGACCAGGGAATGTTTTGTGTGTGCTTCCTGAGATGACGTCTGCCCCTTCCCTTAATGGATCCTGGAATCTTCTTCCAGCAATCAGCCCAAGAACGTGGGCACCGTCGTACCATACTGTTGCCCCAACTTCGTCTATCGTCTCCTTTAGTTCCTTGATTGGTGCTGGAAATAGGAATACTGAAAAGCCGAACAGCACTACCTTTGGTTTTTCAGCAAGTATAGCCTTCCTGGTTCCATCCACGTCCACTTTCATCAGATCTGTGTTGAATGCCATGTTCTTTATGCTACATCCTCTCATACCAACAGCACCAAATTGTGCTGAAGAAATATGCGCGCCAGAATCAAGGCTAGGGGTCAGTATGGTTTCCCCTGGTTGGAGGAAGGCGAATACCAGTGCCTGATTTGCATTGGTACCGGAAATCGGCCTTACGTCTGCCTGCTTTGCCCTGAAAAGCGTCTTGACTAGTTCTTCCACTCTGGTCTCCATCTCATCCACAATCTTGTTTCCCTGGTAGTACCTGTGACCTGGAAGACCCTCTGCGTACCTGTTGTTGAAGTCTGATATCACCATCTCCTTCGTGAGAGGGCTCATAAGGTTTTCACTCGCTATGAGTGGTATTGAATCTCTGAAAAGTTCTGTATGCTCAACCGCTTTCTGTCTAATCCACAGGGCATCGTTCAGGGAGGAATTTGGCGACATACTCAAGCAGTCAATAAGGATTAATAAATATTTACGAACTACTTCTCACGCGCTGACAAAACCTCTTTTCGTCTCTAGATTTCCGATGCAAGCTTGATTGCAAGTTCGACCGCTTCCTTGGGTGTCTTTGCCTTTATGTATCTTCCTTCTGTCTTCTTCTTTGGAGTAAGCTCCATCCCTCCGATTGCTATTACATCCTTTCCCTCTGCGAGTGCAAATGACGCTTCCGAGATTGTTCCCGTCGATCCATCTATGGCAATAACAACCTTGCCAGCCCGCACCACAAGGAAGTTTCTGGCATATCCAAGACCTGTCGGAACAGCAGCTGACAGGTACCTGTTACCTTCCTCCGGTCTGCTCCCCGGGAGAATTCCTATGACGAGCCCATTTTGGCTCCTCACCCCTTCAGCAACACACTCCATCACTCCGGTAAGCCCCCCGCAAAAAACTGTTGCTCCAGCCTTTGCAAGGAGCTTTCCGACTTCCTTTGCAGTTTCGCAGGTCTCTGGAGGGACAACACTCCCACCTATCACGGATACATTAAGCACCATCGTGAATCAATCCTTTGGATTAAAGATGAACGTTTCTTCCCTCTAGACGAACATTGATTGTTCTGACGATTTCTGTGTCTTATCCTTCTGGATCTGATTGAATTTTTCTATTATGTCATTTGCCTGTTCGTGAAGTTTCTTAACAGATTCCTCCAGGATGTCCGTCCCTATTTTTAGCCCAAATCCCTTGTTCAGCACTTCTACAATTGACAGAACTGCCCCAGGGTCTGGTATGTCGATTGATGTCTCAGTCATCAGGGAAAGCGAGCTGATCTTCTTTCCTATTGACTCGTTCATCAGAGCTCCCCCTATTCCCGATATGATCGCGGATCCTGCACTTTCCACACCTATTCCGGCAAGTCTCTTCATCAGAGCAGGTTCAGCAGCAGCATAAACTGTCCTCTTGTCTAGAAGGCCTTTTGCTGGTATCCCGTCGATGACTATGATCTGACTTGGGTTTATGCCCTCTAGCCATTTCACTAGTACTGAAGATATTTCATAAAGCCCCTCGTCGTCAATTGGAACTTCGCACGTGATGACCATCAGAGTTCCATCCTTGTTGCCGTATATCCTGAACGGAGTCCTCATCTTCCCCCCTACAAAAACAGTCACCGGCGGGATATGAACGCTCTTTATCTGGGCTATCTGGTGCAGCTGCAACTGCTCAATTATGTAGGATGAGGTCAGAAGCCCCAGGGTAGTCGACTCAACGAATCCGAGGATCACAAGAGGGTTGTTAGGCGTGAACTTGTCTATTTCCACTATTTGGGGGTCAGCGTGGTACATGGAGTCCTATCAGTAATGCAGATAAAAACTTTCATGTAAGCTCATTTCTTCAAGACAATTAGCATCGTTGAGCTTTTATCTCCGCTTACCTGTTCAAGAGGGAGCAGGATCTGTCGGTGAGGAGACCTATTACATCATTTATCTATTGAGCCTCAACCACAAGGGTCACCCTGTCCTCCATGACCCTTTTGACAGTTACTATCTGTTCATCTGATGTGTCTGAATCGCATACGAAGGTCCAATCCTCGTTGCGAACATTCACCGTCCCCCGCTCTCCTGCCTTCACACCTTTGAACACCTTTCCTGTCTGCCCTACAAGGTCATCTACCCTGTAGTATTTCTTCTCTATCCGTGTGACTACTGTGTAGCTGAAGCCGACGAACAGCACCAAAGTTATAATGTAGAATATTACAGCCAGGGCCAGGAACAGAGGCATTCTCTCCTTCCCAGCAAAATATTCGTAGAGCAAGAATGTCGAAAAAATCAGGAGGAATATGAGCAAACCAAGAGTCCTGTAACCGTACTTCACTGTCAACCTTGAGGGACCCCTGCCCATATCAGTCACACCTCACGTTGTTCTGACACGTTCTGCATTGAACATTACGTCTTTCGTCGTTTCCCTTATACTTCATCATGTGTTCCCTAACTGTGCCCTATCCTCAGCCCATAAGTTCACACGATGCTATGGGCGAAAAGACCTACGAATCTAACTTCTTGTACTGCCCGTAAAGGTTCTCGTAGATTTTTTCCATCCTTCTGAGGCTTCTCTTCAGAGCAGCCTGAGGCTTGCCCTGTTTCACCTTGATGTGGACCTTTGGATTGGAAAGATATGGATGCTCGAAGTAGTATCTCACATTCTCAACCATGCTGTCGTTTTCTATCTCTTCCATCAGTGGCCGAAGGATTGTGTTGTCGTTGTTTAGTACCTCGTAGACTATGAAATCCTTTCCCTTGTCTACAACCACAAATTCCATCTCTTTCATTCAGACCTAATTTTCATTCACCTATTAACCTCATCGGTCTTTGATAGGTCCTGAAGTCTTCTCACACCGTCTATCTCGATGATTGTTTTGTAGACAGCGTCAGGTACGAGATCATCCCACTTCTCTCCTGCTATAATCTTCTTCCTTATCTCCCTTCCAGAATACGATTCCCTGGATTTCATCTCCGGTTCTAGCACGTTCTTGCCGGCTTCGTGGAATAGCCTCTTGACGAGAGGGTTACCCGATATTGCAATGTCAAATGGAGGTGTTAAAGAGAGAATGTGGCTTACCCAAAGACTGTTCCTGTAGAGGTCTTCAATGGGGACGAGGTAATAATCGTGGATTGAGTTTGACTCCATTGCCCTCTGTATCATGTACTGCCTCTCACCTGCCGTGAACGGGTTCGCAAGAGTATGGGATTCCTGGGCACTCCCTATACCAATAATCAATGATCCGTACTCGTTTATTATCTTTCTGGCAAGCCACATGTGGCCGTTATGAAAAGGCTGGAATCGTCCAATCAGCAAAGGACGCATAGAACTGAATCAACTCAATGATTAAACCATTTCCGAAGATCATGAATCGGTTTGTTACGATCCAATTCTTCCACCATATCTTCTTACCTTTAGCCCGTGCAGCTGTATATTTCTCCTGCATCCAACAGCTCTTGGCCCCCCTTAAGAAACTGCCGTGTGCTTCTTAGATTTGCTTATCTGTGCTTCATCTCCGAAAGCGCATTGAATCATTTCAAGATCAACACTTGTCGTCTGCATCATCCTGCATCTTTGCGCTTTATCCGTTGGCGTTTTCCTTCCTTTGCCTCCACCTAAAACCTCGGCAAGTTTTTTTATGAATTAAACATCCCTTAGTGTGTCTGATGACTTAGAAGCCGGGGACAGGGTCGAAATTAAATGGAAAGGATCAACATTTTCAGGGACGTACATCTCGAGGGACAGCCGGATCACTGTTGTCAAGCTCCAAAGCGGGTACAACCTGTCTCTCGATAACTCCAGCATTTCTTCAATTCAGCTCCTGTCCAAACACGTTCCCAAAGGACCCCTGAAAGAGGGCCCGGCGGGCAAAGGAAAACCTGTTTTCATACTGGGAACTGGAGGGACTATCGCCAGTTACGTGGATTATGAAACTGGTGCTGTGAAACCTGCGAGAACATCACAGGAAATGCTCTATGCACAGCCGGACCTGGCGAAAATTGCTGCGATAGATGCTGAAATTGTAATGAACATACTATCTGAAGATATGCAGAAAGGGGACTGGCTCAGGATAGCAAAGAAGATCTACGATAAGATAAGCCAGGGCGAAGGGGTTACGATAACCCACGGCACAGATACTCTTTCATTCACCTCTTCTGCAATTTCTTTCCTCATCGAGAATCCGAAGGCACCCGTGGTCTTCACCGCCTCCCAACGCTCCCCTGATCGCCCCTCCTCCGATGCTTTCCTAAATCTGAAGGGGGCAGTAAAGGTAGCGCAGTCTGACGTCGGGCAGGTGTGCGTCGTAATGCATTCGTCAATAAGCGATGACGAACTATCTATACACTCTGGAGTCAGGTTGAGAAAGATGCATTCCTCCAGGAGGGATGCGTTTAAGAGCATCAATTCTGAACCCATTGGAACTGTTGACAAGAATCTCGAGATACACTGGAGGAACTACGAAAGGATAAACAGCAGGCCTATGAAAATCTACGAGAATATTAGCGAAAGGGTCGGCTTAGTTTATTTCTATCCAGGAATGAACGAGGAATTATTACATAAATTTGCAGACACAAACGACGGCCTTATTATAGCTGGCACTGGGCTGGGCCACGTGACAAACAGATTTGTCCCTCTCGTGAAGGAGTACGTCTCCCAGGACAAGATCATTGGCATCACCACGCAATGCCTCTTTGGAAGCGTTAACCTGGATGTATATTCAACGGGTAGGAACTTACTGGAAGCCGGAGTTATTCCATTGCATGACATGCTACCGGAAGTTGCATACACCAAACTATCTTTCCTGCTTGGCAATTTTGACCTGGACGAGACAAAAAGGCTGATGACCACCAATATTAGGGGTGAGATTTCTGATAGAAGAACAGAATGATGTGAAGATTGGACTGGAAATCCACTTCCAGGTGAGCGGAAGGAAGCTGTTTTGCGAATGCAAAGGGGAAGAGGGGAAAAGCGAACTTGGAGCCTTCACAAGGAGGCTAACGGTGGTTTCCGGCGAAAAGTCTGAAAAGGACATCGCAGCTATACAGGAATCCATGAAGGGGAAAGAATTCCAGTACGTCAAGACAGAGAATTCCTGCCTTGTCGAGATGGATGAAGAGCCGCCGCATCCCCCTGGCAAGGAGACACTGGAAACGGCAATCATCGTTTCCCTGATACTCGGCTGCAAGATCGTGGACAACGTTCATTTCATGAGGAAGATAGTTATAGATGGATCAAATACATCAGGGTTTCAGAGGACGGGAATAGTCGGGTTGCACGGAATATTCAAGACAGATTCTAAGAAGGTAGGTATTGCGTCAATAACGCTTGAGGAGGAGGCCTGCAAGAAGATTAGAGATGAAGGAAACAGGGTTGTGTATTCACTGGACAGGTTGGGCATACCGCTGATAGAGATATCTACTGACCCCGACATTCACACCCCGAAAGAGGCAAGGGAAATTGCGCAGAGCATAGGACTTGCGGTCAGACAGAGTGGTATGATAAGGAGGGAAGCAAGCAGTATAAGACAAGACCTCAACATCTCAATAAGAGGAGGAAACAGGGTTGAAATAAAGGGAGTTCAGTCGCTGTCTCAGATTGAGAAGGTCCTTGCAAAGGAGATAGAGAGGCAGGAATCGTTGCTAGAAATAGCAGATATTCTCAGGAAGAGGGCCGTATCAGCAAACCTGAGACTGGAGGACCTTACATCTTCAACCTACTTCAAGAATTCTGACCTATTTGCCAGCGGAATAAAGAGCGGAAAGAAGGTATATGGATTCAGCCTGCCGGGATTATCGGGAGTCCTGAACAGGGGAAAGTTCAGGCTTGGAAGGGAGATAGCAGAAAGGCTCAGGGCTGTTGGAATTGGGGGATTTGTGCATTCTGACGAGCTGCCTAACTACGGAATAGACGAAATTGCCAAATCTGAGATTTCCCTAAAATTTGGGGGAGGGGATTATGATGCGTTCGGGTTGGTTGTCCTTGAACCAGGAAGAATAGAGGAATGCATTGAGATCGTTCAGGGGAGGGTCCTGGAATCTTTGAAAGGTGTGCCTGCGGAGACCAGAGGTGCAACAGATAATGGAACACGTTTCCTGAGACCACTCCCCGGTAGCTCAAGAATGTATCCTGAAACAGACATACCGCTAATTCCTCTTGACTCCAAATACCTGAAGGAGGTGGAGAATCTGGTCCCTCCGACGGTAGAACAGAGGGTCGCATATCTCGAATCACTCGGCATTCCGAGGCAGGAAGCGTTCAACTCCCTCTGGAAGGAATATGATGATGTGCTAGAATCATTCGTGAAAGATTACGGAAACCCGAAGCTTTGTGCTAAATTCCTGTCCGTGGTTTATTCCACAGAGGTTCCAGATCTAGATGCTGCCAGATTCCTCGCTGGAAGGTTCTCAAAGGGGAACATCCCGGTAGAATCTCTGGAACCTCTATACAGGGAAAGGGAGTTTGTGCTTCCAAAGGGAAAGAAGATCATACTCTCCAATGATGCCCCCGGGGGATATTCCCTGTGGATTCAGGACGAGAATGGGAAGGAAGAGATAGGGACAAGTTACAGGATGAAGAGCGATAGCAGCGGGGAATTGGTTGGCATCGTGGAAAAAGTCGTACAGGACAATGAAGAACTGATCAGGGAGAGGGGTGAAGATTCGTTCAAGCTCCTAATGGGATCGGTCATGAAACAGGTAAGAGGGCAGTATGAGGGCAGGGAAATATCAGAGATTCTTTCTAAGAAGATAAGGGAGAGAGTGACCAAAGGGGAGCAAGCAGGCCAGAAACGCTGATCTTCTTATGGAACTACCATTCCATCTCAAAACATTTTGCAAACATATCTGGCATAATGAATATTACGTACGATAAGTATATATGATCTGCACAATTTAAGCGTGATTAAAATGGATGATCTTCAAGATTTTCAGAAGTTCAAATGCATGATAACCAACTCTATGGAAGACTACGATTCAGGGGTTTGGGAATTCTTCAGACACTTCGAGATGATCCTAGCCGACCTGGGACAGCTAATGATTTTGGACAATGAATGGAAGGAAACTTACGTCATTCTGATCCGTTATCTCTCAGATCTGGGCTCCTCGATAATTCAGAAGAAGAACGCTCCAGATTCGGGGTTCCTTAACCCCCTAGTTTCAAAAGAGATAGAAAGCACAGATACGGAGGATGTGATCCTTCGGGCAAAGCAGGTCACAGCAAGCTACCTGATTAGGGTTGGGAATGAGCTGGAATCACTTATGGCAGAAGGCGTAAGGCTGGGGAGAATCCAGAGATTTTCCATGGCATTCACGAAAGATAAGTTTGAAGGATTAAGGCTCCTCACGCGAGTGGTCTACAGCAGGAGCATATTCAAGTCCAAAGAGTGACCATCTCCATAGCGAATGCGAGGAAGCAAACAAATTATATTAGAGTGAATATGTTGCCAAACTGTGATAGACGTAAACGTTCTCAGAAAGAACCCTGAGATTCTCTTTGAAAGCCAGAAGAGGAGATTCCAGGACGATGGAATCGTGAGGGAAGCCATAAGACTGGATTCAGAGTGGAGGGAACTTCTGAGAAGGAGCAACAGTCTAAAGTCAGATAAGAACAAGCTTGTAAGGGAGATCGGAGACAGGATAAGGAGCGGAAGGGGCGCGGACGATATAAAGATAAAGGCTGCAGAAATAGACAGGGAGATTGAGAGGCTGGAGACCAGCCTGAAGGATACGGAGACGAGAAGGGATGAAGTGCTGAAGAAGATCCCTAACATCGTCGACAGCTCCGCACCTGTGGCGAGAGACGAAACCGGAAACGTGGCCGTCCTCTTTGACGGAACTGCGAGGGTGTTCAGGGATGACAAGGATTCGTTCTTAGAACAGTCAAACCAGAGGATGAAGTATGAGTTATCAGATTTCAAGCCAAAGAGTCACGTTGACCTGCTTGTGAAGAGAGGTCTGGCGAATCTTGAAAGCGCTGCTGCTGTCGCTGGCTCCAGATTCTACTATCTCCTAGGTGACCTTGTCCTACTTGAATCAACCCTTGAAAACTATGCGCTCAAATTCCTCCAAAAGAAGGGGTTCATGCTCCTGGAACCCCCGTTCATGATGAACAGGGAGGCGACTAACGGTGCCACAGATTTCACAGCCTTCGAGGATACGCTGTACAAGATCGAGGGAGAAGATCTGTACCTAATTGCAACATCAGAACACCCGATAGCCGCCTACCTGTCAAATACGATCCTTGAGGAAGGAAGCCTACCATTGCTTTTCGCAGGAATATCGCCATGTTTCAGAAAAGAGGCAGGCGCCCATGGTAAGGACACCAAAGGAATTTTCAGGGTGCACCAGTTCAACAAGATAGAGCAGTTCGCTTTCGTAAGGCCAGATGACTCCAGGATCTACCACGAAAGATTACTAGAAAATGCCAAGGAATTCTACAGGGCACTTGAGATTCCGTTCAGGATCGTGGATATTGCAACTGGAGACCTGGGGAATGTTGCATCTAGAAAGTTTGACATAGAGGCTTGGTACCCGGCACAGGGACAGTTCAGGGAGGTTGTGAGCGCTTCAAATGTCCTAGATTATCAGGCCAGAAGGCTCAAGGTGAGGTACAGGGGCAAGGAAGGCAATGTGTTCGTTCATACATTGAACTCCACACTTATCGCAACAACCAGAACACTGGTGGCGATAATTGAGAATAACCAGCAGGAAGACGGCTCGATAGTTGTGCCCAAGGTACTTAGGGATGCTATGGGAAAAGAGGTAATCTGAGAATTGGAGCTTGGGTTTCCGCCTCCAGAGGAGTTTTCCAGCTATCTCGAGAATGAGGGAATAAGGAAACTGTATCCACTGCAGATAGAGGCGATAAACGTCCTCTCCCGGGGAGAGTCCCTCGTGCTTGCAACTCCCACTTCATCAGGCAAATCCTTAGTCGCCTACTTCGGTATTCTGAGAGCCTGGAAGAGGGGGCTCAGATCTCTTTACGTTGTCCCCCTGAGAGCACTTGCTGAGGAGAAAAACGAGGACCTGAAATTTTTTGAGAAATTCGGGATGAAAATAGGCATAAGCACTGGAGATTACGACAGTCCCTCAAATTACCTCAAGAGCTATGACGTGATCATCTCAACGTCCGAGAAGGTTGATTCCCTGCTTAGGAACAACCCCGCTGTCTTCGATAATCTTGGATTCGTGGTGTTTGATGAGATCCATAACATAATGGACGATTCTCGGGGAAGTACTCTTGAAATAGTGATATCAAAGATTAGGTATCTGATGGAGGGAGCCCAGTTCATTGCAATGTCCGCAACAGTAAATAACGTTGGTGACCTTGCTTCCTGGCTCAGGGCAGCTGAAGTAACAAGCGATTTTAGGCCCGTACCTCTAAGGAAGTTCATCTTGACTCCTGATTCAGTTATAGATGAGGACGGTGTTCTCGTTTCTGATATCGACTCTTTTGAGGACTTCGTTGTCGAGTCCTTGAAAGACTCCGGACAGACGCTGGTTTTCGTCAGGTCCAGGAAATCTGCCGAAAGCACAGCAGATAAGATGGGAAGATACGTAGAAGCTGTACTGACTAGGGATGAAGGGGACGCTCTCTCTAAACTTGCGTACGACCACGAAACACCTGGATACGAAAAGCTGGTGCCCATGTTAAGGAAAGGAGTTGGATATCACCATGCTGGGATGTTATCAGAGCAGAGGAAACTGGTGGAGAGATTATTCAAGGAAAGGAAGATCAAGGTAATAGTTGCTACCACGACCCTTGCAGCAGGACTCAATCTTCCAGCCAGGTCGGTGATAATAAAGGACGTCTACAGATATGACGGTTATTCATCAGTCCTCATCCCCAATCTCGAAGTGCAGCAGATGCTCGGAAGGGCCGGGAGAGTTAAGTATGACAGGATAGGTTACGGATACGTTTATTCCTCCAAGACCCGCCTCCGCGAGACGTATTCCACCTACATTAACGGTGAATTGGAGAGCATTACTTCGAGAATAAACGAGAGCAAAATCAGGATGCACGTCCTTGGACTGATTTCATCAGGAATGTGCAAAGATCTCCAGTCTCTGAACAGATTCTTTTCGACCACCCTGGCGTTCCACGAGGGCATACTGCAGGACGAATGGATCAAGAAGAGTATTGAATTCCTGCAGGAAAACGACATGATCAAGGGTGAAGATTCCTACAGGCCAACCCCATTCGGCAGGAAGGTTTCTGAACTGTACATAGACCCTGTCACAGGTGTCGTACTTAGGGACACTGTTCCGCTGGAAGATATAGACAATATACTTCTTGGGATAAGTTCGACGCCTGATATGCCCTCGCTGTACGTTTCCGATAAGGAGAATTTTCCATACATCCCCACATCCGGTCTCCCCTTCCATCCGGAGCCAGAACAGATGAAGGTATCCATGGTACTCAGGGACTGGATAGAAGAGACACCTGAGGAAACGATCGTTGAGAAATACCACATCTGGCCAGCTGATCTTAGGAACAGAGTGGAGGTAGCTGACTGGCTTTCCCATTCCCTTTATGAGATATCAAGGGCACTTAATATGGGAAGAACAGAACTCAGAGTCCTCAATTACAGGTTGTCGAATGGTGTACAGCAGGACCTGATACCCCTGGTGTTCCTGCCAAACGTTGGAAGGGTAAGGGCCAGGCGGCTGATGATCAACGGATTCGACCTCGAACGCATTGCAAGGTCCACGCCGAAGGAGCTGGAGAAGATACAGGGGTTCGGCGAACGTATTTCTGAAAACATAATCAAGAATGCGAAGAAGCTTGTTGAAAGGGGAGTCACCACTGGACTTTGATCATTGTATGGTTGCTTGAATGTCTCTCCTACCTTATTTTTCGTGGCAACGGACGCTAGGAATGTAATTAATACGGGGTCGACACTCTGCTGAAGATATTCCTGAGAAACGTAACGATTGCTGCTGCAGTGTCAGCCTTTCGAGGTCTTGGATTTTCCTCAGTTTGGATATTCAGTGCCCTCTATTTCAGGGAAGTTCTTGGACTAAACGTCCTCGATGACGGGCTCATCATCACTGTTGCCACTCTCGCAGGCGCAATCTTCCAGAGGTACTCGGGCATCTATTCCGACATGGTTGGTCATAAGAAGGTAGTTGTTGCTGCTGCCTCTGTTTTCACGTTTCTTTTCTTGATATTGGTGGCCTCATCTGCAGTCCGGACGTCTCCGATATATTATACGATCATATTCGTTGCACTGACCCTTTCGGGATCTGTGATCCAGCCTTCAATATACTCTATAGTTTCTGCTTCAAGCGAGATCAAATCGAAGGGTTTCTCCGCACTCAGGATAGGGGCAAATATAGGATGGGGACTTGGACCGGCCGTTGGAGGCTTCGCCGTCTATTTTCTGGGTTATTACTATCTGTTCATCTTCGGGTTTGCATCATCTTTCATTTCCCTTCTTTTCGCACTTTTGCTTCACGAAAGCAAACCTTCGGCTACGTCCTTGCAAAGAGCAAGCGTGGAGAATACAATGCTTATTGTTCTATCATTCACCGCTCTTCTGATATTCATGGTTCAGGCGCAGGAAACTGTGACACTTTCAAACTACGTACATATTGTGCGGGGGCTGAATTACTTTGAACTCGGTCTGCTATACGGGGCAGGTGGGCTGATAGTAGTCCTCACACAGGGATTCATGTACAAGATGATAAGGATCTTAGGGAACTACAATTCTTTCCTGATAGGGAGCGTCATCTACACAGCAGGATTCCTTTCGTTCGGGTTTGCGTACAACCTGCTCGGAATGCTGGCCTCGACTGTTGTTCTCACCATAGGAGAAGACCTGGCATTCCCGTCATCCGCCGCAATGGTCGCCCTCGTTTCGAAGAAGGAAAACATTGGAAAGAACATGGGGATGTACAATGCATTTATATCTGTTGGAAGGGCAACTGGCCCGCTCCTGGGTGGAGCAGTACTCAATTTTACTTCAGCCCCGGTTGAGATCTGGGGGTTGGTTACCCTATCAGGATTTGTCAGTGCAGCAATATTCGGGATCGTATTCAGGGGGCAGAGCAGGATTCAGGAAAGTCAGAATGAAGATGGTCTAGCCGAGTAACATTCAGAGTTCTATCCTCAGCGATCGCAGGAATATTAGATCCTTTGGATATCCCTCCTCGCCTTCTGGAGTCTCAAGGAAGGCCGGAACCTTTGATAACCTCTTCTCTTCAAAAATGTTCTTATAGAACTCCTTCGAAAACTTTCCTTTACCAAGATTCTCGTGACGGTCAAGGTGCTTGTTGAATTCGTACTTGGAATCGTTCAGGTGGACCGCTTTTATCATCTCGATCCCAACCTTATCTTCAAACTCTGACAGGAAGGCGCCAAGGTCATTGTTGATGTCGTATCCCGCCTGGTACGTATGGCAGGTATCTATGCAGAATCCTATTCTTTCCTTTTGATCCACGTTCCTTGCTATTGCAGATAGATGGTCTATTGAGTACCCAACCATCGACCCTTGCCCTGCCGTGTTCTCGACAGTCAGTCTCACTTTAGAACCCTGGGTATCCTCTATAGCTGAATTCATAGCCTTGGAGATCCTCTTCAGTGCGTTCTCTTCCCCGGAACCCATATGCGCACCTGGATGGAATATAAGAAGAGGCACTCCAAGCAAGTCTGCCCTGCGTATCTCGTCCACGAACGCTTCATAGGACATCTTCCACTTCGCATCTTCTGGGCTTCCTAGGTTTAGAAGATAGGACGCATGGATTGCTTCGTCCGATATTCCTGCCTTCTTTGCCGCCTCCCTGTGAGCTTGCGCTTCCCCAGCGTCAAGGGGGCGAGCTTTCCACTGCATCTGGTTTTTCGAAAAGAACTGGTATGTCCTCAGTCCGAGTGTATGGGCATTCTCCGGCAGCTTCGAGAACCCGTCCTTCGTTGAGAGATGCCCTCCTATGTTCATCTTCTTATTAACCTGTCTGAGAATATCTTCTCCATTCTAGCTACTGGCTGCCCTTCAGCATTGACGATCGGAGAGTCGGAGGGAGGAACTTCGAAATAGTTTGTTATGTGATCGGAAATCCTGTCGCCGAAAGAAGGAACAAGGTCGTTCTGATACAGCACGCCCAGGGGTATCTTCTCTCCCCATTCCAGAGACTTCTGTATTGCCTGCAGGTATTTTCTCTCCGACTCCTCTGATGTTGCCTCCCTTACAACTGGATCCCAGGTTGGGTCCTTGTCAAGGTAGTAAACTCTTTCTTCATACCACTCCTTAGTGTTAATATCGTTGTAAGTCGGGCATGGCTGGAGAAGGTCGATGACAGATGTCCCCCTGTGCTTCACAGCCTTCATTATAATATCCTTCGTGTTTTTCACGTCGAAGGAGAATGCTCTAGCCACGAACGTATATCCCACGGACAGCGCAAGTGCAACTGGATTCAGTGAATCCAGAATATTAGGCCTTTGCAATCCTTTCGTCTTCTCTCCCCTCGGGAGCGTGGGGGACGCCTGCCCCTTCGTAAGCCCGTACACTCCATTATTGTGAATGATGATCGTCATGTCGACATTCCTTCTCCCTGCGGCCACGAAGTGCCCTGCACCTATGCTTAGCAGGTCTCCATCGCCTCCGTCCGCTATGACCGTTAGGTTCGGATTTGCAAGCTTAACTCCGGTGGCGAATGGAATAACCCTGCCGTGGAGTGTATGCATTCCGGGAGCATTGATGTAGTGAGGTGTTTTCGCCGAACAACCGATTCCTGAGAATATCGCAAAATCCTCAGGTTTCTTGTTCATTTCTGCCATAGTCTGTTGCAATGCTGCGAGTATTCCAAAATCTCCGCATCCGGGGCACCAGTCTACCCAAAGATCAGTCCTGTAGTTATGCGCCACGAACCATCACCACCCTGTTTTCCTTCTTTTCAAGAATGCGCTTGATACCTTCATACACCTCATCATCCGTCGTATGCCTACCATTGTACTTCAATATGAAATTGTCTATCTCTATCAGACAGTTCTGCCTTACGAGAGTCGCGAGCTGCCCTGTGTAGTTGTTTTCCAGGTCTATGATAATCTTAGCGCCCCCAAGATACTTCTTCACTAGCTCCGAAGGGAAAGGGTTCATGAGTTTCACGTACACCATGTTCGCCTTTATTCCCTCCTCCTTCAGTTTCTCGAAAACGCTCAGTATTACGCCCTTATTGCTTCCCCAGGAAAGGACTGTAACATCTGCATTCTTGTCTCCAATGAATTCTACCTGCTCCTCTTCTGGTATTTCTCTCAGTATCGTCTGAAGCTTTGTCATCCTCTTGACCATCATGGCATCCCTTGTTTCCGGGTCCTCGGTTATGTGACCGAGTTCGCTGTGCTCGTCACCTGTCAGCCATATTATGTTCTTCCCGAAGAGTCCCATCGGAGAGACGCCGTCTTCGGTAAACTTGAACCGTTCAAAATTCTCAGTCTTCTCTCCCATCTTCCAACGCTCTATCTTCACCCTGCTGTAGTCAATGTCCTCCACTAGAAAGAAGGAGTTGGCCAGGTTCTTGTCGAGGATGTGGATCACCGGCACCTGGAATTTCTCTGCATAATTGAAAACCCTAATAGCATCCTCAATGGCCTCAGGGACGTCTCCGGAAGAATAAACTATCTTCGAAAATTCTCCGTGTCCTGCGTTTATAGCGAACAGCAGGTCCGCCTGAGAGTTCCTTGTTGGGAGACCCGTACTCGGACCGCCTCTCTGGTAGAGGGTAACGACAACAGGAACTTCATTTATTCCGGCGTACCCTATTGCCTCAGCCATCAATGAAAACCCTGGACCGGAAGTGCCTGTTGCCGTCCTTGTTCCAGTCATGGCTCCTGATATTGCCATAGCTATTGCTGCGATTTCATCTTCCGCCTGGACAACAACCACACCAGTGTTCTTGAGGACCTCATTCTCGGCTTCAATGTCCTCTCCCATGACAGGTTCGAAATAATCATGCCCCTCCAGGAAGAAACTCTCATCCGCTGCAGGGGTTATGGGGTAGTAGGTCTGAAGCTTCAGCCCTCCTATGACCTTTCCTATTCCGACAGCTTCGTTCCCCGTCAGAATGTACTTCTGCTTCGCAGGCCTGACTGGAAGTTCTTGAACCTTGACCGAGTTGTGGCTCCTAACGAAATCGTAGCCTGACTTCACTATTTTCTCGTTATCCTCAACCACCTCCTTCTTCCTCCCGAAAACGCTCTCTATCCCCCTCGATGTGAATTCCGGTGGAAGACCTAGAAGCGCCATTGCCAGCGATGCTCCTAGAGTGTTGGCATATCTTGCTGGCGGTTTGTTTGGGCCCAGGGCGGCAACGACGAGGTTCCTGAAAGATACAGGATATGGCGTGGCTCCCTTCTTCTTCATGTAATTTACAGCACCTGCAAGTGTGGTTTCGAACCCATTTTCTTTGAGTCTTTCTATTATGTGCTTCTTCGTCTCGGGTTCCATCGTTAGAACCTGTTCTATCTTCGTGTTCACAAGGTCTTCGTCATATAGAACTTTGGTCTTCTCCGATACGTCTTCCATGTGGACGAATGGGCTCTCGTAGTCCAGGCACACGAGAAGATCAACCGGGTATCTGAGGCTTCTTACGGGAGAGTCCTTCACTCTGACGTGAAAATAACTATGTCTCCCCTTTATGTTCGAGTAATACTCCCTGATTCCATATGCCTCATATCCCGCGATAGAGAAAGCACGGATGACAATCTGAGCTGCACTATCTATTCCCCCTCCCTGAGGTCCACCAATGATTAGGTCGATATCTACTAAAGGCATGACTTGGTCAGTGATTCTGAGTTAAAATATTTTGTTGGGAAGAATAAGCTAAATCTGAGGCGTCCTTACCGAGGTCAGTTGTGTTCCCCAACGATACTGCCGCTTATAATTAAAGAATAAATTCACGGGGAGTCCCCGAATTTCCGCAAGATCCTCAAAAAGCCTTTTATAAGACCAGTCCATTAAACTTCGGTGATTAATCTGGCTGTTGGGTTTGTTCTGATCAGTACAGTTCCAGGCAAGGAGCATCAGGTATACAATGAACTTCTAAAGATAAAGGAGATAGTGGAACTGCACCCCCTGTTTGGGGAATATGACCTCATTGCTAAACTTGAAACAAAGGATTTCACGGAGCTGGGTCAGATAGTAATGGAGAAGATCAGAGTAATCGAAGGTATTTTGGATACGAAGACACTTACGGGAATAAAGATGTAGGTAATAATATGGATTCGTCATTCGCTGAAATCTTCGTTGCAATGTTGCTCCTCATTCTGGGGCTGTCATTGCTGGTCCTTGGCATTTTCGCAGCTTATTTTGGATCTGGGAAAGTCAGGACGTTCGGAATTCTGCTCGGAGTGGTTGGGATTGTAGTTTGGCTTATCACTATATTTGCCCGTACCGCCCTCAACATAAGCCTGACTAGCGTCATTTACAACGGTGTCCTGTACCTTGTGTCTGCGATAGTTGGAGCTGTAATTGCCCTGCTTATATTCCTAGCGGTTCTGTTGAAAACCTAAACGGATCTGAATTGTTCTCTCCAGAGGACTTTGTTTCGTCTGCCGTCCAGAAGATCAAAAGGGAAGTGACAGGAAGGGCGGTGATAGCAGTTTCAGGCGGGATAGATAGTACCGTGGCCGCAAAGATAGTCTCAGAGGCACTAGGACCTGACGTTTTGGCTGTTTACGTCAATACCGGCCTGATGAGGCTAGGAGAGGAAGAAGAGGTAAAGAGGACCCTTTCGAAGCTTGGTGTAAACCACAGGATTTTAGATGAGGAAGATCTGTTCCTTAGCAGGCTGAGAGGAGTAGTAGACCCGGAGAGGAAAAGGAAGGAGATCGGAAGAGCGTTCATAGACGTTTTCGAGAGGGAGGCAAAAGAGTTCTCCGCGCAATATCTCGTCCAGGGAACCATCGCGCCAGATTGGATAGAATCTGGGGGAGGTCTGCGAGACACTATCAAGAGCCACCACAACGTCGGAGGGCTTCCTGAAGTTGTTCATCTGAAGATAGTTGAACCGCTCAGGGACCTGTACAAGGATGAGGTGAGGGATATAGCGGAGTACTATGGGATCCCGAGGATGAGGCAGCCTTTCCCTGGACCGGGGCTGGCCGTGAGGATCATTGGAGAGGTGACAAAGGAGAAGGTCAACCTCCTCAGGAAAGCTACCTCTATCCTAGAGAACAATATATCCAGGTTGGATGAAATACCCTGGCAGTACTTTGTGGTTCTTCTGGCAGACAGATCAACAGGAGTTCATGGTGACAGGAGAGTTTACGGCTCGACTGTAGCTATAAGGTGCGTCAATTCTTCTGATGGAATGACGGCAAACTTCAGCCCCATACCTCCAGAAGTGCTTGCCAAGATATCCAGGGATATCACGAATGGAATCCCGGAGATTAGCCGGGTAGTCTACGACATTACCGACAAGCCCCCAGGTACTATAGAGTGGGAGTGAACCATGGAAAGGGAAGATGGCACGCAGGAAACTTACATCCCTGACACCTCTGTCATAGTCGATGGGAGATTCTGCCAGTTTCTGAAGGAAAAGACACCTGCTGACGTAGTAGTGCCTGAATCGCTCATATCCGAGATAGAACATCAGGCAAACGAGGGGAGAAGCATAGGGTTCGCAGGACTTGAGGAACTGAAGAGACTGAGGAAGATGAGCGATGAGGGTAAGATTACCCTAAGCTTCATCGGGAAGAGGCCTACTGAATGGCAGATAAAGCGGGCAAAGAGCGGAGAGATTGATGAACTGATCCGCCAGTCTGCTCTTGAAACAAGGTCTATCCTCGTGACCGGAGACTTCATACAGAAAACAATCGCTGAGATCAAGGGGATCAGGGTGCTTTATCTGGAGCCAATACAGATATTCTCGAAGCAGATTGAAACCTTCTTCAAAGAGGATACGATGTCCGTGCACCTTAAGGAGGGAACGAGGCCCAGGATGAAGGTCGGAAAACCAGGATCCTGGAACCTCGAGTACGGCACCTCCGTTCTCGAGAGAAGCGAGTTGAATTCAATAGCAAACGACGTAATTGAAAGGGCAAGAAATGACAGCCGAAGCTTGATTGACATGGATGTCCGTGGGGCAACCGTGGTCCAGCTCAAGAACATCAGGATAGTCATAACCAGGCCGCCAGTAAGTGATGGTGTGGAGATAACTGCAGTCAGGCCGATAAGGAAGCTCTCCCTGGAGGACTATCAGGTCGGAGAATCTCTTATGAAAAGATTCAGGGACAGGGCTGAGGGCATACTGGTATCTGGAAAACCTGGTGCCGGTAAGAGCACCTTTGTCCAGGCACTGGCTGAATTTTATAATTCACAGGGGAAGGTAGTAAAGACTATAGAAAAGCCCAGGGACCTTCAGGTTTCACAGGAGATCACTCAGCTCACCCCTCTCGAAGGATCTATAGAGAAGACTGGCGACATTCTGTTACTTGAGAGACCGGATTATACGGTATTCGATGAGATCAGGGTGTCTGGAGACTTCTTCACTTACTCGGACCTCAGGCTTGCCGGGGTTGGCATGCTCGGCGTGATCCACGCCTCCAGGGCGATTGACGCAATGCAGAGGTTTGTGGGTAAGATAGAGTTGGGTCTTATACCACAGATCATAGATACTATCATCTATATAGAGAATGGAGGCATAAAGGAAGTTCTCGACCTTTCATATTCAGTGAAGATCCCCTCTGGGATGAGTGAGGAGGATATGGCGAGACCGGTGATAGAGATCAAGGACTTCTTCAACGGCACTGTCCTGTATGAGATTTACACATTCGGTGAACAGGTCGTTGTTGTACCTGTCAGGAAGAGGCAGAAGAGGGACATGAAGGCAGTAGTAAACCATATAGAGAATGATCTCCGGGATGTTCCTCACAAGATAGATGTAGACGATTCTGGCAGGCTCAAGCTTTACGTCCCAGAACAATACATGGGAGAGGTCATAGGCAAGGGAGGAGGAAGGGTTAGAGGGTTGGAGCAGGACATTGGTATGCCGATCGACATCGAGGAGATGAACTTCAAGGCAACAGAAAGCCTGGGAGCAGAGGTAACCGCAAATAAGATCAACCTTCATGTTGGAACCGAATTCAAGGAGAAGGAAGTTGAGGTCCTGGTAGATGATTCCCCGCTTTTCATTGCAAGGGTGTCGAAGAACGGGATAATACAGGTAAAGGCTAAATCAGTTCAGGGAAGAGCACTAAGGAAGGCCATATCCCAGGGTCAGAAGATACGGTATTCTATCTTGTGACGTTTTGAATTTTGTACCATATGTCTTTATAGCAACCTTTCAATTTATGCGTATTGAAGCACCTGATTGTCATCGCGATTGTTTCAGTCGCAATTGCTGCGTTTGTCGTGACAGCCCCGGCCAATGCAGCACCGTCGGGACATTCCCCGGAAAAGGTGCCGATCATTGGTCTTGTGTCTATAGGATTCGGGGACAGGGCATTCAGCGAAGTTGAATCCTTTCATATTCACCCAGGTTCCCCCATAGTACAGAGGACGAGCCACATACTCAACCTCTCTTATACAGGCAGGATGGTTTCTCCAATAAACGATTCGATAGAGTTCAATGACTCTATAGACCTAACTACTAACCCGCTGTCCGAGGTGTTCCTTGTTGGCAATGGTACGTATGAGCTTTCAGTACCTCCAGGAAGGGCCTACCTTAACTCCATTGCCATAACGGGAAGTACTTCTTACACTTACGCAACAATAGTGGAGGATGTTCCCACCCAGGATATACTGCTTAACAGACTGCCGGTGAATTCCACTGTCTCAAATGAGAATCATGGGATGTACAACCTGACCCTTGAATACGGCAACTCGTCATTCGTACTCTATTCCCCGGCTCTTTTAAGAATTGGGGGTGCATTATCCCAGGTCTCTCTGAAGGTAGAGGGTGAAGCAAAGGGAGGCAATTCTTACCTGTCGTTTTCCTTCCCCGTAAATGAAGGAAGCTTTTCAGTCGCCTTTGAGCAGGTGCTTTCCTCGGAACAGCCGATTTCAAGCGACGTTATGAGCTACTTCCAGATCTCCGGATTCTCCAGTCCTCTGGAACAGCACCTCATTTCGAACTCCATTTCACTTGGAATTGGAGCCTCCCTTTTCGTTTCCGTAAAGTATCTTATATTCCTTTACTACAGGAAGAAATGACTATCTTAACCATAGGTCCACGAAATCCTGAATGAGTTTATCTGCAAAAGATTCCTTGTACTCCAATATAAGACCCTTGAACATATTCAAATCTTTCACCCTGTATGTCGTCCCCCTTTCGCCGAGTACTCTTTCTAGTATTCCGTCATCGATCATCAGTCCTAGGTGATAACTGAGTGTTGGTGAACTGATTGACAGCTCCTTCTTCAGCTCTGAAGGCGGCCTAGGATTTCCGTCCAGCATGACTCTCAGAATCCTGTTCCTGATCCTGTTCCTGAGATGGCTAAGGACCTTGAATTGATCCTCACTGAAGCCCCTGCTGGGGAAATAACAGCTTGTACCATTGATGTCCCTCACTATGATGTCATTTTCCTTCAGCATGTTGTTTAGGTGATATTGAAGGACCCCCGTTGATAAATGAAGTGATCTCTGTATTCCCCTGAAGTGATGCCCAGGATTGTTCTTCACAAAATCCAATATCTGATCCTTCCTGGATAAGGTGCTCAATGCTTCACCTTGACAGCATCAGTGCGAGCAGGGAAAATATCATGACGATGTCTGATCCGACAAACAGCACCATGTTGACCTGGACCCCGATGAATTCATAGTAAATGAATATAAGATACTTTACGGAAAGAATCAAGAAGAATATTGATGTTATTGTTCCTCGCAGTGTGTATTTCCTCATTATCATTGCGATTGACAGGGCAAGGAACAGAAGAGACAGAAGCAACACTATTACTGCAAGCAATATCAGAGTTGACATGAATGTAGAAGGTATGGTCATTAAAATTAGTTACGTATTCTTTGACATATAGGGACCGAGCCTCTCGTATCCGTTCTTTCTGAAATATTCCCTGACCCCTATTCCTGAGATTACTGCAATCCCAGGGAGACCCATTTCCCTCGTTATATCTTCCGCTTCCCGCAGAAGCCTTCTGCCGTATCCCTGGTGCTGGAACTCTCCCTCCTCATCTATTCTTGCCTCCTTTCCGAATGTTTTGATCTCCCTTACCAGGCTCCTTCCCATCAGCTCGTTCCTTCCTCCATTCTCCCCAGGTATTCTCAGCCTGAGGAAAGCAATGATCTTGTCCTCCTCATCGACGAACTCCAGGAACTTCTCCGTCCCTCTTGAAGCGAAGTAGTTGGTTATCTTCATCTCTATCTTCCCTGTTACCTTGTGTGAATGCCCGATCTCCCTGTACCTTATCTCCTTGATATCGTACCCCTTTTCGAGCGCCCTCTTAAGTGCCAGGTCGTGCAGGTCGCTTCTCTTTACCCCCTGAACTATCTTGTACACGGGTATGTCCCTCTGTATCCTGTGTATCCTTACGTAGTTTGGAATATGCTTGAAGTATTCCGAAACGACTTCGACAGCTTCATCGCTCTCGTATGACCTGTACTCCCCCCTCTTGAATGCTTCATAGTACTGCGTTCCCTCCACTACAAGTGCAGGGTATATCTTCAGCATGTCTGGCCTCAGTCTCTCATCATCGAACAATCTTCTCAGGGACTTTACGTCCGCTGCTTCGTCAATTCCACCTATTCCTGGCATAAGGTGATATAGTATCTTGAAGGCAGCATCCTTTGCTGTTCTAGTTGATCTTATCACGTCAGAAATCCTGTGAGCTCTCCTTGTATCCCGGTGGATGTCGTTGAACACTGTCTGCACACCCAATTCCACTTTCGTCGTCCCGTAATCCAGTGCAAGATCTAGCTCCTTCTCGAAGAACCAGTCTGGTCTAGTCTCAACTGTCAACCCTATACACCTATTCTTCGCGCTTTCGTTCTCCAGGATTGAAGTTCTAAGATCTCTGGAGACAAAACCGTTCATTGCATCGATGCTTCCCTTCACAAACGCCCTCTGATAATCCTCATTCCTTGCCGTGAAAGTTCCTCCCATGACTATCAGGTCGATCTTGTCAGTCGGATGGCCTATCCTCTTCAGCTGTTCCAGTCTGTTCTTTGTCTGCAGGTATGAATCGTAGTTGTTTTGTCTGCCCCTCATCGCAGCCGGCTCAAACCCAGTGTAAGATTGCGGTGAAGAGAAGTCCACTCCGCCAGGACAGTACGTGCATCTGCCGTGAGGACAGGAAAACGGGGACGTCATGACGGCTATGACAGAAACTCCGGACATTGTCCTCGTTGGTTTCCTCGTGAGAAGCTCAGAATATCTCTGCCTCTCTTCATTCCTTAGCATTAGCAGAATGTCCGTATTGCTAACCACCCTTGAAAGCTTGAACTTCTTGGATACCTCTAGTCTCATCTTCTCTAGCTGATCTCTGTTGCTTATTGTCTCCATTGACTTACGCACATATTCCTCAAGGGACGTGGACATGCCTGTCGGAGTAACATTATTAGATATTTTAATGACACGTAGCATCCGTCATAAGCAGTTGCAGAAATCATTACGGATATCCATAACAACGTTTGAAGCGAGGCCGAAAGAATAATTTCAAAAGATTTTTATAAATTCTTCCTATTATGTAGCAAGTGGCTAACGCAGATAACGATAACGCAGAAGAGATTTCGAGGGTGATTCTACCGAATCCCAACAAGGGAGAGATGTTTGGCATAGTCGAGAAACTGCTCGGAAGCTCTAGACTCACGGTGATGTGCGCAGACGGCAAGACGAGAACTGGAAGGATACCGGGGAAGATTAGGAAAAGGATGTGGATGAGGGAAGGAGATCTGGTGATAGTCAAACCATGGAGTTTCCAGGATGAGAGAGCAGATGTGAACTTCAGATACACTAAAACACAGGCAACTTACCTTTCCAGGAATCAGATTCTGCCGGAGATCTTGGATGTTTTCAAGTGATTATGAGGGAAAGGAGAAGATAGAAGAACGTCTGAAGGAGACGCAGAAGGTCTTTGGATATGTATTTGATAGATTCACCATCCTCAACATATACAAGCTTTTTACTGACAATACAATTGGAAGGTTTGAGTTCCCTATAGCGTCAGGGAAGGAGAGTCTGGTATTTGCCGCTTCCAAGAACAACAAGTTCTTTGCTGTGAAGATTTACAAAACAGTCGCCTCAACTTTCAAGAATATAGAGAGGTACGCAGGTCAGCGCTGGGGTATAGACAACACGAGGAACAAGAGAAAATTCATCATGCAATGGGCCCACAGAGAGTTCAGAAACCTGAGTGAGGCCGTTGGTGCAGGAGTCATTGCCCCCGTACCTGTGAAAGTTGTTGGGAACGTTCTTGTAATGCAATACATAGGGACAAAAAGGAAACCAGCTCCGCTCATGAAGGATTGCATTATCACAAGAGAGATAGTAGCTGATACCCTGAAATCTGTAAGGATGCTGTACACAAAAGCGGGCCTGGTACATGGCGACCTGAGTGAGTACAACTTCCTTGTTCACAGGAAGAAGCCATACATGATAGATATAGCCCAGGCAGTGGAAACTGATGATGCCATGGCCAGGGTGCTTATAGAAAGGGATATTGGCATAATGACAAGATTTTTTAACAAATTTGAATATAAACTAGATAAGGATAAGGTACTGAGTTATATCAGGGGTGAGTCAAACGTTTTCCGTTAGAATTCCGCAGGAAAGGATAGGTGTTCTGGTCGGCAAGAACGGGGAGACAAGGGCAGAGATTGAGAAGAGGTCTCTCATGGCTCTTACTATAGACTCCTCTACGGGCGACGTGACGATTGACGACAGCAAGTCCAATGATCCAGAAATGGCGCTGAGGACTAGAGATGTTATAAGGGCTATAGGACGAGGTTTCTCCCCTCAGAGGGCATTCAGGCTTTTCGATCCAGGGACTTATCTTGAAGTCATAGATCTCAAGGACTTCACAGGGAAGAACTCGAAGCGGGCAAAGACAGTGAGGGCCAGGTTGATTGGAACAGGGGGGAAGACGAGACGCCTCATCG
This sequence comes from Thermoplasmatota archaeon, assembly GCA_023381415.1. Classification (GTDB taxonomy): domain Archaea; phylum Thermoplasmatota; class Thermoplasmata; order Thermoplasmatales. Next base: position 6,979 of record JAMCUN010000004.1, on the reverse strand, counting down.
AGGAACTGTCTGAATCCTACGTATCCATCTACGGAAACACTGCATCCCTCATAGGCGATTATGTGCAGAACCAGATATCGAGGGAAAGTGTGCTTATGATCCTTAGGGGGAACCAGCACAGTACCGTTTACAAGTATCTGGAAAGGAGAAGGAAGGATATCAGACTTGCAAAACTGGATTCTGTCTAATCTAGAGAATACCCGCGATAAGGTTCGCTATCCTGAGTGGTTCTGGGATCTTGCCGTTGATCGTAACCTGTTCCAGGAATCTGCACGCACTCTTGTTTTCCATCCCGATCGCCTGAACGTAAATGGAGCCAGACTTGAAAAAATTACCAGATAGTGCTGAATACCTGGACTTCCAGTCCTTGAAGTGCTTCCTGAGTGCATCCTCTATCGCCTTCATGTCCGGTTCGTGATCGACAACGTTTATGATCGGAATCTTTGTCTCCTCATATATCCTGGCGAGGTCGAGTATGTTGAACCCCCCTAGGGTCACACCCTGGGTCATCATCACCCCTACCCCGCTCCCCCTTTCCTTGATTGCTTCAAGCACTTTTTCAGTGGAATCCATCCCATCTACAGCAATCTCCTTCCTTACCAGAGTCTCCAAGTAAAGGTCTTTCCTCATTATCACTCCTACTATGCTTGTAGATTCATCGTCCCTTGAGAACGGTGAGTCGTCTATAGCGAGTATCCTCGTGTCCTTGTTGAAGAGCGAGTTCTGGTCCACGCCTTATCAGATTCTGGTGTTATAAGACTTTTACTCACATACCTGGCTGTATCCTTGTCCGTGAGACCACTGAGGCGAACTCTTCTTCGTCCCCGGCATTGCCGTTGTGAGGAAATGTTTTTAGTGGAAAATCATTCTCGCATCAATGAATGAAGACATCGAGAAATTTTTTCTGGAGCGGGGATGTCTCATAGAGGGAAAGGCGATAGAGGAGATAGAAAGGAGGGGCGGACTGGATTACATCAGGAAGAACGAGAATAGGATAAACTTCAGTTCACGGGTATTTGCAGTTTCAGACCTTCCATCTGTAAATGAGTTCTCAATAGTCAAGGAGTTCCACCTGGACGGCTTTCCAGGGATAAGCGATAATTTCATAGACCTGTTCAAGAGCAGGTATAATATACTACACTCAAGACTCAACGAGAGGAGCAAGAATCACTTCTTCACTCCTGTTTCAAAGCTGAGAAGAGACAGTGGGCAGGTTTTCGCGTCTGGTATGGTCTCTGACTACAGCGAATCAAAGAAGGGGTATGGCATACTTGAGATAGAGGATGAGACCAGTTCGATAAAGGTAATACTGCCGAAGACTTACAAGGAGACTATAATAAAGGATGAGGTCATAGGAGTAGCAGGCCAGTTTAGCAAGGATGGAACTGCAATTTTTGCTGAGAACATTTACAGGCCAGAGGCTTCAAAAGAACCCGGTCTCAGCGGAACAAGTGTGAAGGTGATGGTCGTATCGGATATCCACGTGGGTTCCAAGAACTTCTTAGAGGACAGCTTCCTGTCGATGGTTGATTATGTCAATACCCAGGGCATATCCTTTGTAATAATGAACGGTGACCTGGTGGACGGAATTGGTGTGTACCCCGACCAGGAAAGCGACCTCGCAATAAACGACATAAACCTACAGTACAGGAAACTAGCAGATCTAACATCCAGGTTCAACAGCAACGTGAGGGTGATAATCATACCTGGGAATCACGATATAGTATACCCTACAGAGCCTCAGAATCCCCTCCCTAGGGAGATAAATTCGATGTTTCCATCAAACGTTATGTCCCTATCGAATCCTGTGTGGGTTGAGATCGGGGGTAGGATATTCCTCCTTTACCATGGAACTTCAATCTTCGATTTCCTTGAGGCTATTCCTGGAACAACGATGAACGACACAGACAAGATCATGATTGAAATGCTCAAGAGGGGCCACCTCGCTCCTGAGTACGGAAAGAACCTTTCATTCATACCTTTGAAATCTGACTACTACGTCATAGACCCTGTTCCTGACGTCCTGATCACCGGGCATGTGCACTCCCATTCTGTAACAACACACAAAGGCATACTTGCAATCAATGCCTCCACTTTTCAGGAACAGACAAACTACCAGAAGATGATGAATTTCAACCCGAAACCTGCAATAGGTACGGTTGTAGATACGCGTGACTTATCATCTTTCTTGGTGAAATTTTGAAGAAGTGGGGGGATTCTCTCAGGGAAGAGGGTTTGCTTAGAAGACAAAGGTATGCTGATGTTTTCAACAGGGTGGACAGATCGGATTTCATTCCTGAGGGGTACGGAAAGCTTGCAGATAGGGATGAGCCTATCCCCATACCCTTCGGTCAGACGCAATCCGCACCTCACATCGATGGTATCTTCGTCGATTATGTGGAACCCGCTGAGAATGAAACTGCTCTTGAGGTAGGAACTGGCAGTGGTTATCTCTCGGCTATTCTATCATTCCTCGTGAGGAGGGTTGTTTCAGTGGAACGCATTGCCAGCCTTTCCAAATGGGCATCAAAGAACGTTTCTAGTTTAGGGAGGGATAACATAGATTTCATAGTAGGGAACATCAACAGGATATGCTTCAAAACAAGGTTTGACATAATAATCTCGACAGCAAGCTTCAGGACTGAACCGCTCTTCTTGAAGGAGATGGCTAAGTCTGGAGGTAGGATCATCTTCCCGCTCGGTTCTTTCCCACCACAAAGGTTGATCGGATACAAGGGTGGAAAGAAGGAATACCTGGGTGATGTGGCGTTTGTAAGTATTCAGGACTAGGAGCTGTCTGAAATACCGTTCTCCGAGACCATTATCACCGCCTCACCTTCCGGTAGGTGTGGCGAATCTATCAACCTTGCAATTCTCTTCCCGCCCTTGGACTTTCTCAGGTAAACACGGTACGTGCTTGCGTGACCGACTATGTTTCCTCCTACTGACTGCGTTGGGTCCCCGAAAAAAACATCTGGTCTTGCAGCTACCTGATTCGTGACTGCTACAGCAGAATTATATATATCTCCGAACCTAAGGAGGTCGTGGAGGTGCTTGTTCAGGAGCTGCTGCCTCTCAGCAAGGGTACCCCTTCCGGTATATTCCGCCCTGAAGTGTGCCGTCAGGGAGTCGACGATCAGTAGCCTTACCGGATACTTCCCTGTGAGCTCATATGCTTTTTCAACAAGGAGTATCTGGTGGCTTGAATTATAGGCCCTTGCCACATGGATCTTCTTCAGGACTTCAACTGGATCAAGCTCAATGTGCTTGGCCATTTGCACTATCCTCTCCGGCCTGAATGTATTTTCTGTATCTATGAACAACACCTCTCCTGCTAGACCATTCTTCTCCAGGGGAAGGGTTGCGTTGACTGCAAGTTGATGCATTATCTGAGTCTTACCTGAAGCGTATTCGCCGAAAAATTCGGTAATAGCGGCTGTTTCTAGCCCGCCACCGAGGAGGTCATCAAGTGATTTGGAGCCGGTAGTGAGTTTCTTAATTTCCTTCCTCTTCTCGAGAAGAACATCGCCAGACTCAAAATTACCTATGTCTGCAGCCTTCCTAGCCGACATTATGATCTTTGCCGCAATATTCTCCCCTATGTCTGTTGCGTCAGCGACGTCCCTTGGCGAGGCCACTGCAAGGCTCATCACATCGTTGTACCCTGATTCCCTCAGTTTTTCGGCTATAGATTCTCCAACGCCTGCAAGATCCTCAATTTCCTTTACTTTCTTCACTTTATCTGCCATAAACTAACTCCCCAATCCTTAATGTCTTATCAGTTTTGTCTATCGAACCTTTCTTGTCCTTCAGCTGGAACATTGATCTTATTGCATCTATATTCTCCGGGACGACATCGCTCTCCTGGTGGACTGCCTGGTAGTAGAACAGTTCGTTACCTTTCACGCTTACAGAGTCCTTCCAGAGCATTATCTCAAATAAGTCAGACCTTTCTCTTCCCGTCTCCCTTCCAATATCCATCAACTGGGACGTGCTCTTCACACCATCCTTTCCTGACACGAAGGCAATCCTCCTGTATACCTTCCATTTTGAGATTATTTCTTCCGCCTTCACTTCATTTGGAAATGTGACATTCACGAAATGGAGATGCATGAGTGTTGTTGGCACCTTCACCGCCATCGTCTGTATGTCCAGTCCCTTTATCACAGATGCGACATCCGGACCGTGGTGCGATGGAATCTTCAGCTCAGGTACGATTGAGTTTATAGGACCCTTGCTGTAATCATCAGGATCTGTTGCCCTCCTTACAAGGTTGGCCCTTACTCTGATCTTCCCAAACTCCGTTAGAGGGTTGAGCGTTCTTATCAGACCTGTCGTATTACAGGAGACTACCCTTACAAAATCCTTTCCCCAAGCTTCTTCATAATTCGCGTACGCGTTGAAGGAAAGATTTGTCAATTCATGTTCCTCACCCCCCTGGAAGATTGCCTTCTTCCTCCTCTTCTCATAAATCTTCTTATATTCCTCCCCCAGCCCCTCTGGAGTGGAATCGACAATCAGTTCGGAATCATCCATTAGATTCTCCAAGGTCCCCTCTACCTTGATTCCTGAATTTTCAAAAGCCTTCAATGCACTGTTGTCAGGTACAAAAAGTTTGAATCTCTTGCTTGCAACATAGGACATGTAGTTAGGGTGTGCCTTGACAACTCCAGCGACCTGGATGTCATCCTGCTTGGTGATTGCGTCTGCCACTCGCTTTCCAATAGTTCCATAGGCATTAATTCCAACCTTTAGCATAGTGCACCATTTTGTTAATAGTCCTTTCGTTAAAATGCTTTTCTTACTTATTATCATGAATCCCCTGCAATGTCCGGTGAACCTCAACCCCTTGATACCCTACTTCTTCCTCGCCACAGGAATTAGGATAGCATCCTTTCAATGATATATTCCCTCCAATCCACTGGCTCATCTGGAAAGATACGGAAGGACTGAAGGAAGAAGATGCCAGAACTCATCAGGATATCTGGTAGCTGAGCACGATCGCTGATGTTACATTCACTTCAGTTGCGGTTATATGTGCCTCGCTGAATATGATGGTATAGGACTCTTCCGCTTTCACGTTGGGATTTGACGGTATGGATACTGAGAAGCTACTGGCAGTGGTATTTCCACTGGAATAATCGAGTTTCTCTATCGTCGGAAGACCCATGCCTGTCACGTTTTCGCCAATATATCCAATTGAGAGGGTTACGCTCTGGTTTGAAGTAAATGAGCCTCGGATATGGATGTCGGTCATGTTGCTGTAGACGTAGAAGATGTGCCCAATATTCACCTCTTCTCTTAAGGGGACAGAGGCATTGCCTGTCTCCATCACGAAAAGACCGGCTGGCCAGAGTACAATGGAATAGGTCGTACGAGCCCCCGTTTGGTGATAAGTTATAGCCAACCCTGCTATCACCGTGACCAGAACAACAAGAATTACTATGTAGATTCTGGCCCTGCTCCTCCTGTAATTAGGAGGCTTATTCGGTGGGATATTCTGGAGGTTAATCGTGTTTTCATGATTGCAGCAGCAAATAAAAGTTCTTTCAAGTGGGTGGTCGCTTGTTTATCATCCCCGCTTTTCACTGGTCTGCATCATAATGAGATTGTGTTAATGGATCAGGTATAAAAGGTGTTTTTACGGGGGAGATAGAGAAGCTACGCTCCTATTTTGCCTAGGATGTCGTACTTCTTGTTTCCTATTTCATACCAGTAAGTCAGCGTCCAGTCGCATATCTCATTTGGAAACAGTGCCGTCCCGAACTCGCTTCCTAAATTCAACTCGGGAATATAGTCTGCTGAAAGATTCTGCCTCAGAACTTTCTGCATAGCACCGATAAATTCAGGTATGCTTATTTCCCATGTCATGGCTCTCGAATTGAAGTTCATTGGAGCAAATATTACGGTGGGGTAGTTCTGTCCATTATATTTGGCTTCAGATATGAGCCACGATACGTCCCTTTCTTCCCCGTTTATAGTTGCAGGGATATTCACCAATCCAATTACCCTGGATAATGGATATGAGGAACTGAAGAACTCCCATATCATGACCTCATACTGTATGCCATCGCGCGGTATTGGACTGGATTGGACATAGAAATCGTATGAGAAATCAGTAGATAGAATGAAAGGTGAAATATCGTAGATATCGAATGAAGCATAGGCAGTTAGAGAAGTCAACTCTGATATTCTCATAGGGAAATATGGTGACAGGTTGAAGCCTACGTGAGGATAACCTGTGATCGAACCGCCGACGTTCACATTCCATAGATCTGATGTGAAATCTATTGAGCCGCTATTATAAACGGTCATGGTGGTTGTACCATCGGCCGACTTCAACCCCCACATGCTTGGAGTTACATAACCAAGGGGAAAATAGGCATCCATAGGAGGGTCAGGAAGAGCACCTGTCACTATTGCTGCAATGCCGCTACTATCCGGTACTGGGGTGTAACCACCGGAGGGGATGAAGAAAAATGCAGCGATCCCTGAAACGATGATAACTATACTTACGCAAACAGCCACTGCCACTCTGCGCATAGTGTTTCTCCTCCTCTCAAATAGGATATTTTGTCGTCAACCGTGACCGATTCATGAAATAAGGAGATAATAGCATTTTGTCCATAAACATCTTCCTTCCTATTTTCATCTGGGGACACAATAGATGAATGTTAAAGGATAGATCTAACAGAAATTGCTCTTCTGATGAAATCGATTGATGCAACATAATCCATCACCAGCCTTCATTCCTTCGGAGAAAAGTATCAGAGATGTTCTGCAAACCTCCTCCAGAATTACGGTTTCGCTCAGGACTCATTGAATTTCACACTTCAATATAAAAAAAGAATTACGATGGGAAGAGAATCCTTCCAAGCTTAGGAGGTGATCCATCCGCAGGTTCCCCTACGGATACCTTGTTATGACTTAGCCCTCCTCATCAATCTTGGATTCGAAAACATCAAGAAATGTTCCCTCA
>JAMCUN010000003.1 GCA_023381415.1 Thermoplasmatota archaeon | reverse complement strand
TGATATTCCTGTGGGGTATATTATTTTTTCTCGAGCCCATTTTCCTTTAAAATTTTTCAAAATATAATTCAGTTTATTACAAAATTTTTTATGAATCAGGAAAATGTTTATATTTATCTATTTTAATATAGCATGTGAAAGCCGTTGTACTAGGAGGAATGGGTTTAACTGGCAGATGTGCGGTATTTGATTTACTAAATAATAATAAAATAGACGAAATAATAGTCGGGGATCAGGTCAAAAACCTCGAATTCAACGACCCCAGGGTGAAATTCGTGAAGCTGGACGTTAACGACAAAGAGACGCTGGTCAGGGTGCTGAAGGGATCGGACGTCGTTATAAATGCTGTGCAATATTATCACAATATAAAAATAATGAAGGCAGCATTGGAGTCAAAGACGAACTACATCGACTTCGGTGGTTTATATAGGGTGACCCTGGAACAGCTCAACCTAGACCAGGAGTACAAGGATGCCGGTCTTCTCGCGATCGTCGGAATGGGGGCCCAACCGGGGATATCCAACATGATGGCCAGCTATGCAGTGAGCAAGCTTGACAGGGTCGATGAAATTGTTATCAGGGATGGGTGGATCGACAAGACGAACTACCCAAAGCTGTTCTTCACCTGGTCACCCGCGACACTTTTTGATGAACTGACATTCAAGGCAGTTCATTTCGACGGGAGTGTGGTGGAGTCAGATCCATTCTGCAACATGGAGGAATACGACTTCGGATGGGAGATAGGGAAGGCCAAGATTTTCAGGTCCATACATTCGGAGATAGCGACACTTCCAGGAAGCTTCGCAGAGAAAGGTATAAAGTACGTGGAATGGAAGGAGGGAAGTGCAGACATAGAGAAAATCAAGTTCCTTGCGGATATAGGGTTTGGCGGGAAGGATAAGGTGAAGGCAGGTGGGATTGAAGTTGTTCCTAGGGAATTCCTATTCGACTTCCTGAAGTCGCAGAACATGTTCTCTCCGCCAGAAAGTATACAGATAATGGATTATGAAATGACTGTTGTGACTGCGAAGGGAACGGACGAAGGGAGGTCGAAGAAAGTCGAGATGAAGGCATATTTCAGGTATGATGAGAAGTGGAAGGTATCTGCATCCCAGAAGGAGGTGGGCGTTCCAGGCTCGATAGCCGCCCAGATGATCATGGGAGGCGTGATAAAAGGGAAAGGGGTGAAGCCCCCAGAACAGATAGTCCCCGTGAAGCCGTTCTTTGCAGAACTGGGCAAGAGGGATATAAAGATAAGGACAGAGGAGGCGTTCGATTCCAACTGAGACACTTTATATGTTTGTGCCTACTCCCCCTAAAGATAACTTGAGCTCGAACCTTCTGGAAGTAAGGGGTCTCACAGTCAACTTCGAAACAGTGGACAGGTCAGTTGAGGTCCTCAGGGACGTATCTATAAGGGTAGGCAAAGAGGAGGTCGTCGGGGTGGTAGGAGAAAGCGGATCAGGGAAATCGACCCTCGCCCAGGCAATAATAGGGGTGCTGGACATACCCCCGGCAAGGATAACAGGTGGGATCGTCTTGTTCCAGGGGAAGGAGATCCTGCCTTCAAGTGACGGAAAGGCAAATTTCAGGGGAAAAGGCATAAACATGATTTTTCAGGAGCCGCTGACATCCCTCAATCCAGTTTATTCCGTTCACGACCAGATGGAAGAGGCTGTGAATATTGCGGAGCCCAAGATGGAGAAGAAGGAGAAGGAAGCGCTAATTAGGAACAGCCTGAGGGAAGTCATGATAAGGGATGTGGATGGTGTCCTAAACGTCTACCCTCACCAGCTCTCTGGTGGTATGAGGCAACGCGTCTCAATAGCAATGGTACTGGTTCAGAAACCGAATCTGCTTATCCTTGACGAGCCAACTACTGGTCTTGACCTGATAGTGCAGAGGAGGATAATAGGCCTGATCATGAGCCTAAAGAAGGAGATACTGTCAAGCATCCTCCTCATTACCCACGACCTCGAGGTCGCTGCATACATGTGCGACAGGGTATATGTGATGTACGCGGGGAAGGTTGTGGAGAGCGGCAGCATGAAGGATGTACTCAAGAAACCGCTGCACCCGTACACGACCATGCTAAAGAACTCCGTCCCTGAGGGGTATGTGAACGAGGGAACGCTTAAGGTGTCGTCCGGTGCTCCTCCTGACCTGAGGCATCTACCATCAGGGTGCGCTTTCCATCCCAGGTGCCAGTTTGCAAATGACGTTTGCAGGAGCAAAATACCGGAACTAAAGGCGCAGAAGGATGGCAGGGAGGTGGCATGCTGGCTCTATGAATGAACCTATACTCGAAGTAGAGAACTTGACAGTCCAGTTCAAGAGGAAGACGAAGCTATTCAAGGCAGGTAGGGAGCAGGAGAGGTGGAAGAAGGTACTGGATTCAATATCATTCAACATAAAGCAGGGGGAGACGTTCGGAATCGTCGGGGAGACCGGATCAGGGAAGACAACACTGGCAAGGACCCTCGTCGGCATCTACAGGCCAAGGGAATGCAGGATAAGACTGAACGGGAAGCATCTGGATCTAAACAAGAAGGAGGATGTTCTGCTTTTGAGGAAGAACATAGGTATCGTCTTCCAGGACCCTGTAGGGAGCCTCAATCCAAGGGTGACTGTATCGGAGATAATATCGGAGGGGATACCTGACCAGAAGAAACTTAGCGAGAGGCAGATGGAGGCCAAGATAATGGAAGCTTCCGAACTAGTCGAGCTCCCAGGGAGCAAATTGGAGTCGTTCCCAACAGAACTCAGCGGAGGGGAGAAACAAAGGGTCAGCCTGGCAAGGACGCTTGTGGGGGGAAAGAAGATACTTGTCCTGGATGAGCCAACAAGCTCACTGGACGTATCCATCCAGGCGCAGATCCTCAATCTTCTTTTGAGGCTGAAGAACGAGCTCTCTATCAGTTACATCTTCATCACTCACGACCTGAACGTCATAAAGCATATGTGCGAAAGGGTGGCTGTCCTCTACTACGGGCAGATACTTGAGCAGGGGAACACGTACGAGATATTCGAACACCCGAGGCACCCGTACACCGCTGATCTCATCGGCGCAAACCTGTCGTTCACTTCTAATGACGGGTTCTCAGCAGCGAGGGAATCAGGGGAGCCCAGCAGGGAGGGGTGCATATACCAGAATTCGTGCAGCAAGAAGTTCCTGCAGTGCGAGAAACCTCCTCCAACCTTCGACCTTGGAAAGACACTTGTCAAGTGCTGGCTTTACGATTACGCCGGCGGAGACCACGGCGAATCAGTCGATGGAAGGAATGGAGGATCGAACGGTGCCTCCGACTGACGGTATCGGGATGTCATATCTCCACTGACCCGAAATCCATCTCCTTGTATGTCTGCAGAACGGTCCTTGTGTCTGAGCGTTCTATCTCCGCTATGGATGAAATCCTGTCGAGTATCTTTGAGTAATCGTCCTTGCTCTTAGACACTGTCTGTATCAGGAAGTCTATGTCTCCAAGAAGGAAATAGACTGAGACTATCCCGGGTATCTTTTTCAACTTCTCCGCTATGACATCCTTGTAGTTGCCCCCGTACTTTCCCCTTATCATTGTGAGAGTGACAAAGGAGAAGCCCATCTTCGTGTAGTCTATAGTCGCAGTTATCCTCTTGATATACCCATTCATACGCAGTACTTCAATGCGCTTGCTTATTGCAGAAGGGGAATAAAGCCCGACCCTCTTTCCTATCTCCTTCAGAGACAGTGTAGCGTCCTCCCGGAGCAGTTTCAAAATGCGCCTGTCGAACTCGTCCATAGGTATCACCAATGAGAGCACAATCTGGATTTAACCATTTCTTATTCTTTGCAAACGTTTCGTCATAGAAGTAAAAGGATAATAAGTGAAATGATGATGCCAAAGAGAAACGGCCCCGCGTACCTCTCGAATCTGCTCCCCTCTATTCCCCACCACCTGCTGGAAAAGTAGTATGCGAACGGTGATGTTAAAAGTATGATCAGGCTCAATGTGTTGTATATGCCCGCGAAATAGAGAACTGCTATGGTAAAATAGAACATTGAGAAAACTACAGCAGGGGCCATGCTCGATCTTTCCTTTCCAAGCAGGGACGCGAGCGTCCTGATCCCAGACTTCCTGTCCGACTCGATGTCCCTGTAGTTTCCAATGAAGAGGAGAAGGGAGATAAGGAGAGCGTATGGCACGAAATAGGGGATAGAAACAAGGGAAAACCTGCCGATAGCGGCAACAGAAATGAACTCGCTCGCAGCAATGGAGGAGATGAAGACGCCAACCTCTCCCAGCCCGAAATACTTGTACCCAAAGGGAGGGCCGGTGTATCCGTAGCCAAGGACGAGTCCTATCAATGAAACTACGTTCAGTTCCAGCCCGTAACGAATGGATATTAGGAAGCTCATGAATATATAGACAAGAGAAAAGAATACCGCCCATCCAATGAGGTATCTCCTTGAGACTTTGTAGTAGAATATGGGATGGCGCCGGTACTGAGTATTTGGGGAATCCTCACGATCGTAACCGTTTACGAAATCAAAATAATCGTCGTACAGGTTGGTCGCTATGACGAGAGGGACGATCGCTATTGATATCAGGGCAAATGGGATGAAGTCAATCCTCCCTGTGACGTGTATTGAATACGCGAGACCAGGGAGAATGAACACAAGATACAGGTATACGGGAGGTACCTTCCCGCCACGAGATGAAATATCTGCCAGTTTCATCACTTTATCCAGCAACTGCCACCATCTTGACGTCTCCAAAATGATCATTTGCTTAAAATAGTTGAATATGCAACTACCATCACCCCGTCCGTTTCCCCTACTCCCCGCCCTTAGACAAATTCGTAAATATCAAGACTAAATCATGAAACATGCCCGATCTAGAGATTAATGTCTCGATGCTGAAGTGCCCGATATGCGATCTGAACCACAGCTATAAGGTGAAGGTCGAGTATTCAGACAGAAAGGATCCTCAGGAAGACACTTCTTCAATCTACTACAACACATTCCCGACGACGAAGAAGATTGGGGACAAGGTCGTTGAAGTTCAGGTATATGAGATTGATGCGTTTTGCCAGAAGAACGGGATACCGTTCAGGATGATCGTCGATCCCCCTCTTCCTTCGGGCACAGTTCCAACCAAATTCTCAGTCACATCTTCTCCGTAATGTTTAATTTCAGGTTACAGGTCAGGAATCTGAAAGCAGGGATGAAAGTTCGATGCTCAAGGTTTTGATAGCTGGAGGATCCGGGTTCATCGGCAGGCACCTTTCAAGGAGGATAAGGGAGAGTGGCGGGGAGGTGGCGATAGTAACAAGGTCCCCCAACCCCTCCTTACCTTTCCAACAGATCACCTGGGACTCGCTGAGCAATGAAGAGAAATCATCAAAGCTGGTGGAAGGATACGACATGATCGTGAACCTGTCCGGAGCAGGTATAGAGAAGAAATGGTCCGAAGCCTACAAGAAGGAAATGCTGGAATCGAGGATAAGAAGCACTTCCACTATCGTAAAAGCCATCAATTCCTCAAAGGAAAGGCCGAAGTACTTCGTGAATGCATCGGCCGTAGGTTACTATGGAGACGTGGAAGGAAAGGCAGTGGACGAGGACTCCAAGCCCGGTGACGATTACCTGGCTAACCTGTGCGTAAGCTGGGAGGAGGAGGCCAGGAAGATAGATAGGGAGGTGAAGCTCCTGATACCGCGCTTTGGTGTAATACTCGGCAGGGATGGAGGTGCGTTCCCACAGCTTATGCGAGGCATCAATTCTGGCGTATCTTTCAACCTCAAGGGAAGGGAGAGCTGGAAGTCATGGGTGCACATAGACGATGCCATCTCCTCGATCGTTTTCATGACGCAGATCGGCTTCGACGGACCTTATAATGTTGTTTCTCCAAACCCTCTCAGAATGGATGGAATGATGAACATTCTGGCAATGGAAAGTGGGAGGAAGATCAGGATAAGGATGGGTCCGGCAATGGCGAACCTGCTGCTTGGTGAGGGGAGCAAGTACTCAATTTTCAGCGGTCAAAAGGTCGTCCCTAAGAGACTCATTGACTCAGGGTTCAATTTCAAGTTTCCAGGCATAAGCGAGGCGCTTAAGGACCTGCTGGCTGAAGGGGAAATGAAGGACGCAAAAGAAAGCAGCGTCAAGGGATCCTGAACTGCTTCCCGTGTCCGGGGTAGGCCACTGCTCCGTGGAACTCGAGGATCCTCTTTATGGATTTCTCCGCATTTTCCGGGTCGAGGGTGAAAGACCTGTTGAACTCGTATTTCCCATCTTTCTCGAATACAGCATCACCCACAAAAATTGCACCCATACCTTCGAAGCTGAACGACGTGCTCCCAGGGGTGTGACCGTTGGTATCAACAGGTTTAATGCCCTGCTCTGAAAGCTCGCTCAAAGGCCGGACATCTTCAAGAGGCCTAGCTTTCATCAGGCCGGCCACAGCAGACATAACCCCTCCCCTCGTAGGCATCTTCTCCTTCCCACTGGCAATTCCCAGCTCCTTGTCTGGGATGAATATCTGGGGGTGGAATTCCGAGAACAGGTCGGACAGGCCACCTATGTGGTCCGTGTGGCAGTGGGTGATCAGGACGATATCAGGTTTTGAATTCATCGATCTGTAGTAGTTAATTATCTTCTTCGAGGAACTCTTCATGCCCGCATCTATGAGGACATTCCTGTTTTCAATCTTGACTGAATAGCAGTTTGCCATTGTACCATCTATCAACTCAATATTCTCCGCAAGCTTCACACCGAAGGAGGGAGAACTGAGATTAAACTGTTATGATTGCTGGCAGAAAGAAAGTACCAAGAAATGAAACGATAGGTATTAATGAAGATCATTTATCGGAGAAAAGGTAGGTGAACTTGCAGATAACCATTGGAATTCTGGATGAAACGTCTGAAAGTGAGAACAGGGTTGCACTAGTTCCTGAGGATGCAAAGAAACTGATTTCGAGGAAAATGGAGGTACTTGTCGAGTCTGGGGCCGGAATGAAGGCTGGATTCACTGATTCGGACTACGCTTCTGCTGGATGCGGAACTACAGATGACCGTCATGGAATAGTCTCACGATCAGACCTAGTGCTGATGCTAGGAAGGCCGGACGAGTCTGATCTGCCTTACTTCAAGCCAAACTCCATCCTAGTCGGCCAGATATACCCCCTAAGGTACGGCTCCCTGCACCAGAAGCTGGCAGAAAGGAAGCTAAGGGTGTATTCGCTCGAACTACTCCCCAGGACGACACGGGCCCAGTCAATGGACGTCCTCTCATCACAATCAGCTGTAGCGGGATATCGAGCAGCAATCATAGGTGCATACCATTCACCTAGGCTGATGCCGATGCTTACTACGGCTGCAGGAACTGTGAAGCCTGCCAACGTTCTGGTGATAGGAGCGGGCGTTGCAGGACTTATGGCCATCGCAACAGCGAAGAGGCTAGGTGCATCAGTGACTGCCTACGACGTAAGGAGGGCAGCAGGGGATGATGTAAGGAGCCTTGGGGCTAAATTCCTTGAGGTGGGGATAAACGCGGAAGGAGCAGGTGGATATGCAAGGGAACTGACAGAAGAGGAGAAGAGGAAGGAGAAGGAGATGCTAGAAGCGGCAATAGCTTCTGCTGACCTGCTCATAACAGCTGCAGGTGTTCCAGGTAAAAAGGCTCCAATGGTACTGAGTGCGGCAGCGGTCTCAAAGATGAGGCCTGGCAGCGTCATAGTTGATATAATGGCCGACTCAGGAGGGAATTGTGAAATCAGTCAACAGGGGAAGATCATCGACTACAATGGGGTCAAGATAATAGGGTCGGTGAACCCTCAATCTGAAGCGCCAATAAATGCGAGCCAGATGTACTCGAGGAACATGTCGTCATTCCTCTCCGTGCTGATTGACAAGGATTCAAATATAGTGGGACCCGACAAGGACGATCTGCTGGCGGCGTGCATGATTTGTAACGAAGGGAGGGTGACTTTCCCCCCTCCAGCAAAGGTAGAGGGGGAGAAGAAATGATCATAACTGACTGGGCATGGCTGTATATAGTCCTGCTCGCAGTCTTCGTCGGGTATGAGGTGATAAGCCACGTTCCAGTCATTCTTCATACCCCCCTGATGTCAGGGTCCAATTTTGTTCATGGCATAGTTCTGGTAGGTGCCATACTGGCGCTTGGATATGCCACGAACGACATCGAGAGGGTGATAGGTTTTGTTGGCGTGGTAATGGCCACGCTGAACGTAGTCGGCGGATACGTCGTCACCGAACGGATGCTCGCGATGTTCAAGAAGCGGGGTGGTGATAAGTGATAGACGTAACCGACCCCATATACGTCCTCACAATAGTGGCGTTCGTCATAGGACTAATCAGGATGGGAAACCCTGCAACTGCTAGAAGCGGTATACTCTGGGCGGGAATAGCGATGGCATTTTCGATCGGAGCCACTTTCTTCCTTCCAGGTATTTCCAATCTGGTCCTGATATTCCCTGCAATATTGATAGGGGCCACATTAGGTTACGTGGCTGCAAGGAAGGTTGCGATAGTCAACATGCCGCAGATGGTCGCAATTTACAACGGAATGGGTGCCGGGGCAGCATCGACAATAGCTGCGATCGAACTTATCAGGGGCAGCTCATCCTCCTTCAACATCACAATAGCACTCGTGGGTGCTTTGATAGGTAATGTATCTATTGCAGGCAGCATAATAGCATTCCTGAAACTCCAGGGATGGATGAGGCAGAAGCCAGTGACTTTCCAGCTGCAGCAGGCGCTTAACCTTGCAGTGGCTGCGGTAGGAGTGTTTTTTGGAGTTTCCTACCTGACACACTTCGGCCTGCTCTTGCCGTACAGGAATGCGCTTGTACCTTTCTTCGTCCTGACAATAGGATACGGCTTCCTGATGGGACTTCCGATCGGAGGGGCAGACATGCCGGTTCTGATATCGCTTTACAACGCAATGACCGGAATAGCGGTAGGCCTGGAGGGGTTCGCTATCTCGAACTACGCCATGGTCGTTGCTGGAATACTTGTAGGTGCTGCAGGAACGATCCTCACTCTAGCCATGGCAAGGGCGATGAACAGATCTGTCGGTGCAATCCTTGCAGGAGGATTTGGAAGGACGCAGGAAGAGAACAGGACGATCTCAGGAAACCTCAAGCCCATCAGTAGCGAGGATGTTGCAGTCATGCTCGCATACGCATCAACTGTTGCGATAGTGCCGGGATTCGGAATGGCATCAGCGCAGGCCCAGTTCAAGGTGAGGGACCTAACAGACCTCCTGATATCGAAGGGTATAAAGGTGTTCTTTGCAATACATCCAGTCGCAGGGAGGATGCCCGGGCACATGAACGTCCTTCTGGCGGAGGCAGGAGTTTCGTACGACCTCCTCCAGGACAGGGACGAGGCGAACAGGGCATTCCAGGATGTCGACGTTTCACTTGTCATAGGGGCGAACGACGTTGTGAACCCGGCTGCAAGGATACAGGGCACTCCGATCTACGGCATGCCGATCCTGGACGTGGACAAGTCGAAGAACGTTATCGTACTGAAAAGGGGGGCTGGAAAGGGGTTCGCAGGGATAGAGAACGACCTCTTCTACATGGAGAAAACGAAGATGCTCTACGGAGACGCGCAGGAGTCGATTTCCAAGATCATACAGGAACTTAAGAAACTGTGAGGAGTGCATAAAGTTCGATAGCAACTGAGGAGTACTTATAACGGTAAAGCCATGAGACAGTTACTTTTTTCTCCGAGCACTTCATATTATCAGGATGGGTAACCCCAGGGATTTCATAGGATACGGCCAATTCCCTCCAAAGTTCAAGTGGCCTGGAGGTAATACGCTTGCACTTTCACTGGTGTTCAACTACGAGGAGGGTGGAGAACACTCCGTTCAGACCGACGGCACAATAGAGACGATAGGTGAATTTGGTCCGGTGGACACTAATGTCAGGGATGTTGGAATGGAATCAGTATATGAGTACGGCCAAAGGGTGGGAATCTGGAGGGTTCTTGCAATGCTGAGAAAGTATGGTACAAAAGCAACCTTCTACGCAACGGCGAAATCCCTCGACGTGAACAGGGAGGCTGCGAAGAGCATAACTGAAGGAGGTCACGAGATATGCGACCACGGCTTTTCCTGGACGGAGCTGTACAGAATGTCACCAGAGATGGAGAGGGATGAGGTCAGGAAATCAATAGAAATGATTGAAGATATCACAGGAAGGAAGCCTGTGGGCTTCTACGCGAGGGAGCCGAGCGAGAACACACTGAGGATCATAAGTGAATTCGACAACTTCATCTACGATTCAGATTCGTACGCAGACGACATACCCTATTTCGATAAGGGGACTGGAATGCTCATCGTTCCTTATGCGCCTGATTCAAACGATTTCCACTTCCAGAACCCTGTCAACAGGTTTTCAAATAGCTCCGATTTCTTCTCTTACCTGAAGGATTCGTTCGATACGCTTTATAGGGAATCGGCCAAGAGCTCTAAAATGATGTCAGCTGCCTTCCATGTAAGGGTCATTGGCAGGGCAGGGAGAATTCCAGCGCTTGAACGCTTCCTCAGGTACGTGAAGGGAAAGGACAGGGTATGGATTGCCACGAGGGAGGAGATCGCCAGGTTCTGGCTCAGGAAATTCGGGTAACTGCCTGGTGAAGGGAGATTGCGGCGTCCATTCCGAAGACGTTATTCCTGGAAAAATGTGGATGAAATGAAGAAGTACAATCATCACCAGAATCCTTAATTAATCGCAAACGATTGTTCCGCATGACCTCTAGAAAATCTAAGATTATGATACTCGGATTCGGAACTGTCGGCCAGGGTTTTTTCGATCTATTCAACAGGAAGAAGGATATGCCTGGGCTGAACAATTTTTCGATCAGTGAAATTGTTGACATGAAATACGGTCACATCCTCAATCCAAGGCCAGACCTGGTAGAGGAGATAGGGAAGGGAAAGACGTTCGAGCAGAAGGATGTGGTCTCTGCGATCAAGGAGTCGGATGCAGATGTGGTTTGCGAATTCACCTGGCTAAACCTCAAGACTGCTGAACCAGCATACACCCACATGAAGACAGCGCTCGAACTGGGAAAGCACGTTATTACAACGAACAAGGGACCACCTGCACTGAAGTACAAGGAGCTCACAGGATTGGCAAAGAAGAAGGGGGTAAGGTTCATGATGAAGGGGACAGTGATGGCAGGAACACCATCCTTCAACCTCCTCGAACTTCTTCCGGGAGCGGAGGTGAAAAGCGTAAGGGGCGTAATGAACGGCACAACGAACTACATTCTAACATCCATGGAACAGGGGAAGGACTTCTCCACCGCCCTCAAGGAGGCACAGGCACTTGGGTATGCGGAAGCTGATCCGACGAATGATGTTGACGGATTCGACACTGCATCAAAGATAACCATAGTTTCGCACATCCTCGGGTGGAACCACGAATTCAAGGACCTGGAAATAGAGGGTATAAGGAACGTCACTCCAGAACAGGCTCGCGACCGGACAAAGCTCGTTGCATATGCGGACCGTTCAAAGGCTTACGTTAAGCCTATGAAACTGGAACGCGACGACGTGCTGTCTGGAGTGAGGGGCGTGATGAATGCAATAGAGCTTGACACAGATACAATGGGAAAAATATACTCCATGGGGCCAGGTGCAGGAAAGATGCAGACCGCCCAGGCTGCACTTACCGACCTTGTCAGCATAATGAAGGAGAAAGCCTAGACGATGCAGGGACAACAGGAATGAAATAGTCTCGACAAGCTCAACCCATAACCTGCAGATTCACATCTAAGGGCATCCATACTATTGCGATAGGGTGACCTCAGTTAACACGCAATACGTGCGTTGAGCTGTAGATACAGTTAAGGTCACATTTAAATTCTTTTGGTTTACCGATATGTTTAATAGTAACTTATTTTATTTATCCCGATGGAAATTAGAGGTATTTACGACCTGAGCGTGACCCTGAAAACTTATATGCCAATCTGGCCAACAAGTCCTCTGCTGAACATTGCGCCCATAGGAATAGCCTCGAGAGATGGGTACTCCATAGAATCTTTCTCTTCTGCAACACACACTGGCACTCACGTGGACGCGCCGTATCATTTCATAGACACAAAGGCGACAGTGGATGAACTCCCCCTGAACCAGCTCGTAGGAGAGGGGTACGTGATCAGACCGGAATTAGAAGGCACAGAGATAACCCTCAAGCAGCTGAAGGCAAAGTGGAAGAACGAATTTGACGGAAAGATTGTGCTGATAAACACTGGCTGGGATAAGAAGCGCGGTTTTACCAGGGAGTTCCAGTACGAGTTTCCAGGGCTGTCGCTGGATACGGTAGATTTTCTGGTTGAGCATAGGCCTAAGGTTATCGGCATAGACACGTTGGGGATAGAACCTTACAGTCATTCAGACTTCAAGGTTCACAAGGCGCTTCTCTCTAAGGGATTTGCCTTCATAGAGGACCTTGCAGGCCTTGACCAGCTCGCTGAGGGAAAGAAATACCTAATTGCCGCACTTCCGCTCAAGATTTTTAGAGGGAGCGGTGCCATGGCCAGGGTCATAGCCATGGATGTTTATTGAGGTGTAATAAAAATGAGTGGAGACACAAATAGCAGTGCCCCGGCGGCCTCGCAAGAGGCTGTCAAGGAGGCTCAGGTAAAGTCGGGATACAGGAAAGATCTAGGGACATGGAGCGTTGTATTCCTCGCTCTCGGTGCAATACTTGGTCCGGCAGTTGCATATGCACCAGTATATACCATAGCCTTCGCCGGTCCCATTGGCATACTGTCATGGTTCGTTGCAATGATCATGCTCATTCCTGTTGGGCTAGTGTATTCGGAGCTTGGTACAACCTGGCCGAAGGCAGGAGGGATAGCGCACTATCCGTCGAGAAGCAACGGTCCTCTCGTGGGAGCGATCAACGGATGGTCGTCATTTGTCGGCTACCTCCTCGTATCTCCAGTTATAGTGTTTGCAGTAGTTGAGTACGCCAGCTTCTACGTTCCTTCCCTTTATGTCAACGGCTTGCTGACGACGGCAGGAATAGTGGTATCAGAGGTTGTACTGCTGGCCCTTTTCGGCATTAACCTGCTGAGGATCAAGCACATGGGCGCAATTAACAACTGGTTGACCGTTGTCACAGTAGTTCTGATAGGGGTAATAGTGATAGCACTTACCTTCTTCTTCCACGCTTCGAGCTTCACTTCAAGCTCCTATGGAGGAATCGC
The DNA here is from genome assembly GCA_023381415.1 of Thermoplasmatota archaeon. Taxonomy (GTDB): domain Archaea; phylum Thermoplasmatota; class Thermoplasmata; order Thermoplasmatales. Next base: position 39,264 of record JAMCUN010000003.1, on the reverse strand, counting down.
ACCTTACGGGGCTGTTGGATTTTTCACGGCAATAACGTTTACTATCTTCGGATACGGCGGCTTCAGGCAGCCTATAGACTACTCTGAGGAGGTCAAGCACCCAGGAAGGAGCATTCCAAGGGCAGTTGTACTATCAATCGTCATCTCCGGAATCATTTATGGAATCCTTGCGTTCGTGTTCGTGGGGGCAGCAAACTTCGCCAAGCTCGGAATAGCCAACTGGGGATCGCTCTACGGAAATGGAGCACCCTTCGCATCAGAAGCCCAGTCGCTTGCGCTTCCAGCAATAGTGATAGTGGCAATAGTGGTTGCGCTGATAGCAACCTTCAAGGACGGAATCATCTACTACGGCGGAGCAGCAAGGGTAGGCCAGATACTTGGAAAGGAGGACAGATACTTCCCGAGGGCTCTGGGGCATGTCAGCAACAGGGGCGTGCCAACGTATTCAGTCATACTGGTGATGATAGTATCGCTTGTCTTGGTGGCGCTGGGAAGGTCCCTCGCTACGATAATCGGACTGATGGTTGATGCATTCCTCATATCTTATGCTCCTGGTGCGATCAGTCTTGCGGTATTCAGGAAGACGGCTCCAAATGTGAACAGGCCATACAGACTGCCCGTTGCAACAGTGCTTGCCCCGATAGCCTTCATCGTGACGAACCTTATGGTCTACTGGTCCACATTCTCAGAGATTGAGCTTGTCATACCCTTGGACCTGGCGGGAATATTGCTGATGGTCATATACAACAGATACACAAAGGTGAAGGGAATGGGATACCTGTACGGTATCTACCTCCCTGTGTTCATGGTGTTCACATTCGTCTTCTCATACTTCACGAGGAGCGCTTTCACTGCCTCTACAGTGACACCAATACTGCTCGATACGGCAATATTCATAGTCGTGACGCTTGTTTTCTACTACTTCGGCGTTTACTCTGGAATAAAGGGAAGCAAGTACTTCAAGGGAATTGAGGAAAGCAATCCGCAATAGAGGCATCATTTTCTCTTCCTTTATTTTTCTTTCATTTTCATTCTTTATCGATTTCGTGTAATCATCAGTCTAACTTGAAGCAGCCTTTATCTTCTGTACGAAGACGAAACTTATTTACGATACATTCCGTTTGATTCCTATGGAGAAAAACCTGCAGGTCAAGAGGGAATTCTCGAAGCTTGTGAATGGGATGAAGCCATCTGCGATTGATGCTATACTTAAGGCGATAGGGGATCCGGAGATGATATCATTCGGAGGCGGACTTCCCAACCCCGAATCATTTCCCGTTGAAGATGTGAAGAAAATATTCAACGATCTTATAAGCACAAACGGAAAGAAGATGCTGCAGTACGGTTCAACCGAGGGATTGAACACCCTTGCCCTTACGCTTGCTAAGAGGATGAAGGACAAGATGGGGGTGGATTGCGGCCCGTCACAGATAATCCAGACAACGGGGTCTCAAGAAGCACTCTACATCCTTGGAAAGATATTGGCGAATCCAGGAGACTACGTGATTTCAGAATCCCCAACTTATCTAGGTGCGATAACAGCGTTCAGGGCATCAGGTGTGAGGATGGTGGGGGTGGAAATGGACCTTCATGGCATGAAGATAGACTCATTGAGAAGCACGCTGAAGAAATTCCCGAATCCAAAGTTCATGTACGTCCTCCCGAACTTCCAGAACCCCACAGGCATATCGATGAGTCTTGAAAGGAGGAAGGAGCTCCTGGAAGTGGCATCAGAAAATTGTATCACGATACTGGAAGACGATCCTTATGGCAGCCTGAGATTCTCGGGAACACAGCTCCCGCCGCTCAAGGCCCTCGACAGGAACAACAACGTCATCTACCTTGGGACTTTCTCCAAGGTTCTGGCCCCAGGATTCAGACTTGGATATACGGTTGCGCCGGAGGATATTGTGGAGAAGATGAAGATGGTAAAGCAGGCGCTGGACCTGGCCTCAAGCACTATCTCCGAATTCATAGCCGACGCGTACATATCCGGAGGCTACCTTGACAGGTGGATACCCAGGGTGATTGAGATGTACAGGGGGAAGAGGGACGTGATGCTGGGGGCCCTGGAGGAGTACCTCCCTCAAGGCGTGGATTTCACCAGGCCGGATGGTGGAATGTTCATCTGGGTCACAAAGAAGGGGGCCAACACGGACAGGATGCTGGAGGATGCGATAAGGAACAAGGTGCTGTACGTCGTGGGATCAGAATTCTACCCTGAAAACGACAACCATGAATCAATGAGGTTGAACTTCACGTATTGTACCGATGAGAAGATAATAGAGGGAGTGAAGAGACTGGGAAAGGTATTCGGTAAGTCCTGAGGTGAAGGCACCGGCGAGAAGGGGCACTCGCCAAATTTTATATAGACTGGTTACTTGCAAACATGGGGATATTCTGTGCAGGAAATAGTTAACAACATCGACCTGACTGCGGTCAGAGAAACAAAAAAGAAGATTGAGGCGGATGGCGGGCACTTCTACCTTGAGAAGCACATTGAAGGGGAGTTTCATCTGGAGGGGAGCCCCATGTTCACTGCCACACTCTCATCCCAGCTTGCAACCTTCACAATGGGCGCAGATGAGCCTGCGGTACTTGGAGGGAAAGGGGTGTATGCGACGCCTCTCAACTACCTTATGTTCGGGGTAATGTCATGTTTCGCTTCAACTATAGTAGTGAAAGCAAGCATGAGGGGGATCAAGCTAAAGAAACTGAAGATGAAGGGGCACCTCTACTACGACATTGGCCCTATGCTTGCTTCGAACGATTTCCCCCTGGCGAAGGAACTCAAGATAGAAATTGAGGCAGATCAGGACATAAGAGACGTGATAAAGGATTCAAATAAGTGTCCTGCTTTCTTCATCGTGTCTCACGGCATCAAGGCAGAGGCAGTGCAGATCTGATATCGCACTGAAGTGGGAACCCAAGGTGCTGCTTGGAGATAAATTCTATCTCTTCTTTTTAGTGTTCCCTCCCCTCAGGTACTGATCCTGTCCAGAAAGCCAGTCTTCCCTTATGGGGCTGAATATATCCATGTCAATCGTGTCTTCCATCGCAGTTGCCTTGTGGGGTGTGTTTGATGGTATAATCAGAACCTCCCCTTTTTTCACCCTTATCTTCTTACCGTTTATCTCGAACAGCAGCTCTCCTTTTACGATCCAGGTCAGCTGTTCATTCTCGTGGTGATGCTCTGGGACAACAGTCCCCTTCTTCAGCCTGACCTCAGCCAGCATCACCCTGTCCCCGTAGATCAGCTTCCTCGAAAGCACTTCTGAAAGTTTTTCAGATTTCGTGTCCTTCCAGCTCGTCTTCCTCAGTTCCGCCATGTGATTCCATGCACCCCCCTTATTTATTATTTTAGACATGATTAAAAACATAAATTAGTCCGAAGTGTAATCCAGCTAAAGGGATGAACTGACGAAGAAATTCCCAAATATTTTTTGGTCTGCCAAATAAGATGTAGACGGGCTAAAATTATTATTTCTATGGGTAAATTTAATACCAAGTAGATGTTGATTATCAACATGGAAGTCAGAGGCATTTATGACCTGAGTGTCACCCTGAAGACCTATATGCCAGTCTGGCCCACCAATCCGCTTGTAAACATCGCGCCAATAGGAATTGCAGCAAGGGATGGATACAACGTTGAGAGTTTCTCATCTACGACACACACCGGGACGCACATAGACGCTCCATACCACATGCTGGAAAATGGAATCACAGTCGACGATCTTCCCCTATCTCAACTGGTTGGGGAGGGGTATGTGATCAGGCCGAAGATAGAAGGCAATGAAATAAACATCAGAAACCTGGAGAAGGCCTGGAAGAACGACTACGATGGAAAAATAATCCTGATTAATACCGGGTGGGACAAGAAGAGGGGATTCACCAGGGAATTCCAGTTCGATTTCCCCGGTCTTGTGATGGATACTGTTGATTTCCTGATAGAACACAGACCTAAGGTCATAGGGATAGACACTCTCGGCATCGAACCTTACGGCAACAGCGACTTCAGGGTTCATAAGGCACTTTTGCCCCATGGGATGGCTTTCATAGAGGATCTTGCAGGGCTTGATCAACTGAAGGAGGGAAGGAAGTACATGATAGTTGCTCTTCCGCTCAAGGTCTTCAGGGCCAGCGGGGCTATGGCCCGAGTCATAGCACTTGATATGTTTTGAGGTGAAATTATGACAGAAGAAAAGCAAGGTTACAAGAAAGCTCTTGGTTTCTGGCACGTCGTTTTCCTGACAATAGGTGCAATTCTGGGACCTGCAGTCGCTTTCGTTCCAGTAACAGTCCTGGCACTTGGAGGTCCTGCAGGTATCGTAAGCTGGCCAATCGCATTCGTCCTGATACTGCCCATAGCGTACATTTACGTCGAACTCGGTGCAATGTGGCCCAAGGCGGGTGGGGTTGCCTACTACCCGGCAAAGAGCCACGGAGCGATAGCGGGGCTACTGAACGGATGGTCTGCGTTCGTGGGGTATTCTCTCGCTATGCCTGCGGTCGTGGCAGCAATAGTCGAATATTCTGCCTACTACGTTCCCCAGTTCTACAACACAAGTGGTACTGCCCTATCGTACCTCGGGATAGGGGTTGCGATTGTGGCAACGATAGTTGTCTTCCTGATAAACACCAGGACAATCAGGTTCATAGGAACGCTGAACAATGTGGTGACAGTGGTAAAGATGGCCCTCATAATGGTAGTGAGCGTTGCGCTGCTGTTCTTCTTCAAGGCTTCCAATCTCACGGGATTCGGTGGATTCTCACCAATGGGCGCGGCAGGCGTATTTCTCGCAGTATCTGCGACGATATTTGCGTACGCAGGATTCAGGCAGCCAATAGATTACGCCGAAGAGGTCCATAATCCGGGCAAATTCCTGCCGAAGGCAATAATAGCATCGCTTGCAATTGTGATGGTCTTCTACATAATAGAGAGCCTTGCATTTGTTGGTACGATCAACTGGCATGCCCTCTCCCTATCTCCGGGGAACTGGAGTGGCCTTTCGTCACTGGGGTACCCATACGCTTCGGCTTCTCTTGCAGTGGGCCTTTCACTCTTTGCGGCTATAGCAATCATCGGAGTTGTGATAGCTTCGTTCAGCGATGGGATCATCTACTACGGCGGGGCGGCAAGAGTGGGTAACACGCTAGCCCGCTACGACAGGTACTTCCCATCACTCTTCGGCAAGATAAACAAGAGGGGGATCCCCTACAACTCAGTTGTCCTCGTCCTTGTCATCTCCATCATATACCTGATACTGCTTCCATCATTCACGAAAATCCTGGGAGTATTCGTTGATGCAGTTGTCTTCTCGTACGCCCCTTCGGCAGTGAGCCTGGCAGTCTTCAGGAAGAAGCTGCCGAACGAGAACAGGCCCTTTGTTCTGCCTTTCTACCGTGTAATCTCCCCGCTGGCATTTGTGGTTGGTGGCCTGCTGATATACTGGTCTGGATTCACTGCAGTTTCAATTTCAATAATATCTGTATTCGTTGGTCTCCTCTTCCTGATCTACATAGTCAGGAGGAAATGGTTCAGCATGGCTGACTTCAAGTCAGGGATATGGCTTCCAGCGTACATGGTAGCGATACTTGTCCTTTCGTATATCGGTAGCTCAACTTTCGGCGGCATAAACATCATCGTTTTCCCGTACGACGTCATAGTGTTCATAGCGGTCACATTGGTGTTCTACTTCATCGGGTACTACTCCGGACTCGGATACACGGGGAAGGGTGTTGTAGAAGACGAGGCACCGATAGAGCTGTGAACAACTCTCCTCCCTTTTTTTCTTCTATTTTTTCTACCATATTTTTGAAAGAATGTTACTGAAATGAATCTGATTAAATATCCGCTTAGAATTATCTACCATGCCCGATCCCGTCTATATCAAGGACCTAAAAGGTTCGCCATCTCTTGAGGTTGTCAATCTCGTGCTTCAGAAGCTTGCACGGGGGGAGAAGATAACTTCCCTGGCAATAGGAGAACCGATGTACAAAACACCCGAAAAAATAATGAAGGTTGCATACGACAGCATGCTGAACGGGGAAACTCACTACACATCGTCATACGGTACCAAGGAGGTGAGGGAGGCGATTGTTGAAAAGGTGAACAGGAAGAATCGCATAGGAGCGTCTTTTGAAAACACGATATTCATCACATCCAAACAGTCGATATATGCCGTAATGATGGCCATTGCTGGCGGCAGATCGAAGGTTCTCATCCCGGACCCCGGTTACTTCTACACAGAGCCCATACTCCTATCGGGACTCATCCCTGTGCGCTACAGGCTCAACAGTGACCTGTCGTTCAAAGTCGAAAACATCATTTCCCTTCTCGACAAGGATACGGCGGCAGTCCTTATCAATTCACCTGGAAACCCAACTGGAAGAATCATAGGCAGGAGAGAAATGGAAAGGCTCTACAGGGAGTGCAGTTCAAGAGGGATCACGATAATAAGCGACGAGGCGTATGAGGACATAACGTACGGGATGGACCATTTCTCCATAGGGTCGCTAGAGGACAGCCCGGAAACAGTGGTTACGATATTCAGCCTTTCAAAGAGCTACTCAATGACAGGTTGGAGGGCAGGATACACTATAGGCAGCGAGGAAATAATTTCCAATGTTGCGAGGGTGATAGAGAACACCTTCACCTGCTCTCCCCCATTCATTCAGAAGGCATCAGCTTTCGCGCTGCTGAATGGGGAAGAGTTCATAAAGGAATTCAGGGATGATTTCAGGAAGAAGAAGGAACTGGTGGAAAAGAGATTGTCAGAAGTAGATGGAATGAAGACATTCCCCATAGAAGGGGCATTCTACGCCTTCCCTTCCTACGGAATCAAGATGAAGTCCGTTGAGCTTGCCAGGGCCCTGCTGGACAAACACCAGGTCGCAGTGCTTCCAGGAGTGGCATTTGGTGATTCTGGAGAAGGCCACATTAGAATATCATTCGCAGGATCAGTTGAGTCCATCAATACCGGAATTGACGCCTTAGACCGATTTCTGCATCAAAAGCCTTAGCCTTGTTTCTGAAGGACTCCATCGAACTTCCGTACTCCAGCTGGATAGCTTCCCTGTCAGTGCCGAACATTATGTAGTTGAAGCCACGTGCAATGATTTCATTGGGGTTCCTGTTTGAAAGGGGGCTGTAGATACCGGTTACAAGGTTCCTCTTCCTGGATTCTTCCAGTATTCTGTCAATGGCAGACACGAATTCATTGTTGCTCCAGGAGAATTCTATCCCAAGCGCAGTGGTGAGGTCCACCGGTCCAATGAAGCATCCGTCAAGCCCAGGTACGGAGAGGATGTCAGAAATGCCTTCAAATGCCTTCTTTGTCTCTATCTGTATCATAACCACCTGTGAATTCGCGCTCTTGATGTATGATGAGAAGCCGTATCCGTACTTTGATGCTCTCCCCGGTCCCACCCCCCTTACCCCGACCGGAGGAATCCTAGAGTAGCTAACAGCTTCCACTGTTTCCCCCACTGTCTCTATTCCAGGCACAATGATGCCTGACACACCGGTATCGAGCACCTTCTTAATCTCGTTCTTCTCAAGACCCCTGATCCTTGCAACGACGTCCAGCGGCTTTGCTGCCATCATGATTCTCTGCAGCTCAAGAACGTCAATTGCCGAGTGCTCCATGTCAACTATCAGGAAATCCGCACCGATGAAAGAGATCAATTCTGAGACAGATGAGTCGTAGATGCTGATCAGGGGCGCTAGAAGAGATTTTGAGCCCCTGAGTTTCCTCAGGAATTCGGATTCTTCACTCATAATCCCCTATCTCCCATGAACTCTAATACCTTCCTGAATCACCGCTCTTCCGATTCTGCTAGCTTCCATTCTCCGGAAGAAGATTCACTTCCTGAATATGGCCAGCTTTATCTCCGTCATCTCCTCTATCGCAAACCTTATTCCTTCCCTGCCCAATCCGCTCAGCTTCATTCCACCGAAGGGCATCACGTCAACCCTGAAATCAGACGTATCATTGACCAGCACAGCCCCGAAATCTAGCTTCTGGATCGCCTTCATTGCAATGTCCAGGCTCTTCGTGTATATACCTGCCTGCAAGCCATAGGGGACATCGTTTGCCATCCTGATCGCATCTTCAAAATTATCGACTGGCTCAAGAATTGAAACAGGGCCGAATATCTCGTTGTGCCACAATCCAAGATCGTGCTTCACTTTTGTTATTAGCGTTGGGAGGTAGAACTTTCCATCCCTCCTTCCTCCTATGAGCACTTCGGCTCCTCTGCTCACAGCGTTGTTTACCTCCTTTTCAACCCTTATGGCCTCGCTCTCCGCAATCATGGGGCCGACGTCTGTGGAGTCGTCCAGAGGATCTCCGACCTTCAGTTTCGCGACCTTCTCTACCAGCATCTTCGAAAGGTCTCCATAGACATCCTTGTGGATCAGTATCCGCTGGGAATGGATGCAGTTCTGTCCCTGTGATTCCATAGCAGCATCCACTATTGCATCCGCGGCAAAGTCGATGTCAGCATCATTCCATACTATGACTGGCGAATTGCTTCCAAGCTCCATGGAATACTTCTTTATTCCTGCCTTCTTGATCAACTTGTCTGCAGCTTCTACTCCACCCGTGAACGTGACCATCTTTATATCTTCAGAGTTCAGGAAGAAGTTTGCGACCTCTCCTCCACCCGGGCCGATCACAGTCTGCATTGCGTTCTCCGGAAGCCCCGACTTGTTCACGATTTCGTTAAGCTTGTATCCGGAATATGGCGTCAGGGAAGCCGGTTTGTTAACAATGGAGTTCCCGGCAGCGAGGGCGGGTCCCACCTTGTGGGCAACCAGGTTCAGGGGATCGTTGAATGGTGTAATGGAAAAAACTGGTCCGATGGGTACCCGGTTGTAGTAAGCAAACCTGTTCTTTCCTCTTGACTCAACGTCCATGGGAATTGTCTCCCCGTAAATCCGCTTTGCCTCCTCGGCAGAGAAAAGCATGGTAATTGAAGCCCTCCTAGCCTCTCCCCTGGAGTATTTTATGGGCTTTCCAGCTTCGTTCGCAATTATTCTTGCAAACTCCTCCCTCCTGTTTTCCAGTTCCTTCGAGACCTTCATAAGTGCTTCGTACCGCTCATAGGAGGGGAGCTCCTTCATCTCCTGGAATGCCTTCTTTGCATTATTCAGAGTTGTTTTAGCATCAGGTAGGTTCGTATCTTTTAGTTCGATAAATTGATCGCCACTATACTTGTTCTTGACAATCATATCCTGAGATAGTAGTATCGAAAATATATATTATCTGATGAAGCGGAGGGAAGTGCGTTTCTGAAGATATCAACAGTCAATTCCAAGCAGTGCGACGTTCCAGTATTATAGAGGAAACCTTACAACTCCGCCATCGATCTGTATGTTTGCGCCATTGATGTATGACGCATCGCTTGAGCACAGGAAAGATACAAGATGGCCGATCTCCTCTGGTTTCCCAAATCTCCTGGCCGGGATGCCCTGCCTTATTGCATCGTATGCCTGATCGAGGGAGATGTTCATCTTCTCCGCGTTTCTCCTTGCAATACTCTCAAGCCTTGGCGTCATGATGTACCCCTGGGAGATGCTGTTGAATGTAATTCCATTCTTGGCATATTCTATGGAAAGAACTTTGGAAAGGCTGACGACGGCAGCCCTCAGTGAGGCGGATATAGAGAAATTCTCGAGAGCCTGCTTAGTGGTCAGGGAAGTGACGAATACAACCCTCCCATCGCCATTGGATATCATCTCAGGGAGGATGCTCCTTATCATGGTAACAGAACTCTTCAGGAACATGTTCATGCTAGAATCCCAGTCTTCATCCGTGATCTCTAGGAAAGGGGCAACCTTCGGATCTCCAAAATTTATGACCAGGAAGTCGACTTTCCCGCTCTTCTTCTTGACTTCTGAAAGCATACGTGTCACGTCAGCAGGCCTTGTCAGGTCGCATGGAACAGCGTTCACCTGCTTCCCCGTCTCTTTCCTGATCTCTTCCGCCGACTTCTCAAGTTTGGCCCTGTCCCTAGAGGAGATATGGACAATGCATCCCTCCGAGGAAAGCACTTTTGCTATGCCCTTTCCAATCCCCGAACTTGCGGCTGTCACTATGGCAACCTTGCCTTCAAGTCCTCTCATGGATGTCCAAGGATGTCCTTTATAATATCCTTTCCTCTTGGCAGGCTTTACACTGTAGCAGAGAGCCTTATGCGCTTGTAAGTATAGGAAGCGATCGCCATGAAAATGGTGGAAGTTACTATGAGTATTCCAACATAATAGATGTCAAGGGTGGAACTGGCGTTCAGGAATGCGTTCCTGATCCCGTCAACCACATATGTCAGGGGGTTCAGTCTTGCGGCCATCGCAAGGGGGCGTGGAGTCTGGGAGGTGATGGGATAGAAAACTGAACTTGTAAAGGTCACAACGAAGAACATGACGTTGCTGATCACATTGAAGACCTGGTTGGATCTGACAGTCGCTCCGAGTGCGAGCATGATTGAACCGAATGTCAGTGTCCCGAGAACAAGGTAGATGAAAACGAAGAGGAATCCCACCGCTGTAATTCTAAGGGAGATGAATGGTATAGCGACAAGTATCATTATCAGGGCTCCACCGAATGTCACCAGGATCATCGCAAGGAGATTGCTGAGCTGGTATTCGAATCTTGAAAACGGCATGGAGAAAATCTGTTCAAGCATCCCAGTTCTCTTGTCAGACCAGAGGACCCATCCAGCCATAGATCCACCCATCAATATCTGATCAGCCACCACACCCGGGGCGATGAAAGAGACGTACGACAGGTTTATTCCATTGTAGCTGAATGAATGTATTATGGACCCCATCATGAGACCCATTATCAGCAGATAGCCGACTGGAAGCAGAACGAGGAATGAGATTGTGTTGATGTCCAGGGCAGATCTTATGATCCTGTATGTGAGCCTGATGATGCTATTCATTGCGATTCTCCCCTACCACCTTGAAGAAAACGTCCTCAAGCTCAGTCTGTTTTACGTTCAACCAAAGGAGTGAACTTGCCTCTTCCTTTATGAAGTCGTTGATTATCTCCATCGTCTCAGGCACCTTTCTTGTGATGATCTTCAACGGGCGATCGTCGGTTACTGGCTCCTCCACGGATATGTGATCAAGCTTCTGTTTCAACTTTCCTGCAAGTATCCTGGGGTTCCTGTTGACCATCACTTCTATTGTCCTTTCACCCTCGTAGCTGGCCTTGAGATTATCTATCGAATCCACTGCAAACAGCTTGCCATGATTGATTATACCTACCCTGTCGCATAGGAAGTCGGCCTCCTCAAGGTTGTGAGTTGTGAAGAATATTGTTATTCCATTCCTGGCAAGTGATTTGAAATATGTCAGAATGTTCTTCCTTGCTATCGGGTCCAGCCCGATTGTGGGCTCATCGAGAAACAGGAGTTCAGCATCATGCATCAACTCCCTCACCAACTGGAGTCTCCTTCTCTGCCCTATTGAAATGTCTGCAGCATTCGTCTTCCTGATATCCTCGAGTTCGAATTTTGATATAAGCTCGTCAATCTTCTTCTTCACTTCCCTTCTAGGAATGTTCCACAGGGTTCCGTAAACGAGCATGTTATTCTCCACAGTCAGGTTCCATTCGTAGCTTGGTTGCTGGAGTATGACTCCAATCCTCTTACGTATATCCATCCCCTTCTTGACGACGTCCATCCCCAATACCTTGACCGTCCCGTGGGTTGGCTTGATCAGGGTGGTAAGAACCCTGATTGTTGTGGTCTTTCCAGCCCCATTTGGACCGAGGAATCCAAATATCTCTCCCTCCCTCACGCTGAAGCTGAGGTCGTCTACAACGTACTTCTTACCGTCATACGAAACCTTGAGATTGCTGACCTCTATCGAATCCATTTACCTTCCTCAATAGGAGAACGGACTATTTAGCTGTAAATGTGCTACAACTTGTTACTCTGGCATAAATCAGGTAAAGGTACTGGAAACCATAATCTATGAATCAGGGATACAGGATGCACAGGTGATCTAATATGATCGTAGGTATCCCGACCGACGATGGAGTTACGGTATCAGAGCACTTCGGCAGGTCACGGAGTTTTCTGATAGCAAAAATTGAAGATGGCAAAGTGGTGAGCAGAAACTTGTATGAGAACCCTCACAACAAAGAATCTGACGACCAGGTGGGTCATGGCAGGGTCCTAAAACTGCTCACAGACAACAAGGTTGGCAAAGTGGTCTGCTTCAACCTGAATCCGAGGATGCAGGGGAACCTAGAGAGCCTGAAGATCAAGGTAGAGAAGTCAGGTCTGAATTCAAGGATAGATGAGATACTCAAGGAAGAGGCGGCAAGAACACACTGATCCTGCTAATCCCTTGAGACCTTCTTCAGGTAGTCTTTCACTTCACTTGACTGAAGGTCTATCACCCTTTCGAAATTTTCCAGCATTGCGATTGAGGAAGGGAGGTTGGACCTGGTGAGCTGCTCCACGTTAACGCCAATAGGGACAGATATATCATTCTCTTCTATCGCAGATACAATTTCACCATATACCCTCAGGGAATTGAGAATTGAACGTCTCGATGCCTCTTCGAGGCTGTTGTTCTCCAGAATATAGTCCTTTGCATTGACAGGCAGTTCAACAGCGAGGAAGTCCAGGAGGTTGAGGTCTGCAACGCTCCTTATGGGCCCGAAGCTGAAGAGTATAGTTGCTGGTTTTACCCCTGCCACGGAGCACTGCCTGCCGTATTCTCTTATAAGATTGATGACCTGCCCGCTGTCGAACAGGAGCTGCGTAGTGAAGAACTCTGCACCTGCCAGAGTCTTGAAGAGCATACGCTTCGCCTCATCCTTGCGTTCAGGGAGGGATATGTTTCCAATAGTGATCTCTTCCTTGTGAAATTCCAGCCACAATCTCCTGGCTATTACGTTTGCCTCTGAAACGCTTGGTCCAGGATACCTGTGGTGCCTTGTGTTTCCACCGACGAAAATTAAGTTGCTGATTCCAAGGGAATGAGTCTCCTTTATCCAGTCCACGAAATTTTCATATGTTTCTATGTGTGCGACGACCTTGTTGACGAGAGCGTCTATGTGTAGAAGGTCGGCAGTCCCCCTTGCCAGGGCTCTTGTGTAAATGCTGTTGTATCTAGGCTTACCTTCATGGTTCTCCTCAACCAGCTCCGGGACGCTGACAGCATTTAGCCTGGAGACCGAACTGAGCGACATGGCCAGCTCATCCTTTCTGTTGTTGAGGTTCCTGAGTATCTTGTCGTCGTGAGCGGGGTCGCCCGTCTTGTTGTCCCTCAGAGGTATGACAGTGAATATGAGCGGTCTCCTCGAAAGCATCTGCCTGAAACTGCCTTGCTCATTTCCCATTCAGTGTTCAGATACATCATGTTATTTAAGTGTATCTTAGGTCCTTGCCTCAACAGGACATAATGAACACTGAACATGATCCCCTACTAGCGGTGGTGAAGAACAGGGAATTATGCTGAAGGAAATCCTGTATCCAGGATCACTTGGATGCAGTAGCCGACCCCGAAACTACTTCGCCATTCTTCTCGATAGCTTTTCTAAGCGTTGGTGAATAGACCACCAGACCTATGGCTGCCACGATTACCACAGGGGAGACCACAAAGAACGGAAATGAAAACCCATATACGCCAGCCATGTAGCCCGCCAGGATGGGGGCTATTGCAGCTCCGGCCCACCTCAGGAAGTTGTATGAGGCAGACGAAACGGATCTTGAAAATGGGGAGACTTCCATTGCCAGCGACGTGAAGGACGCATTTGATATCCCGCATAGCACGCCTGAAATAACTATGATCTCCAATCTATAAGAAGGGTAAAGGCCCATAAGCACGAACAACAGGGCGAAAAGGAACAGGACTATCTGCTCGATCAGGAACCTATCCATCCTCTTCACCAACCTTGGAACCAGTAAGACGGAGGATATGGCCACTAGCACCCCCCAGAGAAAGTAAGTTATCCCCAGCTGGAACGTTGTCAGGCCAGATAGGGTCAGCGGGGTGTATGCAAGGATCGTGAAGAAGCCGAAGTTATACCCAAGAGCTATTATTGCGTTGAGGAATACGGGCTTGTTCCTGAGAGCCTCGAAAATTTCCATTGGCGTTCTTCTCTTCTCTGCCTTCGGAGGTTCCCTGACCAGTGTGAGCGTCACAATGAACCCAATTGCCATGAGGGTCGCAGTGCCGAAGAATGGATACCTCCAGTTGTAAGAGCCCAGCAGGCCGCCCAGGAGCGGTCCCGAAGCTATTCCAAGCCCGAGAGCAGCTTCGTATATGGTGATTGCTCTCTCAATCCTCCCTGAAGTGCCCGAGGATACTCCCACTATTATAGAGAGGGCGGTTGACGTGAAAAATGCGTTCCCGAGTCCCCACCCTCCCCTGAAGATCGCAAAGATGCCGATGTTGGGAGACAGCCCAGACAGGGTTGCAAAGAGGACAACCACGAGTAGCCCAGTAATAAGTGTCCTCTTCCCTCCGAACCTAGTCGAGAAGTATCCTGAAATGAACATGGAAAGGGACATCACGGCAATGTAGCTAGTGAAAAGCCATTCAACCTGAAAAGGCGTGGCTCCCATCTCCTTACCTATGAGCGGAAGCAAGGGATCAACAACCCCTATGCCCATGAATGCTATGAATGTTGAAAATGCGACTGCTAGAACCCCGCTTCTTCCCCGCAGCATTTTACCCATATCAAAGCCGGATATTTAACAGGTGTTTCGATGAGTTCTGCGAACAGTTTCAGGATGCTCCGAATGGATGCAACTAACGGTTAAATCTAATGATTTGCTGCTAGTACAGATGAGAGAGAAGTATCTCACGTTCGATTGTTACGGTACGCTCATAGATTGGAGAAAGGGGATAATTGAGAATTTCAGATCGTTCTCACATTTCACAAACACGAGCGACTATGACATTTTCGGAAGGTACGTTTCACTGGAAGCAGAAGAAGAGTCCGGATACTCAAGCTACAGTGAAGTGTTGTCTTCCACTTTTCTCAAGCTTGCAAGGGAACTTGACCTGAAACCATCAATTGTAGATGCGAAAGCGTTTGCCAGAAGCATTGTGAAATGGCCTGCGTTCAGTGACACAAGGTCAACCCTGAATGAACTTGGGCTCAGGGGGTACAGGAGGATCATACTGTCAAACGTGGACCGCGCTCTGCTCGAGGAGACAATCGAGGAAAGCGGGCTTGATGTTGATGGATATATAACGGCGGAAGACGTAAGATCCTACAAGCCACGCAAAGACCACTGGTTGGAGCTTCTGAGAAGATATGACATCAGCAAGGATGACGTGGTTCATATTGCAGGCAGCCTGTATCACGATATCATCCCTGCCTCAGAACTCGGATTCAAGACCATATGGGTCAACAGGTATGGGGAGATGCCAGGTCCTGAAGCCAAACCTGCAATCTCAGTCAGAAATCTTTCCGAAGTCCTGGACATAGTATAGCGACCCTCAGGTCTGTACGGCTGAGCAATGTCGTATTGCAGGCAGCCAGGTCTCACCTTCAGAGCCCAGCCTGAGAATTAAAATAGCGTATATTGCCCCAGGTCAGATTGGAAGGTTCTCCCAGTCTATGAGGTCTTGATCGCTCGGTGTCCTGACTTCAAGGGATCCAAGCATTTCGGTGAATATCTGGTCCTCAATCTCAATCTTATCGTCCTTTCTCTGGAACGGCTTGTTCAGGAATGACCCAATAGCAGCCAATCCGACAGCAGTTCTCATCTTCTCTTCGTTTGTAGATATATCGCCAATCTGGTTTGAAAATTTTTTGGAGACCTCTTTCTCCTTCAGGTCCCTCAGGAAATCATTCACAGTTTCTGTCATCAATTTGCTGTGTTCTTCAGAAAGCAGCACCCGGACCTTGTACTTTGGCAAGAATTCTATGTGGTCACCTGTAACCTTGAACCATTTTGTTGCATCATTTTCGAAGAAAACTGTGGAGAGGGCATCTGCGACCTTCTTAGGATTTGAAAAATCTATCCCCTTTGTAAGGTTGTAAACCACCAGTGAGCCATCGTCAGAAGCTTTCCTTGTGGATAGTATTGCACTGTATAGGTTGTTGTCGGAGTTCATTGAGGGTTATGCAAAATGTGGATATATAAATTTTTAGAGATGTATCACCTTAAGAAAATTCAGAAATAATGAAAAGTAAAATACCCGTCCTCCAGGGTTGGATCAATTAGATTCTTTACTTCTCCCCCCTGCCCATCCTGAGGAAGGCGGAATGAGCATGACCGGCCAATCCTTCTTTTATGCTTTGCCTATGCGCCCTCTTGGAAAGGTACTCCCTCGCCTTCCTTTTCTTCACCTTCTGGTAAGTGAGGATCTTGAGGTAGGAACCAACAGACAGTCCTCCCGTATATCTGGCTGCTCTGTTCGTGGGGAGGGTATGGTTGGTGCCTATGAGCTTGTCTGAGAACACAACTGGAGTATCCTCATTCAGGAACAGGGAGCCGAAATTCCTGAGTTCACGAAACGCTACTTTCTCTGACTCCTTTGACAGGTGGACTTCAAGGTGCTCCGGAGCATAGGAGTTCGCATAATCAACTGCTTCGTCCAGGCTGTCGCACAGCACCACTGAACCCTTGTCCCTCCAAGATACCTTCAGGATCTCCCTCGTGTCGAGCGAATCGATGAACCCTTCCATCCCGTCAAGAGATTTCCTTGCAAGTGTCCTCGACGTGGTGACAAGGCATGACCTGGCCGCGACGTCATGTTCAGCCTGCGCAAGAAGGTCGTAAACCACTTTGTTCAGGTCTGCAGATCCGTCGGCCAGCACCAGAACTTCGCTGGGCCCGGCTAGCAGGTCGATACCAACCTTACCGAACACCTGTCTCTTTGCCTCGTTGACATACTTGTTCCCCGGTCCCACTATCTTGTCAACACCCTTTATGCTCTCTGTACCGTATGTCATTGCTGCAATTGCCTGAGCTCCTCCGACAGTCATTATCTCGTCAGCTCCTGCCTTCACTATCCCGTACAGAACTGCAGGATCTGGCCTACCCTTTCCGGGAGGAGTCGATGCAACTATGCGTTTTACACCTGCAACCTTTGCAGGGACTATACCCATGAGGGCTGAAGACAGAAGGGGGAATCTTCCTGCCGGAACGTATACCCCTACGGATTCTATCGGTACTATCTTTTGTCCCAGCGTTGTCCCGCCATCGTCAACCTCGAGCACCATATTCCTGTACATGGACAGCTGGAACTCAGCGAATTTCTTGATCCTCCTGATGTTTGTGTCTACCAGCTCCTTTGTTTCAGGGGTAACTTTCTTCAGGATGGAAGCTATCTTCCTCTTTGACATCACCACCGAGTCGAGATTCACCCCGTCAAACTTCATCGTATATTCCCTCAGCGCAGAGTCCCCTTTCCTCTTCACTGCTGAAATAACATCGGAGACGAATGTCCTAAGTTCCCTTTCTTCCCCTTCTGTTTCTGGTTTCTCTTTCTTCAATTCTCTGCACGCCATGATATCACTGAAGCTGTTCGGAAGTTACTACTTCCATGCCGACTTTATCGAGGTCTTCCTTCTTCCTGTACCTTCCAATCACTACCGCTACCGCAATGCCACTCAATATTATCGCGACTAGCCAGTAAGAAGCAACGTTGAGAGGATAGGTTGGAATTGGGATGAACACACCGTATATTGCGAAAGCGTAAACGAAAGTCGCGACAAGCGGGAAGATTGCAAACGGCAGAATTTCCTTAACCTTGGCCTTGAGTGTCCTCTTGCCCCAAACGGGAAGGGAGAAGTTCGCTATTATGTGGACGACGTACAGGGAAGCTCCGTTCATTGTGGTTATCACTGCTGCAGCGGTGAATGGCCCCCATATCAGGCCGCCAACTAACGCAATTATTACGACAAGAATCATTTCAACAATGATCACCTTGTACGGTGCACCTGTTTTCTTCCCCACCAGGGAAAGTCCCTTTGGGAAAACCACAGAGTCCCTGGACATTGCGAAGCCGGTCCTGCTGAGGGCGTTCCCTTCCGCTATCCCATTAGAGATAAAGCTGTTCAGAGTGAGGATGATGAATATCGTAGCAGCAACGGGCCCTCCGTACTTCGCTACAACGACGAAGCCCGGGTTTGAAGTCGAAGCAAAATTCGACATATTGTTGATCCCCCATCCGACTGTGAATGCGTATGTGCTCATAATGTAGGCCAGAGCAGCCATTCCTATTGCGATGAGGATGGCTTTCGGCACCGTTTTCTTTGGCTGCTTCATCTCCTCAGAGAGGGTGATAACAGATCCCACTCCAACGTATCCAAGGATTGCATACACTGTGGCCAGGCCAACCTGACTGAAGCTGTGGCCGGTAAAGGTGAACGGGAGGACGGAGTTGGAAGGTCCAACCTTTACGATGATTATTATTGAAATCACAACGAGGAAAATTATCTCCAGGACACCTCCGATCATGGTATAGAAAAGGGAAGGTCGAAGACCGCTTAGCAGTAGGATCGTGATAATGAGGAAGGGTATGAACATCAGCGGAATCCATCCGAGAGGATTGGAGGAAAGCCCGGGAACAATTGGCCACAGGACCCCCGCGAAAAATAATATCGAGAAACCGCTAACAGCGCCTAGAAGATTGAATAGATAGAGCCATGATGCAAAAATCCCAGTTCTGGAACCGAACCCTGCCCTAATGAAGGAGTAGTAACCACCCGCATGTGAGATCCTCTTGGAGAACGAGTAGTTCATGTACATCGCCGACAGTACGCCTATCACCGCTATTACGTAGGTGATCGGCAGTGAAGCACCGAGTATTCCCGCTTCAACTACGTAGAAAGATGCTGCAGTTGCGGCAGGGGCGACAAAAGACAGGCTTTGGAAAACCCCTAGCCAGAGGCCTCCAGCATTCTTCCTGAGCTGGTTGTTAGAACCTTCAACAGCCATAATTTGCTACATATTTCACATCTTATATAAAGGTATTTAAAAATCGTACAAAGTGCCAATTCAGGAAAATTATATGTCAAATAACTGTCGTAGAAGAAATAATTATCCCTAATCTTAAATATGATTGAAAATTAGTGTTCTTATGCGCATGCGAAAGGATTCCGGCCCTGACATATTCGATCTGAGGCTTCTGAAACAGCTAGCCACTGATGCATCTCAGTCTAATTCACAGCTGGGGAAGAAGATAGGAATATTCTCTGCTTCAGCTATCAGCAAGAGGAAGAAGTCACTGGGTGAAAGAGGGTTGATGGGAGGTATCAGGGCATCATTGAATGTCGAGAAGTGCGACCTGAACTATCCTGTCGTGATACTCGTGAGGGGAAAATACGGCCTGAATTATGTGGAGACCCTCGGGGAGAAACTCAAGAAGCTACCTGGAATACTTTCTATCTACAACGTGAGTGGAGATATCGACTTCGTTGTATTTGCTGTATACAGGAACAGGACAGAATATCTTTCCATATTGGACAAGCTGTACGACATGGAAGAGATAGAGAGGACGGACACGAGGCAGATATACAAAATAATAAAGGACTTCGACTACTCAAATGCGATAAACCTGACAGATTCATTATCGCCGATGTAATCTCCCTGTGGTAATTGATTCAGAGAGGTGAATTATCACTTCTGACAATTGCCCTATCTGCCATCATCAAAACAAAGGCAGGGAAGTCAGGGGAACGACAAAGAAAGGGAGATTGCACTTTACCATTTAGTAACAAGTTGGAACAGCATCCATTATTCCGGGCTCTGAGGGACTGCTTTTACAGGCAAGAATTTTGATGATCCAGGGGAGAAGTGGAAGTAGACTTGGTTTATGATTGAAGGAAATTCTGGTTATTTGCCATGTGACAGAAGTGGATCTCTCCTAAAAGTGAGGGGATGATTGATAGCCCCCGCCAGAGCCGCCAGGAGAAATATTTGAACCATTAGGCAATACCATTTGAGGGGAGAAACATTGCACGATCTAAGAAACAAATTAAATATTGATTCGGATAAAATCAGGGAAATCAACTCCTTTCTGCTATCGGATCAAAACCCGATTGTGACGGATGTGTTATCTGTCGTTGACAGCTATGGAGGGATAGATGAGATCAACAGAAGGGCAAGGGAAAATGGGAAGACAGAAGTTTTGATGTCAAGGCTGGAAGCCGTACATTCACCATTCGTCAAGGACTTAGAATGGCTCCAGAGGCAGACGGATTCAGAAGCGTTCATCAATGTCCAGGATTACAGAAGAAGGATATTGGGAAATGAGGCATCGTCAATGAAGTTCAAAAATGGGTTTCCAGTCACACTCGAGATAAGCGGATTGAACTTCTTCCCGTGGATCATTGAGGAGGCGAAACGAGCATTATCAAGGAAGGAGCTGATGCCTGCCAGGTACATCCGGGTACGCTCTATGAAGGAACAAACTGAGGATGGCGATATTCTTGCTCTTTCTGCTGCGATGAACATCATAGGTGGCTCATACGTTCAGACTCCAGACACCAAGGGAACACTGACGGGACCTGATGGATTTCCTATCAACCCCCACCTTGGAGGACAGGACACACTGACAGGTTATTTTGGAGGAATAGGAGTTCCGAACGAATATGCAATAGAATGGGTGAGAGAAGTTCTCCACTACTATACGGAATACGGAATCCCGCAATTCCTGACAATTAACCCCGGCACTGCACTCCTCGGATTCTGGCTCTACAGATTAGGTGTGGATATAGAGTTCAAGATATCAGTCTACATGGGAACAGACAACCCGTATTCGGTACTCTGGATCATAATGATGGCAAAAATGTTCAGCCGTGACAGAGGCAAGAGCCCGCTGACCGGGCTCAATCTATCAAATTCTGTGAACGGCAAGACGCTTGAGGAAGCTGCCTTCGTACGTAACTCGCTAGGATTCGAGGAAACAATGCGCTTAGAGCATCATGTCACAGAAGCCTACAGGGGGATCGTGATACAGCCGTACGACAGGACGGATGAGCTCTTAAGGGTGGCTGATCACGTCAAGAACCTTGGGGCCAAGCACGAGGGAGGACTCCCAGAAGTGGAGGTGACCAGGGATCACCCCTCCGATATACTCGACTATTTCGTGCCAAAGAGTGAGATCGAAAGCAAGGGATTGATGCCAAAACTTCTTGTCAACTATCTTGACAAACACGATGCGCTGAACAGGACCGCGGAAATTCTCACGAAGAAGGGCCTTACCTTCTCTGCAGCATCAAAGTTGCACAGGGAGTGAGAAACACTATCACGAAGGAGCATTTCTTCTCCCCGTTGGTTTTCATATGTTCTATAGAGTAATATAATACGATAACTGAAGAAGTCAGAGGAAAGATGTGCCGAGGGTCAGGTTTCATCAAAACGACGATGCTTAAGAATGAAGCAGGAACCTACCCCTTATTCCTATTACATTCAAATAGAACATATTGAAAAAGTCCGGGAATTAAGAATTCATCTAAGGTCCAAATGACTTCACATTCTACGATTTTTTCAAAACCTATACTTCCTCCATGAGGTGATTACGGTTCTCCATGGGAAAGGAGAAATGTTGTTTGAATGGTGTACAGCACAAGGCGAAGACCAATATTGCCTAAGGGAAATACATCCAAATGAGCTCATTCTCTATCCCAGCTTCAAGAGAAAGTCAGGATGGTAGTGCTGTCTTTCTATTTGCTAGTTGCAGGAAGTAGTCTGAAATACCAATCCGTCACAACCCTGATTGATTCGCTTCACATACCTGGCTAAATTTCCTGGCCTTCGAGTAGCCTTCTTACGTCATCCTCAAATATTTTAAGTCCGAATTTTGAGGATTCCGACCTTAGCTCCTCAAATTTTTTCATTGCTCTGTCGGTAAACCCCTGTTTCATCAGCATCCAACCCTTCCATTTCTTTGATTCACAAATGAAGTAATGGTCCGCATAAACGTCAGCAGCACTTTCTGCTGAAGTCAGGTAGCGGTCGGATTCTAACCAGTCCTTCTTCTGTGCACTAATGATCCCTCTCGCCAATCCTTCCGCAAGATTTGCCAGGACATCGTCATCTCCCCTCCTGAAAGAACCTAATTCCTTCAAAATTTTTTCAGCCTTCTCAATTTTACCTGCGAATGCGCTGAAAATTGCGCTGTAACAGAGCGACAGGCGCAGGTGTTCATCTCCCAATTCTTCATGTTGATCCTTGTATATCTCTATAGACCTGTTGAGGATTAGATGTGCCCTCCTGGTGTTTCCTAGTCTCCAGTAAACGAAAGAAACGTGAAGCAGGCACGCTGAAGCACTGATGATGCGGTTCATTTCAAAGAGACCGGAGTAGGCATCCTCCATGTCCTTCACCCCTTCTACGAGTTTACCCATGAGATAGTTGTTGTAGCCCCTGTAGAAAGTTGCGGAGAAGTAGTTCCTCATATTACCCATTTTCTCGTACACATCAATTGCCCTGGCAAGGAGTTCCTGTGCCTGTGGCAGCATTCCCAGGTCGGCAGAAGTCCAGGCCAGCGATAGCAGGATGTCTCCTTCAAGGTCCTTCTTATCACTCATTTTCTTAAGTGCTGCAAGGGAGCCTTTAAGGATTTCTAGGGACTCTTCGTTCTTCCCAAGGGCATTGAGCGTCTGGCCCAGCCACAGGTTCGCCCTGATGTTCAGTTCATCGTCCTTCCCTCTTGAAATAACGATTATCTTTTCTGACAGATCCTTTGCAAGGACATAATTGCCCTTCATCTGTTCTATCTTGGCTACCCACAGGAGTATCCATCCTCTGGTGATCGGGTGAAGCTTCTTCTTGGACAGGAGGTTCAGGACAGAAAGAAGTGGCTCCGAAAAACCCGAATCAGCAATGATTGCAGCATTTTCCCTTATGAGTTTTATTAGATAGTCGGAATTTCCAGATTCCCCAAAGTGATATATCGCCTCTATTGTCGATATGGGATTTTCATCGAATGCATAATACTGACCGAGCCTTTCGTGGATTGATTTCGGATCACGTTGCAGCGAGGAGGCAACCCCCCTAACAAATTCGTGCACGTAATAACTTTTCCCCCTGTCTGATATGAGTCCTCTCTTTATAAGAGCCTCAAGGTCACTTCTAGCCTCTCTGTCCAGGGCATAGTTCAGTTCTTCAGTAGTAAATGCATCTCGAAAAGCCGCTGAAACAAGTAGAACCTCTCTCTCCCCGCCGCTTAGCTCATCTCTTATTTCGTTGGCCAGGGTAGATGTCAATGTATCTATCGTCACCTTCTCTTCTGACACCCTTCCAATGAGTGAAATTGCAAGGGGATACCCGCCAAGGGAAGATATTGTCTGAGGGTCGTGTTTCTTTCCGGCGTCCAGAAGGAGCTGACGGGACTCCTCATAAGATAGGCCGCCTAGATTGATGACGTAATACCCTTTGGTCGGAGGGGTACTCTCCTTTGAGATGATGATCACCTTAAGGCTGGGCTCTGAAAGACTTATGTCATTTATGAAGGCCAGTATGTTCTTATCCCTGCACATCTGGAAGTCGTCCAAGAATATTACAGACTTCGTCTTCCTCAACTCTGAGATACAATAATCAACTATCATTCTCCTGCTCGCACTTACTGCTACCATCCTACTCAGATTATTCCTTCCTATGCTCTCCAGAAAAGAGGACATCTTCGAGAGTAGATGGTCAAGTGAGTCCACTTCTCTCATAGCGTGCCAGAAAACCGGTCTATTGGTTTCACTCGCATATTTGGCAATGACATAAGTCTTTCCTATGCCTGAAATGCCAGATATGAATACTTTGGATTTTTCATCCAATACCTTCAGCTCCGCTTTCCTCCCTACAAATCTGCTAATCCTTGGAGGGGTGAAGTCAATGAAGTCAGGAGCGTGAATCACCGTGGCCGAATCCCTCCTCTTTACGTGAAATATAGGCCTGCCTGACGAAAACGAGATCTCTATCCGATTTGTGGTGATGAAGTACTCCTTTACATTTTTCCCATCGATCCTACGCCAGTGATAGTCTACCATTCCGAGTCTTCTGAGGGAAGAAACCCTTTCAGAAATGCGAGATTCCGGTTTATCCAGAATGCGAGCGATATTTTTTACAAAATGGGGTCTCTGTGACAAAAGTCCCAGAATTCTTAATGAAATTTCGTCCGACAAAACATCTCCAATCTTCCCAAAGACTGAATCAGCTTTTTCTTTTCGCTGGCCCAAATATTCTCCTGTTAAGGACCCTTCATCCCCATTAATCGTCATCTTCTATTACATCTTCCCCAGAATTAAAAAATTAGGCATTCTTAAAGATTTTGGTGAATCACTGCTTCCCAGATGATCAAGAATTAAGGTCCATCATGGCACTCAATACTGGGAAAAACTGAAAGGACGGAGTGAAGAAAATGGCATTGAGTAATATTTCCTTAGGATTCCTCAATCTCCCAGTTATTCAACGTAGCTGTGCAAGTATTACTCAAGGTCAGATAGATGCCTGGAAATTCCCCTTACTGTTATTGAGATATTTCCACATCTCCTCTTTGAACTATTCATATTGCTACAAGAATTATCACGCCTCGATCGTCTTAGACTTTTTTCAGATTATGGAACAGCGATGCACTTTGAACATAATTCTTGTTCTCCTCCTATTTTTCAGTGAGATATGATGGAACCAATATTTGTTTCATCTGAACTGGTCGCTAAAACACAATCTAAATACTCCATGGCTGTTTACCAACAACTTCAAGAGGAATCTAGGCCTGATGTCTCCTTTGGACTTTTGGGGTGATCATAAAAAGAACGTATTGATTACATTCTATCTGTCTTAAGGATGAACATATTCAGATTTTCTCGATTAAATGATCCTTCAAGGAATGGCTATTAACCAGCTGGGGAGCTAATATATTTTCTACCATCACTTTACTGATACGGCGGATCGATGGAGGTCAGACTTGAGGATATAGATACAAAACTTTTCTTTAACCAAGTGGGTGCTATTTGGCTGCCTGAAACGGTCAGGCCCTCACGCAGCGCAAATTCTCTTTAACAACAGTTCTTCAAAAAACCCTTCATGCTGTCTCCGGGGTCCAACCAAGTGTAAAATCACGGCATCTTCTTTTCGGGTGTGTTTCACCATATTCTATAGTTGAAAATTTCCACAAGACCAAATTTTCCTATACGACTCTAGAATATCGCACATAAATTTTATGTTGGATATACTGGGTTCGGTTGCAATCAATAGTGCGGAGGGCCGGATTCGAACCGGCGAACCCCTGCGGGAACAGACCCTAAATCTGTCACCTTTGACCTGGCTCGGCAACCTCCGCTCGCTGTCAATTGGTCTGGGGTATATTGTTTTTCTTCTTTAAGCTGAGAAGGGACAACAAGTTTATTACTTCCCTTCCATTGAAAATTCAATGAATATATGCCCTGCTTGTGGGAGGGAATTAAAAGACAGCAATATTTCTTCCTTATCCGATCATTTTTATTCTCTAGCACTTTCCAGCGATCCTGCCCATGTGATGTGGTTGAACAGAAACATATCGAAAAAGAAGATGTCAGAGGAAGGGCTTAAGAGTGAGTTCCTCAAATTCTATGACTTTACCGAGGGTGGCCTTGCCAACTGGATAAGGAAGAGGTTCGTGGAGAAATTCTTCGGCGAAAAGCCGAATCCTTTCGTCAAGGAGATGCAACGGCCGAGCAAATACACTATAATGGGATATGTAACAGAACACTACCATTTCCTCAGACAGTGGGTGAAATCGTGTGCATACATAATCGCAAGGACAGACTTCGCAGACATACAGAAGTATGAGTTTGATAACATTGCTGAAGAATATTTCGGTATAGGAAACCAGACTCCTCATATTGAACTCCTTCTGCAAATGGGAGAGTCCGTTGGCCTCAGGAGGGAAGTGGTCCTAGGATCGAAGCCGTTGAAGAAGACAGAATCTGCACTGAAATACTGGGATGAAGTCTGCAGCAAAAAACACTGGCTTGATGCAATGGTGTCAATGCACTCACTCGAACTCATAGCGGACAAGAACGTCAAGTCTTATGGGGCCAGGTATTCATACTTCATGCCTGAGATACTGGATGGAGGGGTTACTAAGGAAACTGCACATTTCCTGAAGGCAGGATATGATGCAGATCAGTACCATTCCGGGGAAGCACTGGCGATGGTGGAGAGGTATGCGAAGACCCTTGGCATGGAGATGGAAGTGCAGTCATACTTTCTCAGGTCTGCAGATTACTTTTATGGCTACTTGGAATCAAGGCAGGAAAGGGGGAAAATGTATGAAAAGGAATTATGAAGGATGCGCCCTGTGCGATGCAACATGGGGGGACTACTGGAGGGAGGTCGAAGGGGAAAGGATGTTCTTTTGCTGCTCAATATGTGCAGCCGCATTCGAGAACATGATCAATAGGTTGAAGTCTGAAACTGGGTGGAAGAGCGTTGATTCAATCTCCATAGAAGGTAACTACTCAAGGGGGAGGGATTGCACAGCGACAAGCGGCAGGAATAAGGTAGAATTCTTCTTCAGGCACGAAGACGGGCAGATAACTGAATTCAGGATCAAGAGTCATGGGACCAGCCCTGTTCCATAATCGACCCACAGGTCTTCAGAGTAGATGCGAAATCCGAGGTTTGAGTAAGCCTTTACAGCGGGCGTGTTCTCCTTGTTCACGAAAAGTACTGCCTTGTCCAGGTTGCTGTAGTGGTCCAGCATAGAGGAAATGAGCCTCTGGACATAACCCCTGTTCCTCATCGTTGGGTCAGTGAACACAGAAGAAACGACGAACCAGTTCTTCCATATTGCACCCAGGGTCGCAACGCTTGCCAGGTTACCATCCACGAAATACCCGAAAACTGTGCTGTAGTTCAGGAGGTTCCTGTATTCCTCAAGGTCCATGGTCTTGAATCTTGTGTTCTCCCACTGCGATATCAGCCTTGCATACTGCGTATATTTGTCCTGTGTGAGCAGCCTTACGTTATCGTCGTGGGTGCCAGATGGTCTTTCGTTGACCATGCAGTACTCCCTGTAGATATTTGGTGCGTCAGAGAACAGGCTCAGGTTGTCGTTGTACTTCACGTGAATCACTGAATTGCTCCTATCCACATAGCTGAGGAGTGTGGTCAGCGACCCGTTCTCGCCGTACAGCCATATGTCTTTTATTCCAGTGGAGTGATAATAATTCAGCAGAACCCCAGTAATCTCATTCCCGTCCCTTGCATACAGGAAGGAGCTGCTTCCGAGAAGAAAATTGAAGTTGTCGAGGTCGAACAGCATGTAGAAGTTGTCATAGTCGTTCTTGAGGAACTTCATGAGCTTCTGTTTTTCAAACCATCCCTCCAGTTTTTTTACCTCGACAGCCATCAATACGTCAGGTACCTAATCAGACAATATTTAACTATTTTGTTGTGATAAAGGAGTACCTATGAATATGCTTCACATCAGCGAAAATTCAATGGTTGCCCTTCAAGAGGTCAAGAGTGACCTTAGCGGCAAGTTCTACTGGAAATTCTCCAGTCCCAATCTTGAAAGGTCAACGTTCCACCTGCTGAATATAAATGGGAAGCTGCTTCGACCTACTCTGGTGTTCGTAGGTGCTGAATCCGTTGGACTTAACTCACTGAAATTCGTAAATCTCGCGACTGCAATTGAATACCTCCACATCTCTTCCCTGATACACGACGACATAATCGACAAGGATGATATGAGAAGGGGGATAGAAACTGTTCACAAGAAGTATGGGATAGAGAATGCGATACTTGCAGGAGATGCCCTGATAGCGAGGGCCGTCTCCCTTTCTTCAGTTTATGGAGAGAATGTGGTGAAGAAGATCGCAGAAGCAGCATTCCAGATGTGTGACGGAGAATCCATGGACTTCTGCACGCAGAGAAGGAATGTAGAGATGAACCTGGACAACTACCTGGAGATAGCCAGGAAGAAGACTGCGTCCCTCATATCCACCTCGATCAGCATAGCGGCAATAAGCGAGAAGATGGACGAGAACATAACAGGGAGGCTTGCCAGGGCGGGAGAGATGCTGGGCATAGCTTTCCAGGTCAGGGACGACGTGATAAATTCAATCGGCTCCTTCGAACTGGGCAAGAGGCCAGGTAATGACGACAAGAAGTTCAACAGGCCGAACATAGTCTCAGTTATGGAGAATGGCGGAGAGAGCAAGAAGGATGCAATTGAAAAATCTATCAACCTCATGTCGAGCAACGTGAGGAATGCGATACAGGAGCTGTCCGAATTCGAGAAGATCAACTACATCAAGAAGATAATAGCCGCCTATTTCAGCGAAGAAGACCTGAGAAAATATCTATAGTCACGCTGCATGGTCGACAATGGAGTATGTCCTTGCGATTACGGGGGCATCAGGCATAGCCTATGGTGTTGACATACTGAAGAAACTTCCTTCGAAGAAGGTGCTTATACTTTCTAAAGGGGCGATTGACGTGGGAAAGTACGAGATGAAGGGTGGGTTGACGGAAAGAGTGCTCAAGGGATATGCGGACGAATATTATGATGAAGATGATTTCGGAGCGCCCGTTGCTTCTGGTTCTCACAGGTACGATGCTTTCATAATAGCACCCGCATCAATGAACACGATAGGCAAGATCGCTTCAGGAATATCTGACAACCTGGTTACGAGAGTCGCATCCATTTCCCTGAAGGAGAGGAGGAAGCTGGTGATAGTTTTCAGGGAGATGCCTCTAAGCACTATTCATCTCAGGAACCTCCTGGCGCTGTCGGAGGCAGGTGCTTACATCCTTCCTGCAAGCCCAGGCTTCTACCATGGACCAAAGGGTCTAGGGGACCTTTATGGCTTCGTGACTTCAAGGGTTCTTGACATAGTTGGGGTTGAAAACGATCTGATAAGGAGATGGGGGGAGTAGATTCCCAGTTCAAGAACATTCGTTTTCAGAGGTATTCCCTGATCAATAGACAAAATTTATTAACGCTCGATTCTTTTCTTTTGATGGTTTCTTCACACTGCCTAATATGCGGCGACATCGTTGTTTCTGGATTGTATTGTCATGAGTGCCTGTGGGAGATCAAGAGGATCAGGCTGAAGAACGATGTGGATCTTGAAACCTGGATGAGGGGCAGCCTCCAGCCCGGCAGGAAGATGCCATTGCAGGAAAATACCAGGACCCTTGAATCATTCAGTAGTCCGTGAGGTTGTATTTCTCCTTGAACTCCTGAAATTTCTGTCTGCTGTCTATCCCGTATTTCTTGGAGATGTCCTCCATCATCCCTGTCCTTGAGCTGTCCCATCCCTCGCTCAGGAGCATCATCCTCTTCTTCTCCTCTGAGAAGATAATCTCCTCCCCTTCCCTCTTCAGCTCCCTCAGAATCTCATAATCCTCTGTCATCTGTCGTTGCACCTCTTCGAGTCATATTTCGGATAGGAGACGTCATACCTGTTTACGGAATAGAGGAAACGAAGGTATATTGCGAGCTTCTCCCTTTCATCCCCTTCGATTTCCATTATCTTCTGCTTTATCTCTTCTGGCTCAGTCCTGTTCAGGAGAGCGTCCAGGAGGACCTTTGAGACGAGGGAATAGAACCCTTTTCCTTTCGCCGCCCTTTCAAGGAAGTGCTTTGCCCTTTTCACTTCCCCTCCTATCATTTCAACCTCATACATCTGGAAGTATGCGTCTGCGAGCATCTAGATACCTCCCACGAGGAAAGGCGTTATTGTGGGGAATATGTGCTGGGCGAATGCATATACAAGGAAGTACAGGACCCCAAGGAGTACGGTGAGTATTGCTGCCGAGTAGAGGATGTAGTTGTTCTGAACCCTCTCCTTCTTTCCATCCCTCCAGAACATGAACATTATCACCCTGCCGTAGTAGTAGAACGACACAACAGAATTTATCACGGATACAATGACAACGAGATAGGCGAGCGGAGTGCCTGTTGAAAGGACAGAGAGGAACAGGAAGTACTTACCGATGAAGCCGAGGGTACCTGGGAACCCAGCCAGGGAGAGTAGGAGTATCGCAAATGAAACTGCAAAAACAGGATTCCTCTTCCACATGCCAGCGAAGTTCTCTATGTCATAGTTCCCTAGGCTGTCTAGTGAAAGGAAGGACCCTCCCTTCATGAAGCCGTAGGCAAGGGCGTACATGAACAGGCTGATTACTGCGAGATGGTATGCGCCTGTCCCAGCAGCAAGGAAGACAACAGACAGATACCCAGCCTGGGCTATGGATGAATAGGCTAGCATCCTCTTCACGTTGTTCTGTGATATTGCAACAACATTCCCGAATGTCATTGTGAGAATTGCGATTATAGCAAATATTATCTTCAGGTATGGGAAGAAGGATGGGGAATTGAAGAATATGTTGAAGAGCACCACGAGTGTCATTATTTTCGAGCTGGTGCTGAGGTAGGAGGAAACTGGATTGGACGTTCCGGTATATGTGTCAATCGCCCATCCGTGCAATGGGAAAACAGCAAGCTTGAATCCGAACCCGAACACCAGCAGTCCCATGGAGAGCAGATATATGCTCTGGAAAGACGGAGCAGCACCGAGGGTCAGGCTGCCTGTTGCTATGTAATAGAGTGATATCCCAAATACGATCAGGCCGGTGGAGAACGCGCCAACTATGAAATATTTCACCGCTGCCTCAAGCTCGCTGTCTGTCTTTCCGTACGCAGCAAGCACGTAAGTTGGGATGGAGACTCCCTCGAATGCGACGAATATGAAGAGCAGATTGGTCGAGGTTATAGCAAGCAGCATGAAGCCAAGGGAGACGAGGAATATGAAGACCATCAAACCAGGTTTCTTGCTAAGAGGTGTCTTTGCTATCCCTATGAGGGAGAGGATGCCAGGCACAAGTATCGCTATGAAGAAAAGCTCGGTGAAACCGGAGAGCAGTATAGTGCCGTCAGCTATAGAGACCAAACTGAAGCTGTGGAAGAATGTGAGCACAAGGGACGCAGCAGCGAATAATCCTCCAACAGTCACAAGCACTATCCTGTTCTCTGTCGCGAGGCTCAGGAGAAGCGCCACAAATGCACCTATGAAAAGGATGAAGACGTTCCACAGGTAGCCGTAATTTCCGAGAACTATCATGGATGTATACCTCCGAGGAACTGGATAGAATGAATGTCGAATATGTGGAACACCAGGGCGGGGTATATCCCCAGCAGGAATATAAGGGAAAGAGGAAGGATAGCCACCAGGAGCTCCTCCCTCCTAGCGCGAATGTTCCCGAGGAACTCGTTGTAAGGTCCGAATATAGTCCTCTGGAGTGTGAAAACGTGATAAGATGCTGTAAGCACCACTCCTGCCAGGACCAGTATAAGGTAGTACTTCAGGACAGCATAGCTTCCAAGAAGTATGGATATCTCCCCCACAAAACCGGAGAAGCCGGGGATTGCAACTGATGCCAGGAATGCAGCAAGTATGAGGAATGAAAGTCCCGGTAGCTTCCTCGCTATGCCTCCGAGTGACGTAACCTGCCTGGTTCCAGTTGATTTCTCCAGTGTGTCTACGAGAGAGAATATGAGTGCTATGATGATCCCGTGGGATATCAGCTGGAACACGGCACCGTAGTAGAGGAGCTGTGATGCGAGCGGGTTGGAACCGTTCAGGTAGAGGAAGCCGCCTACTGCTATCGAGATGAAGGACATGTGCCCGATGCTGGTGTAGCTCATCATTCTCTTTATGTCCTTCTGGTAGAGCGCAACAAGTGCGGAGTAGATGAGTGTGAATATTCCCAGGGCTATCAGAATTATTGGAACAATGGTGCTTCCAGCAAGTGATGATGACATGAATATTGGGGAGAAGATGACAAGGAGTCCGAAAGCGCCCATCTTTGACAGGAGGGAAGAGATGAACACGGTACCCTCTGTTGGAGCCTCAACGTACGCATCAGGCATCCAGGAGTGAAGAGGTATGGTAGGGAGCTTTATCAGGAAAGCGAAGAGGAATCCGGATATGACGAATGCCTGGTATGGTAGAGAGATGCTGCCCACCCCTGATATCAGGGTGCTCATAGAGAAATTGGAAGCACCTTCTGCAAAGTACATCGTGAATATCGCAAGGAGCATGAAGACAGAGCCTACGTGCGTGTAGATGAAGAACTTCATGGCTGCATAGTTCTTGTTCTTCCCGCCCCATATGCCTATCACGAAGAATGAAGGTATCAGCACCATCTCCCAGAAGATGTAGAATACTATGAAGTCCCTCGAAGTGAAGATGCCTATGAGAGAAAATAGCAGGAACTGGAGCAGGACGAAAAATCCAGGTGTGCTCTTAAACCTGAGCGGTATGTAGATTCCAACGATTGAGATGAGCACCAGCAGGATGGAGCTGACGAA
This sequence comes from Thermoplasmatota archaeon, assembly GCA_023381415.1. Lineage (GTDB taxonomy): Archaea > Thermoplasmatota > Thermoplasmata > Thermoplasmatales. The sequence goes on along the minus strand of JAMCUN010000003.1, from coordinate 6,974 downwards.
ATTCAGCTGGAACGTCAGGGAGAGTATCGAAAGGGTGCCGTAGCTGAAGTTGGTGAGAGTGAGGTTGTTGAGGGAAAGGAATAGAAGTATAGCGAAGGAGAACAGGAATGTGAGGTACCTTGCCCACCTTCCCCTTAGGACAGCTGATGCGACTATTATGATGACGAGAGCAAGGAAGAGGTCGCTTATCTGCAGCATCAGTGAATCACCCCGGAGAGCATCAATATCCTTAGGAGTAGAAGGGAAAGTATCAGTCCTATGAGTATTATGAGGGCATACTGCCTGGCCAGCCCGGTCTGTATCTTCCTGAGCACCTTTCCAGAGTTCTGGAACAGTTCTCCTGACGCATCCACCAGCCCTCCAATCGCCTTCCTCTCAAACCTGTCAGAGACTGCAGAAAGGCCGATGACACCCCTCTCAGCTATCACGTTAGTGAAAAACACATCCAGGAAGAACTTGTTCTTCACCAGGAGATAGAAGTCGCGAGCACCGTTGGCGACTTTCGACGGTATCGTTGAGCTTCTTCCCCAGGCCAGGTATGCTATCCCCAGACCTGCGAGCATGATTATTACAGGTACGATATCCGTGATCGTAAGAGGAGCGATTCCGAACGCGCTCGAAACAGGCTTGTTCTCCACGAAATCGTAGAATCCCTGCTGGAATATGCCGAATATTGCGCTGAATGCTGCAAGGACCACTATAGGTATGAGCATTATCCGGCCGGATTCGTGAGCGTGTTCAGCTGCGTAGCTCCTGGGCTTTCCTGTGGCAACCTTGAAGAACATCCTGAATGCGTAGAGCGTTGTGAGGAATCCTCCTATAGCGAGGAGGGACCAGGCAAATATCGATACCCCGAAGCTTGCTGTGATTATGCTGTCCTTGCTGAAGAAGCCTGCAAACCCTGGGAAACCAGAGAGGGCAAGTGCCCCAACAAGCATCGCAGTAACAGTGACTGGCATCTTCTTCCACAGACCCCCCATCTTGTTTATGTCCCTGACGTTCATCACCGCATGAAGGATCGAACCTGCAGCGAGGAAAAGAAGGGCCTTGAAGAATGCGTGGGCCTCCAGCTGGTAGATCGAAAGGCCAATGCTTGTCACTCCTAGACCAAGACCCAGGGCGGCAACCATGTAGCCTATCTGTCCTATGGTGGAGTAGGCCAGGATCCTCTTTATGTCGTTGACCACCAGGCCGATCAGCCCTGATAGGATTATCGTCACAATGCCGATGTAAAGCATGACCGACAGGGCCGTCGGAGTGAGGATGCTAAGGTCCAGGGAGTAGATCCTCGCCATGAGGTAGACGCCTGCCGTCACCATCGTAGCAGCGTGGATGAGTGCTGATACCGTAGTTGGGCCTTCCATGGCATCGGGTATCCAGACATGAAGTGGGAACTGGGCGCTCTTCCCTATTGCACCTCCGAAGAGCAGAAGGGCAACTATAGTTCTCTGCCACTCGAGGTGTATTGCTCCCAGGCCTGTTATGGAAAGAGCAGCGCCTGACGAGTAAAGGATTGCGGCGCCTATGCCTGCTATGAAGAACACGTCTCCGACCCTTGTGACTATGAATGCCTTCTTCGCTGCTGATGCGGCGTTCGGCTTGTAGTGCCAGAATCCTATGAGAAGGTAGGAACATAGACCCACAAGTTCCCAGAAGATGAAGAGCATTAGAAGTGAGGAAGCGAGCACCAGGCCCAGCATCGAGGAGGTGAAGAGCACCATCTCTCCGAAGAATACATGCCTGTTCGGGTCCTCCTTCATGTATCCCACGGAGAACAGTATTATCAGGAATCCTACGAATGACACCATTAGGGCCATTATCATCGACAGGTTGTCCGCATAAACCCCCACAGGGATAACCACGGGGAGGGATGGAAGCCAGTTGAAGCTGTACTGTATCACCGTCCCCTTCACCGTATATGTGAAGAAGAGGAATACAGTTATTAGGAATGAGAGGAATATCAGTACGGTCCCAAGGTACATGGAGTAATTTTTCTTGATGTATCCGATGCCGATCACGAACGGAAAGCCTATGAGTGGAAGTCCGAATATCAGGAAAGTCAGAATTATAGATAGATCCATTTTACCACCTCAGCAGTTTCATCACGTCCAACCCTGCCGATCCCTTCTTCCTGAACACTGCCACGAAGAGGGACATGGCCACGACAGTTTCTGCCGCAGCTATCACGAGGACGAAAAGCGTCATGTCAGCCCCGGCCGGATTGCCGTAATAGCTGGAAGCCCCGATGAGATTTATGAGGCCAGAGTTTATCATTATCTCTATTGAGATCAGAGCCTTGACAACAGTCCTCGAGCTCAGGAAGGAATAGATCCCTATTGCAAGTATAGCTATAGATAGAAATTCCACTGCCCCTATGTTCATCGGTGCAGTCAACAACGCCGATATGTTCATTTGTTTTCACCCCTCTCGCCTATGTACATTGCGCCAAGCATTGCCGCAACCAGAAGGAAAGTGACTATCTCGAATGGAAGCAGGTAGGTGGTGAACAGCGACTGTGTGATCCCCGGGCTGGTGGGTGTACCTGTGTTTATGGGAACGATTCCGTTGGGGAAGACGCCGACCTGGATGAAGGATAGCATTATAAGGAATAGAAGGACAGAAAGAACAAGTGCAAGCTTATTCCGCATCCTGATACCTCCTTGAAAGCATTACGGATGTCAGTATGAGTGTGATGATCGCCCCTGCGTATACCAGTATCTGTATCGCAGATATGAAGAAATTTTCTAGATAGAAGAATATGCCTGCCACGTCGACCACAAGGAACGTGAGCCATAGTGTAGAGTGAAGAAGGTTCTTGCTAGACGCAGCAAGTGCTGCTGCAACTATGGCGAGAAGTGCAAGTATGTAGAAGACAATCATTGCCTCTCCTCTCCCCAGAGTTCAGTCTCCTTCTTCCCGAGCTGTTCGGGCGTGTACCTCGTGTTCTTTCTTGTGAAGTGAACCTCACCTACCTCTGCCTCGAGCGTTATTGCACCCGTAGGGCAAATCTCCTCGCAGAGGTTGCAGTGGATGCATGTAGATACGTCAACGCTCGGATATATCTCCCTCTTGTTTGGGTACTTCTTGTCAAACTCCTGCTTCTTGTCATGATGGAAATCCACCATCCTTATCGTGCCATTCGGGCATATCTGTTCGCACAGCGTGCATCCTATGCACGTCTCCAGGTTCAGAAATACCCTTCCTGTTGCCCTTGCAGGGTATTCGAGCTTCTCCTCCGGTACCTGCCTGGTCACCTTTGGCCTGAACCCCTGCTTGAAAACGGTCCAGACGCCCTTCACAACTCCGGGTATCCCCTGAAGCGGGCCGGGGACTTTTTCTGAATCTGTCACTAGAACACACCTCCCAGGTAGAGCGCGAGTCCGGCGCTGATCAGCAGGTTGATGATGCTCAGGGGAAGGAGGTACTTCCATCCCATCTGCAGGAGCTGGTCAATCCTGACCCTGCCCAGCGATATCCACGTTAGAAGGAATATGAAGATGAACACAGCCCCCTTGACTATAAGCCATATCGTTCCAGGGAACACCGGTCCTTCCCAGCCGCCAAGGTAGACGACTGCCACAACGAAAGCAGCCAGTGCCATGAAACCGAAATTACCCATGTAGAATATGCCATACCTCATGCCGCTGTATTCAGTTGAGAATCCGCTAACGAGCTCGCTTCCGCTCTCAGGAAGGTCGAATGGAGGTATTGACTGTCTTCCTATCATTGCGAGGAAGAATACTATGAAACCCAGTATCTCAGGGATGATGAAGGGGATGAACCTCTGGGCAGTGACGATGTCGTTCGCGCTGTAGCTTCCTGCCAGTATTATCACTCCTATCAGTGATATGAGCATCGGCACCTCGAATCCCATGTCCTGTGCGGCAGACCTGAGCGCCCCGTAGAGCGAGAACTTGTTGTGGGAAGCGAGACCTCCGATTATCTCTCCGACAGGGGCAATCGTCATGAACGCGATCAGGAAGAGAATTGTGTAGTTGAAGTTGACAACCATCAGGTTCAGTATGGAAACGTTACCGAACGGAATCAGGATGAATCCAAGGATCACCGGGGTGAACACAATGTAGGGAGCAACCCTGTATGCTGTCCTGTCAGCAGATGTAGGTATGATATCCTGCTTCTGTATGAGCTTGAAAACGTCCGCTATAAGCTGCAACGTACCCCAGATGCCGACCCTGTTAGGCCCTATCCTGTTCTGCACGTCTGCCATGTACTTTCTGAAGACGTAGATTATGATTATGACCGCAAGCATGGAGAGGGCGAAAACAAGCACCACTTCCACAACCCCGACTATAAGGTAGGCTATCCAGAGACCGACAGGTATTCCATGGAAGGTGAACGGTACGAAGTCTATGTGGAGGAACTTGACTATGCCGTAGAGGATGCTCATAAGGAAGAAGAACAGGTTCATCTATCCACCTCCCCGAACACCGGGTCTATTGAGCTCACCGCAGCTGTAAGGTCTGCTATCTTGTAACCCTTCAGCATAGTAGGTATTGAGGAAAGGTTCGCAAAGCTGGGGCTCCTTATCCTAACCCTGTAAGGAATGGACGAGCCATCCCCTATCAGGTGGATGCCGAACTCCCCTTTCGGGGACTCTGTCGGAACGTAAGATTCACCTGTTGTCTTGAGCCTGACCAGCATGGGCTTGGAGTACTTCTTGTTGTAGAAATCCCCCTGAGGCAGCTTATCCAGAACCTGCTTGACTATCCTGATGCTCTGCCTCATCTCCTCTATCCTTACGAGGAACCTGGCATACACATCCCCTTCTGTCCTTGAAGGCACGTCAAAATTGATCCTGTCGTAGTAGAGATATGGGGAATTCTTCCTCACGTCCCTCTTTATACCTGAGGCCCTCTGCATGGGTCCTGTGACTCCGTAGGAAAGGATGTCCTCAGCGGTCAGGACCCCGACCCCCTTCGTTCTGCTAACGTATATGTAGCTCTTTCCGAGGATAGATTGTATCTCCTCAAGCTTGGAACCGAAATCATCAGTCCAGGCTTTTATCATCTCAATGGCCTTGGGGGTGATGTCGGAGTAAACTCCCCCTATGGCGAAATAGTTGTAAAGAAGCCTGCTCCCAGTTATCTCGTCGAATATCCTCAGGATCCTCTCCCTCTCCCTGAAACAGTAGAAGAACGGGGTGAGCATCCCCATGTCAAGGCCGTGGGTTCCGAGCCATATGAGGTGTGAAGCCTCCCTGTTGAGCTCGACCATCAGCATCCTGATCCACTGGGCCCTCTCAGGCACCTGGACGTCCATCAGGTTCTCGACCGCAAGAACATATCCGAGCTCCATGTTCAGTGCTGCAACGTAGTCCAGCCTGTCTATGTAGATCATTCCCTTTGGATAGGAGCCCATCTCAGCCAGTTTTTCCGCATTCCTGTGGAGATAGCCGATCACCGGCTGGGCATCCACGATTATCTCCCCGTCCAGCTTCACTTTAATTCTCAGAACTCCGTGAGTTGAAGGATGCTGCGGACCGAAGTTGATCTCTATGACCCTGTCCTCCATGTCAGTACCCCTCCGTCTTCTCGTATGACACTATGTCCTCCCCATCATCTCCCAGGTTGACGTACTGCTTCTTGTCCATGGGATAGTCCTTCCTGAGTGGGTGGCCGTTCCACCCCTCCGCCAGAAGTATCCTCTTGAGGTTCGGATGGTTCTTGAACTTGATTCCGACGAGATCCCACGTCTCCCTCTCGTGCCAGTCGGCGCCCTTCCAGAGGGACGTGACTGAGTCCACCTCGTCGTTCGTTTTTGTCTTTACTATAAGTCTTGATCCGCTCGATGAAGAGAGGAGATGGTACATCACCTCAAGGTGATCCCTGTAGTCCACTCCAGAAATCATCAGGAGGGTGTCGAATCCCTCCTCCTTCCTCTCCTTGAGGTATTGAAATATGTTCTCCTTAGCAACATAAACGACCTTCATCCCGTTCTTTGTGGATGACTCGCTCTCAACAGGTATCAATGTTTCACCTTTCCCGCGACGATCCTGTCCTGAAGCATCTTGAGTGCCTGGATAAGTGCCTCCGGCCTTGGTGGGCAGCCATACACATAGACGTCCACGGGCACCACCTGGTCAACGCCGTCAACTACAGAGTATCCCCTGACGTACGGTCCGCCAGCAGATGCGCATGCTCCCATTGATATGACGAATTTCGGGAATGCCATCTGGTCGTAGAGCCTCCTGATCCTGGGAGCCATCTTCTTCGTCACTGTCCCGGATACGATCATCAGGTCTGAATGCCTTGGGGAATCCCTGAATATGTCCGACCCGAATCTCGCCCAGTCATAATCGGATCCCATGGCGCTCATCATCTCTATCGCGCAGCACGCGAGCCCGAAGGTGAACGGCCATAGGGATTTCCCGGTGCCCCACTTAAGGGCCTCGTCAAGAGAGGTAACAAGGATGTTATCCGACACTTGACCACCTCATGTAACCTTTCTTTGATGCGTAAAACAGTCCGGCAAGCATTATAGCAACGAAAAGAACGACGTCTAGAAATATACCGGCACCCAGAGACTTTACTGAGCCTGCCCAGGGGAGCAGAAGAATGAAGTCAACGTCAAAAACGACGAATGCCATGATGAAGAAGTAATACTGAAGTGGCAGTGGTGACTGGAAGTCTCCTACTGATACCTCCCCGCACTCATAGTTGTCGTGCGTGTATCTCCCGTATGCCTTTGGGGAGAAATGATGTGCCGTTCCCAATAGTATTGCTATAATTATAGGTACAATAATGACTGCCAGAGCAAGGGCAGCCAATTCAGGGGTCATGCTCATCCATCCTCAAGTGATTTATCAAATTTATATGTTTTTAGATTTGTGCTAGGGATATTCAGCATCATGAAACACCGGTGACGGACTTCCTCTCCGGCCCCTTGGGAGCATCCTTCTGCTTGAACCTGACGAAGACGTTCGCCGTCAGTGTCTGGCGGAGGAGCTGTATCGC
>JAMCUN010000002.1:12931-58270 GCA_023381415.1 Thermoplasmatota archaeon | reverse complement strand
AATGCCAATTTAATTATCTTAAGTGGTGATAAGCAGTGGAATGGAAGAGGTCATCAAGAATCAGAATAGGTTTTTGAGGAAAGTAGTTTCATTATCTGCCGCCGGCGTTTTCCTTGATGGATACGACCTTTTCATCATATCTGTTGCGCTAATTTATGTGGAATCCCAGAACTGGCTTGCCCCTTCCACAATGGGGGCGATCCAGCTCGGACTGCTTCAGTCATCTGCCCTGATTGGTATGTTCTTCGGCGCGTTGTTCCTGGGGAGGTTTGCTGACAGAGTCGGAAGGAGAACACTATATATCATTGACCTCATTTTCTTCGTCTTCTTCGGATTCCTGACATCCCTCGCAACAAATATCGACCAACTAATTATTTTCAGGCTACTGCTTGGTATCGGGATTGGTGCGGATTATCCTGTATCTTCCACGTATGTTGCGGAGTTTTCCCCGAAGCAGCAAAGGGGGAGACTGGTCACAAGGACTTTCATGTTCTGGGGGATAGGTTCCCTTGTCGCCGCACTGGTAGGGTTCTCTGTAGGGAGGTTTGACTTCATCTATCTTTTCGGAATGAAGATAGATACATGGAGAATAATGCTCGCATCCGGAGTGGTTCCAGCAGTAGTTGTACTGATCCTCAGACATACCATGCCAGAGTCGCCCAGATGGCTTATTGCCAATGGCCGTTCTTCAGATGCAAACAAAGTTATCCAGGATATAAAGGATAAGTATGGCCTAGATTACAGCAAGGATCTGGCCTCAGTTGAGCCTGAAAGAAAGGGGAGGGTCAGTGAGCTGTTCAATAATGCTTACCGTAAACGGACCATGTTTGCGTGGATTCCATGGTTTTTCATGGACATAGGTGTCTATGGAGTTGGGATATCGATACCGTCCATCCTAGAGAAAGTGGGTTTTGGGGGGACCACCATTCAGGACAAGGTGCACGCTATCCTGGGGACAATAGTGCTTGATGTTATCGTCCTCGTGGGGTTCATAGTCGCCCTTATGGTGATCGAGAGACTGGGAAGGCTCAGGTTACAGGAAATCGGATTTGTAGGGATGGCAGTGAGCGCATTCATCTTCGCCCTGACGTTTGGAAACGGCATCTACGTGATGCTCATCACTCTAGCAGCTTACCAGTTTTTCGAGAATGTCGGACCAAATCTCACAACGTGGATCGTTCCCACTGAGATTTTTCCAACAAGGTTGAGGGCGACCGCTCAGGGCACTTCATCCGCATTCAGCAGACTTGGTGCTGTGTTAGGAACGCTCATGTTTCCCATAATCGAGCTTTACTATGGATGGAACAATCTGTTTATCTTGGTGTTCATATTCATGCTCCTGGGGGGATTGTTTACCTGGCTGCTTGGGACAGAGGCAAGGGGTCTGTCCCTCGAGGATTCATCTGTCGTTTTCCTCGAGTTCTCTAAATACCTCCAGAAACTGGGAGAGAAGGTGAGGGAAGGGGCTGGCGAACTTGTAGAGATGACGTCTCGCTATGACAACCTACACGACAGAGCCGAGAAGATAAGGAAAATCGAGCATGAGGCAGACGGCATTGTCCACGAGATTTATGACAAGGTGAACCATATGCAGAAGCCCCTGGAGTCTGTAGATGTCGGAATGCTTGCTACGAAGTATGACGATATCCTGGATTTCATCAACGCGGTAGCCAAGAGGATCTCTTTATTTAAAGTAGAAAAGACGAAGATGATGGAGGACTTCAGCAAGATCATACTTGAAGCAGTGATAGAAGTTAACAGGGCACTCAACCTGTTTGGTAGCTTCACGAACAGCGACATGGCAGACATAATGAAGGAGACAGTGAGGATAAACGAGCTTGAGAACAGGGCTGACGATCTGCTTGAGGAGTCTTATGGTGAAATATTCAAAATAAACGATGCTGTGAAGCTCCTGAAGCTGAAGGAGATTTACGAGTACATGGAGACAGTCACGGACAAGTGCGAGGACGTATCGGACATATTCATGGACCTTGTGATAAAGTACAGCTGATTGTCAAGTTTATCTATAACAATCACATCCGCAATCATGGTAGAACTCCGCATCACCGTTACGCTCAAGAGAACCGTTGAGGATTCTGAGGGCGGTTCCGTTCTAAAGGCGCTGAAATTGCTCGGATACGACAATGTAAAGGACGTGAGAACAGGAAAGGTTTATTTCATAACCCTCACAAAAGGTAGCAAGAAGACGGGAGAAGAGTTCTGCGAGAAGCTCCTTGCGAATCCCGTCATCAATGAGTGTGTGGTAGATGGCTGATAAAGATCATTCAGTCGTGGTAGAAATCTCAGGGAAGGGTCCCGAGGAACTCTTAAGGATCTCTAGGGAAATGCAGCTTGGGCTGTCCGTGGAGGAGATGAGGCGTGCTGCATCATTTTTCGAAATGGAGCATAGGGATCCTACGGATGTGGAAATGCAGGCAATCGCTCAGGCATGGAGCGAGCATTGCAGCTACAAGAGCTCCAAGCTGCATCTCAAAAAATACATATTCGGAATAGCCAGATCAAAGGCACTTGCGGAGGGGGATGCAGGTCTAGTGTCGCTTGATGATGACCTTGCAGTAGCTTTCAAGATAGAGAGCCACAATCATCCTTCTGCAATAGAGCCGTATGGAGGAGCGGCTACCGGGGTCGGCGGCATTCTGAGGGACATACTGAGCATGGGGGCCCAGCCAGTTGCTGTAACAGATTCTCTGTACTTCGGAACGAAGAAGATAAAGGGTTTCCCTTCTCCGAAATTCATAGAAAATGGGGTCATTTCAGGAATAAGGGACTATGGTAACAGGGTGGGAATACCGACGGTATCCGGAGGCATATGCTACTCCGAATTCTTCTCCCCTAACGTTCTAGTGAACGTGGGATGCGTCGGGATAGTGAAGAAGAATGAGATCAGGTCTTCTGCAGTTTCAGAGCCGGGTATCAAGCTGATCATAGCTGGTGGCAAGACTGGAAGGGATGGAATTCACGGAGTCAATATGGCATCTGCTGTAATGGAGTCCGGAAACGAAAATATAACAACGGTTCAACTTGGGAGCCCAATAGTCAAGGAACCCCTCATTCACGCAGTCCTAGAAGCAAACAGGAAAGGGTTAGTTTACGCCCTGAAGGACCTTGGAGGAGGAGGGCTCAGCAGTGTTGTTGGGGAGATGTTGAATGCAGGAGGCATGGGGGGGAAGGTCTACCTCGACAGGGTGCCCCTGAAGGAAGTGAATATGCTTCCCTGGGAAATCTGGGTCTCCGAAAGCCAGGAAAGAATGTTGCTCGCAGTGAGAAATTCGGAAGTGAATAAAGTCCTGGAAATCATGGAGGAATGGGACATACCCGCCGCAGTAATAGGCGAAAGCGAACCCGGGGGAAGGCTCAGAATATATTTTGGAAACAGAAAAGTCCTTGATCTCCCGACTGAGTTCATGACAACCCCAGAACTCTATGATAGGCGATCTTCCATAAAGGAGAAGAAGGTGGTACAGTGGCTTCCAAAATACCCTGCAGATTTTGGAAAGGTGCTACTCTCGTTGCTCTCCGACCCTAACGTTAGGACGAAGGAGTTTGCCGTCAGGCAGTACGACCATACTGTCCGGGGCAGCACAGTGATCGGGCCTTTTTCTGGCATAGTCGGAAGGGAGGGGCCAACTGATTCGTCAGTTTTAAAAGCGGACTGGGATAAGGAAGTAGGCGTGGCCATCACAAGCGGCTCTAACCCATTCTATTCCGCAATCGACCCCTATCTTGGAGGAAGGGCTGCGGTGGATGAAACAGTTAGGAATCTTATTTCTGTAGGTGCAGAACCTCTTGGATTCTCAGACTGCCTCAATGCAGGAAACCCTGAGAAGCCTGAAATCATGGGAGAATTCATCGAGATGCTGAGAGGACTCCACGACTCTGCCTCCATTCTAGACATTCCGTTTGTGTCAGGTAACGTATCCTTCTACAATGAAGCCGGAAAGAGGAGAATACCAACATTCCCTACAATCCTCGGCGTAGGCAGGGTCAAAGACATTAGGAATTCAGTGACTCCTGATTTCAAGGAACCCGGGAGTTCCATCTACCTCATCGGAGTGCCGACTACAGACCTTGGTGGATCCCTGTACTTCAGAAGATTGAAGCTGCCGGGCGGAAGAATTCCCTATTCTGATCCAAGAATTCTCAAGAGAAGGGGGTGGAATCTCCTGAAATCCATTGATTCGGGTCTTGTGAATTCTGTTCACGATATTTCCGACGGAGGCATTGCAGTTGCACTCTCGGAGATGACGTTGGGATCCAATGTAGGGGCGAGTTTGGACATATCCTCTCTGGGTTTGAGGACGGATTTCGCTCTCTTCTCGGAGCCCCAATCATGCTGGTTGGTTGATGTTAAGCCTGGACTGGATGGGAAATTCTCGGATGTGATGGGCGAGGATTCTATCTTCCTAGGTAAAACTGGGGGATCTGAAATTATCATTACCAGGGGAGAGGAAAACGTGCTAAAGGCTTCAAATGCATCAATAATCCGTCGCTGGAAGAGGGGTTACACATGAAGAGGGATGTAAGGGTGGCTATACTGACCATGGAGGGGACCAATAATGAGGAGGAAGCATACCAGTCTTTCAGGCATTCTGATTCATCACCTGAGATAGTACATTTGAAGAAGTTTGAGAATCGGACGAGGAGGTTGGACAGCTACGATGTGCTGTTCTTTCCAGGTGGTTTCTCTGCAGGAGACTATGTTAGGGCCGGCGCTGTCATGGCAGCCAGGATAAGGGCAAAGATCAAGAGGGACCTGGAGAATTTTGTGGAAGATGGCCGGCCAGTGATGGGATCCTGCAACGGCTTTCAGGTCCTGGTTGAGCTCGGGCTCATACCTGACACAGGCAAGAGTTACGCGGTCGAAGCGGCTCTCGCTCCAAATGCATCTAATCGTTTCGAGGCCAGGACAGTTTACCTCAACGTTAGAAGGGGAAACTGCCTCTTCCTGGACGGTTTCAGTGATGGTGAAATCATTAAGCTTCCAATAGCACATTCCGAAGGTCGTTTTGTTCCACGGGACAGCGATGTACTGAGAAGAATTGTCAAGGAAGGATTGAACGTCCTTACATACGTGAGCGGCAGTGGGAAGGAAGAGGGTTACCCCTGGAACCCAAACGGTTCTGAGCATAACATTGCTGGAATATGCAATAGGAGAGGGAATGTACTGGGAGTGATGCCACACCCTGAAAGAATATTCAGCAGATTCACAGAAACCGACTGGACAAGGGAGAGGAGGGGTTATGACATAGGGAATAGATTCTTCGAAAGCGCGGTCAGATTCATTAGAGAAAAATATTAAAACTGTTATTGATACCCTCTCCAGTGAACAGAAGACTGCTTACAGCGATGATCATAATACTTCTATCTGCAGTAGTTGTTGTTAGCGGGCAGACATATGCCCAGTCCAGCCCCTCATTTCCGACAATAAGTTATCAGACATATCAGGGGTACAACATCACCATAACAACCACAGACTGGAATACAACAGTTTATCCTGTGATATACAGCAAGAATTTCTCAACATACGACTGGAAAAGCAGTCCTGACAAGAATTACATCCTCTTCTCATACGGCCTGACAGGACTGAACCCCTACGGAGCTGAATTCATCGTTGCGCTGTCATCCACTGGCAACCTTACTGAGAAGAACGTGACCATAGCCTTCGAGAAAATTGCCCCTCTGGATGCAACAGGGACAGGATACACCAATCAGGAAAAGTTGAATGCAGGTGCCCTTCCTGGATTTTCAAATTCCACACCGACGAGCTTCAACAATCCAGGAGTCAGGTCCCTTTACGGTTATGTGTTTGCAGGAGCAGTTGTTGTGTCTATAATAGCGCTCTATTTCATCTTCAACAGGAAGAAAGATGAATGAGCAGTCAATCAAGACCGTCCAGGAGCTATTTGGAAGATATTATGGCGAAGTAGACTCATTCGGGATCAGGTCCCTCGAGAAGAGGGAGCTTGCATTCACCCCCTTCGGGAAGCAGGGGATGGTAAGACACACATCTTTCCAATCAATGCCAGCGCTTATCGGATACGTGAGGGAGAATCCTCCCCTCCACTTTTATTACTCAAGTGCGTACTACGATAGCCCGGATTCCAACATGGACAACAAGAGATGGAAGGGTGCAGATCTTATATTTGACATAGACGGAGATCACATAGAAGGCGCAGACAGGATGCGATATTCGGAAATGCTCAGTGTAGTCAAAGAGGAACTGATAAAGCTCCTGAACATCCTGACTGATGATCTGAGCGTTAGCAAGAATGACCTGGAGGTGGTATTCTCAGGCAGCAGGGGATATCATGTCCACGTATATTCAGTGTTCGAAAAACTGGAATCACAGGAAAGGAGGGAAATTGTTGACTACATATCAGGAAGGTGCGTTTCTTCTGAATACAGGTCCAGTTCAAGAACAAGATGGGACGAAAGGATCAACAATGTGAAGGGCGAGCTGATCCAGGTTCTTGAATCCCAGGATAAGAAGTGGAAGCAGAGGATAGAAGAGGAGTCTGGTGAGAGCCTGGGGGACATAGGCAAGAGGGAGTTCAAGAATGGGGAAGTGCTTGAAAGGGTGGCCAGGAAAATAGCAATAAAGAGGTTCTCTTCCAGGATAGATGAACCTGTTTCTATAGACATCCACCGGCTGATCAGGACTCCTGGAAGCCTTCACGGAAAGTCTGGACTGCTGGTCAAAATCGTTGATTTCGACAGGATTTCACAATTCGATCCCATTGCAGACGCGATTCCCGAAGTTTTCAGGGACAATCTGGAAGTGATTTTCACAAAAGCAGTCAAATCGGAATTCGGAGAGGCTGAAACTGAATACAGAGAGGGGAAGGCGATAATCCCTACCTACGCCGCCCTGTTTTGGGTGCTAAGGGGCGCGGCTGAATTTCAGGTAATCCAGAAATGAAATATTTAATTAGTTTGTGAACATATCGAGAGTAATGGGTGCCATCAGGCCAACATTAGTTAAAACTGTAGCGAGACAGGTATACGAGGAATATGAGCAATATCTTGGAAAGGATTTCGACCATAACAAGGAGATAATAGACAAGGTCATACCTGACGCATCAAAGAAATTGAGGAATCTGGTGGCTGGCTACGTAACTACATACTGGAAGACGAAGAAGATCCCGAAGAAGAGAAAGGAGCCAGAAGTGGAAGATTTTTCAATCTGAGCTTATTTGAGACCGACCTTCTCCCTCACAGTAAAGATCAGAAATACTGTTTTGTCACCTTTGACGACGTCGTTCATCACATAACCTTGCGATTCTAGGGAAGATATGGCAGATCTGAGAGAAAGTCTCCATTCCCTGGCAAGACCGATATCCCTACCAAGGTTCGTCGGAACCTCCAGAGATATAGAGTCTCCCTTCATGTCCACTGACTTCCAGGGTCTGGGGAAATCTGTTATCCTTGCCCCCACTTCGTATTTCCCTGCAGTAACTTTCTCCCTGTCCAGGAACTTATGTGCCTCAATCCTGTCTGACTCGACTCCCTCGTTCTCCTTTGATCCCATTATTCCATAATAGTTGATCTTGTAGTCATAAGCATATGCCCCTAGCTTATGCACATTGAAATAGGCATTCCTAGCCTTCATTGGATCGAACGTCCATCTTACCTCCGAGTAGCCCATTTTCCTGGCCTCCTCAAATTGATGCATCTTTATCTCATAACCTACGTCCCTGTTCCTGTATTCCTCTATGACACCGGCCATGTGGGAGTAAAGGTATCTTAGACCGTCATGGTTTCCTGGAAAGGCGAGGCTGAATCCCACAATCCTTCCGCCGTCCTTTGCAATCTCCACGAGTCCTCCGTTTGAGTTTATCGCGACAAGAATTGGGAGAGGGACTGGAGGTTCCTCCACCATTCCCCATATTACCCTCTGTATGCTTTCGACTGCCTTATATTCGTCTATAGACCTGGCCCTTCTGATCTCCACTTTCTAGGAAGTGAACGGTTAAATAAATTTTTAACTGGAATCCTTGGATCTGATCCTGTTCTTTACTGCTATGCCCCTGCTGAAGTCCATCATTTCATCACTGTTCAAAAGTGCCCTTCCAAATGCTAACAGATTGTCTTCCGTGTCAACTATCAACACCTCGTCATGAGGGCGTATAGAGCGATCCGCTCCCTCTACAAACTTTGCAAAAACGTTCTTTCCCTCTCTGATGTATTCCGAGACTTCACTGTTCACAATGACCCTGTGGCCTGGACTCTTGAAGCTGGAATGTATCATCACGGCACCTTCGTAGTTCAGGCTGAATAAGCCGTCTGATGCCCTGAATGCAAGAATCTGCTTGCCATCGTATAATACATTGCGTATCTTCCCCGTGTTCCTGCTCCTCTGCAGTTCGACCTTCCCCTTCTCAATTATAGAGAAGAGACTTCTGCCGAACTGATAAGAGAACACGTAATCCACCTTATTTAGAAGAAATTCCTTCCATTCCGGCCTATCGAATTTCTCAATCTCCCTGTAGCTTTCATAGTATTCACCTGGGAAAAGGGACTGGGCTACAGGATATGTTTCGTCCAGATATAGAGGGACAGTCCCGAAAGGGGTGTTGACATATTCAACAGGAACTTCTGTGTAATAAGAATACGGCTTCTTTTCTATCCTTTCTCCTTCAACATTTTTCGCGCACTTTGATATGAATCTCCTCACGTCAGGTCTCATTAGAGACTCCTCCCCTGAATAAAAGAGGGGTGTCTTCCTCGACAGCGGCTCAAATCTCTCTGTGTATTCCCAGTACTCGAGAAATCTCCTGAATGCCTCAAGCAGTAAGGGATGGGAATGGGATCTATATTCAGCATAGTTCCAAATATTCTCAGATCTTATTTGCTGCCTGATGTTCTCCACTTCCTTCACTGAAACATAAAGGTTGTGGAGTCCGATTGTTATCTCCCTCTCCTCTTTGGACATAGCCATAAGTTCCTTGGCGTTATACCTGTCGAAATATGGAGACGGCGGAAGTTCATCCGCAAACGACTTAAGATCTGCCGTTCCAGTTTCAGTCAATATCCTGTCGTCTCTGGCATACTTTATGTAGGCGGAAGAATCTATAACGTCTACCCCGGCCAGGAAGAGTAGCGGGAAGAACATCGGATGTCCTGCACCGAAGGCGTGTATCACTGCAGATGTCCTGAGCTTCATTTTTGAGTTGAGGACCGCATCAATCACCTGTGAATACATGTACCTCTCCATGAATGGGACTATTCCTCCGATTGGGAAGTATTCTCCATCCAGAGCACCCATCATCGTTGCACTTTCCTGTCTCAGGTCATTGAATGGCCCACCATGAACCGGAAGGGCAATATAGCCCCCAATTTTATTGATAGCTTCCTTACCTCTCCTATAGTTTTCCTCTATGTCTCCCTTTATCTTATCCCTCGAGTGGTCCATCTCTGAGAAGATGTCCCTGATGGTTATTACGTCGGAGCCGATGCTCTTCTGATAGTTCACCATCTCAATGTTACCTTCCTTCAGTTCCCCGTACATGTGTTCCTGGAACGTCCCCGAATCAGTCATCACCAACCCCTGGAAATTGATGAGGTCATGGACGCTCTTCCCTTCCTGGAAGCCACCTTTCTTCAGCGTGTAGGAGTTTGTGATGACGCCTCCAAGTTTCATCTTCTTTATCGCAGAAATCCAAGGCTCAGCCTTGAAAGGATGAATTACCGGAAGAAGAACAGGTGTCGTTAATTTCTTGTTGTTAACTTCCAGCTCTCCAATCCTAGATAAGCCATCCCTGTGGAGAATCTGGAACATTTAGCAAACTTGATCAAAAATTTGTGGTAGGTGAGAAATCACCTACTTCTTCAGTACTATCTCGATGGAGGAAACGTTGCTTTCTCCGTCTTCCCTCTGTACTTTTTCTGTGGCAATCTTTATGTCAGAATATGTGACCTTTGTCTTCATCATCGACTCCATCCTATTTCTTACGATTTCTGCAACGTCTACCGCCCTCTTTATAGCCATCCCCCTAGCCTTTATTGAGACTTCGCCCGCTCCATTTGTAAAGAGCATTATTGTGCTAAAAACATAGTTTTCAGTCGGCTTCTTCCCGATGAATATAGTGTTGTTATCAGCCACGAGTATCACCAGAATTGTCCAAGTCACATACAATATATAATTTTTTCTGTATTTACGAAGAGCTGAATGCAACTTATTCCGACTCCTGGAAAGATATCAAAGGAGAAGGGAAATTGAAGGGAGGCTGCTCTTCCGAATAATATTCCATGCCTTCCTTCTGTTCCCTTTTGCCATCTGCCTTCCTCCCTCGGGCTTCTGTTTTAGGGATACAAACGGTCCTATTCACTGAAACTCAATCCGTTATAATGTACTTTAATTAAGATAAATTATTTGTACAAATAATTCCTGACAAACCATGGCAACAGATAAGAAATACACAACTGTTTCTCTGCCAACTCCACTCTTCGAGAAGATTCAGGAAAAAATTAAGGGTACCGGGTTCACTTCGGTCAGCGATTACGTGACATTCGTCCTTAGGGAGATACTTGCTCACGGCAGTGACCAGGAAGCTTTCAACTCAGAGGACGAGAAGAAGGTTAAGGACAGGCTCAGGTCTCTAGGATACCTGGATTGAGTGATAGGAATGAAGGTGGCGGTAATCGGACTTGACTGCGCAGCCCCTGATCTGATATTCAACAAGTTGAAGGGGGAGCTGCCGAATCTTTCAATGATGGCCTCAAGGGGTATATCCGGCAAACTCCGTAGTTGTGACCCACCTATCACAGTGCCAGCGTGGATGGTGATGGCAACCGGACGTACGCCAGGAGAGCTAGGACTGTACGGGTTCAGATCGAGAATTCCAAACTCCTACAATGGAATAAAGATCCCGACTTCTCAAGACATTAAGTTTGAGACTGTGTGGGAGATACTTGGAAGGAGAAACAAGAGAAGCATTATTATCGCAGTGCCGCCCTCTTACCCACCCAAGCCCCTTCCTGGACTTCTGGTCACTGACTTCCTGACTCCCGATAAGGACAAGGAATTCACTTACCCGCCTGGGCTCAAGAATGAGATAATGAAGGACTTCCCGGACTACCAGTTTGACGTGAAGTTCAGGAAGCCAGAAAAGAGGAAGATAATCGAGGAGATCTACAGGATGACGGACACAAGATTCAGGATGGCAGAAAAGATGGCAATGGAAAAAGAGTGGGACTTCTTTTTCATGGTCGAGATAGGGATAGACAGGATTCACCACTCGTTCTGGCGTTACATAGATGAGAGCAGCCACTTATACGAGGATGATCCGGAGATGAGGGAGAAGTTCATATCTTACTTCAGAATGGTTGATTCACACATAGGCAAGCTTCTGGACTGTTTTGATGATGATACTGTTGTTCTGGTTGTATCAGACCATGGAGCCAAGAGCATGAAGGGTGCTTTTGCAATCAACCAGTGGCTGATCAAGGAGGGATACCTCAAACTCAGGAGTGGTTTTCCAAAGCAGGGTTCGTCACTTGATGAACTTGACATAGATTGGTCAGGTTCAAAGGCCTGGGCATGGGGAGGCTACTATGCCAGGGTTTTCCTCAACGTAAAGGGAAGGGAGCCGGAAGGAATAATAGAAAGGGGGAAGGTGAGGGAGGAACTAGACATTTTGAAAAAGAAGATAAAAGAAATAAGGGGCCCAAATGGTGAGGAATGGAAAACAAAAGTCTTTGAACCAGAAGAGGTCTATAAAGTCGTCAACGGCGATCGATCTGACCTGTTCGTCTATCTGGATGATCTCAGCTGGAGAGCGGCAGGGACACTCGGTTACGACTCAGACTATCTTCTTGAGAATGATACAGGACCTGACGATGCTGTGCATGATTACGATGGCATTTACATATTGTACAGGAAAAACAGGGAAATCGGAAGGGTGATTGATTCAAGCATATACAGGATAGCGCCGACAATCCTAGCCCTATATAAGGTGAGGAAGATGTAT
Source organism: Thermoplasmatota archaeon (assembly GCA_023381415.1). Lineage (GTDB taxonomy): Archaea > Thermoplasmatota > Thermoplasmata > Thermoplasmatales. The sequence goes on along the minus strand of JAMCUN010000002.1, from coordinate 46,280 downwards.
GGCATTCAGGGAAAACCACTGGAGGGTGTGGAATATGTCGAATGATCCTGGGTTTGTACTATGGTTCACCGGTCCTCCAGCAGCTGGAAAGACTACGCTTGCTGAAAGGATCAGGGCAAGCCTTTTAAACAACGGGAGGAGGGTTGAGATCCTTGATGGTGACGAGATAAGGAAGGGTCTGTCACGTGATCTTGGGTTCTCAAAGGAGGACAGGGAGAAGCACAATGAGAGGGTGATATTCGTCGCAAAGTTGTTGGCCCGTAACGGAGTAGTCACTCTTGTCCCATTGATCTCCCCATACAGGGAGGTCAGGACGAAGGCTAGAAATGAGATTCAGAATTTCATTGAAGTCTATGTCCGCTGCCCGCTTGAAATTCTGATAAAGAGGGATCCAAAGGGACTTTATAGAAAGGCGCTTGCCGGAGAAATCACGAATCTGACGGGATTGCAGGACCCGTACGAGGAACCTCTATCTCCGGAGATAACGATAAACACGAATGAACAGACTGTAGATGAGAGTGTGAACACAATAATCGAATACCTGAAAGCCAGGGGGTTCGTCCGTTAATTTTGATTTCAGTACCATCTCAATTTTCTAAAGTTCCTTCCCGCTTGTTGCCTTCCGGATCCTGTTCATGATTGCAAGTCCTATCCCCCTTTCTTCGAAACTCTCTATAACCCCAACAGAATACTTGCTCTTGTCGAGCTTCCGGAAAGACGGGAATAGGTTTCTTGCGATCTCATACAAGTCTCTTTTGGAGCCAAGTACAATTGATTCTGTGTTCAATTTGGACGCCGTTTCCGAGCTTCCTATGAAAAGGACATTCCCTTTCTCGCAGGCTTCAATTATCTTTTCCTCGGTGCGACCCAGTTTGAGCTCCTTCTCCGGAGCATAGTGCCTGTACTTCATTCCAGGGGAAATTGGTGCCTGTGACGACTCGCCAGATACAACAACCTTCATTTTGAAAATATCCCTTATTTCCTCCGCTGAAAATGCTCCAGGTCTCAGGATTACTATCTCTTCCTCCCTGGGCATAATCACCGTGGACTCTACACCAAAGTACGCGGGACCGCCATCGAGTATCATATCCACCCTGCTGTTCAGGTCATCATAGACCTCCGACGCATAGACAGGGCTTGGGCTCCCTGATTTATTTGCGCTTGGGGCGGCAATGGGTTTCCCACTCGCTCTTATGAGCTCCAGCGGCACCTTGTGGGCCGGCATTCTCACTGCTACTGTTTTCAGCCCAGCAGTTGGCACGATTCCTATGTTCTTCCTGTCAAGGATGATGGACAGAGGTCCCGGCCAGACCCTCTCAAGTATAAGCCTCAGGCTCTCCTTCAATCCCTGTGTAATGTAATCCAGCTGCTCAAAGTCAGATATGTGGACTATTATGGGATTGTCCTGCTGCCTCCCCTTTACCCTGAAAATTTGCCTGCAGGCTTCGTCGTCAAGAGCGTTAGCCCCTACCCCGTATACTGTTTCTGTTGGAAAGGCGACAGTCCCACCACGAAGTATAACTGCTGCAGCCTCCCTGATGGTTTCGGGATCAGGGGATATTGGATCGACCTTTCGAATGTTATTCATTGCCAGCTAATTACCGGGAGTTTTATAACTTACCCCTAAAAGTGGTCTCCACTCTTTATGAGAAGCCTGAGGAAGAGGTAGGAAGTTATGGCATCAACCAAAATGACAATTGCATATCCCTTCACATAGTAGGGGAGCTTGATAGATGTCAGGTACCTGGAGAAGTAGAATATCGACACATTCAATATTATCACAGGAAGCCCGATTATGAACGTCTTTAGGAATATCCATCTTCCTCCTATTCCCTGTTGGGAGAGGGAATAAACCTCCTTTGGAATTTGCCTCACCAGGTATGTTCCTCCGGTGAAGAGTAAGGCAACAAGAATAAATGCAAAATACGGGTAGTAAAACAGCAGCTGAGAGACTACGCTCCTGTTTGCCACCGCTATAACAGCGACCAGGACCGCGTAATAAATCAGTCCTATTGCGAATATGCTGTACAGTTTTGAAAAGAAATACTGCCTTCGAGTTAAAGGAAGGGAAGAAAGATGCCATGCTGCCTTTCCCTCAAGTCCTATCAGCAGCATGAACTCTATCAGGAAGATTGAGGATAGATATGTTACATAAAACTCGATTTCTGGTCCGTTACCCTTTGAGGATAGAAGCATCGGTATTATGGGGATGATTAACGTGATTGGAATGGCCATTATCATGATCGCACCTCTCCTCCTGAAAAGTATCTTGAAATCCTTGTCTACCAGGGAGCTGACCGGTTTCCTTAACCTCAGAAAAACGTTTCCCTTCTGGGAGCCTGAGACGTCCTCAAACGTTTCCATTCTTTCAGTGAAACTCTTCTTTTCAATGAACAGATAAGCTGGATATGCTACTGCAAAGACAAGGAAAAAGAATACAAAAGGGTAGGCGGATAATGAAGATATGTAAGCAGAGCCCACAGGAATCAGGAAAAAAAGGAAATGTGGAATCCTGATGAAATTCTGGAATGATGGGTTGGTTGCAACCTCTATGGCAAGGATGAACACCAGGAAAATCAAAACCTGAAATATCTGCCCCAGGTACAGCCGCTTCGTCCTCCTGTTCGTGTTGGTCCTGACAAACGTTACTCCTAGCAGCAGGGAAACAAGCCTTGCGATGTATATGAAAAGAACTGTAAACATGGAGAAGACGATCAGGGGGAGTGGGTTACCTGTTCCCAGAGATATCACGAGCCCTGCCGGGATTGTAACAAACGGCAGATATATCTCATTGTATAAGAATAGCGAGAATGGCACGACCCTCCGTTCAAGCTTCAATGGCAGCTGGTTAAGGGGGGTCAGGAGTTTCATGTCCCACAGACCTCTGTAGAACTGAGTATCGCTCATAAGGGCGAGTATCAGGAGAAGGAAGAACAGGATGAAACTCTCATTGGAAATTCCCGTCCTTGATGAAAGACTTCCGAACCCAAAGATGACAGATATGAAGCCATAAATGACTGTGTTCACGTAAATTGATGAACGAACATTGTTTGACAGAAACCTCTTTGCACTCTCCACTGAACTCCTGTCGCTCTTCTGGAACCTTGGCGTATTCTTAAGGTACTGGTACTTGAGCTCTGTGTTCAGGACCTTGGCGAGGAAAAGGTCATTTCGCAGTGTCATCAAGTACCTCGCTCAGCACTCTCCTTTTCCTTCGGCTTAGTTCGAGTAATGAAGATTCCAGAACCGCTATACCAGAGTCTTCTTCGAATCTTTTGAGGCTCAGTATCTCCTTACCCTCGGGATCAAGGACTCTACTTCCTCCCCAGAACACCTGATTTCTGCTTAAACCTGCGACATTCACGTATGTGAAGTATGCCTGGTACTCTATAGCCCTGGCAGGAAACATCTTTTCGAAAAATTGATACGACGTGAATGGGGACGCTGATATGTTGACTATTATGTCCACCCCTTTCTCTACCGAGTCTTCGAAAAATAGGTCGTAGCATATCTCTATGCCAATCCTGAATCCTTTGAAATCAACGGTCAAGGGGCTATTCCCCTTGGAGAAGTACCTCATTTCCTCGAAGGGACCGAAATTTGGGAGATGTCTCTTCTTGTATACGTTGAGTGAGTCTTCGGTCATAACAACCGCACTGTTGTATAAGAATCCGTCTCTGAATGGTGAGCCAAAAATAAGCATCCTCCCTTCCAGTTCTTTCTGAATTTTTCTTGCAAATCCAGTGTCGAGATCATAAACGTTCAGGAGGTCTCTTTTCATGTAGCCGGAGTAGAACAGTTCCGGGAAGATAGCCACGTCGAAATCTTTGTCCATTGATTCCTTTATTCTCCTCTTGTTTTCCTCGACTCCTCTTACCGGGTTATTTTGATTCAGAAGCACCTTCAGACTTGACATCTGTGAAAGTGATGTTAACTGCTGATATCTATTTTCCTTATTGATAATGGAGATACTGGTTGTTTGATACTAAAATGTTGGGGAAAAAGAAATAAAAATTATTGAGGTTTAGTGATTTCAGTCTCTGCAGGCTCTACTTCTAGCTCAATGCTAAGGACTCTTTCGGTCAATACTTCTGCAAGCGTTTCCTCTACGATCCTGTCAAACGAGTCGCTGTACTTCCCGTAAAGTGTATCATAGAGCTTAAGCTGACTCTCAATTGTTGCGTCCATATCTTCCTTGATCCTGGAATTTATTTCCCCAAGGGTTTCGAATTCATTGTTGTCATAAACCTCTATATGGTCTGTTATCTTCCTCAGTTGAGCTAGTGCCCTGTCGGCAACTTCCTTCCTGTTGTCCTCGAATTCAAACGGTCTCACTGCGAACACCTTGAAAGGTGTGTTCTCAGACTTCAGTAGTTTTACCATCTCGACAGTTCCTCCTGTACCAGTTCCCCCTCCGAGAGTTGTGACAACCAGCACCAGATCTGCCCTCCTCAAAACTTGGACATCAATTACTGCAGACTCCTCCTTGAACGCTTTCTTCGCTACTTCAACATATCCGCCCGAGTCCCTGTTGTTCATGATGTAGTCTGCACCGACGTTAAGCGAAACGACGTCGCTTCTCTTTGCATTCGAGAGCGCATCAGTATTCAAGCAGTAGAGATTCACCTCCCTTCTCTTGTGACTAAGTTCGGACACTATATTGCATCCCCCTCCACCTATTCCTACGCATACGATGGAAGGTTCGAGAAATTTTCGATCACCGCTAAGACCGTTTTTCAGTTTGTACAAAAGCCCAATCCTATCTTCATCTATCACTTTTTTCACCCCTCTGTCTCTCCTCCCCCTTGTCTTCGAAGGGAAGATCGTCAAAATTCAAAAGGTTCCTGTCGTCAATGTAACCCCTGACCAGTTTGTTGAGCCACATAGGCAAGAAGTGCTCCTCATTTACCTTCCTTATGATAAATTCTATCGCGTCGAACCTATCTTTGAAGAGCCCTTTCATTACCATCTGATCCAAAGTGTTGAGAGTTGCTTTTGACAGCTTTACTTCGCTTTCTTCCACCGAGGTCTGAACTTGGGGGCGCTGTATGAAGGCATAGACTGCTGCTCTGATTAATTCTGACTTTGTCTTATACCTTAGCGATGTGCTGAGGAAGTCGTTAATCTCGTCGTCTTCCTGCGGCGTCAGACGAAGTGCAATCCTTCTGGTACTACTAGAATCCACCTGGAACCAATCCTCTTAGAATAGATATGAAGTATACTGTATATAAACATTTCTAACCAAGACGTACAAGAAATATCTCTGTTCCCTAAAATAAATTTAATTGAAAAATATTCTTTAAAGGCTATTATACAGGAAATTTTTGATATATTCCAGAAGTTACTGTTCTGATTCTGTTCGACACAATCTTGATTGCTTGTCAAACTGAATGTGCGATTTCGTACCACGGTGTCTTGCATTTGTCGAATCCAGTCATGCAAAGGTGTGTACTTCCTGCAATTGTAAAGATTATTTAGGCAGTCTTCGATGTGCCAGAGTGGATGAACAAAGGTATTCAGACCTATTGAAGAAGGTTAAATCTTCAGTACAGAAGAGGGAGGAGAAAAAGAGATTTCAGATTCCAAAGCCAGAGATCATTACAGAGGGGAAACTTACCATAATCAAGAATTTCAAGGATATCGTAGATGTGATCAACAGGGACGAGTCCCATATCTTCAAGTACCTCATCAAGCAATTCGGACTGTCTGGGGAAATTTCAGACGGAAGACTGATATTCAAGGGTAAACCTCCGGAGGGAGGAATTGATAAGGCATTCCAGGAATATCTCAGGATTTACGTTCAGTGCTACGAATGCGGTAACTACGACACTGAAATAGTCAGGGAGTTCAGGAACGAGGTTATAAGGTGCAAGGCATGCGGTGCAGAAAGGCCACTATTCGCCCACAAGGAAATCAAATATTCAGAGGAAAAAATAGAGGAGGGGAAGATTTACGAACTCGAGGTTACAGACCTGAACAGGGACGGGGACGGTCTCTCTGTCAAGGGGGATATCACTGTCATAATACCTGGCGCGAAGAAAGGGCAGAAGGTAACAGTGAAGATAGACAGGATCAGGAAGAACTATGCCCTCGGCATGATGGTGAAGAAAGCTTGATCATACTTGACACAAACGCTCTAATATACTCAATAAAGCAGAAGATAGATCTCAAAAAATTCCTGGACGAGGAGATTGCAGTTCCTCTTTCCGCAATAAGGGAACTTGAAACACTTTCCGAGAAGGACAGGAATGCAAAACTGGCGTTGCAGATGTCTTCCAGATTCAGGATATTGGAAGTAGAATCAAGGGGAGACAGGGGAATAATTGAGGCGGCATCCAGATATGGTGGCACTGTAATGACGAACGACAGGGAGCTTGGAAAGAGCCTCAGGGAAATGAACGTCAGGGTAGCTACAATATCGGAGAGGAAGGTTAGAAAACCATGAAGGCTGTGCTGATAGATTTCCTGAAGAATATATCCCTCAATCATAGGGGAGGGAAGGTCGTTCTAAACTCATCTGAAGTCGCTAAGGAGCTTGATATATCTCAGCAGTCTGTATCAAGATACCTGATAGCTCTGGAGCGCGATGGGTACATAGTAAGAAGGAGGATAGCAAGGGGCGAGGAGGTCACGCTGACGCAAAGAGCGTTCGACGAGCTCAGGGACCAGCTAAACATGATACAGTACATCCTCAGCTCTTCTAAGGACATCCATGTGGAGGGTACTCTTTTCACGGGGCTTGGGGAAGGCTCATACTACATATCAAGGCAGGGGTACGTAAGCAAGATCAAGGAATTCCTGAGTTTCGAACCATTCCCGGGGACAATGAACCTCAGGTTCACAGACGATTTCGCAAGTTTCAGCTCGGTCATCAACAACATACCGGGATTCGAGGTGGAGCCTTTCGAACAGGACGGAAGAAAATTCGGTGCGATAAAGCTTCTGAGGGCAACAATGTTCGGAGAACTTGTGGGTATAGTGCTTCCGGAAAGAACGCACTACGAGCGAGTCCTCGAAATTATTTCTCCGTACAACCTGAGGCAGAGGTACGGCCTGAAAGATGGCGACAAGATCGAGATCACAATCCAGAAGGATGTCAACAGTACTGAGCCCTAGGTTATGCTCCCGAATATCTCGTCGGTTTCCATCTCTCTCTCGCAGTAGTGGCACTTTATTGTAAGCGGATTCTTTGACAGAAGGGTGAAGGACGGTTTCACACTGTTTTCCATGTTAGATATGCACCTTCCATTGCTGCATTTGAGTATTCCAGTTATTATGTCTGGGAGAACAACAACGAACTTCTTTATGACCTCGTAGTCCTCGACTATAGTTATTGTCGCACCCTCCGCTATTAGCGCTATCTTGTTCAGCTCCGAAGAGTCAAGTATCCTGTCCTCGATTTTGACCACGTCCTTCAGTCCCATCTTCTTGCTCTTCACGTGAATTGCTATGCTTACCGTGATTCCGGGGTCGCTTGAAATGTTTAGTATCTTCAGTACCTGGAACGACCTCCCAACAGGTATATGGTCTATAACCGTTCCCCTCCTAATCTTCTCAACCTTGAGCATCTTCTCTTCTGTCATCTACTCACCCCTCAGAATAAGGTCCAGTATCGCCATCCTGACAGGTACCCCATAAGACGCCTGTTTGAAATACTTGGCCTGAGGCAGATTGTCTATTTCTGGCGGTATCTCATCCACTCTCGGCAGAGGATGCATTACTATCAGGTTTTTCCTGCCCCTTGAAATCAGGGACGGCCTTATGACATAGACCCCAGCCACCTTTTTGTACTCCTCAATATCAGGGAACCTCTCCTTCTGTATCCTGGTGACGTACAGGACGTCAAGGTCTGAGATAACGTCATCGAGGCTCTTCGTCTCTTTAACTGCAACCCTCTTCTCAATGTCCTTCTTGATGTGCTTCGGAATCTTCAGTTCGTCCGGCGAAATGAAGTAGAGTGAAACGTCGAAAAGTGAAAGCGCCTTGCTCAGCGAGTGAACCGTCCTTCCGTACTTCAGGTCCCCGACAAATCCTATGCTCTTCCCGTTGACTGGACCAGACTCCTTCCAGATGGTGAATATATCGAGAATAGTCTGTGTTGGATGCTGTCCAGCCCCGTCTCCAGCATTTATCACTGGGACATCTGCGAATTCGGATGCCAGTCTCGCAGCCCCTTCAGAAGGATGCCTGAGTACAATCGCGTCGGAATATGAATTCACTATCCTGATTGTGTCTGAGAGTGTCTCCCCTTTGGCAACTGAGGTGGCTTCCAGAGACCCAAAGCCCAGTACCTTTGCACCCAACCTCATAGCAGCGGATTCGAAACTCAGTCTCGTCCTGGTGCTAGGTTCATAAAATAGCGTTGCGACGATCTTGTTAGCCAGGGGGGACTTTGGATGCCCTGAGGAGGCATACGGGAGCATTTCGTTTGCCCTGTCTATCACTTCCATAATTTCGTCAACACTTAAATCGCCAATGGAAACGATGTCTCTGTTTAACCACATTGATTATTGAACAACGCGCGTAATAAATATTTATCCTTGTTGTATTCAGGCCCATGAAGCAAATAATACTTCATGGTGGGGTGGGTAGCAGTACCGATTTGAGCCCCCTACTAGATAAGTATGCCTCATATTCAATCAATTACAATGACCCACTGGATGCAGTAGTTGCAGCCGTCAAGTACATGGAAGACGACCTGAATTTCAATGCCGGCACAGGTTCAGTAATGAGACTTGATGGCAGCATCCAAATGGATGCGTCCGTGATGGTCGAAGGAAACTTTGGGTCGGTCATAAACATAGAGTTTGTCAAGAATCCTGTGCAAGTAGCAAGGGAAGTGATGGAGAAGAGTCCACACGTGATGCTCTGCGGCGACGGTGCAACTGAGTTTGCATTCAAAATGGGGCACCCAAGGTACGACCCTTCCACTGATCGCGCAAGAAAGAGACTTGAGGAATCCAGAGTGGTTGCAAAGAATGACCCGAGATTTTTCTACAGGGGGGTAGAGTCAGTTGACACAGTAGGCGCAGTTGCAAACTTTGACGGGAAGATAGCAGCTGCATTGTCAACCGGCGGGTCAAGCCCCATGATGAGAGGGAGGGTTGGAGATACGCCCATCCCAGGTTCAGGGATACTGGTAAGGAACGGCTTCGGGGCAGCTGCCACAGGAATAGGGGAGGAGATAATAAGGAGACAGCTGACTCATTCACTCTACTGCGCAAGGGACAGGCTGGAGGATGAGTGGCGGTCCATTGCCGATAACTCGAAATTCTCCCTCGGCGTAGTTGGGTTCAACGGAAAGGAGCCGTTCGTATTTGCGAACAAATCAATGGCCAGTGGTTTCTCAAAAGTTGAATGAACTAAACGCATGACTCGGGAACGCACCATTAGGTCCTGAAGAGACTCAAAATCTATCACAGCATATAAATATTCAGATAATTTATCAAAATGGTAGTTAGTATGCCGAATGATGAATCATTTCAAGACACAGACGCTGAGTTAATAGAAGTTTTGAAAAGCCTGAAGACAAGCATCAAGATTTTTGGCTGTGGAGGTTCAGGTTCAAACACCATAACGCGTATCATGGAGGAAGGGATACAGGGTGCGGATATCATTGCGGCTAATACCGATGCTCAGCATCTCCTGCTTACACAGGCATCGAAGAAGATACTTCTAGGGAAGAGAACCACAAGGGGATTGGGTGCTGGCGCGATACCGCAAGTTGGCGAGATGTCTGCGAGGGAGGCTGAGGCAGACATAAACGCAGCCGTGGAAGGCGCGGACATCGTTTTCATAACTGCAGGAATGGGAGGAGGGACAGGGACTGGCTCCGCTCCTGTAGTCGCCGAGATTGCAAAGAATGCAGGAGCACTTGTGATATCAGTAGTCACAACACCCTTCAAATCTGAAGGCTCGATGAGAAAGGAGAATGCGTTATGGGGACTTGAGAAACTCAAGGAAAAATCAGACACCATAGTTGTGATCCCTAACGACAAGCTACTTGAGATAGTCCCTAGGCTCCCTCTCAACGAAGCTTTCAGGTTCGCTGACGAGATTCTCATGAAATCTATCAAGGGATTGACAGAATTGGTCACCAAGCCTGGTCTGGTCAACCTTGATTTCAACGACCTAAAGACGGTAATGAAGGATGGAGGGACCGCCATGATAGGTATGGGACAGTCAGGGTCGCAGGAGAGGGCTATGGAAGCTGCGAAGAAAGCAATAAATTCACCCCTGCTGGACCTAGAGGTTTCAACTGCGACTTCCGCGATTGTATCTGTGACTGGAAGTTCAAACATGTCAGTGGAAGAGGCACATACTGTCCTGGAGGAGATCAAGAAAAAGATAAATCCCAACGCGCGGATAATATGGGGTGCCAGGATAGACGAGTCAATGAAAAATGATATAAAGGTATTAGCCATACTGGTCGGAGCCAAGAATAAGTACGTTTAGAGGTAGCCCTGTATGGTTGATATGGATGATAGGATCGAGGATTTAGAGGACTCTATTACGGATAGGGTCAAGAGAATAGGTAGAGGAAAGTACTCAAGGATACTCAAGATGGCCAAAAAGCCCACGAGAGATGAATTTGGCAAGTCGTCTCTGATAACGGGGGCAGGGATCATCATCATAGGGGGAGTCGGCTTCATAATCTACCTCCTCATGAATGTAATTTTCAAGGTGCCGTAGATGGTTAAGTGGACCTGTGACGGCAAAGATTCGGAGGTAGGAACCAACAAAAAGGTCGCCTTCAATCTTGTGATTGAGAATGATGAGCCATCTGAGAAGGAAGGGTCTGTTGATATCACGCTCGACATACACGAACAGAAGGAAGAGATAGAGTGGTTCGTGATAGAGGAGCAGAAAAGGGGAAAGCAGGTCGCTATTTCACCGAAGAATCAGGATGTGCTGAAGATCCAGTACAAGCTTAAGCCAAAGGAATCCATGGTCAGGCCGTTATCGGTGGAGACGCCTAAGGGAGGGGAGATAGGCGACTATGCAATAGCAGTACTGAAAGAGGATGGAAAGCAGGCAAATCTTTTCACTATAAAAGTAAAGCAGACTATCATAGTCGTGAAGACAACGATAGGACAGGAAGTGAAAATTGCAAGGGACATAGGGCTCAAGGCAAGGATTGAGAAACATGATTACTTGTTCTCAATACTAGTTCCGCCGGACGTAAAAGGGTACATATTCATAGAAACACTTTACCCTGACCGGACTATGGCCCTTCTCAGGACAATCAGGGGAGCAAGAAACATGATAGCTGGAGAGGTTCAGCTGTCGGAAATCGAGAATTATCTCGTATCAAAGCCGGCTGTTGAGTCACTGGGCGTAGGAAATTACGTGGAAGTCACAGAGGGGCCGTTCAAGGGAGAGAAGGCAAGGATAACTCACGTAGATACTCAGAAGGATGAGATAACCCTTGAACTGCAGAATGCGATCGTGCCGATCCCACTGACTGTGAAAGCCGACTCTGTTAAATTATTGGAAAAGGAGGTTTAGAGAATGCCGCAAGAAATATCTGTAATGGTTGAGGGCGGAAAGGCAACTGCCGGTCCGCCTCTTGGTCCTGCATTGGGACCAATGGGAATAAACATTGGGTTGGTGCTCAAAGAGATAAACGAGAAGACGAAACTTTTCTCTGGGATGCAAGTACCTGTAAAGGTAACTGTTGACCCGGAGACGAAAAAATTTGAGGTTTCTGTAGGGAAGCCTCCTGTTTCTGCCCTTCTCAAGAAGGAGCTTGGTATAGAAACCGCCACTGGATCATCGAAGACTAAAACATCCGGGGACCTCAAACTGAGCCAGATCAAGAAGGTGGCGGAAATGAAGATGGACAACATGACTGCCGCTTCTATAAAGGCAGCAGTGATGGAAGTTCTAGGGACGTGCGTTTCAATGGGGATCACGGTAGAGGGGAAGGACCCAAGGGATACACAAAAACTTATTAAAGACGGGTCTATCGCCATCTAGAGTAGGAGAGCCTATTGCTCGCATAACTACTCTGGTGAAATACCAATGGATGGAGATACACTTAAGAAGAGCCTAGAAGAGGCAATCAGCAAGTCCCCAAAAAGGAAATTTGGGGAGTCAGTGGATATAGCAATAAACCTGAAGGATGTTGACCTCTCGAATCCCAAGAACAGGATCAACGAAGAAATCGTTCTCCCGAACGGAAGGGGAAGGAAGGTAAAGGTTGGACTCATTTCTGGAAATGAACTCGCTTCAAAGGCAAAGGGGTCGGCTGACAAGGTCATATCTGCTGAAGAGCTTGACAAGATGAGCGACGATAAGAGGGCAACGAAGAAGATGGTTAATGACATAGATTTCTTCATAGCAGAAGTGGCACTGATGCCGAGGGTAGGAAAGATACTTGGAGGCATAATGGGTCCCAGGGGAAAGATGCCCAGACCTATTCCAGCTAACGTTGATCCCGTCCCAATAATAAACAACCTCAGAAGGACAGTGAAGGCAAGAAGCAAGGAGAAGCCTGTCGTTCATGTTCCTATAGGGTCTAAGGATATGGAAATAGAAAAGATCACTCAGAACGGCCTCGAAGTGCTGAAGAGGATCGAATCAAAACTAGAAAAGGGGGAGGACAACATAAGGACGATTTACGTGAAGACAACTATGGGGCCTGCCGTGAAGGTGGAGGTGAAATGAGATGAGGGAAGACAGATACTCTGAATCCAAGGACGTCGCAATAAAGGCCATATCCGAGGAGATAAGGAATGCTAAATCGATAGCCCTGGTGGGAATTGAGAGAGTGCCTGGAAAGCAGTTCCAAGAAATCAGGAGATCACTAAGGGGCAAGGCCACCATAAAGGTAGTTAAGAAGACCCTCCTCAAAAGGGCTTTCGACGAGATGAAGATAGAGTCAATCAGGGGGCTGGAGGACTATATGGACGGTCCCGTAGCAGCAATCTTTTCCAAGGAAAACCCATTCAAGCTTTTCAGGGAGATTGAGTCGAGCAGGACCAAGGCCCCTGCAAAGGGGGGCGAAATTTCCCCTGAAGACATAATACTGGAAGCTAAGCCCACTAACCTGAAACCTGGACCTGTCGTCGGAGAGCTCCAGAAGGCGGGGATCCCGGCATCGATAGACCAAGGAAAGGTAGTCATAAGGAAAGAAACTGTCCTGGTCAAGAAGGGGGATAAGATATCCAAGGAAAAGGCAATAGCCCTCTCAAAACTGGAAATTCTTCCACTGGAGATAGGTTTGGATTTCAGGGCGGCATATGAGGATGGGATTGTTTTCAACAAGAGCGTACTAGGATCATCGACAGCGGACTTTGTTCAGAAACTGGTTCTTGGGCATTCATCAGCCATAGCACTGTCACTGCACATAAACTACTACAACAGTGAATCTACCCCAATTTTCGTTTCTAAAGCGTACAGAAACGCCATTGCACTCAGCCTTGCAGCTTCCTATCCGACCAAGGAAAGCATTCAGCTTCTCCTGGCTAAGGGAAATTCGATTGCCAAGTCGCTGGAAAGCAAGATTCCGAAGGGGGCATAGGATAATGTTTAAGACGTTTAGTTTATTATCTTGGAGTAATTAAGGGTGAAAAATATGGAGTACATTTACAGCGCACTGATACTGAATTCCGTAGGGAAACCAATCACCGAAGATGGAATATCAGAAATACTCAAGGCCGCTGGCGTAACGCCGGACCCTGCAAGAGTGAAAAGCCTGGTAGCCTCCCTAGAGGGAGTAAACATAGAGGAGGCAATCAAGTCATCAATGGTTGCAGCACAGCCGGTAGCTCAGGCAGAGCCTCAGAAGAAAGAAGAAAAGAAGGAAGAGAAGAAAGAGGAAAAGAAGGAAGATAAGAGCGAGGAAGAGGCAGTCGCCGGACTCGGTGCACTATTCGGGTAGATAGCTCGATGAGCCCGAGAACTATTCTTTTATTTATTATATTTTACATCTTACCCTTGGGTATTCTTGGGTACGGATTATATTCAAAACTGTTGCTGCTCGACCTGATAGGTCTTGTATGGGTAATATCAGCCTTTATTATCAACCTGATGAAGGAATAGCCTGGCAGTTCAGAGTTTTCCTTTCTGTCCATACTATTTTTCAAAACTCTCCTTCCTCTTTCTGGAAAAGAAGGCTACCATCGCTATGAAAGCGGGAGATACTGCAAGTCCCCATATTTCAATGGGGAATGTCAGGTATGATAGCAGGAACGACCCATAGCTTGGCCCCATCCCTCTTCCCAGCGACATGAAGAAATTGTATACCCCCATGTTCACCCCCATGTCCCTTCCTTTGGCAATCTTCGCAACCATAGCGCTCCCCGTCGGGGTCACTGCGTTCTCCCCCATTGTAACAACGAGCATTGAAAGCATGAACTGCGGAAGGGTGTGGTCGAAGGCCATTGAAAAATATCCTGCAATGTAGAGGGCTGAGCCTATAATCATGCCGTTCCACAACCCAATCCTGCTGACCAGCCTGTAAACAGGCAACTGGAATGCTGCCACAGCGATCCCGTTTATGAAATATATCAGTCCTATCGATGCAAGGCTGAGATGCTCAAAGTGATTCGCGTAAATCGAGAGTGTTACCGAGAACTGCGACACCACTACGAATAGGAACGCTATCCCAATCCCAAACAGGTAGAGTTCCCTTTGCACCTTGCTGAATGAAAACTTTTCCGGGGCAGATTCCACGTTCTTCTTATCTTTCAGGTAGAAGAGGTATAGAGGCAGAGAGATAAGGGTGCTTATTGCTGCAGTCAGATAGATGTATGGATATCCAATGGTGCCTGCTATTACTCCTGCCATTGCAGGTCCAAATGCCCAGCCTAGGTTGGATGCAACCCTCATGTAAGAAAACCCAGCGAGTGGGACATCGCTGCTTAGAGAGAGCAATGCGCTCAGCGATGGCATCAGCAACGACCCTACTGCCTGATTGAGTATAAAGAGGAGAACAAACAGAAGGGGTATCGGGAGTGTCAAGGAGACGTAGAACAGGAGGAAGAGTGTGATGAAGTAACCTGTCGCAAATATGACAATGATCCTCTTGAATCCGTAAACATCCCCCAGTCTACCCCCGTAGATCTGGACAATCCCACCTAGAATGGCGTTGACCGCAAATATTAGCCCTACCACCAGAAGGGAGATGTGGAGTTCATTGTTCATGAAAAGGGGAGTGAAACTCCAGACGCCTCCGGTTCCGAACGTCCTTATGGCAGAACCGATTGAGATTATGAAAACGTTGCGTCTGTCCGTACCGGGATCCCTTCTATACCGATGATATTCCTTCTAGGGCTGGTAGATTATAGAATATTGATGACCTGTAAGGAAACACGAAAGGGCTGGTATCGCTCTCCCCGACCTTCCTCAGTACCTCCCCATACATGGCCTCCGTCTGCAGTCTATTGAAAGGACTTGCAGATGATTTATCCTCACTGCTATTCATATTACATTCCGTATTTTGGTCTACCATAAATAACCGACCCAGCAGTAAGCGATCTTCCCCGAATCCGCTCTCGAAGGTGACATCTGACAATCAAGGAATGATTTATACTCCAAAACAGGGAAAGCGCCTACGCTTGAGATCAAGAGCTCTTCCGACTTTTTACACAAAAAGACAATTTGCAACTGCTCCCCTACAAAGACTGAATTCACGAGGGATTTTTGAAAACTCATACGTTGACTGATCCTAGAGAATATTGTGATTGATATAGTTGAAATTTAGACCTTGAATGGGCAGTGCCACTTCCCCTATATAAAGAAAACTTTAAGTCGTAAGCCACATCAACTCGGCATAATGGTCCTGGAGGCAGCCAAGAATCCCAAGATGGTCCAGTTCGCCCACGGCAAAATCTTCCCTAGTTTCAGCAGTGCTTATGCAAAGAGATGCTATCAAATCTTCCAGGGGAAGAGCAGGAAGATCATTTCAGCAGGTGGGCTCGTACTGAGGGATTACAAGACAGAAGAAGTTGAGCAGTACAGGTCCCTGATTCTTTCGGGGATATCTCTACTGGAAGGAAATCGCTATTTCGAAATTGGCCTATCCAGATCAAGTTTTCTCAGGAGAAAGTTCAGAAAGAGAGTTGCTGAAGCAGTCAGAGAATATGATGTTCTAGTATTCGAGGGACCATGGTTGTTTCCATTGGTCGAAGAAAGCATCACAGCTGATAAATTCGTAGTCTACGATGCTCACAATGTCGAAGCTAGACTTAGAGAAGGGAACAAGTTTCAAAAGGAGGCATTGCAGATAGAGAGAAGCCTTGTGCAGAGGTCTGACCTGATATTCGTAATGACAAAGCAGGATGGAGAGTACATCCAGAGAGACTATTCTGTGGACGGTTCTAAGATACATTTGCTGCCGCTTCTGGCAGATGAGAAACCATATAGGTGGCATGGCCAGAACTCAAACAGCATAGTATTTATCGGATCAATGTACGAACCCAATATCAGGGCAATGGCACAGATAGAGAAATTTGCAAAGACCCTACCTGATATTGAATTTCACATAATAGGGAGCGTCTGCGAAAACTTCCGTAAGTCAAGGAGCGAGAATGTAATATGCCACGGAGTTGTAAATGAACAAACGAAGGATGAAATACTGAGCGAATGCCTGGGTGCGATAAACCCCGTTGAATACGGCGGAGGAAGGAATCTGAAGATCCTTGATTACATGTCCATGGGATGTCCTGTAATCACCACTCCTATTGGCTTCAGGGGGCTTGACTCAGACACCTGGAAGAACTTAGTGGATGTGAGGCCATTAGAGGAATTCCCAGATGCAATTAGGAACCTCAAGGCAACACGCAAGGAACTTCCACAGATATCTGAAAAGATTTACAGTGCATATAGGGAACTGGCAAGGAGAGAGGGGAAGGATAATGCATATGAAATCATCCTGAACAGGCTTCGGTCTACTTAGAGAAGCTATTGTAAATACCGATCAGTCCCTTAATTTCCCTTTCCAGGGTGTACTTCCGTGAGTACTCCACCAGTTCATTCCTATCCTTCTTCTCGTTAAGAGCCTTCCTGATTGACTCGGTGATGTCCGCGTCTGAAGTGAAGAATGCAGCTCCTTCCAGAAGCTCCCTGAAGATTGGAATGTCGCTGACTAGCACTTTGGTTCCACAAGCGATGGATTCGAGTGGCGGAAGGCCGAATCCTTCATCTATACTCAGGTATATCATTAGGTCCGCGTTGCTGTAATATTGTCTGAGAGTGTTGTTGTCCACTTTCCCCAGAATCTTGATGTTTTTAGATTTTGAGGCCAGTTTCTTAAGATATTCCTGTCTATCAGACCAGGCATTTGCTGGGCCAATGTGGAAGAGTTCCATGTCTTCATTCCCTGAGACAGCTTTGTAGATAACATCATACTTCTTCCTTGGGTTATAATCACCAACAGTCAGGAGATGAATTTTTCCGTCATCTGGGTAGGGGTTTCTTTCATCAGGATAGAACACTTCGTGTTCTACCGAATGGTATAGAACCTTAACGCGGTCCTCCTCTACCTTGAGGAATTCCAGTATCTTCTCCTTCCCGTAAAATGAAGAGGAGAGCAAGACTGAAGCGGCTGTTGCCCTGGAGAAAGTAGTGTTCCAGGCATATCTGCTGTAAAAAGTCGTTTGATATATATCAGGATACTGGAGTGGAATGACATCATGAATTGTCACTATGTCAACTTTTTTTCCAGAAAGCTCTGGAGATAGGGCATGGACAGGGCGGTCTTGGCCGTAATTTTTAGGTGCCTCCAGAATCTGGCTGATTATGCCCCCTACTGGTCGCCCTAGGAAGGAGTATTCCTTCTTTACAACGGGATATTCATTGAACGCGTAATCCTGCTTTCTGAGACCATTTATGATCCGTCTCGCGTAAGTACCGACACCAGCAGGGTCAGCGATAACAGGGTATACTAGGGTTGTCACCTATCCTACATCCCTCATCCGCTGGAAATCTTTTCTGGAATAATAATTTTGATTTATACCAGGCTGCCGTAATGTTCAATAAAGAGGTGATGCACATTGGCAGTACATAGGTATATCCTGCCCTGAAATTACTGAATATGACCTCATCCCATAGCGTTTTCTATAAGTCTACCTCTCATTGACTACAACTCCAAATTGTACCAAGGGTCAACTTCTTCGTACTGACGGATTCCCATATTAGCACGTGAAAACGCAATTTTCCAAAGTCTGTCTTTGCGGTGAAATTTATTAATACCCAATTCTTTTGGTAGCACTGTGGACTTACCGAACATTGCCGTCATAATTGTCGATACCCTCAGAAGAGATTCCATCTCCCCTTACTCAAATGAAGCGTCCACACCCAACTTCAAGAATCTATCCGAAATTTCCAGTGTTTCCTTTCGCGCTTACTCTTCTTCTACCTGGACAGTTCCAGCCCACGCTTCACTGTGGACAGGAGACCTGCCATCAGTCCACGGGGTTCACCAGAGAAGGTCGATAAAGGATTTCCAGCTTTTTGGGGCCATGAATAAAGTTCTGGAAAAGAGGCTTCCTTTGGTGCTGAAAGAGAAGGGGTATAATACTGTGGGAATCTCGACCAACCCGCACCTTTCATTTAAGTCTGGTTTCGAATCTGGCTTCAACCATTTCACGTATCTGGACCCTCAGTTGAAGTCGTCAGGCATCAGAAATCAAGAGGAGGAATTTATAAGCAAATACGGGTCACTTAAGGGCATAGTTCGCAAGAGCGTTACAAAACTGGACTTTAATGAGTTGAGAAAGTACCGTGAACTTTATGGTCAACTGAAGAGCTTGAGGGAAGTAACGAAGTACCCAAAGAACAAGGGATCGATGATGATGATGAACATCATAGAAGATTCCCACATGGAAACTCCCTTTTTTCTTTTCATCAACCTTATGGAAATGCACGAACCATATTCCCTTAAAGAGATGAGAAGAGTAAACTTTAACTCGATAATGAGGAATTACCTTGACCACAGTGGTATAGGGTCCGACATAGTTGATGAGATACGGAAGAATTACATTGATGAGACAAAAGTCGTCGATAGTTTTATTGGCTCATTCATGGATTTCCTGAAACGGAATGGGACGTTCGACAATACCCTTATCGTTTTAACCTCGGATCACGGACAGGACCTCTTTGAAAATGGTTTTTACGGCCACGGTGTTTTCCCTTCCGAGGAGGTCCTGAGGATTCCTTTGTTCGTGAAGGCTCCAAAGGGTCTGAAACAGGTGAAATTCGAGGGCTTCCAAAATCTGAAGGACATCTACCATTACCTTTCTGGCGTTGATGAAGGGCTCGAACCGGATATTCTGAATAATGCCCACAATATTTCAGAAAGCTTCGGTTCTTTTCATGACCTCAGTGGCATACCTGAGGATGCTTTGAATGATATAGAAAGGACAGTCTCCGTAGTTCATTCTGGCGAGGTCAGGGGAACTGTCGATAGAAGTACGAATAGGCTTATCGACTTGAGGGAAATAAACACCTATAAACAGGTTACGAGCGAGAAGCATAGGGACGAGGTGTTGAATATTTACAGGGAATTCTATAACGAGTAATTCCTTTACTCGGATTCTAGAATGAATTTGATCAGCGGCTATTATGGCTGATCATTCCAAAAATCTATTCAATCCTGCTTGGAGAGATGTACCAAAGCATTTTAGCCTAAAGGCCACTGGTGAATTGCCGAATCATTGTTGTTTGCACTTCCTACCTTACGGACCCAGGTAAGGAAATGATTGAGATACATACAAATAAAGCAATGATATCTAAATGAGGCTCGGGAAAGATGACTGTAGGTGCTCTTTTCGCAGGAGGGTACGGAAAAAGAATGCAATCTGTATCTAAAGATGTTCCGAAGACGCTCTTGTCTCTGAGGGGCAACTATGTGATACTCGACAGGCAGTTGCGTGAATTCAAGTCCTCTGGAGTGGAAGAGGTGTACATCCTTTCAGGTTACAGGGGCGAATTATTAGAGGAAAGATACGGTCCCTCTTGGGAAGGAGTAAAGATCACATATCTGAAGGAAGAAAAGCCGATGGGTACCCTATGGGCTCTCAGGAACCTATACAATCACGTGAATGCCGACGTGATTCTGAGAAATGGGGACACTCTTTGCGATCTGGATCTGAGAAGATTCATTTCCTATTCCTTGGAAAATACTGGACTTATGAGCATGGTAGTAGCAAAAATGATAAGCCCGTTCGGAATTGTATCCATCCGCAACGGATACGTAACAGGCTTCCTGGAGAAACCTGTATTGAACCACTATGTAAACATAGGTTGCTATTATCTGCGACCTGGTATCAAAGATTATCTCAATAGGGAATACGAGGAGAAAGATATAGAGAGGACACTTTTCCAAACCCTTCTAAAAGAGAACAGAATCAGGGCCCTGAAATTCAATGGATACTGGAAGGGAGTGGATAGTGTTAAGGATTACGAAGAGGTAAGGAAGGTCTACGAATACCGCAAAGACTACGACTTTGGCCATGTTGATCTGAATGGAAACATACAAGAGTGCTGCGCATTCGAGAATAGAACTATCGTTGTTTCAGGGAGGGGTCAGCTTAAGGTGAGCAAGGGGAAAATCGCTATCAGCGGGAGAACGTTAGTAAAGGACGATGAAGGTGAGATCGAAGGGCGTAGTGAAGTACGAGCATTGAAGGAATCGAGATTTTCATTGGCGGGAGGACTGACTATTGAAAACTCTTCTTGGAGTTGACATACGGATTGCAAAAGACAATCACTTAGCCTGGAACTATCGTAACAGCTTCTTATCAAGCTCGTAGCATATCATGTGGATTATTGCTATGTGGACTTCTTGAATTATCGGAGTACTATCTGATCCGACCTTAATGCATTTATCTGCAACGTTTTTGACCTTTCCTCCATCCTTCCCCGTCAGCGCCAACGTGTACGCCCCTATTCCCTTTGCCCTGTTCAAACCTTCAATAACGTTCTTTGAGTTCCCAGACGTGGAGATACCAACGACAAAATCATTCGGCGTGCAAAGGCCCTCAATCTGCCTCGAGAAAACTGAAGAATAATCATAGTCATTGCCTATAGCGGTCAAGGAAGATGTGTTAGTAGTCAAGGCTATCGCGGGCAGTGACCTCCTTTCCTTCAGAAATCTACCGGATAGTTCTGCAGCAAAATGCTGTGCATCTGCCGCGGACCCTCCGTTACCAAATGTTATGAGTTTTCCCCCTGACTCTAGCCTTTTGTAGAGAATATTGGCAACTTCCATTATCTCCAAGATGTTAATTGACCTTCTAGCCTCCATTCCACTCTCTATGTACTTCTCAAGATCTGAAACATCATTCTCCAACAAATATCACCCTGCTTCCAGTATGGGTAAATCTGAAATATGTCCTCTCCAGGCCCAGTGATTTCGTTATCAGTTCATGCTTCGCCGGCTCAGCTACCAGCAACATGAATCCTCCACCACCTGCTCCTACGATCTTTCCTCCGTAAGCTCCTAGCTCCATGGCCTTTTGGTACATCTGATCGATCCACTCGTCACTAATCTTCTTTGAGAGGTTCCTCTTGAGGGACCAGTTTTCGTGCACAAGTCTACCGAGGGTTTCAACATCACCTTCGCTGATTGCCTTGAAGGTTGGTCCGGTCAGCTCTTTCATTGCATCGTAGGCATCCATTTTGGCCTTTGAATTCACGACCTGATCCTCATGAATGCCTGAAGAGCTTCTGCCCTTTCCGGTATAGAGAAGAAGAAGCGAATCCTCAACCTTCCTTATGTTGTTTACGTGTGAGGTAACTGGAGTCAGGCTCACTGTTCCATTTCCAAAGAATTTCATAAGGTTCAGGTTCCCAAAGGCCGCCGCGTACTGGTCCTGTTTTCCTCCAGGTTCCTTCAGGACCTCCCGCTCAATAAGTACTGCTTCCTTCGCAAGTGTCTCTGAGTCTACCAACTCCCCCCTGTAGCTGTGAAGAGCGTGAAGGAGGCTCACGAGGAAAGTGCTGCTTGAGCCCAGTCCAGTTCCATTTGAAGGAATATCTGAAATGCTGACGATTTCTATGCCCTCTGTCAGGTTTAGGAGTCTGAGAGACTCCCTTACGGTAGGGTGCTGAATTTCATCTATATGGTCCACGATTTCCGTCTTTGAATAGCTGACCCTTATCTTTCTGTCAAACTTCCTGTTAACTGTAACATAAATGTATTTGTTGATTGCTGCCGATACGACTGCACCATAGTCCCTGTTTTCATAATAGAATGGGAGATCTGTACCTCCACCCACAAACGTTATCCTTAGAGGTGCCTTCGTCATTACCATTCGTTCGAGCATCTGCTTATAATGATGTATGGTTGGTTAATAACTATTTCCGATTTCCCCTACCTGCATTTGAGAAATATTCAACATTGCACTAGAATTATCTTGAACCCTCGAAATTCGGAATTGCAAATGAAAGTAACATCAATGGAACTCATGTCTGACAAATCCTGAACCTGGTCCTCCATTCACTTTATGCCTTTGTCCTTATTGACTCTAGCTTTGAGTAGAACGTCGGAAAATGCGAGATAGTCCAAGGTCTTGTATTTAAAGAAGTAACTTAGGAAAAGCTTTTATTCTCATTATATATTGTCTGACTAATGTCACACATACTACTGAAAGGGTGGCATAGATACAAAGAAAAGGGAAAGTATTCCTGGAGGTCATCTCTAGTCATAGCGTTCGTAGCGACGATACTACTGTGGTGGCTACCGATCTTCGGACCGATGCTGTCCGGGTACGTTTCAGGCAGAACTGCTGGGTCAAAGTACAAGGGGTTGATAATCACGGCCCTGGTCGCAGCGATAATAGGAGTGGCTTCGTTCGTGTTGACATACCTGTTCCCAGTTCCCAACAGCATCACTTACTACCTGTCTTCAACGATCGTATATCATCTGCAAACTGTTTCCCCTTATGGTGCCTGGTTCCTGTCCTCCATCGGCCGCATGTTCACTAACTTCCCATACTACCTGTCTTTTTTCGCACCTAACTGGGCCGTGTTGATAGCATTCGGTTTCATAGGAGGAGCGATGTCGGAGCTTCTTGTTAAGGATACGGAAAGGAAGAGCGTACTGTCTGCAAAACATCCAATCCACAACGATGCAAAGGCCTTGACACCTAAAGCGGTAGACTATTCACCACCGGCTGATTCCCACCCCTTACTCAAGAAGATAATAGGAGAGAAGGAAGCACAAGAAACTTCAGATGACTACATCTGAGGATTACTAGAAAGCCCACATTTTTTTAGAATTTTTTATTATTCTTTCAGTTTTTTCCTGAATTCCGCAACCTCTTCTTGAAGTGCTTTGTTCAGTGGATTCTTCCTTGCCTTCTCTTCTAGTTCTTTCAACTTGTTTTCGAGTGCCTTTCTTTTCCTGTCAAGGTCCCTCTTTCCCAATCCCATGAATTGTTTAGAAAATACTACATTATTTATTTTCTCATTTCAGAGACTTCAGAGAAGTGGAATCAGGATGTTAGGATGAAGCCCTTCACCCTTATTGATCCCATCTTGCCCCGCTCTATCGTGATAGTTTCTCTCCCCCTGTCTAATGCCCTGTAAACCTGCTCCGGCATTGCTATGCTTGTATCTCCGGCCCTGAATATCAGACCGCACGATGGAGGCGGATTATCAAGAAGGCTGACTTCAACGTCAGTTCTAATCTGACAACTATCATCCCTGCAGGGGCCAAGTTGAGAGGCAAGCTGCATGACGATAAATTTCCCACTGGATTCAATTCTGAGACCCTCATCTATCACTATCCTTCCTTTGCCTATCTGTATTTCACTTCTTCTTTCCCTGTTTAAAGACACGGTTATTCAACCTCGTCCGCTTCATCCCAGCATTCGATTGTCCAAGATCACATCTATCAGATATTAACCCTTTGCAAGGAAATGATATTCACAGACTTCAAAACTTTACACTTTGCAAACATTATTCATTTTCAAAACAGTAAGAGCCTGGCTCTTAGGCCTCTACTCCCAGGGTCTTACTCCTTTTCTTAAGGTCTCTTTCACAGTTAGGACAGCACGCATAGTAGATCCTGTTGTTTATCTGAACGGCGATGGGTCTACTGTTGATCTCATTCCCACAGTAATCACAGTGGATCTTCTCTACTATCACCGGAGGATCATTCTGTTCCCTCCGTACGGCAACCTGTACTGAAGTTATGTGAGCGCCCTTTATTTTGGTCAGGTCCTCGTAGTAGAGGACGACTATATACGAATTGTCGATGAGATGGAACTTCTCAATTGTCATTTCATCTGGAAATTTTGAAGGGTCGTTGGTCTGAACTAGTATCATCTCCCTCTCGTCTTCTTCTAGAATAACTGTGAACTTCTTTATTCTCCCGGTCTGTATCAGGGAATCAAAGGCCCTTTTTGCAGTGACTCTGCTCGTACCAAGTTCCCTTGCAATATCAGTGATGCTCATTCTGGAATTTGCCCTGAGAAGCATAACAATCCTCTGTTCTATTTCTGAAAGGTTTCTTTTCATATTGAAAATAAAGGCATTGAATAACTTAACATTTATGATAGATTAATGTTAAGTAACCATTTCCGATTTACTGGCATGGCGATCGATGTTATTTGCGGGATGAAAGTAAAAGAAGATACGAATATACGGTCAGAATTTAAGGGGAAGACCTATTATTTCTGCAGTGAGCACTGCAAAAAAGAGTTTGACAGGAATCCCATCAAATACACGAGATAGAGCGACCGGGCCATGCCTACAGATCCGGTATGTGGAATGTTCGTTCCAGAGGAGGGATCCTTACATTCAATCGTAGACGGCCAGACCTATTATTTCTGTTCAAAGACATGCCAGGAAAGGTTTGAATCTCCAGAGACTGAGAGTGCGATACTCAAGCGTAGACTTGCGGTGGCCTGGGCGCTTTCTATACCGATAATAGTACTCACATATTCGCTCTCCAGCAATTTCTCCATTGGGTTCTTGACAAGGAACGTTATCCTGTTGATCCTAGCTTTGCCTGTTCAGTTGTATTCTGGATTCGGATTCTACAGAGGCGCATACCATGCGATCAGAGGTAGAATGGGAAACATGGATGTTCTTGTCTCCCTAGGGACCGTTACTGCATTCGTTTATTCCACATATGTGACCTTAAAATTCAGCTCACACGGTCAGGAAGTCTTCTTTGATGCATCCGCGTTCATAATTACTCTCATACTCACTGGTGCCTACACGGAGGGCCTGACCAAGGCAAGGGCAAACAGGGCAGCAGGACGCCTTGTTTCATTACTTCCGCAGACCGTCCTTCTTATTGATGAAGGAGGAAACACAACCGTAAGGCAAACTGACGAAATAAGAAAGGGAGACAGGATATTGGTAAAGGCAGGAGAAATCATTCCCGCAGATGGGACAGTTCGTGGAGGCAAGAGTGAGGTTGATGAATCAATGCTTACCGGTGAGCAGGAACCGGTACTGAAGGTGGAGGGGAGTCCAGTCACATCTGGAACCCTGAACCTGAACGGAGCATTGACTGTAGAGGTCGGTAGGATAGGCAAGGACAGCACCGTCAATCAAATTTATGAGCTGATTCAGAGAGCAGTATCTGGTAGAGCAAAGGTCCAGAAGATTGCTGATGTATTTTCATCTGTGTTCGTACCGATCGTTCTGGCTGCGGCAACTGCGTCCAGCCTCTTCTGGTATTTTTACCTGAGGAGCATTGGAAGCACGATTCCAGTGGAGATCTCAATCCTCGCCTTCGTTTCAGTTGTGGTCATAGCATGTCCGTGTGCCATCGGCCTTGCTGGACCCATCACACTGCTCATATCTTCCAGCCACGCCTCTAGAAATGGGATCGTAATCAAGAATCCAAGTTCTCTGGACAGACTTTCAAAGGTCTCAAGGGTCATTTTCGACAAGACTGGAACGCTCACTGAACCTGTGCCTATCATATCTGATATAACGGCACATGGGAACCACACTAGGGACGAGGTGCTTCTGCTCGCCTATTCCGTAGAATCTTACTCTAATCACCCAATTGCAAGGGCAATATGCCAAGAGGCACGGAAGAAGAATCTTGCGGCAAGGAAAGGGGAAGGCATTGAAGAGCTTCCAGGAACTGGAATTATGGGAAGAGTTGATGGAAGGGAAGTAAGAATTAAGCGTTCTACTAAGGGCGGGTCCTCCACCATATCTGTGATGTCAGATGGGGAGGAGATCGGGACCATCGCAATGTCCTACAAACTGAGGGATAATGCACCCTGGGTGATATCGAAATTTAGGGAGATGGGCATCAGGACTGCGATTGTCACCGGTGATTCCAAAAGTGAGGGAAAGAGGATAGCAGAAATGCTTCGAATCGATGATGTTTTTTCTGAGGCTATGCCTGAAGATAAATCGAAAATTGTTATTGATTACCAGGAGAAAGGGGATTACGTGATGTTTGTCGGCGATGGAATCAATGATAGCATAGCGCTGGAGACAGCCGATGTGGGAATCGCAATGGGGTCTGGGTCGGATGTTGCGAGGGAGAGTGGAGACATAATTCTCCTTAGCAACGATCTGAGGCAGCTGGTTATGGTCAGGATACTGGGACTGAAGACAGTTTCTAAAATAAAGCAGAATATAGCCTGGGCGGTAGGCTACAACTCAGTTTTGATACCTGTTGCAGGAGGAGTCTTAGTACCCTCCCTTGGATTCTCCATTTACACTATCCTTCCTATGCTTTCTGCCCTGGCAATGGGACTCAGTTCTACATCTGTTGTTCTCAACTCGCTGACACTCAACGGAATAATAGATAGGGCCTGGAAAGGAGCTTCTTCCGGTTTGCCTGGAAACCCTTGATAACACTCATCTTGCTACAAAGCGGATTTTGTTGAATGAGACGCAAGAGCATTCGCTACTCTTATTACCTGCCCTTCGTTATAAAAACATGTTCAGAGACGACCTTCTTAGAGATAAACAGGTACTGATAACTGGCGGAGGAACTGGCATAGGGAAAGGCATGGCAAAGAGGTTCGGTTCCCTCGGTGCCAAGATAGCGATCCTGGGAAGAAGAGAGGAAGTACTAAAAGAAACAGCTCAAGAGCTGACGTCAAACGGCATCAGTATCATTTACCACAAGTGCGACGTGAGAGACCCGGAGCAAATAAGGGAGGCGGTAGATTACTTCGAAAAGGAATTTCAGCAAATTGATGTCCTTGTCAATAATGCAGCTGGAAATTTCGCGTATCCGACGGAAAAACTTTCGGCACACGCTGTGGATTCGGTGTTGAATATAGTATTACATGGTACCTTGTACATGACTATTGAAGTTGGAAGAAGGTGGATCAAATCGGGACAAAAAGGGGTTGTTCTTGATATTGTAACACCCTACGCATGGACAGGATCTGCTTATGTGGTCCCGTCGGCTGCAGCAAAGGCTGGAGTGCTTGCGGTTGTAAGGTCCCTCGCAGTTGAATGGGCAAAATACGGCATTAGGCATGTTGCCATCGCACCAGGAATCTTCCCCACGCCTGCAACCCAGAAGAACTTATTCCCGCTGGAAGGAATGGAAGAAATGCTGAAGGACAGAGTTCCACTCGGGAGGGTCGGTAAAATGGAAGAATTATCAAACCTGGCGGCGTACCTGATTTCAGAAGAGGCCTCTTTCATTAATGGAGAGGTTATAACCATAGATGGAGGAGAATGGTTGAAGGGTGCTGGAGAATTCAATGGGCTGGCCGCGCTGACAGAAGAACAGTGGAACATGATGAGAGACATATCGAAATCTAGGTGAAGGACTAAAGGGACCATAGGTCATTCAATCAAATTTCGCACTAGCTCATCCGGATACTCCGCAATCCCGATTTTCCCATATAGATCTCCTGGCAAAATTCAGCTGAATGAGATGCCTATCACAATTGTGACTTCAGAACCAATAATTTGACTGCCGATCTTCTGATGTAAGTCGGGATATCCAGATTCCTTCTATTACTACAATTATTGGTAAACACCTAGAATATATTTCGATAAATATGTAATTAGGCTAATTAGATATCAGGTAAACGAGATAACTTAACTTATTATAATGAATAATCAGTCTGCCTTGAGCAATATATTCTTGAGGGATTTAAGGTGAATTATGAGAGAAGAACACTTTACTTTCCGGAAATATGAGATAATTCCGGAAAAGACGATTGTTGTCTACCAGAGGAGACGTTGATATGTTCATATCGGACTACACTCTGTTCTGCAAACACCAGCTCATTTATAGGTAGCCTGACTCTTAAAATTTATTTCCCGGACTGTCCGTAGGTCGCACGAATACATTAAGATGAATTTTGGGCTATTTATTCACTTATGAATACATTATTTCCCTGCGGGTCAGTTTTGTCCCGTATTTTGATTTTTAAATTGTTACCGAATAAAAACAACAACTTTTAGTAAAATGCTTAAGATTTTCAATGTAACTAAATGTTTATATTTGATAAACTGAGTACCTGATGCTGATGAGAGAGACGTTGCAGAGTCTCATACGGCACAGGCCTTATGGTGTGTCGTTTGAATTTGGTTATATGTTCGAGGACATTGAGCCCTCACCACATGCCTTGTTATGGGACAGCCCTCCATATATAGCTGCAATCCAACAGGTGCCAAAGATAGAGATCAGGACCCTGCGAGTACCTGTCACGAATTCTGCCGTTCCTTTCGTTCCCACAGTTTGCTTTTGGTTTCATGGAGAGAGGGTTTACTGCGCGTATATTGACTTCAAGTCAATAGAACGAAATCAGCCAGGCGTAACTTCTAAGTTCCTCCGTAGGAATGCTGACTTGAAAATAGTGCTGGTGGACAGGGAAGTTACTAACTGCAGAAGGATGACCATGAAGAATCCCCTATTCTCCTTGGCAGAGAGGGTAATCGTTGACCTCGCTGGAAGAGAATGGTTTTCAACTGATTTCCTTGAGGCGCGACTTAGAATAGAATCGGAATACTACGAGACCCAGCTGTGGGACATGGGCAAACAGGTGGTTGTCGATCTAGATAGCATAGCCTGGGACCCTCTTTTTTCCATTGAACAGACATCGCCTCCTCTCTTCATAAGATATACTGAAGGCATCAACACTGATAGCGAAAAGGATGATGCCTGCAGTTGAACTGGTAATTGTGATGTATAACTGTGGTTATACGTCATCATTGGAGGTCGATCTCTAAAGTAATGGAATATTATTGACTAATTAATTCATTTAATTTAACTCTCATTTCTAAATGAATACACCTTCGAAACTCGAAGGGATCACAGCTTGTAGTTAACCAGGTCATCTTCCTGTTCGATGAAATTCTCCTCTTCATTCTTGTCAAGCATGTGACCTCCCTTATTCTTTTTGGTCTCAAGGTAAAAGGAGTTGTGTTCGTTAGGCGGAATTATTAGGGGTATTCTCCCAGTAATTTTCACGCCATGAAACTTCAGATCCTCTATCTTCAGGGGATTGTTAGACATCAGCCTGATCGATTTGACGTGTAGGGACTTAAGCATATGAGCTGCAATTGCATAGTCTCTCTCGTCATCTCTGAAGCCCAAGACCTTGTTGGCCTCGAACGTATCAAATCCACTATCCTGTAACTGATAGGCCTTTATCTTGTTTGCAAAACCTATTCCCCTGCCTTCCTGCCTAAGATAGAGTAGCACGCCGAATTCCATTTCACCAATCATTTTCATTGAGGCTTCCAGCTGATCTCTGCAATCGCATCTCAACGAGCCAAGCGCATCACCGGTCAAACATTCTGAATGTATCCTGACAGGGACATTCTCTCTTTCGAAGATATCCCCGTGCACTATGGCAGCGTGATCCTTATGGTCAAAGTCGTTCTGAAACGCTACTACTTGAAAGTTTCCAAACCGCGAAGGAAGGTCCGCAATAGCAGTGATCTTGACACAAGTTTCAACCGAACCAGGGCAGGTATGATTCAGATTCTCCTTAATCAGATGACTTATCTCTTCCTTATCTATAGACATTTAGCTCACCGAATTATTGGGACGTAATGGCCTTAAAGATTAAAATAACTACTAAGATTCCTTCTTTCAATTAGTTTAGGATATTTCATGAAGTAATAAGCTAAGTATTGTTACTGACGATATATAATAATCGAGATTCCTTAACATTGAGATGATGGCAAGCGTGTTCCATATTCAATTAAGCAAAAAGCAAACTTTAGCCTCATACCCTCCCTAGGCCATTTACGGGGACTCATTTCAATTTTAAACGCATCTCATTGGTTTGCTCGAATCCAAAGCGTTCGTAAAGGGCTCTTCCATAGCGGGATGCATGTAGTGATATTCTGTCGTACCCCTTCTCTATGCTCCATTTAATTGCCTCTTTCACTATAATCGTAGCCACGCCCATATTCCTGTAGTCAGGCAAAGTGTACATTGAAAGTAGGTAAGGAAAATTCAGCATATTGCTTCCTGGTCTTGGCTGGTCCTCCTTTATGAGAATACACCCTGAACCTGCTACCGAACCGTTCCATTCCTCGACAATCATTGCCACCATTGAACCGTTATGCAATTTTGACTGTATCCATTTCCTGGTAGATTCCCTAGAATTTTCTACCTGATCAACCATATCTGGATGTATTTCCTTCCACATCTCCAATCGATGATCTGTAAGCAAGTCCAAATGCTCAATACCCCCGTACGATAAAGAAAATCTAGTCATTTTGTGTCTATCTTAGGCCTAAAATAAATATTTTCCCTTGGGCCAAAAAAGGAGTAGTTGAGTCGGTATCAATCAAACATTATCCCATACTAAGTTAATGAAATGTAACAACTTTAATTACTAGATAAATGAGATTTCCTTAAATATAATAATGCGAGATATTAAATGATATTTTTCTGTTTCGACCCTCAAAATTCCCTGACGGAGGATTCACTAAATTCAATTCCAGATGAGAGTCACCTTCTGAGTGTCAAAGTTTAGTCAACGGCAGATCTTCGGAAATATCAAGTAATAGATTGTTTAGACCAATGATTATAAAACTTCCCAGACTGACCCATCGTAGTCATTAGATAAAAGAAGGTTGGCTGGAATATCTGACCTTTGGTAGTAGCTGAAGGCTTCAGATATGAACCTCATGGCGTCGTACTTTTGGAGAATAACTATAATCCGAACATTCACACCTTCTTTTTTGAAGAATACCTTGAATCGTTTTATATTCATTGAATTGAATAAGTTCGAAAGTACGCTGAAAATATCCACTCCAAGATCATCAAAATCCATCTCGTAGATCGACGACTTTGTGGAGATTGGCTTGATACCATCTATCTTAACATTTTTAGGAGTATAGAAGAGCACCTTCTTCTGAATTGACGTATTGACGAAGGAGGCTAGCTCAGCAATTGCGCCCTTGTCCAAAAGGCGCCTGGCATCTTTTCCCTTCATGTTTGAATAAGGAATTGAAAACACTAGGACCTTAAGAGGGAATTCCTTATTTTTTCGTTCTAGATGAGAAATGAAACCTGATGCAGGGGCTACGTTCAGTTCCCGGACGAGATGTTTCAAGCTAGTGTTGTTTTTGAAGACCTTAGAGAGTTCAGGTAAGGCCGAATGGTGAAGGCATACCCTTACAGTCAAATGACCTTCTTCGACTGTTATATCAGGCGATGTCGTAGATTGGACCATGTCCATAGCTAGCAGGAGATCATACAGTGAATCCTCTATCGGAATAGTCGAGATCAGATATTTTTCATTTTCCGTCACAGATTGAAGAAATCTAGTGGTACTGCCGTGCGATGTTTGATTATCTCTGGGAACGTAGATAGAAAGAAATTTGTCATTTCCCTTTATCTCCAGGAACGCCTGGAATGTTTTTCCTTCTGCCCTTGAAAAACTCAAAACCCGATCATCCTTATTAAGAATCAATTTGCATTCCATGTCGAGTTCCTTTTCTATGTCCCTGAGCAACATCCTGAGTCAATTTACTTGTTAAATTAAAACTTATCGAAATCAGGTTATACAGCACTTTATGAATAACTAAATATCTCCGAGATTCATTAGTAGGACAGAATGCTGGATGAAGTAGACAAGAAACTTGAAAGTCCCTAGGTTTTTTCATTCCAGATAGAGAGCTACGTACTTTCAACAATCGCGCAGCGCAAACCTGTCCCAGTCAACATATATCATCACAACAATGAATATTTCTCAACTTTCTTCATTGACGACGCTTCAGCGGAAGAGAGGATGCTGTTTGATAGCCTTAACCCAGTGAAAATGGGAAAGACACTAGTGATTACGGAAAAGATTTCTAGCCCAGTAGTAAGGAAAATAAGTGAAGGTGTTGGGTTGGTACCCACGCTTGCAGATGGCGAACTCTACACGGAGGGAGAAACTGTTTACTCAAGCTTCAGGTTCCATTCATCTGAGCTGGCAGGTGCAACCGAGCTCCTCAGGTCGGTAGTATCCCTTGACGCAAACATTTCAGAAATTGAGCTAACTAAATCCAAAGGCTTAAAGAAGATTCTGTGTGACATAGATAGAAGAATCCCCCTGGCAGTAGTGAGATTTTCTCTTAAGGGAACATCAGACAAAGAACATATCCTGGAGTGGAGGAACACCCACCAGCGGCCCTTCAGTCACGTGAGATATACCATTGGGGATGAAAATTCCGTAGAAAGCGTAGTCCCGAAAGACCTGCAGACAGAACCATTCCTCGCCTCCCTCGATCAGGACAGGATTCCTTTGGGAAGCTACCTCGAATATCACGGACGGGAAAGAATACAGGCATACGCTTATGTGCCAAGCCTTCTTGTAAAGCCATTGCTGGTAAGACTGTACCAGACCTCTGAAACTATGGATGATTTCAGAATCGAAAGCATAGAGAATTTCAGGGAAATCATATCTTAGGAAGAAAAACTCTAAAATAAAGATATTCTCTGGTGTGCAATTTGTAATGAAAGCGAAAAATCACCCTTTCAATTTTGGGGAATTGTATTAATATTCGACTGCACCATTATAATCCAAAATACCTCATTCCTTTCCTCAATTAAAGAATTTAAGAGAAAGATATAAATGCGCAATCGGACTGGTCTTCTGTAATGACTGGAGACTCCATTGATGTTGCTAGAATTGCTGAGCAATTCGAATTAGACAATGAATTCACGTGGGGAAGTAATGTTAAACTAACTGGTAAATCAGGGGCAGTACATAAGTTCGATTTAGTTGTCACTTCGAAGAAGGACGAGAGCAAAAAAGTTGCAGTCTTGCACGGTATTTCTGAGGATCTTGTCAGTGACATAATGAAATTCAACGCAATTGCGAGCGATTGTGGTATCTCCCTGAAATCATGTAGACATTGCCCTTCCTCATGGCTCCGCCAAGAGATTCGTCCAATTCCTTTACGCCGAATATGTCAGACTTAGACTTACTCTCCTGCC
>JAMCUN010000002.1:4736-12921 GCA_023381415.1 Thermoplasmatota archaeon | reverse complement strand
CGCACGGTATTTCTGAGGATCTTGTCAGTGACATAATGAAATTCAACGCAATTGCGAGCGATTGTGGTATCTCCCTGAAAGCTCTGGTTGTGAATAAGGACCTGGACGATACAGAAATCAATCTTACCCATATGTACAACATAGTAACGATAGATCAAAGGCAGGAGAGTAAGTCTAAGTCTGACATATTCGGCGTAAAGGAATTGGACGAATCTCTTGGCGGAGCCATGAGGAAGGGCAATGTCTACATGATTTCAGGAAAAACGGGAGTTGGCAAAACAACAACAGCCACCCAGTTCCTGGTTCAGGGGGCCAGGGTGGGTGAAAAGGGAGCGATTATACTCACGGATACCAGGGGGGCAGAATACGTTGCCAATGCTAAGACATTCACTTTTGGATTCGAGGAATACTACAAGGAAGGGACAATTGAAGTCATAGAGCTTTCAGACAGGATAAGGGAGCTTAAGGAAGACGTGCTGGAGAGCCTGAAAAATAGAACAAGGTACATTAGCAAACTGACAGGCGAGATCAGTAAGATTGTGGTTGAATCCAGGATCACAAGACTAGTTATCGACCCGATTACGCCAATGATAGTTGAAAATGACGATTTTGTAAACCAGTTCATAATGGCTCTCGCCATACCGCACACTTACATACTCATAACCAGCCCCGTCATGAAGAGCGATCTGAGTATGTTCGGAATAGAGGAATACTTCGTATCTGGAGTCATAAAGCTCGAGATGGAAGACCCTTCGGCTGGAATCAGGAAGGCGTCTATAGTTAAGATGAGAGGCGGTTCTTATAACCCATATCCATTCTACTTCAAAATCACCTCTAGGGGCATTGTACCTTTCCAGTCTGAAAGGGATGTGAAAGGGAGTTCTATATTCAAAAAGATCGACGCCTGAAAACGCATCTAAAGTCTTTCAAGGAAGGGCGTTCGATAAAACTTTATTGTCACTCCCTCTTTCTAAGGAAAAACAGGCCTTCTTTCTTCACGTGCTTCGGATCTCGTTGGAACATGCTCCTGTTGTCCCTTCGTATCATCACATATAGAGCAATGACAAGTCCTGCCATGATTACTCCAAGAACCATTGCTATAAGGAAGTAATTCGGAGCCCTAAGGAACGCTGCAGCAGTGGCGGACTGTCCCTGGATGAGAACGGCACCAGTGGTATGGGTGCCGCTGTACCCCAGAGGAGGCGTGATCGTATAGTTGTATGTTCCATTCGGGACAGTAAACAGGATGTCGCCGCCGGTGGAATTCTGCTTCAAGGTGATATCCACTCCGTTGAACGTTTTCCCCTGCAGTGTTGCGCTCCACTTCGTCCCCTGGGGGATGCCAGTCTGAACTATCTCAAGTTGGTATGTAACCTCCTTCCAGATGACCGTTTCGCTGACAGCAGAGCCATTTACGGTCAGGTTTCCGACGTAGTCATTTGTTGTGAAACCGGAGAGCGCGTCAATTATGTAAGAGTATGTGCCATTAGATTCTGCAAATATTACTGTATCATTAAGGGACTGGCGCGTCGAATTGTTGAGAGTCACTGACCAAGGAGTCCCATATGTGAGACCCGATTCAGTGAATATGACGTTATAAGTAACCAGATAGAAGGTGACTGAAACCGCAACCTCAGAAATTGCCAGCGGCCACCCTTTCACAGTAAATAGACCAGAGGAAGTTGAAGGTCTGTACTGGTTGTCTGCAGTAGATACATGATACCTGTAGGTACCGTTTATCTCAGAAAAGGTAATTGAACTCTGAACGGACTCGTAGCTTCCCACGGGCGTACCGTTTAGGGATGAAATGTTCAGATACCATAAAGTTCCAAATGGCAGCCTTGTTTCTGCGAAAGTGACCTTGTGGAGAGCATAGAAAATAATGGGACTAACCTGTGGGGCAGGGGTAATGGAAGACCCGCTGATCGTGAAATTCCCTGTGCCAGTCTGTGCATCTGGCAGGAAGGTGCTGTTTCCTACGCCTATTATGTAATGGTAAGTCCCGTTAGGTTCCATAAATATGAGGGTGGTTGATGTTGATTTGAAAGACTCTGGATCAGTTAGGTTCACGTACCAGGGTATTCCATTAGGAAGACCCTGCTCATAGAATGTCACGTTGTAGAGACGCACGAATAAAACGCTAACGGATACAGGATTACCTGATACGGTAAAATTACCTGTCTGAAGGTGCGGGCCATAGATTTCACTTACTTCGGTTACAGTATAGTTATAGGTTCCATTTGGAGCGTTAAATGAGATCAAACTTGACGTAGATGATATCTGCTTTACGATGGGCCCAGTCACGTTGACAAACCATCTCGTACCGCTGGGTAGTCCCGATTCAGAAAAACTTACTATCGATGTGAAAAGTGTAAATGTCACGGTTTCCAAGAGACCCTGGCCATTAACCCTAAGAGAAAGGGTTTCAGGAGACGGATAGTACTCTGAATCTATGGTTGAAATAGAAAAGGAATAAGTCCCGTTAGAGAGGTAGAGGATGATGGTAGAATTTGATGAGGAGACTAGTGAACCGCCAGTCTGATTTACGTACCAGGTGACATTTGGGGGTAGCCCTGTTTCCGCGAATTCAACCCTGTACAGCACCTTCGTATACGAAATCGACTCCGTCGCTGGCTGACCGCTGACAATGAACTGCCCTGAGGCTGGACTTGGAGAATATATCTTGTTTGTCACGGATACGGTGAAGAAGTACGTTCCGTTCGACTCGACGAAGCTTATGGCCGTGGAAGTCCCGTTGAACGTCTGTCCATTACTCAGATTAACGAACCACTTCGTGTTCAAAGGAAGGCCCGACTCAGTGAATATAACGGAATAGGTTACAATG
Source organism: Thermoplasmatota archaeon (assembly GCA_023381415.1). Lineage (GTDB taxonomy): Archaea > Thermoplasmatota > Thermoplasmata > Thermoplasmatales. The sequence goes on along the minus strand of JAMCUN010000002.1, from coordinate 10,076 downwards.
GAGAAGGAAACATAAAAATTTTGGGAGTTTCCGTTAATTGTGAATGAGTTACTGGATGGTGTCGGCCTGTAGCTCTTATATGATGTCGATATAGAATAGTAATAAGTACCGTTTGGTTCAGCAAAACTTAATGAACTGCTAGTTGAGGAGATAGACTGCTGGCCGGTTATGTTGACGAACCATTCTGTTCCTGCCGGAAGCCCGGTCTCTATAAAGGTGACGTTGTAACTTCCTGAAGGAGAGAATGACGCAGGTTTCAGACCGTGTGAAGATAAGAAAACTGCAGATCTGCCCGATCCCCCTTCATTGGAGAAAATAATCCCGGCAAAACTAGATGAGAGTACCAGTAAAGCTACCACGACAATTTTTTATAGAGACCGGGCTTCCGGCAGGAACATACGACCGTATATAATTTGATTATTTATTAATATTTAAGAATTTTGAGATCAAAATCCCCATTATAACCCCTTGCACATTTAGTGATGTTAGGAAGGGCGCCGATTCTTTCTTAAATGGGTCAAAGTTTCATCTTCCACCATTTAAGTTGGGGAATAATCTTTCCGCGCTTCTCGCAGCTACCTTTCCATTTCACGCTTCTTGAAGAGCTCCTTGTCCCTCTTTCTCTTAAGGAGCAGGCCTGTTACCACTAGAGCAACGAGTGCTAGAGAGGCAATAAGTATCCCTATTATCAGGAGTTCGTTCATTGATACATAAGAGCTTTCTATAACGGATGCAGATTTTCCACTGATCGTGATTGTTCCTTTTGGAGGTGTGGCGTGATATCCTGAAGGAAGAGCTACGTCGTAAGTGTATGAGCCGTTGGGTTCATAAAATGTAATGACATTTGACGAGGATGTCAGGGTAGTCGAATTCCCCTGCCCTTCAATCATGGGTCCCTGAAGGGTTACTGACCACGAGGATCCAGACGGGAGGCCAGAGATGCTGATGGTAACAGGGTACATTATCTGGGTCCAGGCAACGTTTACCGCAACATTTCCGCCATCGACTAGGACCGTCCCGTTGTACTGTTTCGTCTCGTAACCCTTCACAACTCCAATGGAATAGGAATATGTTCCATTCGTAAGGGAAAATGCCAGTTCGCCTGTGCCTGATTTATTAGAATCAGCAAGCATTACGCTCCAGCTTGTACCCGCAGGAAGCCCCGTTTCCTGGAATAAAACGTGATAGAGAACAGGGGTGAAAGCAATGTTCTCTGTTAAGGAAGAGCCATCAACACTGAAAGAGCCGCCGGGAGAGGAGTAGGTCTTGTTTGAGGAAGATACGAGGTAGCTGTAGGTCCCGTTCTGCTCGTAAAGGGTGATAGTACTGGTATTTGAGGAATAGGATCTTCCGCCTGTTATGTTCACGTACCACTTCGTCCCACTCGGAAGTCCGGTCTCAGTGAATGATACCTTATAGCCTACTGCAGCAAAAATGACGCTGATCGCAGTTGCCGATCCGTCAACTATGAAAGAGCCCCCTGGAGCAATGTACTTATGGCTTGATGCAACGACGGAATAGGTGTAAGTCCCATTCGGTTCAAAAAAGGAGATAGTGGAAGTGTTGGAGGAATAGGACTGCCCATTCGTAAGATTAACATACCACCTCGTTCCTGCCCCTATTCCAAACTCCGAAAACACTACAGAATATACGTTAGGAGAGAAGGCAATCCTGACAGTTACAGGAGCCCCCCTGACATTAAAGGAGTTGCTCGGAGATACAAGCTTATATATGCTATTTGAGGAAGAGGCTGTAAATGAATACGTTCCATTGCCCTTGAGAAATGTAACAGACGAGGTTGTAACAGAGAAGAATTCCCCATTTGACAGGTTCAAATACCACCTTGTTCCTGTAGGAAGACCCGTTTCAGTAACCGTCACACCGTATATGGTTGTTGAGAGAACCGTCACTGTGATAGTATCGGTGTAGATGACCACAGGGTCTGTGTCAACATCAGTCACAGAAGCCTTGAAATGGTAGATGCCTGGTTCGGTGAGCGAGTTCGTGGTGAAGGTGTAAGTGGAGTTTGTTTCCCCTTGGATGATTGTCCATTGAGTTGAATTAGGTAATTGCTCAAACCACTGGTAGGCAAAATTTCCTGACCCTCCCGTTGCATTCACATGCATAGTGGTATAATTGCCCCTGTCTATCACAGAGGAATTGTTATGAGAAAGAGTGATAAGTGTTGCATTACCGGAGAGGGCAGTATTTACCTGCAGAATCGCACTTGTGCTGCTGGATGCACTATCTAGGTCGGTAACCTCGAAAATTACCTTGTATTTTCCAGGCCTTGAAAAATATGTTCCGTTACCTGTCGCTGTTGAGTTATAGTCTCCTATCGCAGAAGCGCCGGACGGGTACAGTGTCACAGTCCAAAAATAATCGAAAGGACCCGTACCCCCACTGACAGATCCGTAGATCGAGGAGTTGGCATCTATCTGCGGAACTCCGGATCCCGGTAAAATGGCCTGAGGCAGAGGATTCACAGTTATTGATACGTGTGCCGAAGCAGAAGTCACCCCAGGTTCTGTTACGTTAAAGTATACGATATAAGTGCCAGGGGTAGATTGGTTGAATGTGAGCGTCGAGAGAGAACCTATCACTGTGGGAGAGCCGCCTATACTCCATGAATACGTGTAGGTTGAACTAGAAGGGGAAACGTTTCCATTCAGCACCAGGTTGTGGTTGACATCCACACCGTAAGCCTTGCTCTCGATGGAAACAGAGATATGAGCAGGGACGACTGTTACAGATACTGGAGACATAGTAGCGGAAAGACCGGTGGAATCTGTCACAGTTGCACCAACGGAGAACGTACCTGGGGAATCAAATGTGATCTGATCCCCTGAGGAGGTCCATCCTGTGGACGGGGAGACTGTCCAGCTGTATGAATACGGAGGCGTTCCGTATCCGGACTGTACTTCTATCGTAATTGGTACCCCAGTTTGAGCAGAGGTGCTTGAAAGGGAAATGGACTGCGGCGTGATGTCCGAATTAACAGTTATGGTGACTGGTATTGATGTTGCTTGGGCTCCATTATTATCAGTAGCAGTGAGCTTAACTGAATAAACACCCTGAGAGGTAAAGGTAAAGGTATTGTAGGTTGAAGGAGTGGTTCCCTGTGACCATCCGCTCGATGGGGTGATCGACCAGCTGAACCTGTTTCCCCCCGTGCCTCCAAGCGTTGTGTTTGTAAAGGTGACGGACTGTCCAACGTCTATCACGTGAACTGACGACAAAAGAGTAACTGTTAGCTGCCCTCCTACCGTGACTGTACGCGTGATTGATGCGCTTGTATCATTTGCATCCGTAACGGTCACCTTTACCGTATAATTCCCTGCTGTAGTGAACGTGACTTGGCCTCCAGATGAGGTCCAGCCAGATGAGGGGGTTATATTCCAGACGTATCTGAATGGCGGAGTACCGTACCCTGATTGGACCACGACACCCACGGAGCCACCTACTGAAGTTGTAATGGGAGACAGCGACAGAGCGCTTGATGTGAGAGGTATTCCTACCTTGACGGTCGTATTGTAACTTTTGACCGTAGGGACATGTGCGCTATCGAATATTCGAAGGGTGAATGTGTAATTACCCCCGGTAGTTGGAGTGAATTCGTATGTTATAGGGTCTCCGCTTGTCACACTTCCGCTCCCCCCTGATGTCGTTATATTCTGCCCATTCTCGACCCATTGGTATTTGTATGGCCCGGTACCCTGGCTTACTGTAGGTGTTATAGTAAGGTTGACGCTCCTACCATTTCCCGCATCCAGTGTGTATGTCTCGTTAGCGGACCCACCTGGGGCTACCGATACGACTAAAGGGGGATTAACCAAGATTGTTATGGTAGCATTCCTCAGAGAATAAGTTCCGGAGCTATCCTTCACCGATATGTTTGCATAGTAGAAACCTGTTGCAGTGAAAGTTATCTCATTATTGACGAAGGAAGAGTTTGAGTCTGTGAGAGTATAACTGGTCGTGTTTGTTCCGTTCTTCTGGACGACCCAGTAAAAGGTGTAGGGCGGGCCAGCACCTCCCTGAGCCAGCACCGCCCAGGGCGTCCCTTCGTCTAATGTGAAGTCTGCAGCAGGGGTCTCCGACTTTGGAAGTTGGCCGATCCAGCCGATGGACGTTTCAACCCCACCAGAGGTTGAAAAAATGATCGAGGGGTAAGAATTAACCTTTATAGAGGAAGAGGAAGATGCGGTGGCCCCAGTAGAGTCGGTTACATTTAGATATACAACATATTTGCCGACTACATTGAATGTTATGGTATTCCCAGATAGTGAGTAAGCTGTTGTTGTCAGCGTGCCATTGAGCGTAACCGCCCACGAATACCTGAACGGAGCAACCCCGTTGGTTGTGGAATTTGAAAAGGTTAGAGACTGCCCTACGTATAGTGTTCCAGAGGTCGGGGATAGCACGATTGAAAGGCTGGACCTCACAACGATACTAGCCGGAGATGAAGTGGCAGAATCACCCATGCTATCGGTAACGGTCACGCTTACTGTATAGGACCCTATTTGAGTAAAGGTGAGGGTATTTCCGGACGATGAATAATCGCCGTTCGCAGATCCTCCTCCTGAAAGGGATACGCTCCAGGTATACGTGAAGGGAGAGACTCCATAACCTGATTGAATGGAAGCAGTTATGAAACTGCCTGCGGGGAGAGTTGTGGGCGAAATGGTGATGGCGGCAGATGTTATAGCTGGGACCACTGTAACGGTGACCGCATTAGAGATCCCGAAAATATCTGAGTTAGTAGAAACAGATACCGAGACCTCGAAGTTCCAGGTACCAAGAGTCGTAAGTGTTCCTGTTGATACATTAGATGGTGTTGTGGAAATTTGAGTAGCAGATCCCACATCCGTAAAGGTTGATGAGCCTGGGGCTTTCGCTAGCACCTGTGCTAGGAATGGCCCGCTGCTTCCGGATATTGACTGCACGCTAATCGAGCCCGCGAGACCACTATCTACTGCGGACTGTGCTTTAATTGTTACAGTGAGAGACTGAAGTACTATGACGACGTTACTGACCTTCACATTTGCAGAAGCCGTAGCTATCTCTCCCATAGCGTCAGAAGCGGTAAGGGTTATTGTGTAATTTCCCTGATCCTGGAAGGTGAACTGGTTTCCAGACAAGGTTATCCCGCTTCCAGACGGATAAGACCAGCTGTACTTGAAAGGTGATACTCCTCCAGAGGTGGAGTTGGTGAATGTTACAGACTCTCCCACATCAATGGATACTGAGGCAGGGGTAATCGAGAGCGTGGGAAGTTTTTTGACATTTATAGTGACAGAAGGCGAAGTTGCCTTGTTCGATTGCGAGTCTGTTACAGTT
>JAMCUN010000002.1:0-4726 GCA_023381415.1 Thermoplasmatota archaeon | reverse complement strand
TGTCTGGAAACCAGTTCACCTGGATACACGAATGTTATTGAGTTTCCGTTAACTGCATAACTTCCAGACGCTGTGCCGCTCAGTAGAAGGACAGGAACGACACTATAGGAGAAATGGTACGGAGCCTCGCCACCCGTGGTAACGTTCGAGAAGGTAACAGAAAGTCCCGCGTCTGTGTTGGTAGATGAAGGTGTGATTGATATGCTAGGACCTCCCACCACATTTATCGTTGCCGTCTGCGATGCACTCTGGCCAGATGAATCTGTGATCGTAACGGTCGCAGTATACTGCCCCGATTGGGTAAACGTTATCTCATCGCCAAGGGAGTTCCACCCGGTTGATGGAGTGGCTGACCAGGAATATGAGAACGGAGGAACGCCGTATCCCGATTGTACGGATGCAATGACCTGACCGTTCACATCGACAGTGGTAGGTGCTATTACAATCGCAGATGACGTTAAGGCACTGGTGACATATACTGAAACTGGGAGTGAATACCCGTAGGCGGTGGGGTTTGAAGTTTCGTAAACCTCTATCTCGAACAGCCATGTTCCCGCTGAAGTTATCGTTGGAGTGGAAACGGTAGCAGGTGTGGTAGTGAACTGGAATGTGCTTCCAAAATTGGCATAGATTGTCGATCCAGGAGGTAGCGCGAGTACGCTTCCAGTATACGGACCTGATCCACCCGTTACCGATGTCACTTTGAGGGAAACGGGTGAATTGACAGAGATTGTTGAAGGTCCTGAGATAGAGACCGTCAGACTCTGGAGGATTATAGAAGGAGAATTATTGACGGTAATCTTAGAGGAAGAACTTGCAACATACCCTGTGCCATCCGTAACATTCAGGTACACCATATAAGTTCCGGACTTGGTGAAAATGAATGAGTTCAATGACTGTGAATATGCTGTCGTAGACGAACCGTTGAGCGTGACCGCCCAAGCATACTTCAGCGGAGCAGTTCCTCCTGTTGTTGTATTAGAAAATGCGACCGGATTATTGACGTCCACAGTCGTCGAAGAGGCTGTAAGGGAGACTTTCAGGATGGGATTTACTGTTATGGAAACTGGCTGGGAGACCTGACTGTTGGAAGCGGAATCAGTTACAGTAAGCGCCACATTATAAGAACCTGGGGAGGTAAATGTTATAGAGTTGCCGCTGATAGAATAGTCCCCCGAAGCTGATCCGCCGGTGGAGGTTGTGACTGAATAGGAGAACTTATAGGGAGCAGTTCCGCCCACGGTGGTATTCGTGAATGTGACCGCCTGGGTAGCGTCAATTACGGATCTCGAAGCGCTTATGCCAACAGAGATTTTTGGATTAACGTGCACTGTTCCAAACGAGTATCCCACCCCTCCGTTACTGTCCTTAACGTAAATGAATACATAATACGTGCCGGATCCAAGTGGTGTGAACGTATAATATTGGGGCGATGTGCCACCAACAAAGCCTGCAGTAGGAACTGAGGCCACATCTGTTTGTTGAACCGACCATTCGTATTGATAAGGAGCTGTCCCTCCACTGAATGTACCTGTTAGGATTACAGATTGACCTAAGTCTATCGTGGCTGTAGATGAGGATTGACTGGTCACTGAAACCTTGATGTTCGAAACTGTTACTACAGCAGATGAGGATGCTGACTCTCCATACTCATCTTTTACAGTCACCCAAAGATAATATGTACCCGTAGCAGAAATTATTCCAGAGCTGCCCGTAGTCAGGTTTAGAGTATTGGAGGTACCAATGGCAGAACCTGACGGATTGCTTGCGGTTCCCAGCTGCCACTCATAAGTGGATATGGTTGCATATGGACCTGTTCCGCTGTCAACCACGGCAGTAAATACCGCATAACTTCCAAGGTTAAGCACAACAGACGATGGAGAAATGGCTACGTTCGGCAAAGAATCTACATTTACTGTTGCTGTTGCGGAAGCAGTGAAAGACAATGAATCCTTGACAGTGAGCGTTACGGTGTAGGTGCCAGGAGATGTGAATGTAAAAGTGTTGTATGTTGATTGAGTGGATCCCTGTGACCAGCCAGTGGATGGTGATACCGACCAGGTGTATGTAAGAGAACCTGTTCCTCCGTTTGTAGTATTTGTAAACGAGACCGACTGACCAGCATCCATTGTTGTAATAGACGGAATCAACGAAACAGCTGGCAGCGAGTTTACCGTTATCACGGATTCCGAGGAAACAGTCCCTCCGTTCGAGTCCGTAACATTAAGCCATACTCTATAAGTTCCTGGCGAGGTGAAGTTAAAGGTATCATAAGTCCCAGGAGATTTTCCCTGAACCCATCCGGCGGAAGGACTGACGGCCCACGAGTACTTGTAGGAGCCACTACCACCTGTCGTCGTATTTGAGAAAGTGATTGACTGACCAACATCTATGGACGTTGCAGAAGGAGTTAACTTTTCTGATATGGCTGAATCTACTGCGACCTCTATGTAACCTGAGGATTGTGATTCGTAGTTATGGACATTTGTGTCTACTACCACTGCGAAGTAGTACGTTGTGGAAGCTGATGTTCCCACTGGTGGTGTGAATGATGTTCCATAGCCTACTGGGGTGGCAGAACTGGAGTATGTGAATGTGGATGAGGAAGAGCTGAACCATTCCACATACACCTGGTCTGATGAAGCTGAATAGTCTGATGAATGGGTAGATGAACCTGAGTATGTGACAGATGCAGCATTGGGTATGGATGAAGAAGACTGACCGACATCATAATTCACTGTTTGGGTCACAACTGAGACAGTAGGATCTGCGTATACCGTAACTGTTACTGCAGTTGAGTCTGGTGATGTCATTCCATAACTGTCTGTGACCGTCACCTCGAATGAGTATGTGCCTGTTGTTGTGTATATGGATGATGAGGAGGAGAAGGAGTATGTGGATGATGATGCTCCAGATATGGATGTGAATGTCTGACTACCTGGTGACTCATAGTACCAGGCATATGAGGAATAGGTTCCTGAACCACCTGATGGTGTTGCAGTAAGAGTGACTGCACTCTGACCCACATCTATAGAGGAAGATGATGGGGAGAGGGTGACAGTTGGACCAGAATTAACCGTTAAGGTTATTCCGTTGGATGTTGCCTGATTCCCTGAAGCATCTGTGATCACTACATAGAATATCGCACCGCTCCATGAAGTAGATTCCGGCTTCAGCGAAAGTGTAGGAGAATTCGTTCCTATAGATTTACCACCGCTAAGTGGGGTTCCAGTACCGTTGACAAACCAGGCATAGGAAAATCCTGAAGTACCACCACTAACCTGAGCGGTAAACGTTACCTGAGTTCCGATATCAATCGATAGACCCCCATTCACCGACGATGGGGATGATGATATTGAAACAGCAGGCAGTGCATTTACCGTCACAGTTACCGTGTTGGACTTGGCAGATTCACCTGAAGAATCTGTGACTGTGAGATTGAACTGCCAGGTACCAACTACATCCAAAGGACCAGTTGTAACTCCATCTGCTGCCAGAGAGGATGACCACGAGAATGAGCTGCCAAGTGCGGTGAAAGATGAGGTCCCAGGTGCCTCCTCATACCACTGTCCACTGTATGGAGAAGTCCCGGTGAGCTTAGCTGATGAGACAGCCAGTTGAGCAGTACTGCCACTATCGATTGCACCAGGGCTAGCTCCAATTACTATTGATGATGAGGACATCCCTGCGTTTACTGTGACCTCAACCACGTTTGAAGGTGATGAATAACCTGAAACACCATTATCTGAAACCACGGCATAGTAATAAGTTGTTCCAACGTAAGATGCTGTGGTCGGCACAGAGAATGACAACCCTGTCTGCCCAGTTGAAGTACCACCTGAAGTGGAATCCTGTGAGTTACTGTACCAGGTGACTGTAATAGTATTCTTCCCTGTATAAGTCACAGAAGCTGTGAGCGACTGGCTCTGGCTAACATCCAGGCTTATAGGACCTGATGGTGTCACTGAGACAGTAGGATCTGCTGATACTACGACCTCTATGTAACCTGAGGATTGTGATTCGTAGTTATGGACATTTGTGTCTACTACCACTGCGAAGTAGTACGTTGTGGAAGCTGATGTTCCCACTGGTGGTGTGAATGATGTTCCATAGCCTACTGGGGTGGCAGAACTGGAGTATGTGAATGTGGATGAGGAAGAGCTGAACCATTCCACATACACCTGGTCTGATGAAGCTGAATAGTCTGATGAATGGGTAGATGAACCTGAGTATGTGACAGATGCAGCATTGGGTATGGATGAAGAAGACTGACCGACATCATAATTCACTGTTTGGGTCACAACTGAGACAGTAGGATCTGCGAAGACTGTTATAGTGATCGTATTAGATTTCTGACTCACGCCGAGAGAATCCGTAACCACCAGATATATCGTGGCTCCACTCCATTTAACTGAGCCAGGGGTCAAAGAATATGTGGAGGATGTGGCTCCAGAGATTTGACTTCCATTCACATACCACTGGTATACATATGAGCCTGATCCACCTACGCTGGAGGAGGCAAATGAAATGGACTGACCAACATCAACAGATGCTGGATTTGGCGATGAAGAAATAGTAACTGAAGGATGCGCATCGACAGTCAAATGGACAGATGATGATGCTTTGATACCGAAGTGATCCGTGACATTGAAGTAGAGTGTGTATGTTCCTGCTCCTGGTGGAGTGAACTGGAATCCTGATGAGCTTAATGAAGCTCCAGTCTGGT
>JAMCUN010000001.1 GCA_023381415.1 Thermoplasmatota archaeon | reverse complement strand
CTGGCTCTGGTGATGTCAGTAGTGAACAGGGCACTAGGGCCGCCATGGAACATATGGGGGGAACAGACAGATACGTTCAACCAGAAGGATACCGGGTGGATGCAGATATACTGCGAGTCCAACCAGGAGGCAATGGATAGCATAATCCTCGGCTACAGGATAGCGGAGAACAAGAACATACTGCTACCGCTGATGAACATGCTCGATGCCTTCACACTGTCACACACGTCAGAGCCTGTGGAAGTGAGGAACCAGAAGAAGGCAGCAGATTATCTTGGGGACCTGGACCTTGACGCAAGGATAGACTTCAAGAATCCGGTGGGCTACGGCTCCCTTGTTGGACCAGACGGCCCCTTCATGGAGATGAAGAAGGACATGAGGGAGAGCATGTACAACGCTGTTAGCACGATAAAGAACGAGATACTGAATTTCAACGAGACGTTCGACGCAGAGCTCCCAGGGCTGACTGAGAACTTCATGATGGAGGATGCGGACTACGCCCTGATCACTGCAGGAGCCATATCGTCAACAGCAAAATATACTGTAAGGAAGATGCGTGAAAGGGGGCATAAGGTCGGTCTAATCAGGCTCTATTTCTACAGGCCCTTCCCCGGTGAAGAGATTCTGAGTGCAGTGAAGGGGCTGAAGGGTTTGGGGATCGTTGAGAGGAACCTCTCATTCGGACAGAGGGGACCGACGTTTGAGGATGTTGTGTCGTCACTCTACGGCAGGGTGGATGTCCCTGTCAGGAACTACGTTGTAGGTCTCGGAGGGAGGGATATCAGGGTCAAGGATTACGAGAAGATGTTCGAGGACCTCGTTGAAGGGGACAACGAGATGGAATGGGTAAACGTGGGGGGGAGATAGATGCCGCTCACGATACCGAGGGAGGAGTACATGCAGCAGGGGCATACTGCCTGCGCGGGATGCGCTGCAACCCTTTCCATGAGGTACGTCCTCAAGGGAATGGGGCCGAAGAGCGTTGTCGCAATACCTGCGAGCTGCTGGTCAGTCATACCCGGAGAGATGCCCTACACATCTCTCAAGGTCCCGCTCCTTTACACGCCGTTCGCATCGGCTGGCGCATCAATATCTGGGCTGAGGGAGGGACTTGATGCACAGGGGAAGGAAGACTACAACGTCATAGCCTTCGCCGGTGACGGCGGGACGGCCGATATCGGCCTCCAGGGCTTGAGCGCAGCAGTCGAGCGCGGTCACAACGTGCTTTACGTGATGTACGACAACGAGGCTTACATGAATACGGGAATACAGAGGAGCGGCAGCACACCATACGGTGCATGGACCACAACCTCTCCTGTGGGGTCCAGGAGGGAGTTCAAGAGGGAGAACAAGAAGGTGGTTGCGGATATAATAATGGCCCAGAACGCCCCGTATGTGGCAACAGCAACAGTCGGACATCCGGAAGACCTGGAAAGGAAGATTTCAGTGGCAAGGACCATAAAGGGACCGAAGTTCATACAGATACTCTCACCATGCCCTCCGGGATGGAACTACAATTCAGCAGATACTGTAAAGATATCCAGGCTGGCGGTGGAATCGAAAGTCTTTCCTCTGTACGAGTTCAGGAACGGAAAACTGACGCTTTACAAACCCCCCAAGACAGTCCCTGTATCACAGTACCTCTACCTCCAGGGAAGGTTCAGCCACCTGTACGACTCGGAGGTCAAGATCATAGAAAATGCTGTCGAGGAACGGTGGCAGTACCTGCTCAAGAAGGAGCAGATGTGATATGGTGCTCGAACCGCTTCTTGGTCCCGAGGGGCGGACTGAGTTTTTGCTTGGGAACGAGGCCGTGGCCAGGGGGATATATGAGGCGGGAGTATCAGTTGCTTCAACCTACCCGGGAACTCCGAGCTCTGAGATAGGGGACGTTCTGTACCGCACTTCCGCACAGATGGGAATCAAGTTTGAGTACTGCACAAACGAGAAGGTCGCGCTGGAGGTTGCGGCTGCTGCCTCAGCCGGCGGCCTGAGGTCTTTCGTATTCATGAAGCACGTGGGACTCAATGTGGCAATGGACTCTTTCGTGTCCCTCTCAGGGTCAGGGGTGAAGGGGGGGATGGTCGTCCTATCTGCGGACGACCCATCCATGCACTCATCCCAGAACGAGCAGGACAACAGGTTCCTTGGGAAGTTCGCCAAGGTGATAGTTGTCGAACCGTCCAGCCCCCAGGAGCTCAAGGATTTCATACTCTATGCCTTCGATTTATCGGAGGAAGTTGGCCATCCAGTCCTTGTGAGGAGCGTGACGAGGATATCGCACATAAGGGCTCCTGTCAGGCTTGGAAAAGCAAGGGAGAAGAACAGCTGGGGGTACAGGAGGAACACATCGTACGTCCTCATGCCTGAGAATGCGTATGCGGCCCAGGCATCCATTGCTGACAGGATTGAGAGAGCCGCATCTTCACGTTTCCGCGAAGCTTTCGATTCATCCTACGGTGAATCCCCGACGCTCATAATCACATCAGGCGCAGCATACAACTACATAGACGAAGCCCTGGAAATGCTGAACGTGAGGGCAAGGATTTTGAAGATAGGAATGAGCTTCCCCCTCAACCGAGAAAGAGTAATGGAGGAGATAGGCAAGGCTCAGAGGGTGGTATTCGTGGAGGAGGGAGGGCCGTTCATCGAAGAACAGGTCCTTGCCCTTTGCGCTCTCAACTCGATAAAAAAGGAATTTTATGGAAAGATGAACGGATTCGTCCCGACGTCGTACGAGATGGATGTGGACAGAACCGCGGGATTCCTGTCCAAGATTTTCGGGATAGAGATGGATGTAAAGAAGGATGAATCCATAGTGCCAAGGAGGGAGCCTGTCCTCTGCCCCGGGTGCCCTCACCGTGCCACATATTACGTGGCCAGGATGGCAATGAAGCAGGCAGGGATAAGAAACCCGATTGCGCCCACTGACATAGGGTGCTATACCCTCGGATACTACGAGCCTTACCAGCTGGGGGATTTCTGCCTTTCTATGGGGTCTTCAGTTGGCTCATCCAGCGGGTTTGCAATGAACTCGACAGAGAAGGTCGTGAGCTTCATAGGGGACAGCACATTCTTCCATGCGGGCATACCGGCGCTGGTGAATGCATACCATAACAACCACAACTTCGTCCTTGTCATCATGGACAATTCCGTCACTGCAATGACCGGAGGGCAGCCTACGCCAGAGACAAGCCCGCCGTTCAGGAGAGTGGACATAGAGAGCGTCGTCAGGGGCATAGGAATCAAGAACGTTTTCGTGATGGACCCGTACGACCTGAAGAATTCCCTTGAAACGTTCAAGAAGGCCCTCAGGTCTGACGACCTTGCTGTGGTGATAAGCAGGAGGGAGTGCGCACTGGAGGCCGACAGGAAGAGGTCGCCTGCAGATGCAAAGGTGTTCACAATAAACCAGGACAAGTGCAATCAGTGCTACAACTGCGTCAAGAATTTCTCCTGCGCTGCATTCTATACTGAGGACGGAAAGGTGTACATAGATGGGGAGCTCTGCGACGGATGCTCTGTCTGTTCTGAGCCGCTTGTCTGCCCGTTCAACGCCATAGAGGTGAAGGACTGATGGTATCAATCGTATTCGCTGGCGTCGGGGGGCAGGGCGTCATCACCGTCGCAATAATGGTAGGAAGGGCCGCAGTGGCAGAGGGGAAGAACGCGCTGATGACGGAGCTCCACGGCATGGCACAGAGAGGGGGGAGGATTTCAGTGGAGGTAAGGATAGGTGATTATAAGAGTGCCATCATACCTACCGGGTCCGCAGATGCCCTGGTGGCCTTTGAGGAACTTGAGGCAGTGAGGAACATCTCGAAGCTGAAAGAAGGCGGAATAGTTCTCCTCAACAGGCGCAGGATTCACCCCGTTTCCATGACAATAAGGCTTCAGAACTACCCTGAAGACATCGTCGAAGAAAGACTTGGAAGGGTAAACAAGGTGGATGTAGATGCTGATCAGGTAGCTCTAAACCTCGGGAACAAGAAGGTCGCAAACACGGTCATGATAGGTGCACTTTATTCAACCGGCATCCTTGGCATAAATGAGGAAAGCCTGGTATCTGCAATGAAGGAGTCCCTTCCGGAGAAGCACTGGGCAGTGAACATGCAGGCATTCGAGGAGGGAAAGAAGCTTACGGGCCTGAGCGTCGCAAATATAGCATGAAGGTAAACGTAATCGGCCCCGGTTCAATGGGCATAGTCCTTTCCTATTTTCTAAGCAGAAGAAACGAAGTGGTGATGACAGTCAGGGAGGGGGAGAAGGGTGCTTACTCTGGGGGATTTGCGCTCGTTGAATCTGGGGGGGAAGAGAGGTTCTCTTTGGATGTTTCGGAAGCACCTGTGAAATCTGATGTGACGATAGTCGCAGTGAAATCGTACGACCTTGGGAGCGTTTTTCACAGGCATTCCCTTCAGGGTGATGTTATCCTTCTCCAGAACGGTCTCTCCCACATGAGACTGGAGAAGGATGGAATCAACAAGATATATGCTGTGACCACCTGGGGGGCAAGGAAGATATCGAAGGGCGTGGCCGAGCTGACCGGTAGAGGGTACTTCAGGCTCGGAAGCCATTCTGTTGTATTGGACATCTCTTTCCTGAAAGAGTCGGGAATAAACGCTGAGTGGGTTGAAGACATAGACGGGGAACTGTACAGGAAGGCGGCGATCAACGCTGTCATAAACCCTATAACTGCGATCTACAGCGTGAGCAACGGGGAGATCTTGAGGAACAAGGAACTCTGGGGAATAGCAAAGGATGCGATAGAGGAGCTGGAGGCCCTGTTCTCCAAGCTTGGATACAACCTGGAGATTGAGAAAAATGTTGTAGAAACCTGCAGGACTACATCTGGAAACACGAGCAGCATGCTGCAGGACGTGAGGAACGGAAGGAGATCGGAGATAGAAGCGATAACTGGGGAGATCATCTCCCTGGGGAGGGAGCATGGCCTGGAGATGAGGGTGAACAGGTCACTCTATGAATCTGTGATGTCCCTCCAGTCTCGCAGACAATAATACCTCTTGTTCTCAGCTTGTCCTCTCTTCCTGTCGTCTTCCTATCCTGACAGGGTATTTCCCCGTGAGGCATCCGAGGCAGAGTCTTTCCCTGGTCTGGGAAGTGGCCTCAATGAGCCCATCCAGTGATATGTAACGGAGGCTGTCGGCCCCCAGCTTTGCGTTGATCTCACTGATACTCCTGTTGGATGCAATGAACTCGTCCTTCGTCTTCATGTCTATTCCAAGGTAGCACGGGAAACGCACGGGCGGGCAGGCAATCCTCAGATGGACCTCCTTTGCACCGTGCTTCCTGAGCAGCCTCACTATCTTCCTTGTCGTGTTCCCCCTGATGATGCTGTCGTCCACGAGCACAACTTTCTTCCCTTCTATCAGCTGCCTGATTGGATTGAGCTTTATGTCCAGCTCGCTCTCCCTTCCTGCCTGCTCAGGCATTATGAATGTCCTGTCTACGTACCTGTTCTTGATGAGTGCCTCCGTAAGCGGAATTCCCGATTCTTCGGCATACCCCTGCGCGTGCGTCCTCGCAGAATCAGGGACAGCAACAACGCAGTCAGCCCCATCCACGGGGTTCTCCCTTGCAAGTATCCTCCCGAGCTCCATTCTCGTCTCGAACACGCTCCTTCCGTCCATTATGCTGTCAGGCCTTGCGAAATAAACGTACTCGAACATGCAGTGGGCTGTCCTCGCATCCTGGTTGTATGCAAAGGAGTCTATCTCATCCTTCTTTATTTCAACGATCTCACCGGGCATTACATCCCTAATCATCTTCCCGTTCAGCTGGTCGAAAACGACGCTTTCGGACGCTGCCCCGTAACCGTATTCCGTCGTTCCAACCACCAGCGGCCTTATTCCGTTCGGGTCCCTCGCCACAAATATCCTGTTGTTTATCATTATGTTGAGTGAGTAGGCTCCGATCAGCTTCCTGAATGTGTTCTTCATTGAAAGAATCGGGTCAGACGTCCTCGAGAGCTCAATTGAGAGCAGCTTCATTATGACCTCGGTATCAGAATTCGTCGCGAACGAATACCCCTTGCTCTCAAGGGATTTCTTCAGCTGCTGGGCGTTCACGATCTCCCCGTTATGCCCTATTGCAATCTCATACTTGCCTATGTTCGCATACAGGGGCTGAGCATTCTCCAGGACAGACGATCCTGCAGTGCTGTACCTTATGTGCCCTATACCGATGCCGGAGTCCTTTTCAAGCCTGACGCCGGAAAAAACCTCGTTTACCAGGCCCATCCCCTTGTAGTTCTTCAGCCCCTTCCCGGTGTTAATGGAAATACCTGCAGATTCCTGCCCGCGGTGCTGTATTATCCTCAGGGACTGCACCAGCCTGTAGCCTACCGGGACGCTCTCGGCGAGAGCTACTATCCCGCAGGACTCACCTAGACTTCGCCCAGTTATAACTTCTGATCCTTGTATCCGGATATCCACAGTGGGAGCACCTTTTGTCGGTCACATTGTAGGCATGTTGACCGCATCTCCTGCACTTTATATGGACCTTTATCCTGTTTCTCTTCCCCATCGATGGGGTTCCTCTCATTCTATATCGCCTCCGAAGGTGAAATGTACACTACCACGTCCCCTCTGACTACCATCACGGGGAAAGTTCCCCTGCTCTTGTTCTCTATTACCTCTTCCGCGTTCTTTATTACGAGGTTGAGATGTTGGTCGTAACCATCCAGCAGTCCCCTGTACTCCCTGTTCCACTTGACCTTCACCAGCACATACTGGTTAAGGCTGTTTCCTAGAACGTTAAGAGGACGCAGCTTGCCATCCATGGAACCAGATTGATACCTCATATTTAATTATGTCCAGATTTGCGCAATATCAGATATTCACTCAAGAACAATTATTCCCCCCTTCTGCTCTTTCTTTCCCGCATTTTGTTCAATGGGTTCACAGCATAATATTGAAGTGCGATGAATTCCAAGTATCTGGATGGGCGATCTTCCCGAGGGACTTAGCGACATTCCATCCTTTGCAGCCTCGCTGCTTGAAGGTGCAGGCCCTGCTCTCTTCCCCGCTACTGGCTGACTGGCGGGGATGATGATATGGTCAGGTATGAAGGAGAGGGCGGCAAAATTCTACTTGTTTAGACATAAAAATTCCATTAAGATTTAAAAGGTAGCTATGTTTTCGGATGCATTCCAACCCTTTCTGCTGACTTCAAGTACGCCCGGAGGACAGTTGTGGAATGTGGGGCTAAAGGGGACGTGATTTCACCATCGAAGGCCACCCCCTCAAAATTTTCGTGGAATGACTGAGGAAGTTTATTTAGCCAACATAACATGCAGTCTCAATGTCAATAGGTCTAATTGGGGGTTCAGTCACAGGAAAACTGATTGAAGATCCCGAAATAGTGAAAATGAGCACCCCCTACGGTGAGATGTCATCTCCCCTTGAAGTAGGGAAGATTGGAGGGAGAGAGGTTGTCGTACTGTACAGGCACGGAAAGGAGCACAAGATACCTCCGCACAAGATCAACTTCAGGGCCAACATGTACGGCCTGAAGGAGATTGGAGTGGACAGGGTCATAGGCGTTTCTGCCGTGGGTTCTCTTCAGAAGGATATAGAGCCAGGAACGATAGCGCTTCCTGACCAGTTCTTCGATTACACCAAGGGAAGAACTTACACGTTTTTCGATGGACCGCAGGTCGTCCACATTTCAATGGCGGATCCGTTCTGCCCAGACCTGCTAGATGTGTTCAGGAAGACGCTACTCGACCTCAGGATAAAGTCGAAGAGCAGCGGGACGTACGTATGCATTGAGGGTCCCAGGTTCTCCACGAGAGCAGAAAGCAAGTTTTTCAGGGGAGTTGGGGACATCATAGGTATGACCCTCGTTCCTGAAATAAATCTGGCGAGGGAAAAGGAGATGTGCTACCTTACCCTGGCTACTGTAACGGACTATGATGTATGGGCAGATGTGCCCGTTAATTCGCAAGAAGTGATTAGAGTCATGAAAGAAAGTGAAGAAAACATAAAGAAAGTGCTGGCTAGTGCTATACCAAAGATTTCTGAAAATAGGTCATGCAAGTGCGGCCTCTACCTAAAGGAGGCAGGACTATGAAGGCTAAGTTCCTCGGAGGAGGGGATGAGGTGGGCAGACTGGGAATGGTGCTGTCAACAGACAGGTACAAGTTCCTCTTCGACTACGGAATGAACCCAACGAAACCTCCAACATTCCCTATGTTAGCTCCAAAGGTGGATGGAGTTTTCGTAACTCACTCCCACCTGGACCACGTTGGAATGCTTCCCTGGCTGAACAAGAATGGAGGCGCGAACGTATATGCGGCCCCTCCGACACTGTCCGTCATCCCGATACTTCTGTACGATTCTGTGAAGATAGCGAACATCGAGGGGACAAACCTTCCGTACGAGGAGTTTGATGTGGACAGCATAATTGAGTCTTTCACGCCCCTCAACTACGGTGAGACGATGGAATTCAAGGACCAGGAGATAACGTCTCATCCCACCGGGCACCTCATAGGAAGCTCGATGTACCAGATAAAGAACGATCGCACAATAGTGTTCACTGGAGACATACAGAGCATTGATACCCATCTCCTCTTCGGCATAAAGCCGATAAGCACGGAGATACTGGTTGTGGAGAGCACCTACGCAGGGAAGGAGCACCCGCCGAGGCAGAATGTTGAGGAGAATTTCCTCTCCTCTATACAGAGGGTGGTGGAAAATGATGGTGTCGCCGTTGTTCCCGCTTTTGCGACAGGGAGGGCACAGGAGCTCCTCATGGTGCTTGAAAACACGGATTACGAGATATGGATCGATGGAATGGCAAGGACAGTATGCAACGTCCTTCTCAGTTTTCCGAAGTACATAAAGAACTATCAGAGGTACAAGAAGATGCTCAGGAGGGTGAGGATGGTGAGGAGCAAATCAGACAGGGAGAAGGCCCTTAACGGAGATGTAATCCTCACGACGAGCGGAATGCTGGATGGCGGACCTGTGCTCAACTACATATCCCAGCTAAACGACCCGAAGAACGGGTTGTTCCTGACGGGGTACCAGGTTGAGGATACGAACGGGAGGATGCTCCTTGAGACGGGGAGCATAGACCTGGCGGGCGTTGCAACAAAGGTCAACATGGACGTGAAGTTCTTCGATTTCTCCGCCCACTCCGGGCATAAGGAGCTGGTGGAGTTCATAGAGGGATCAAGGCCTGAGAAGGTTGTTCTTATGCATGGAGAGAAGAGGGAAGAGCTTGCAAAGGACATCACGTCATCCAAGGTAGTGCTTCCTAAGAATGGGGAGGAATTTGAAATCTGACCCGTATGCTGAGGGAAAGGGTACTTGAACTTCTTTTCGAGGAGGAACTTACACAGAAGGAGCTCACCTCCAGGCTGAATTCGTCGAGGTCCAGGGTATCAGAGGTCCTCTCCCTGCTGGAGAGGAAGGGGCTGATCGTCAGGAGAAAGGTTGGCCAGAGGACAGTTGTAGTTTCAATAAACCACGATCGGACGCTGAGGGTAGGAATCCTAAGAAGCAGTGAGTATGCCCACATAGTTTCCACACTCCACGATATAGAAGAGAAGATACCTTTCAGGTTGAAGATATACGACAACAGCCTGGAGGCCCTGAAGGAACTGATGATGGGGAATGAAGATATAATTGCCAGCCCTCTGATCTCCGGTTATTTCTTCTTCCTCATAGACAGGAACATCAGGCCGGTGGCAGGCGTGGCAAGGGGAGGGGGAGGGATCATAAAGAGGGCGAGCAGGGGCAAGATAGGTACAACCCCCCTGTCGACTATGGACAAGGAGTCTAGAGAATTCTCAGACTACAGGCAGGTTTATTTCAAGAGCATAGAGGACATCCTGCGAGCTTACAGGAAGGGGGAGATTGAGGCCGCCCAGATCTGGGAGCCTTTCCTTTCCATGAATGGCGGTGAGAAGAGCGCCTCTAAGGGGATGTGCTGCTGCATCTTCAGCTCTGGGAAGCGGTCAAAGTCGCTGTCAGAGTTCCTGAGGGTTTACCTGGAAAGCGTGGAAAGGGGGTTGCCTGATGATAGGAAGATGGAGATATCAAAGCTGATGCGCGATGTCATTGGAGTGAGGGAGGAGCATATCATGAGGAGCATGGGGTCTTACGACTTCACAGCAGCGGTAAGCTTGAAGGACCTTGAGGAGCAGATATCCAGTTTCGGCCTTCCAGCAGTCAAGGGGGTGGAAAACTTCATTGAAAGATGCCCCAAAGTTCCCCTATGATATATATCCATGGCAGGAGATGATATTTGAGAAACTGGACAGCAGCAGGAAGGGGTCGACAATCATCGAGAGCCCTACCGGGTCCGGAAAGACCATCGTCATGCTGTTCCACGTCGTCTCCAAATATCCAGACAGGAGGGTTGTTTTCCTGACAAGAACAAACTCCCAGGGGGAAAACCTCCTGAGGGAGGCAAAGAGGCTGGGACTTGGCAAGGTGATGACATTCTTCGGGAGGGGGGAGATGTGCCTCTTCAGGAAGCAGGCCTCCGATATGTCCCAGGGCACACCGGAGGAGCAGAGCAACTACTGCCGCGTGCTTGTCGAAAAGCACAGGTCTGGCAAGGGGGGATGCCCCTACGAGACGAACTACGACCTTGGGTGGACGAAGGACATAATGTCCCAGGAAGACTTCATCGAAGCTGGAAATATAGAATACTGCCCCTACTTCGCACAGAAGACGCTGGCAAAGGACGCGAGGATCATCGTCACGTCCTACTCTTTCTTCCTCAACCCGTTCATAAGGGAAAGGTTCCTCGGATGGATGGAGGCGGATCTGAGGGACATCATACTGATAGCAGACGAGGCCCACAACATCCCTGAAATAACGAGGAACATATTCTCCAACAGGCTGACACACAACAGCCTCAACGGGTGCTCAAAGGAGATAGACCAGTACGGTGACATGCAGCTTAACAAGATTAACGCCTCCTACGTCATCGACTCCCTTGCAGAGGCGCTCAACAATCTTCTGAAGGAAGGGGACAGAATATTGACCTCACAGGAGGTCACTGAGGCTTACATGGAATCGTTCCAGATGAATTCCCTGGAGGTCAGGAACATCCTCTCGCATATGGCTAACTTCGGCCTCTCCATAAGAGAGTCAAGGAGCGCAGAGGGAAAGCTACCCAGGAGCCACATTCTGAACGTGGCTGTCCTTTCCTCCAGGCTGATGGAGGAAGATGAGGGGTACAGCGTGATGATATCACACAACGACGAACCGTCCGGGATAAGCCTGATGAACCTGGAGACCTACGAGGTCCTGAAATTCTTCGGGAATGCCTACAGGTCATATTTCATGTCAGGTACGATATCACCTTTCAGCAAGTTCATCGACGAAACCGGCCTTCAGGACCCAGAGAAAATAGTGATAAAGGCAGATTACCTGGAGAGGAACCTGAAGGTGCTTTTCGTGGACGACGTCACTTCAAAATATACAATGAAGGATGAGTCTAGGACGAGGATGAACTCATACGTAAAGGATATAGTGGAGAAGGTTCGTAAAAACAAGATAATATTCTGCACCTCTTACGAACAGCTATCTTCCTTCCTGGAGGTCAACATGGATGGAAGGATATATTTCGAGAGGAAGGGAATGAGCAACGAGGAGTTCGTTTCCCTTATATCGCACTTCAGGGAGAGAGGGGGGAATCTATTTGCTGTCATCAACGGAAGGATATCGGAGGGAATAGACCTGCCTGGAAAGATTGTTGAGGTTGCTGTGCTCACGGGGATACCCTACCCTCCTCCCTCTCCAGAATCATCGGCTCTCGAACTGTTCTATGAGATGAAGTTCAGGCGAGGATGGGAATATGCCTACGACGCAGTTGCATCCACCAAGATGCGCCAGGCAATCGGAAGGTTGATAAGGAGCCCTGAGGACAGGGGAGTTGCCGTGATCCTTGACTCGAGGGCAAGAAAATTCAGGGGTGAACTGCCAAATCTTTACCTCACGAAGGACGTTGTTTCGGACGTGAACAGTTTCCTTGATCAGTAGGGTACGTCCTTCACCTTCAACCTGTACCCGATTATGTTTACTGCCCTGTGGATAAGGGGCGTTACTATTAGTATTGCCACGACCCCTTCCCATGGGAAGAGGGACACGGCTTCCTTCCAGAATATCGCGTAGAAGAAGAGGAGTGCGAATATGGCGAACGGGTACTGGTCCAGGAACAAAGATTCCGCACCTGGAGCCCTACCAATCCTCCTCTTTATGAATGAACCGAAGAGGTCACCTATCATCGAGAATGAAGATAGGGTCACCACCATCGAGATAGCCGAATAAAAATCTTCTGAGAACGTCAATTCCCTTACTCCCAAGAAAAGGAAGAGGTAGTTGATGATCAATCCGATCACTGTCCCTGCGAATATTCCACCGAGCAGCCCCGACCATGTCTTGTGATCTCCCAGGATTCTCTTTCCCCTCCAGTTCCTGCCCCCGTCAATGACCCCTTGACCCCCCGTTATGACTGCACTCGGGTTTGCAATGAATGCAGGAATGAAGAGGACAAGTGAGGATATGAAGGAGGGAATCACGTTCGGCCAGATATTGCGAAAATATAACAGTTTCTTAAAAACATAGGTTTTTCTACACTTTACTACTAAGCCCAACAAGATGGAGACCTCCAAACCAGCTTGGATTCTGCTGCAGAACGGGTATGGGCTGATAATTGGATTCCTCACATACCTTCTCATAGCCAGGGATGCAGGGCTGAGTGCGTGGGGAATATTCGGCACAGCCCTGTCATTCGGCCTGGTATTCTCGTTCGTCTCCGATCTTGGAATAAGCACCGCCCATACCAGGATGATCGCAGCTGGAAAGGACAGGAATGAGTACAA
This sequence comes from Thermoplasmatota archaeon, assembly GCA_023381415.1. Classification (GTDB taxonomy): domain Archaea; phylum Thermoplasmatota; class Thermoplasmata; order Thermoplasmatales. The sequence goes on along the minus strand of JAMCUN010000001.1, from coordinate 5,252 downwards.
CAACGCCCTCTTGGTAATGAAGACAATCCTCACTCTTGTTTACGTAGGCATAATCTTCCTCGCGATATTCGTCTGGACCGTCACTTTCCACCAGAGGTTCGCATCACCCCTCGTATACATAAGCATTCTGCTGCTCATCCCCTACTTCCTGGGGCTCCCTTACATACAGGCAAACCGTGCATTCTTCACCGGTACCCAGGAGGCATTCAAGATTTCTTTCCCCCCAATAATGGAATCAACCGCAAGGTTCGTCTCCGTTCTGATACTGATCCACTTCAATGTCTTTCACTTCCCCACGTCAGGAGCAGGCCTCAATCAGATGGCCCTCCTGATTGCCGTTTCATATTCCATCTCCTACGTTGTGTATGCAATCATCGGTTTCGTAATGGGAATGCCGTGGAGATTCAAGTGGCCACGCCTGGAAACAATCAGGAACTACCTGAGGTATTCGTATCCGCTGATGGGTGTGGCTATTACTTCCACCATTTCAGCTAACCTCGCCCAGGTGCTCGTCTTCATCTCAGTTGGGTCTTACGATTCCGGAGGATATCAGGGGGTCTACAGGCTCATACTAATGATCACCGGGTTCGCGACGTCAATAACGATCCTCATCCTCCCCTTGCTCACATCGCAGCTGAACTCAAACGGGGACTACGGAAGGGTCATGGGGAGGACACTTAAGTACCTGACAATATTCGTCACACCTCTGACTGTCTTCGTGCTTGTTTTCGCACCTGCGATACTGAATCTGTGGAAATCCGACCTCATCCCGTTCAGCCTCCCCCTGAGGATTATGCTGATAGGCTCCTGGTTCTGGACGATGGCAATCCCGTTCTGGACCCATTTCAATGCTACAGCAAAGACAAGGGTATCTGGGAGCCTGAACATATTCGGGTATGTGCTCCTCATTGCATTAGATGTCGTCCTGATTCCGAGCTCTCTTGCGGACATTCACTTTGCAGGAATGGGAGTTGTGGGTGCGGCATACGCATACATGTTCTCCGGCATAGCGATCCTCTTGGCTTCTGTGGTGGCACTCTACCGTGAAGTCAGGGTACCTGTTACGTTCCAGTCGGTGGTAGGAGGCGTCGTTTCCATCCTGCTTGGAACTGTATTCTTCTATTTCTTCCACACTCTGCACGATTTTCATGCCCTGCCGGCTGTGGTTATAGTCGGGCTATTCATCCTTTACACGCTTGTATATGTCGGATTGCTTGTTGCAACGAGGGTTCTGAGCAGGGAGGAATTCTTGGAGATTCTGAACATGCTCAACGTCAAGAAGCTTGGACAGTATGCGATAAACGAGGCAAGAAAACCGTCGCAATAACGTTTTATCACCCCATTCCATACTAACCGGTGCCTGTTGAATCGATCGAACACACAGCTGACGTCAGGCTAAGGGCCTGGGGAAGGTCGTTCCAGGGCACACTCCTTGAGCTTTCAAATCACATGCTGAAGATGGTCTATGGAGAGCCTCTCCACCCGGTATCAACCCTTGAATCCACAGTTGAATACGATTCTGACGAAGATTGCGTCATAAGGCTCCTGAATGACATAATCTACAGGGCAGAATCGTCAAATCTCGCGGTGAGGGTCAGGAAAGTTACCATATGCAAGGGGAAGATTCACTGGGAGGGATACGGAGAGACCGCTGGAAGGAACTCTGGAGGTTCAGCCCTCGTCAAGGCGGCCACATACGACAGGATTGTGGCCAGGAGGAGCCCACCTCTTGTGGAAATTACGCTTGACATATGACGGAGCCGTCCAGACGAGAATAACTATTATATACCGTTGGTATAACATCCCATGGCCAAGGACGATAATTTCATCTTAGAGGATTCCAAGAAGCTGATGCTTTCTGACGAGATAATTATCCAGGCTATTCAGGAAATATACAAGGATGAGATCAGGGAGAGCATCAAGGAGAAGCTCAAGGCCAACCCTAGACTTGAGGGGGAGCTTAAGGAGGCCATAAAGGAGTACATGAGGGGCAAACTGCTGGAGGCAGGAGCCCAGGGGAGAATGCTCAAAGTTGTCGCCGAACTAGGCCTTATTTCCCTCCCTGAATCCTTCAGGGATGAAATGGTGAAGTCGATACTGAAGGCAATAGGACCAGAGCTTGATACGCTGTTGAAGAACACACTTTAAATGAAGTTAACGGTCAACAGGATCCTTCTACTAGTGCTTGGAGTGGCTTACCTTGCAATCATTATTCTGAGGAGGAGCATATACTCACCAGGCCTGGTCGACTGGGACACAATTGCGATCCTGTCTGCCCTCATAGTTGTTAACACAGGACTGATGTATTCCGGAGGGCTGAACTACCTTGCCTTCAGGATAATGAAGGTGACCAAAGGGCAGAGAAGATTGATGATCGTAGCTATCCTGCTGACGACGTTCATGGCAATGTTCCTAACGAATGACGTCTCCCTCCTTGTCCTCATTCCCATAACACTTGCGATCGGAAAATTCGCAAAGAAGAGCCTGGACGACGTGATAATATTCCAGGCGATTGCTGCAAATGTAGGATCAATGTTGATGCCATTCGGTAACCCCCAGAACATCATAATGTACAGGCTCTACTCCCTTAATTTCCTGGAGTTCGTTAAGACAATGGCTCCGATATTCGCTGTATCTCTGGCGATTCTTGTCATTTTTTCCCTGATATTTAAGGACGAGAAACTGTCCACTGAGGAAAGCGGGCCGAGACCTAACTTCCGCCTTTTCTTCTTCTACCTGTCCCTCCTTGTTGCAACGATCGTAGGTATGCTCCTCAATCTTACCATCTATATCTTTCTCGGGATCATCGCCATCACTCTCCTAAGCTTCGTCTTCTCTGAGCCGTTGACCGTTGCCAGGGTGGATTATGTGCTTATCATAGTCTTCATACTGATATTCCTAGTGATGAATTCAGTCAGGTTCCTCATCACACTTCCCCTTGGGAGCAACGGAGTGCAGACCTTCTTCACTTCCTTGATACTCTCCCAGTTCATCTCGAACGTTCCAACCACAGTTCTGTACGGGAAGATATCGTCATTCGCGGTCCTTTCATATGGGGTCAACATAGGAGGGAACGGTACCGTCGTCGCTTCACTTGCAAACATAATCGCCCTCAGGAACCTATCAGGCAAGAATTTCGCAAGGTTCAACAAGTATTCCTTCCTCTTCCTCCTCTTCACAGTTGCAGCCGGATACCTGATACTCTTCAGATAAAATATATATGAACAGGTAATTGCAACATATGCAGATCCTCCTTAAGGGCGGCATCCTGTTGACTGAGGACCATTCTCCGAAGGTGATGGACATATTCATCGACGACAACCAGATATCGCAGATTTCAGAGAGGATAGGAGTGGAGGCGGAATACGTCATCAACTGCGAAAACAAGATAATTTCCCCCGGATTCGTCAACATGCACACCCACGTTTCGATGTCAAACATGAGGACGCTGCTTGATGACATGCAATTCCAGAGATTTCTTGAGACCGGTTTCAAGATGGATGCGCTCAGGACGGACGATGATGTTTACTACGGCGCTAAACTGGGGATCGCTGAAATGCTGAGCAAGGGAACGACCACGTTCCTGGATATGTACTACGGTGAGGACATGGTTGCCAGGGCTGTTCAGGAAACGGGCATTCGTTCGTACCTTGGATGGAGCATAGTCAACAAGAACCAGACAACGCAGAAGGGTGACCCCCTCAAGAATGCTGAACAGTTCATATCGAGGTTCAGTGGAAATGAGCTGGTGACGCCACTGCCTGCCCCTCACGGAATATATTCCTGCGAGAGGGATGACCTGATAGCGTCCAAGGAACTCGCTGATAGGTACGACCTCCCTTACACGATACACCTAAGCGAGAACAGGAGGGAGGTGTACGACATAGTAAAGAAGGAGAAGAAGAGGCCGGTCGAATACCTGGACGGCCTCGGTTTCCTCAGCAACAGGCTGATTGCTGCCCACACGATTTATGTCACACTAAACGAGATCAAGATAATGGGAAGGAAGGGTGTAACTTCTGTCAATAACCCTGTTAGCAACATGAAACTGGCGAACGGGAATTTCGCGCCCCTTCTTGAGATGGTCCAGCATGGCGTCAACGTTACCATCGGAACTGATTCTGCCGCAACTGGCAACTCGCTGGATATGCTTGAAAATGCCAAGCTCTCCTCCCTCCTGCAGAAAAACTACAGGGAGGAAGGGCAGGCGATGCCCCCCTCCCAGGTTCTGGATTTCATGACAAGAAACCCATGGAAGGTGCTCGGCAAGAATTCTGGGGTGATAAAGGAGGGTGCGCTTGCGGACCTGACGGTAGTTGGGGGCGGACCGGGTCAGATTCCGCTCAGGAAGGAGAATGCCGAGAGGATCCTGATCTACTCCTCCAGCGGAAGCGACGTTCAACATACGATCGTCAACGGGAAACTCCTGTATTCCCAGGGAAAGTTCCTGGGGATTGACATTGGTGAGATAAGGAGAAAGAATGAGGAGATATTCGATCGCTACAGCTCCCTCATAAACTCGTGAATCTTCATTCCACTTTCCCTTGCCATCCTCGATACCGCATCCTTGAATCCGGAGGAGTACTGGGATGCCTTCTTCTGCTTCATTGCTATCTCTTCCGCCAGTCCGAGGCTGCGTGCAGCATCTCTTAGTGCTCCCTTCCTTGTCCCATCCATCACGTTCCTGTTGTATGGGATTGATGATGCAACATCTATGACCCTCTTGTCCAGGTATGGGTAAACAAGCTTCTTCCTGCAGGAATCTGCAATCTTCCTCTCAAGGGGAGCAACGTGCTCAATCACCCTCCTGAAGTCCTCCTTCGACGTATTCTCCCTCTCATACTTCTTGTATCCAAGGAACAACTCATCCGCCCCCTGGCCAAGTGCGAGAGCTGCCTCCTTTGAATCCTTTGCTATGAAGTACAGGGGTAGCTCTATCAGGAGAATGAGGGGTGATGTTTCATTTGTGATCCTCTTTATCGATCGTATCCCTTCCATTATTTCTCCATCATTCTTCTGGATGATGTCCACCTGCATCCCCATCATCGACGCCGCTTTCCTTGACCAGGTACAGTCATGTGATCCTTCGGTGCAGGCAGAATATAGCTTTGCATCCTTCCCCTCCTTCCTGGAGAGGTGAGCGATCAGTGAACTGTCAAGACCACCGGAAAAGAGTATGCCTGCTCCTGCAGGTATCTCCCTTACCGCTTCGACCAGCGCATTTCCTATTTCTTCTTCCCATCCCATGAGCA